>JBBSQL010000014.1:0-62649 GCA_038257845.1 Chitinophagales bacterium
ATCACGTTAGAAAATAAAGGCGGTAGTAAAACTCCTGATATGAATGCCCTGTATGTTATTGGCAAAATCTGAGAAGCAGCCAAAATTTCCAACTCAAATTTAGCGGGATAAAATATACCTGAGCTTATCTGTTACTTTTTTTACTGTAGGAATCATGGCTTCTTCCAGTGAAAGTTGAATAGGCACTGCGGGTAAATTCAAGGCACCCATCACTTCAACTGGCCCATCCAAAAACTGGAAACAATGTTTTGAAATGCGACTTGCCAGCGCTTCGGCAAATGAATTATTTTGTTGCTCCTCCGTAAGCACCAAACAGTTTCCGTGCTTTTTTACAGTAGCATATACCAACGCTTCATCCAAAGGAAATAAACTGCGAAGGTCAATCACTTCTATTTTCCCCGGAAACGATGTCGCCGCTGCTTTCGCCCAGAATACACCCATCCCATACGTAATGATACAGGCGGTTTCACCTGAGTAGAGTTGCTTATCATTTGCCTGCAAAACAGATAAGCCTTGCCCGATTGGTAATATGTAATCACTTGAAGGTTCGATGGTTTTTGCTTCCTCTGTACCAGGTACTTTACTCCAGTACAAGCCTTTATGTTCCAGCATGATTACAGGATTGGGATCGTAAAACGCAGCTTTCATTAACCCTTTCATATCCGCGGCATTAGAAGGGTAGCAAATTTTTATACCTTTTATAGAAAGTAATGTGGATTCAATACTTCCGCTATGGTACGGGCCACCACCACCATAAGCGCCAATTGGAATTCTGATAACAACACTCACCGGGTATTTACCATTTGTGAGATAACAGGATTTCGCGACCTCGCACACCAACTGGTTAAATGCCGGGTAAATATAATCGGCAAACTGAATCTCCACAATAGGTTTCAATCCTAATGCGGACATTCCTGCTGTAGAACCTACAATATAAGCCTCCTGAATACCCGTATTAAAAACACGAAGGTCTCCAAATTTTTCGCCAAGTGTAGCCGCTTCGCGGAAAACGCCACCTAATCTTTTTCCTACATCCTGGCCATATAAAAGACATTCAGGATGTTGCTGCATAATTTCTTCAATCGCATGCATGGCCGCATCTACCATGACTACTTTTTCACCTTTTGAAGGGCTTCTCTCCCCTTTTTCTTCATGAACATTCGTTTTTGCAAATACGTGTTCTGTTACGGATGTAACAGAAGGATCAGGTGCATTGATGGCTTTTTGAAAAGCAGCTTCCGCTGCTTTCTTCGCATCGTTTTCGATTTTTAAAATTTCATCATGGCTATAACCATGTGCCAGTAAAACCTGTTTTAATTTTGGATAAGGATCTCTTTCACCATCTGCTTCGAGGTTGTCCGCACTTCTGTAAAATTCTTTTCTCACGCCACTAGTATGATGACCCAATAGGGGCACTGAAGCGTGGACTACTACAGGCTTTCTTTCAGTTCGCACATAATCAATCGCCTGCTGCATGGTCAAAAAACTTTCAATAAAATCAGTACCATCAATACTAAATCTTCTAAATCCGGGGAAACCGGATGCGTATTCATAAGCATCCATGGCACGCGCTTCTTCGCCCGTAACACTGATGCCCCAATTATTATCCTGGACAAGATAAATGATTGGTAATTGTTTCAAAACAGCAAATTGCCAGGCTTCACTTACTTCTCCTTCTGTAATACTGTTATCACCAAGACTACATAATACAATCGGGTTTTCATTACCCGCGCCTTTTTTCAATAAAGCAGAACTAGTATTTTCCATGAATTGAATGCCCTGGGCAATACCGGTCGTTGGTATTGCCTGCATACCGGTAGCGCTGCTTTGATGAATGATCTGTGGATATTTATCAGATCGGTTTGAAGGATGGCAATAGTAGGACCTGCCACCCGAAAATGGGTCTTCTGCTTTCGCAAGCAATTGCAGCATCAACTGATATGGTTCAAATCCCATACCTAGCATCAGGCTGTCATCCCGGTAATACGGACTGGCAAAATCACAGTTTAATAATTGTATGCCGGTGGCAATTTGTATGGCTTCATGTCCCTTAGAAGTTGAATGGACAAATTTGCACACAGTACGGTTTTCGTCATACATTTCTCCCATCTGCCTGGCCGTAGCCATTAAACTGTATGCTTTTGTAAGTAAGTTAAGATCAAACATGTGCAAATATCCGATTCTGAAGTTAAATGAAAAAAGATATGCAGCCTATTTAATATCAACTTCGAAGAGCCTTTCACTACGCAGGTACCCGGCCAGTTGATCACCAACCACGCATTCACCAACACCTGCAGGTGTGCCGGTATAAATGATGTCTCCAATATGAAGTGCAAAATATCGGGAAATATTTTCTATAATCTTTCCAATTGAAAAGATCATATCATGACTGTTTCCACTTTGAACGGTCTCACCATTTAATTCCATGGAAAATTCAATAGGATTTTTTAGTTCAATATCTTTCAAGTCAATCCATTTACCCAAAATTGCAGAATGGTCCCAGGCCTTTGCTTTTTCCCAGGGCAGGCCTTTTTTTTTCAATTCATTTTGTATATCCCGGGCTGTAAAATCAATGCCAACAGTAACGGCATCTATATATTTATCCGCGCGGTAATCACGGATATATTTCCCGTTTTTCCCAATGCGAAAAACCAATTCACACTCGTAATGCAATTCATTCGTGAATTCCGGGTAATAAAAAGGCATATTATCAGGGAGGAGCGCACTTTTTGGTTTAATAAAAATGACAGGCTCCGAAGGAATCTCGTTTTTTAATTCCTTTGCGTGTTCGGCATAATTCCGCCCTACACAAAATATTTTCATAGATAAAATTTTAAGCAATTAATTTGAAGTATAAAAATAATCTTAATCCGATTATACCTCCAAATTTATTCAGGAAAAATCCAGTTTATTTACCCAATTCATCGTAACATCAATTCCTGAAAAAGCAAAATCTTCTATAACTTTTATACTGGTTTCTATCTTTTTTTCAATAATGGGCATCTCTTCCGGCAGCCAGCCACTTAAAACAAAATCAACCTGCCTGCCTTTCGGATAATTGTTGCCAATTCCAAAACGCAATTTGGGGTAAGCATCCGTATTCATGAAATATTGAATATCTTTTAACCCATTATGGCCGGCATCACTGCCGCCTGCCCTGAGTCTTAATTTTGATAAAGGCAATGCGAGATCATCCACAATTGTCAGTGTATTTTCAAGTTTGATCTTTTCTTTTTGAAGCCAAAATGAAAAAGCTTTTCCGCTGAGGTTCATAAATGTTGTTGGCTTGATCACAATGAACAATTTTCCTTTCCATTTTATTTCGGCGATATCTGCGAATCGGCCCGGTTTGAAAATTCCTCCATGCTTTTGCACAAAAGTGGAAGCCACATTAAAGCCAATATTATGCCTTGTATTTTCATATTCCAAACCAATATTTCCCAGCCCAATGATTAAATATTTTGACATGCGTTGGAGTTGAAAAGCAAAAATAAAAAAGCCTGCAATTTTTACAGGCTTTTTATAAAATGAATACGAAAGTAATTTATATTTTAATTATGCATTGTTTGCAGCACATCAATAAAATTTTGGCGGATTTGTTTTTCAGCATCCGTTTGCTTATTTGCATGGATTGGATGTAATTCTAAATTATCTACCTGCATATTATAAAACCGGGAATACAATGGGGGTTCATCATATAATTTATATATCGTATCATTGATATACCTGATCATGGGTTTATCATCATTGGGATTATTATCCCATTGACAAAAAGACCAGGTTCGGTCTATTCCATTTTGCCCGGTTAGATTATCAAAGAAACTAACTCCATCGAGCGTTCCGTAATTAGTTGGAACCGGAATTTTTGCCACATTGGCAAATGTTGGAAGAAAATCAGTGAAATCCACTAATGTATTGGTACTTTGACCTGGCGCTATACCCCGTGGCCAATAGGCTACAAGCGGAATGCGCGTACCCCATAAAGTTGTACGGTTTTTTCTTCCCCGGAGTAATTCGCCTCTCCACATGGAATAAATATCTATGTTAGTGGCATTATCAGTCGTAAATATAATTAATGTATTATTTCTCAAACCTTTGGCATCCAGGTGCTTAATAATCTGTCCAATTTTTTTGTCCATATATTTGACCATAGAGGGGAAATATTTAATATCCTGATTAGCCTCATCAAACTTTGGATTCCAGTCTGCATATTCAGGATCATCCGGTGTAGGCACCCAGGGTTTTTGTATCAATGGCATTGAATAAACTGCAAAAAACGGCTTGTTTTGATTTTCATCAATAAAGGTATCGAGGTATTCCACATTCATATCTTCTGAATAACGGCCGGCTGTAATACTATCGGGTAAGTAATCTCCATTCTCATAAAGAATCGGGCTTTTATAGCGCCCTTTATATTGATTGGAAGGAGAAGTAAATGGTAAAAAAATCCTGTACTTGTCAAAGCCTGCATCTTTTACTCCCTGATCTCCGCCACCGTTCTGCCACTTACCCACAAAGCAAGTGGCATATCCTGCATCGTGCAGCATATTACTTATGTTCTGGCCCCCGGGAGGCAAAATGCCCCAGCTAATATAATTTCTGAAATTGTATTTACCTGTATACGCTGCAATCCTGGAGGGAAAACCATCCGGGTGGCAAAATGCATAATTAAATTGTATTCCGCGACTGGCCATAAAATTCAAGCTCGGTGTGCTATAAGATTCGCCTCCTGTATAATTGGGAATTTCAAATCCCACATCATCTCCAATAATCAATATAATATTGGGTTTGGTGGATATACCGGTTTTGTCAAAAGACCCGGAATTGGATATGGATTCATCGGCATTTTCCAGGGGTTTAAAATCCTTTTTACAACTACCCAGGCTACATATTACAGTAATAAAAAATATAGCTAAAAATCCTGAAATGTGTTTGCTCCTGTTTTGAGAATGGAGTTCTTTAGATGTTGGTTGCATAGTTAATATTTTTAGTCGTTTAAAAAACTGAAAAAAAAACAAGGCACAAAGTAAGTTAAAATAATTATAAAAAAAATAAAAAAATATACAAAGCTCAATTACATCATCCATTTACGTTGGCCTATAAAATTGTCGGTAAATTATTTGTTGAAAATAAATAATGACGCATGATAAGATTACATAGCACAGGTATTAAATTCAAATCACTTATTTGAAAATTGAGGATTGTGATTAGCCAATTTCTGCATTATTGGGATTTCATAACCGCATGTCTTCAACAATGATCAGGATAATATTTGGCTGGGATTTTCCGGCAAGCAATACCCGGTACTCGCATCCCCGATTTCATTTTCCAGGATTGCATCCATGTTTTTAAATACTTTTTTACAAGAAGTGAAACATGTAAAATAAATAAAAAGAAAATTGGATATTAAGAAAATCAAAAAAGAAAATCTAACAATCATTTCTTTTCCTAAAATTTTAATGATTACTTATTTCAATGGAATATCTCTTACCAACATGGCATTTCTGTTTGCTATATCCCAGGCTGTATAAAAAACGAGCTTCACTCTTTTGGCCATCACATCAAAATTAATTTTATCTACAGTGTCCGTCGGCTGATGATAATCTGCATGCGTGCCATTAAAATAAAAAATTACCGGAACTCCATTTTTTGCAAAATTGTAATGATCAGAACGATAATAAAAACGGTTCGGATCTTTGGGATCATTGAAGCGCCTGTCCAGTTCCATATTCATATACGTATGATTGATACTGTCACTGATCTTCATGAGATCAGAACTTAATTTATCCTCACCGATCGTATAAACATAATTTGTGGAATCGCCTTCCGTTCTTTTCGGATCCAATCTGCCCACCATATCAATATTCAAATCAACAGAAGTTTTATCCAAAGGAAAAACAGGATGATCTGTATAATATTCAGAACCCCATAAGCCTTTCTCTTCACCGGAAACTGTCATAAACACAATCGTTCTACGCGGGCCAAAACCTTTTTCCTTTGCGTTGGTAAATGCTTCCGCCAATTCAATTACACTGGTCGTGCCGGAACCATCATCATCAGCGCCATACCAGATTACGGAATCCCTTTTACCCAAATGATCATAATGCCCGGTGATGAAAACATATTCATCTTTTTTATCTGTTCCCGGCATTACACCGATCACGTTACTGCTTTGCAAATCGAGTGTTTTCGCCTGGATGGAATAGGAAAATTTTGCCGGGTAAGTTTTGAGTGCAATATCTTTTAAGCCAGTGAAATTATCTTTCGTGATTCCCAAAATTTTTGCAGCAACTTTTGTTGATACAAAAACAAGTGGATTATTTTTAGATGCAGTTTGTTGTTTGAGATACATATTTCCCTTTGTTGCAGCATTGGTTTTTTTCGGAAAATCTCTTCCAATAATCATCACTCCGGCTGCACCATTATTTTTTGCAGTAATTGCTTTTTGGTAAAAAGATCCGGGGCTGCGAAAATTATATTTTACAGAATCCGCAGGTTTGCCAATATCAATTGGTAAACCATCTAATACCAAAACCCATTTGCCTTTTACATCCAGGTTTTCATAATCGTTATGCGTGGAATCTTTGATTCCAAAACCCGCGAACACAATAGAATCCGCTGTCCAATTGCCTGCATTCAAGGAAATAAAACTATAGGCAAAATCAGTATTAATTGAAAACTTCTTTCCATTCACTTCAAGATCTGCGGAAGTAATTGAATCCTGGAAAACAGGATAATGCATTTGATAACCATCGGCTGTGCCGGGCTGCAAACCCAATTGTTTAAAATAATTTTCTATATAAGCTGCTGCTCTTTTCTGGCCGGGCGTGGCTGTTTCGCGGCCTTCCATTTCCTTGCTGGCAATCACGGTGAGTTTCGCTTTCAGGTCAGCAGGCGTAATGGTTTCTGCAAATTTTTCTATTTGCTTCTGCGTTTGGGCAAATGAAATATTGGATAAAAATAGAAGTGCAATAAAAACTTTTTTCATGGATAAAAATTTAGAAGATTGATTTAATTTATTTTAATGGATATATAATTAGCAGGAAATTTTATCTACACGGTTTTGATGCCGGCCACCTTCAAACTCAGTGCTCATAAAGGTTTCGATCATTTCCAAAGAAAGCTCAAGCGAAACAAATCGTGCGGGGATACAAATAATATTTGCATCATTGTGTTGACGCGTAAGTTTTGCGATCTCATTTTCCCAGCATAAACCTGCACGGATTTTGGCGTGTTTGTTGGCTGTCATGGCCACGCCATTTGCAGTGCCGCATAATAAAATACCCATTTCCGCTTCATCATTTTCAATGGCTTTACAAACAGGATGCACAAAATCAGGATAGTCAACGGATTGCTCAGAAGATGTTCCGAAATCCAAAACGCGCAAGCCTTTTTTTTCCAGCCAGGATTTTATTTGTTCTTTATAAGTGAAGCCTGCGTGGTCACAGCCAAGAGCAATTGGTTGCAGCATTTTAAAACTGGTTTGCATAAAAGTATTTTTTAAAGTGGTGAAATTAAAACTGCGTGCGGGTTTTTCCTAACCGTTTATCAATTTGATAAAGAAAGAAAATGTCTTCTCATTTTTTATTATTCCCAAATCTCAGCTTCCTTTTTCAGTTTATCTTTATAAGCACGGGAAGAAACGAAAACACCCAATTCAAATAATGCATATAAAGGCAGGAAAACAATCGTCATGCTTATCCAGTCAGGGCTTGGTGTAATTACTGCAGCAATAAATAAGAGAATAACGATCGCATATTTTCTGGATCGCTTTAATAATGCAGGCGTTATAATACCCATTTTTGTCAATGCAAAGGCTAACACGGGCAATTCAAAAGCAATACCGCAACCAAGAATGAGGTTAGTGAGATTATCCAAATAATCATTCAGTGTGGGTTTTGTTTGCAAAATATTTAATGAACTGATATTGAAGCCAGCTAGAAAATTGAACGTAAAAGGACCAAGCACAAAATACCCAAATGCAGTACCGAGGAAAAAAAAGAAGGACACCCAGAAAATAATAAAGCGCGTATTTTTTAATTCTTTTGGTTTTAATGCTGGTTTTACAAAACGCCAGAACTCCCAGAAAATATAGGGAAACGCAGCAATAAGTCCGCCCACAAAAGCGATACTGAAACTACCGAGAAACTGCCCTCCAAAAGTGGTGGTTTGCATATTCACAACCACTGGTGGAAGGCACAACGCATCACCCAAATGTGCCCAGTGACTAAAATCGCAAAATGCTTTATAGCTTACAAAATTGGGATTAATAGGTCCGGCGATCACATTATCAAAAACCCATTGAATGTTTAACCAGATTATTAAAGACAAAACTAAAATAGCAATAAGCGACCGGATCACATGCCAGCGCAATGCTTCGAGGTGATCTATAAAAGACATTTCAGACTGGCCGCTTCTGCGTTTGAAAAAACCATCACTCATACTCTTGCAAAAATAAGGCTGCAAAGGTAAGTGGAAGGGTATTTAAAAAATTTCTTAATTATGAGGACATTACTTTTCACTTTTGAAGCGATAGATGTACGATCTGTTATTAAAAAGCATGCATACTGCATTTAATTGAAATAATCGTTATTTTGCAATGTGGATAAAATCGGAAACATAGAAATACGTATTACTGGTTCAAAAGGTAATTTGGAGTTATCTCCTGATAATTATGACATTCGGGAAATAATTTCTATTTTGGAGAATGCAGAAAAATTACTTTACCCAGGTGACAAAAAAGATCGCCCGTTAATAAGTTATAAGATTGAAAATGGCTCTGTCAAACACATTTTAAAAACATCAATACAATATATCATTGGATTTAATGCAATTATCGGACAAGTTGCCATTGTTCAAAATATCGACTTTCTTGATTCATCAACAGCAAAGGCTTTTGAGAATTTCCAGGACATTGCCTCTAAAAAACATTACGTTTTTACCATAAAAACTTCCCTTGATAAAACAAATGAAATAAAAATTGACAAGTCAACAAAATATAAAAGGACTGAGTCAATTTGGGCTGAGGCTGAATTTTACTTTTATGGGAAAGTGACTAATGCCGGTGGAAAAGACAAAGCGAACATACATATTTATACAGAAGATTTAGGAACAGTAATAGTACAAACACCTATCAGCTTTTTAGAGAAATATGAAGATAACCTCCTTTATAAATTACTGGGAATAAGAGCAACAGGAAAACAACATTCGGAAAATGGCCAGATAGATACTTCGTCATTAAGATTTCTTGAATTAATTGACTACTATCCACAGTATGATGATTCATATTTGAAAGATCTTAGGAATAAAGCCAAAAAGAATTGGTTGGGGAAAATTGATCCCGATTTATGGCTAAAAAGCATAAGAGGAGGATATGAAGCATAAATCTGTTTTACTTGATACAAGTTTCTTTCTTCGTTTTTTAAATGAATCAAGTCCGCTTTTTAAAAATGCTGATAGGTATTTTTTAAAACAAGAAATTGCAATGATTATTTCAACTATTTCTATTGCTGAATATTGTGTAGGCGGTGATGTTCATGAACTGCCTTTAAGAAACCTGCAAATTTTGCCATTTAATTTAGACCATGCAAAAAGAACCGGGGAGTTTGCCGGGATAGTTTTTCACAACAAAGGAAGTCTAAACTTGAAGGAAAGAAATATAATTCCAAACGACACGAAACTTTTTGCTCAAGCATCTTGTGAAAATTCTATAGAATTTTATTTATCCTCCGATGTAGAAAGTTTAAAAATTTATAACTTATTAAAGCGGGAAGCACAACCTGGTTTTCAATTCCTTGATTTAAATATTCCTCCGACGGAGGCATTTGGTTTACTTAATTTTGAAGAATTCAAATAACTGTTTCTGAGATTAAGAATCAAGAGAAAAGATTTTTCAACTTCCCAATTTTTTAATCTTTACAGATTCAATTCTTGTATCGCTCACCTGCAAAATATCAAATTCATAACCCTCCAGGATGATTCGGTCTTTGGCCTCCGGTATGGCTTTATATTCATCAATGATATAACCGGATAATGTTTCAGCATCCGTTTTTTCAAAACCGAAATCATATTTTTCATTTAAATAATCCAATTCCAGCCTGCCGGAAAAAATAAATTCTGTTTCGGATAATTGTTTTTCCTGCAAGTCTTCCGTATCATATTCATCGCGTATATCGCCAAATACTTCTTCCAGTACATCTTCCATCGTTACGATGCCGGCCGTTCCGCCAAATTCATCCACTACCCAGGCAATACTTTTTCTTTCTTTGGATAAAATATTCAATAGGTCAGTCGCATTCATGCTTTCAGGAATTACAGGAATGGTTAATAAAATATCCGTGATTTGTTGGGGCTTTTTGAAAAGATCCAACTGGTGAATATAACCCTGTATATCATCAATATTATCTTTAAACACAACCAGTTTACTGAGTTTTGATTCAATAAAAAACTGGCGGGCTTCTTCAATCGTGGAGGTTATAGAAATCCCTTCGATTTCCGTGCGGGGCACCAGGCATTGACGCACTTTAATAGTGGGAAGGGATAAGGCATTTTCAAAAAGATCCGCATGCATTACATTGTCTCTTTCCTCCTGTTCCTTGTTTTGTAAAATAAAAGTTTCCAGGTCAATGCCTTGTAGTGCCTCTTCATTTTTTGGAATATTCAGGTTGAATAAATATTTCAATATATAATCGGCCATACCTGAAATAATTTTTATAAAAGGGTAAAAAATAGTTTGAAAAAATTGTATGACCGGTGCTAAGGCCAATAAAAAACGATCAGGTTTGGTTTTATAAATTGCTTTGGGTAAAAATAAACCGACCAATAATAATGCGGCTGAAAAAATGATGGTATCAAAACCAAATCGCAGAAAAACATTTTCTAAATAAAATGGCTTTAACCATTTGGTTTTACCCATAAAAGCCATAAAAAAAATGCCATATAAAACCATCCCTGTATTGATCCCCATAAGGGTGGTTCCAAATAATAAAGATGGCTTTTCCAAAAACCCGGAAATAATGGATGCATTTTTATGGCCCTGCTTTTTTTTGAGTTCAATATGAATGCGGGAACTGCTGATGAAAGCCATTTCTACAGCCGTAAAAAAGGCTACAAAAAGCAGCGAGAATATAATCCAGATAATGAAGATTGTAGGCAATGACATACTTCAAAAATAGTTAAATATATTTTGAATAGGTTATTTCAATGAATGTAAAAGGTAAAAATTGCACCGCGGGCGTTTATTTGTAAACATATTGTATGACACAAAGAAATTTGTCCTGAAAATAATTGTATACAAGTAAAAACGATTGGCTTATTTTTCTTGTTTATAAAAGGAAATCATTTTCCCGGTATAGGTTTTAGCCCGGTTAGCGGCAATTGAATCCATGGCAAACATAAGCGCCGATTGAATGATGATTGCGATGCCCGCACCAACCCAAAACTGTTTGGAAATATTGCTACGGAAATAATAAATTAAAAAAACACCACCAGCAATCCCGGCTATTTCCATCAGCCGGATTAGTGTGAATCTCGTATTCACTTTTTGCATTCGCGGGATTTCTTTGGTAATAATTTTTTGCGGGTTCATGTCGTAATTATATACCATGTCTGTACGCTGTTTATCGGCACGGTTATATACAATGCCACCAATAGATAATTGAATAATTGCTATGATCCCAAGTGCAATCGCAATGCCACTCCAGCCCTGTGTTTTTAAAAAGATCAAAGCGCCGATTGCAAATAGCACCACTGCGAGCCCAATAAAAAAAATGATTGTAGCTTGTGTTTTTTCCCCGGAAAAATAATTTTCAATATCTGTTTTTGTAAACATTTTCCGAAGGTAGTAAGAAATGGATTATTTTTTAGCAGAACAGGTTTTACAAACGCCTTCCACGATAAGGCCGGCTTGTTTCATTTTAAAACCCGGCGGCATTTCCAAAGGAGGAATTGTGATATGGTCCAGGCAAAATGTGGTGTCACATTTTTCACAAATAAAATGCACATGGTTATCCGCATGTTTTCCATCTGCACATTCATCTTTACACAAGGCATACAACACGGAATTGTCTGCCGTGGGAATCGTATGCACAATGCCTTTTTCGGCAAATGTTTGTAAAGTGCGGTAAATAGTTACGCGGTCAAAGAGCTCATGTGTTTGCTTTTCAATATCTGCATGTGCAAGGGCCTTACCTTTATTTTTAAAAAGTTCCAGGATCTTTACCCTGCTGTCTGTAACAGATAAATGATTTTTTTTTAATATTTCCGCCGTATCCTTTTCCATTTTCATTTATTTAAAATGAATATTTATTGAGCGTTGGTATCAACAGGTTCTTTCAGTAAAACAGCAATTTCATCTGATAATGATTTCAGCTCATCCTGCTTTAATGCATCATAAATATGACCACGCACTTTGCCGTTTTTATCTACAAGCGCAATGAATTGTGTATGTAAAAACTGGTCATTAATATCTTTCAAATTATTCTTCGGATCATCCAGCAAATAACTGTTTCGTGCCTGTAAATATAAACTGTCTTTTCGCCCGGTAAGGAAAACCCATTTGTCTGTATTGACCTGCATTTTTTCCGCATATTTTTTCAGCGTTGCTGCAGAATCTGTTTCCGGATCACAGGTATGTGATACGATCATAAAATCAGGCTGATCTTTATACTGTTCGTAAATAGTTTTAATATTTCCATTCATGCGTGGGCAAATTCCTTTACAAGTCGTAAAGAAAAAATTAACCACGCAAACTTTTCCCAGCATATCTTTTTGAGTAAAAGGCTGCCCGTTTTCCGTCGTGAATGTAAACGGTTTTACATAACCCAATACCGGTGCTTTCGCTTTCCAGTTATCTGTTCCGGCGAAGGTCGCTATGAAAAAGATCACGACGATCGCACCAAAAAATACAATGTACTTAAGTGTTTTATTTTTTTTCATTGTTCTAAAACTTGAATGCAAAATTAAGCCATTCCGAATCTGTAATAAGTTCCCGAAATGATAAAATTTAAGATTTTAAATTTTGCAACGAAGTTGCAAAGTTTTATATTTGCCGGAATGGCAGAAAAAAAATTGCAACTGAAGATCAACTGGGATGCGCTTGGCGTCAGCGCTTCGCTGGCCTGCGCCATTCATTGCGCGTTGCTACCATTATTCCTCACATCACTTCCACTTTTTGGTATTAACATTATTGACAACTTACAGTTTGAGCTGTTTATGATCGCATTAGCATTTGGCATCGGTGCATTCTCTTTGTATCATGGCTGGAAAAAGCACCATCATAATAAATGGCCGTTGATCATTTTTTCAGCAGGTATGTTGTGTTTGTTTGCTAAAGAAATCTGGCATAATTTTCATATCCTGCTTTTAATTCCTGCCGTTTTATTGATTGTTGGTGCGCATTTTTATAATTACCGTTTATGCCGCGCCGCGAAGCATTGCCATTCGGAAGATTGTGATCATTAATAGATGAATTTTTTTTTACACCACACTATAACTCACCGTTCCATCTTTCTCATCTTTCAATAAAATTCCCGCATTCGATAATTCATTTCGAATCCTGTCACTCGTTACAAAATCCTTTTTGGCTTTCGCCGTTTTACGTAATTCGATCAGGACTTGCAATACATCATCGAGCTTTGCATCATTCGCAATACCCGGAGACTGAAGACCAAAAATATCTTCTACATATACTTTGAAAAGCTTTTTAAAACGATCAAATGTTTCTTTGGAAAAACTTTCCGCAGCAATAGTTTTATCTTTCATTGAATTGATAATTGGAACCAGTTCAAACATATTGGCCAGCACTTTTGCCGTGTTGAAATCGTCATCCATAAATTCTTCAAAACCATCCAACAGCGTGTTTATTTTTTTATCAAAAGTTTCATCATTTTTTGCATCAACATCATTTCTTTCCAGGTTTTGTAAAATGGTGAATGCATCCCACAATCGGCGCAAACCTTTTTCCGCGGCCTGCAATGCTTCATTACTAAAATCAAATGTGCTCCTGTAATGCGTTTGCAAAATGGCAAAGCGGATAACCATCGGGTGATATGCTTTTTCGAGCATGGGATGATCCCCGGAAAAAAGTTGCGTGAGCGTAATGACATTATTATAACTCTTGCCCATTTTTTTTCCATTGATCGTGATCATATTATTATGCATCCAATATTTCACTGGCGCAATATGATTGCAGATAGTGCTTTGTGCAATTTCACTTTCATGATGGGGAAATAACAGGTCCATGCCGCCGCCATGAATATCAAATTGTTTTCCCAAATATTTCGTGGACATAGCAGAGCATTCAATATGCCAACCCGGGAAACCTTCACCCCACGGGCTTTTCCAGCGCATTAAATGTTTGGGCGGCGCATTTTTCCAAAGCGCGAAATCTGTTTTATTTTTTTTCTCATCCTGGCCTTCGAGCACGCGCGTTGTCTCCAGCAAATCTTCAGGAATGCGGCCACTGAGTTTTCCATAATCATAATTTTCCGCATATTTTTTTACGTCAAAATACACGGAACCATTCACTTCATACGCATAGCCCGCACGGATGAGTTCTTCAATCATCGCAATCTGTTCAATGATATGACCGGTTGCAGTTGGTTCAATAGAAGGCGGCAAGCAATTAAACTGGTTCATCGCCCAATGAAACAGGTTGGTATATTTTTGTACCAATTCCATGGGTTCTGTTTTTTCAATTTTGGCGCGTGTATTTATTTTATCAATCGCTTCACGGCCTTCTTCTTCAAAATGCCCGGCATCCGTGATATTGCGCACATAACGGGTTTTATATCCTTTATACATCAAATACCTGAACACTACATCGAAAGTGATATAAGGTCGTGCGTGTCCAAGATGGCTTTCGCCACTTACTGTTGGTCCGCAAACATACATGCCGGCAAAACCGGGAATAAGTGATTCAAATATTTCTTTTTTCCTCGATAGGGAATTATATATTTTTAAAGCCATGATATTTTTTTTAAATAAAGTAAGAAAGAATAACGTCGTAAAAAAAGTGCAGGTGCAAAGATACTATAGCTGCATCAGCAGCATGCGCAGGAATTGAGGAATAAATATAAAATGCGGTTCATTTTTCGAAGATAATCATTTTTTTAATTTAACATCAGTAATGAGCATGGAATGATCACTTAATCCCTGGTCATTCATATCAAATTGTACAATCGTAAATGAATTGTCCGGGAAAATATAATCAATTCGCAGGGCCGGGGCTAACGACAAAAAACTACTGCCAACGCCAAAATCCTGTTTCAAAAATGCATCCTGCCTGCTACTTCTCGAATGAAAATAAGTATATGAGTTGGGCACATCATTAAAATCGCCGCAAATGATGGATGGATAAGGGCTTTGATCAGTTATTCGCCTGACTGTTTCCGCCTGTATTGCTCTTTTTTCAAAAGCGCCTTTCATTTTTTGAATAATATTTTTCGATGCTTCGAGCGCTTCATTTCCCTGGTCTTTTATCTTTTCAATATCACCATAATCTGTTGGGGTAAATTTATAGGATTGCAAATGCGTGGTATAAATCCGGATCGTGTCACCATCTTTCAAAATATCCACGTAGATAATACTTTCCGCAATATTTTTTGGATAGTCGGTTTTACCCGAATCAATGATCGGGTATTTGGAAAAAATAATGCAACCCGAAGAGTATGTTTTAGATTTATTGCTATAATCCCTGGAAAAAAAATAATAGGGATATTTGGTAGAAAACATACCAATATTATCGGATTCTGTTTTACCACTGAAAGAATGATTGAATTCCTGCAGGCAAATAATACCCGGATCATATTTTAAAATAGCTCCCGCAATTTCCGTACGGTTATGTTTTCTTTTTTCCGCATCATTACTCAGGCCATACATGCTGCTTACATTCCAGTCCACGATGCGCAATGTGCTGTCCGCCTGCTTATCAGCAAATACTTTTGACGGATGCCAGGCAAATAAAACAATGATCTGTTTGGTGCCAATCAACAAAGTAATGACCGGGATCAGCACAAATATTGGTTTTACGATCAGCCAGAATAAAATTGAAAAAATAATTAGGATAATAAAATAGGGAACGGCTAATGAAAAGAATCCAATTGGCCACCAGCTTAACGGACTTACGATGGGCGACAGGCAGGCAATTAAAAATAAGACACAGACCAGTAGATTGAGGCCTATGAAAAATCGCTTAAAAAATTTTCTAAAAGGTGATGCCATTGCGTAAAAATACGAAATGAAAATAAAATCACTTACTCCATTTAACATCGCTAATCACCGGGTAATGATCTGATAGTTTTACTTTGCTCACCGTGCTTTGCAATACATTCATTTTTTTATTAACTAAACAAAAATCAATTCTCAGTGTGTATAATAATTTGTAAAATGTAACACCCAGCCCCGAACCCTTTTTTAAAAATGCATCCTGTAAATCATTTTTCAAATACCGATAGGGAAATGTGCAAGGTGTAGAATTCATATCACCACAATAAATTACGGGGTATGGGCTTGCGTCAATCTGTTTCCTGATCAATTGCACTTCTTCTAAATGAATCAGACCTGTTTCCCTGATCTTATATTCAATGGAATGTTTCAGTTTATATGTGATAGTATAAATATTTTCCTTTGAATGATCCGTTTCAGCAGTATCTGTGTATAAATTATATGACGCGAGATGCGCCGTAAATATCCGCACCGGCTTTTCATTAAAATTCAATGACGCATAGATCATGTATTCCTGTTTCCCCACATCACTGTCAATTAATTTTATCCTGCCACTATCAGTCAGCGGGTATTTACTGTAAATAGCTGTGCCGCCATACGCCGCAAATTTTCGCTTACTCTCTATAAACTTTTCATTGGATGCATACGAATATGGATAACCCGCATCAATAAGATCATAGCGGATTGACCGGCGATTTTTGGTGTTTTCATAATCCAGGTATTCCTGGAAACAGATCACATCAGGATTATAATCCATAATCAATTGTAGCATATTTGAACGGTTTGCTTTATACCCATCCTTGTTTTTATGTTTCATTAAATAACTGTCAAAACTTTGGACGTTCCAGGTCATGATGCGTAGCGTAGAGCTGTCTTTTGTGGTAGTAAAAGTTTTCGGCACATTAAAAGCAATGGTATGCACGAGGTTGTATGATCCAAATAATAAAACGATCAATAAAAGAACACCTGACTTTTTATTAATAAAAAAACCTGCAATACAAAGTAGAATACCGATGACAAATAAGTACGGAAAAACCAGGGCGAAAATACTTGTATAAGAAAAAATTTCCGGGGAAATGAATGCTGAAAATGATGCGGTCAAATAGCATAAACAAAAAATGATGATGGCCATTACCCAACTTATTTTAAGGAATTTTTTCATCCGGGCAGGTAATTTTTTATTGATCTTGCTGGCTTGCCTTGTTTAGAAAATCCCTTTCTTCATCCGTGAGTGAATCCAGGCCTTTTTGATTTATTTTATCTAATATCTCATCCAGGTTTTGCTGTGGATTTCGGTTAATTTTTACGAAAGGTTCCCGATTCGCTTTATAAAAAAGTTTTTGGGAAATGGGCTTTGTTTCAGGCTTGAATAAATTATCGAACCAATATGCAAAACGGTTCATCCAGGTACTCCAGTCGCGGCCTTTATTTAATTCTGTAATAAAAATAAATCCTGTTAAACCCGCGAATGCATGAGCTGCCAGCAAAACGGGACCACGTGCGGAAATATTCATTAGGTCTATTATACAAAAGATTGCTGTCAATAACCAAAGTGGAATACCACCACTGATCATTGGGAAAATACGAAAGTTGGGAGCGAGTGTGGTAGCGGCAATAGCGATGCATAAAACGGCTGCACTGCCACCCATAAAAACACCTGCATGTGCGAGTGTAGGATAAAAACTATTGCCCGCCACAAAAACGATTGCAGCAATTAAACCACCATATAAATACAGTGGAATCATTTTATTATTCCCCGATAATGATTGCAAAATAAAACCGAAACCCCAGAGCCACATGAGGGTTGAAAGGAGATCCCAAAAGCCTTCATGCACAAACATATAACTGATCATCGTCCACGGCCTGGTAAGTGCATTCATGGGCGTGGAAGAAATTGTAAGCCATTGTAAAAACTCGCGGTAAAAAGTTTGTTCCGCGGTGATGTTACTGTCAATGGATAATTGGTAGATCACTTTGATCGTCACCACCATCACAAACATGATTCCATTAATAGCTACCAGCCAAACCAGGGAGTTATTATCCTGGCCCAATGTGATCTTGTTTTTATAGGATCTGTGAACGACTTTCATTTTTACTTTTTCTGTTGTAAAGGTACTTGTTGATGAGCGATTGCAACATCTAACGGTTATTTTTTTTCCAGTAATATACGAGAATAATCCCAAAAAGCGCACCGCCCAAATGCGCCACATGCGCTATATTATCCCCGGCAGATTTCTGAACGGTCATATACAATTCAAAGGCCGCATAAAACATAACAAACCATTTTGCTTTTACCGGGATGAAAAAATAAAGATATATATACGTATTGGGAAAAAGGAATCCAAACGCGGCCAGGCAGCCAAAGATCGCCCCGGAGGCGCCCAATGTAGCTTCATTCAATTTTTGTTCGTATAATAATTGAGCAAATCCGGGTATGTTATTCGAGAATTGCGAAGGCAGCCCGTTATAAATATTATTCTGTTGAATAAAATTGGTCACATCCCGCACATAAGTCGGGGAAGATGCATTAAGCGCATTATATTGGTCAATGAAATGCTGTGTTTCAAAATACAAAACACCCATGTGGCAAAGCGCCGCACCAAGGCCGCAGATCAAATAAAATGTCAGGAATTTTTTTGGCCCCCACAAATTTTCAAGCACGGAACCAAACATCCATAACGCAAACATGTTGAAAAACAAATGATCCCAGCCGCCATGCATAAACATGTGCGTGATGAATTGCCATGGCTTGAAAAGCGGGCTCTGCCAGGTATGCAGCGCAAAAGTGTCCTCGAGGAAGGTTGTATCTTTCCCGATTGTCACCTGCGCAAGAAATACCAGCACATTGATGATCAAAAGATTTTTTATAATCGTTGGTAAAATTTGAAAACGGCCGGGCCTGAATTCTGTCATTGGATTTTTATTTTTTAAAATTCTTATTTTAAAGTCATTGACACCACATTTTCAATATGGTGTGTGTGCGGAAACATATCCACTGGCTGCATTTTTTCTACGTTATATTTCTCCGCTAAAAGCGCCAGGTCCCGCGCCTGTGTAGCAGGATTACAACTTACATACACAATTTTTGGCGCAGCAATATCCAATATTTTTTCAACCAGTTTAGCGTGCATGCCCGCACGTGGCGGGTCCGTAATCAGTACATCCGGCTTTCCATTTTTTTCAAAAAAAGCATCATCACAAATTTCCAGCACATCGCCCTGGATAAAAGTGGCATGGCCAATTTCATTGAGTTGTGCATTTCCTACTGCATCAGATACTGCTTCTTCAATCAATTCCACGCCGATAATTTTTTTCGCCATTTTACTCAAAAATAACCCGATACTTCCTGTGCCGCAATATAAATCATAAATAATTTCATTTCCACTGAGTTCAGCAAAATCACACACCACACCATATAATTTTTCCGCCTGCTTCGTATTGGTTTGGAAAAATGATTTTGGACCGATTTTGAAAGTGAAATTTTCCAGTTTTTCATAAATAAACCCAAGGCCGGAAAACACTTTTGGCTCTAAATCATATATACTGTCATTCCTTTTTTCATTAATAGTATATAACAAAGTGGTGATGGAAGGAAATGAATCGCTGATAAAATTTAATAAAGTATCCAGCCATTCTTTTTTTTCAAAACCTACAATAATATTCACCATGATCTCACCCGTGGTTGTTATACGGATTTGCATATTGCGCAACCAGCCCTCATGTTTTTTAATATCATAAAAGGGTATTTTATGCATTAAACAAAAATGCACAACTGCTTTTCTAATCTCGTTTGTAGGAGGCGATTGCAAATGGCAAATATCTATTTCTACAATTTTATCAAACATGCCTTTCGCATGAAACCCGCCTACACCGGCACTTTCCGGCATTTCCCCGCGCAGCTTCATTTCGTGGAAAAGTTCCGGTGGAATAAAAGGCCGCGTGGCAAAAGTATATTCCAGTTTATTCCGGTAATGAACCGTTTCATCACAGCCAAGTATGGGTAAAATAGTTGGTAATGGAATTTTTGCAATGCGTTCTAACTGATCAATGACTTGTTGTTCTTTATATTTTAATTGTTCTTTATAAGGAAGCATTTGCCATTGGCAGCCACCACATATTCCGAAATGGCTGCAAAAAGGCGCTGTTCTTTCTGTGGCATATTTTTTAAAATCAATCACTACACCTTCCGCCCAATCTTTCTTATTTCTTGTCAGGCGGATATCCACCACATCGCCCGGCACAGCGCCCTGCATAAAGATTACTTTGCCATCATTCCGGGCAAGGGCTTTTCCTTCTGCCGCATAGTTTTCCACCAATATATCCCTTAAAATGATCGCAGGCTTATTTTTTCTCACGCCGCAAAGGTATGGCCTGCCTGCAAAGGGGAAAATCTTTATGATACTATTTTCTTTTACAATGCATTAATTTGCGCCTTGCCCGATTTACATTTATTTTCGTCCAAAAAAAATTGACCCATGCGTTTTTTATCATTGATTTTTTTCTCCTTTATTTTCTTTTTTTCAAATGCTGAAGCGCGGGAATACCGCGATACAATTCCCGCAAAAAATGGTTATTATATTCCCGTGACAATCACGCCTTACCGCGATGCAAAGATTTATCTCGGTACGTATTATGGAAAAAATAAAACTTTGGTAGATTCCTGTATGCTGAATGAAAAAAGCGAAGGCCTTTTTTCCGGTGATAAGAAATTAGAAGAAGGCATTTATTTTTTAGTATCGCCACAGCGCACTTTATTATTCGAAATATTAATGGATTCTGCGCAGCATTTTTCTATCAAAACAGATTCTTCAAGCCTTGCTGATGTGATAACGGAAGGCTCTCCTGAAAACAAATTATTTGCTGATTATTCACGCTTTTTGACAAGCGTTGCACCAAAAATCAATGCACTGCAAAGCGATATGAAACATTCGGCAAAAAATAAAAAAGATTCCACGGCTATCATGAGTCAAATAAAAAAGTTGAGTGATGATATGAATACTTACCGCAATAATATAGTAAAGCAAAACCCGGAATCTATGCTCGCTGTTTTATTTGAAGCAGTAAAAGTTCCGGCATTTCCACCAATGCCCGTAAAGCCTGATGGCAGTAAGGATTCATCCTATCCCTGGCAATATGTAAAAGATCATTTCTGGGACAATGTCAATTTCTATGACGGCCGTTTACTACATACACCTTTCTTTGATTCCAAGATCAATGATTACCTTGATAATTATATTTCCCAGCAACCGGATTCAGTGATTGAAGCCGTGAATTATATGTTGCTATCATCCCGTTCCAATGAGCAGATGTTTCATTATTTGCTGGCAAAATTTACCGACAGGTATATAAACCCGGAGATAATGGGACAGGATAAAGTGTTTCTTTTTTTATTCAATAATTATTTCTCCAAAGGCGATACAAGCTGGCTGAATGCGAGCCAGAAAAAATATATTTTTGACCGCGCATACAGCCTTATTGCAAACCAGTTGGGTGATGCTGCACCACAACTTGATCTCGTGGACAGCACCGGCAAATTAGTTTCATTATATGCGACCAAAGCGCCATTTACTTTCGTGATTTTCTGGGATCCGCTTTGTAGTCATTGCCAGGAGCAGGTGCCGGAACTGGATTCTTTATACGAAGCAAAATGGAAAGCACTGGGTGTAAAAATTTTCGCTGTAAACACGAATGAAAATACGAAACCGGAATGGGAAAAATTTATTTCAGACCATCATTTAAATGGTTGGTTGCATGCCTGGCAAACCCGTGAAGCCAGGCTGGAAGACGAACAAACCGGCAGGCCGAATTTTCGCCAGTTGTTTGATATTACGCAAACACCCACCACCTATTTGCTGGATGAAAATAAAAAGATTATAGCCAAGAAACTGAGTTTCGATCAATACGACCAGATCATTGAATCAAAATTGAAAAAAAATATTCATTAACTAAATTTCAATAACATGCGTAAATTATTACAGGTAAATATTTTTTTGCTGCTTTGTTGCGTTGCCGCTACGACTGCGCAATCGCAAACACTTTTCACTTATGGAAATAAAAAAGTAGATAAAAATACTTTCCTGGAAGCATTTAAAAAAAGCCCTCCATCCACGGGCAGCAGGCAGGAACAAATAAAAAACTATTTAAATTTATACATTGATTACAAACTCAAATTGCAATCCGCGCTGGATGAAAAACTCAATGAAACAGATGGCTATAAAGTGGATGCGGATAATTTCAGGAACCAGTTGGCCGAGACTTATATTAATAAACAGGCAGATGTAAATGCATTGCTCAACCAGGCATTTGAACGCAGTCAAAAAGATATTTTACTCGAACAGGTTTTTATAGAAGTACCCAATGATGGCGATACTTTACCCGCATTTAAAAAAATGCAGGATGCCTTAAAAGATTTGCAGGAAGGGAAAAATTTTGAAACAACTGCGCGTGCGTATTCATCTGACACTTCCGCTATAAACGTAGGCTACATCACAGTTTTCACGCTTCCCTATTCCATAGAGAATAATGTATATGCAATTCGTCCGGGAGAATATTCAGGTATTGTAAAAAGCCGTGCAGGGTATCATATTTTTAAAAATGCCGGAGAAAGGCCGGCAAAGGGAATGCGCAAAATTCAACAAATACTTTTTTCTGTGCCGCCATCTTACAACGCTGCAGAAAAAATGCAACAGCAAAAAATTGCAGACTCTGTCTATCAGCTTTTATTGAAGGGCGCATCTTTTGAAGATATGATGCGCGTGTATAACCTGGCGCCATCAGCTATTTATGGCGAGATCAAAGATATACGCGTAGGAGACTTCAGTAATAATTTTGAAAATGAAGTTTTTGCCTTGCGTTCACCCGGGGAAATTTCTAAACCATTTTTGACTGAATATGGTTTTAATATTCTCAAATTAAAAGAGATTGTTCCTGTAACAACAGATGAATCGAATGCAGGAAAAATGGCGGAACTGCAACAACGCCTGACGATGGACAGCCGCGTGCAAAAATCGAAAAATAACTTATTGGAAAAATGGAAAAAGGACATTCATTTCACCCCGGCGAAATATGATGCTTCCACTTTATTCAATTATACGGCTGCCTGGTTACAAAATAATTCAGTGGAAAATTATCCCGCCATACAAAATACTACTTTGCTTTTTTCTCTGGGCAATGAAAAAATAACCGTGGCCAACTGGCTGGAATTTGCTGCCAATCAGCATATACAGCCCGAGTCAACTATGGGTGCTTACCAGGACCTGATGCACGACTTTGAAAATGCTTCCGTCAAAAAATATTATATCGCGCATATAGAAAATTACTACCCTGATTTTGCAGGGCAGTTACAGGAATTTAATGATGCGAATTTAATTTTCGCTTCTATGGATCAACATGTATGGACACCCGCGATTAATGATACGGCTGCTGTGTATCAATATTATCTCGATCATATCAGCAATTATTCCTGGAAGCCCGGTTTCAGTGCGCTTGCAATCACTGCACCCACGAAAGAAATGGCAGAAAAAATTGCTGCTTCTTTAAAAAATAACAGTACCAATTGGCGGACTGTTGTTGCTAATTATGGCGAACAAGTGCTGGCTGATAGCAGCCGTTTTGAAAATGGTGAATTGCTCGTACATGCGCCAATTATTATGCAGAAAGGTTATCAAACTGCACCCGAAAAAAATGATGGTGGTGATGCATATACTTTTATGCAGGTGGTCAATGTAATACCCGAAATTTCCCCGCGCAATTATGCAGATGCCAAAGGTTTGGTGATGAATGATTACCAGCAAATGCTGGAAGAAAAATGGCTTGCTGCATTAAAGGAAAAATACCCGGTGAAAGTGAATGAAGAAGTGGTGAAAGGGATGTAAGAAATGGTTAATGGTTTGACAAATGACAATGCCTGAAAAAGGTTGACCGCTTTTTATTAAATGTGTACTTTGTTTTTGAGGTTGTTCATTATGTTTTTTGATCCTCTATCTGTTATCTTTTAGCTGTTTGTTTTTAGCTGACCATGTTGTTTCTGGTTTTCTTGCTCATAGCTCATAGCTGAGACTTCCCCCTCCTTCTCCAAAAAAAATTATTCTCCATTTGTTTTCACAAAATGCCTTTACTTTACAATGCCATTTAATAATGACAAATAAATTATACATGCCTACTCTCTGCACAACATCTTTTAAGCGCCGGGTATTTTTTATGATCCTGGCCGGTTTTACTGCCCTCCATGTAAATGCACAAAATACGCCGGGGCTCGAAATTACCAATCAATACAATGAACAAAAGATCCTGTACAACGAGGATTCCCTGCTGCATACTGCCTGGAAACCCGTTATTTATACAGATACCGGCATCTATGCTTCCGGGGGAAGCTGGTTTCATCGAAAATTTTTCCAGGAGCATTTACTGCAACTTAATCACCCCGATTTTAAAATAAATGCAGACATCATTTTTGATGAATACATCGGCAACAGTAAGCGGCAAATCACCACGCCGGAAATGAATACAAGGGGATATGAAGTGTCGGGAACGGTGGGCAAAAACTTTTATTTTGAAACCAATTTTTATGAAAACCAGGGGCGTTTTGGTGGTTATATTGATAGTTTTATCCGGGAGAATTATATCATTCCCGGCCAGGGAGGTTTTAAAAATAAAGGCGATGGCAGAGGCTTTGACTTTGCTTCTTCTGATGCAAAACTGGTATATAAACCAGGTAAAATTTTCTTGTTTGACCTGGGTTACGGGAAAAATTTTATCGGTGATGGATACCGTTCTGTGTTGCTTTCAGACTGGTCATTTAATTATCCCTATTTCAGGACGGCAGTCAACCTGGGAAAATTTCAGTACAATGTCATGTGGTCGCAATTCATCAGTGACCGCAACAAGTATTATAATAATAAAAAAGGCTATTTCAGGAAATGGGCACAAACATTTTATGTGGACTGGAAACCAATTGACCGGTTGAATATCGGTATATTTGAATCCGTGATGTGGCCCGACCAGGATTCATCCTATCAAAAAGATATGAGCCCCTGGATTGCCAGCCCCATTATGTTTGCACATGGTAGCGAATCTCCGGATGGTGTACAAAACAGTGAAATTTATGGCGCGAATGTAAAACTACGTATTTTAAAAAGCACTCACCTGTATGGCCAGTTTGCCCTGCAACATTCCAAAACAGGAACTACGTCTCAAAATGAATTCGCCATCCAGGGTGGAATCCGCTCCGGGAATACATTTGGCGTAGAAAACCTGAATACTTTGCTTGAATTCAATATGGCCACGCCTTATATGTATGCTACGAATACATTCAATACAAATTATGGGCACAACAACCAGCCACTGGCACATGCACTTGGCGCTAATTTCAGGGAAGGCCTGTTCAAGGCAGATTATTTGTATAAAAAATTTAGCGTAAGACTGGAAACATTTTATGCGCAATATGGAGCCGATTCAAATGATAGCCTGAATTATGGCCATGATATTTTTAAACAGGTATCTACAGCTTCTGTTACAGGTAATGGAGAATTATTGCAGGGCTTAAAAACCAATATTGTGTTTGCAGACCTGAAACTGGCATATATCCTGAACCCGGTGACCAATATGCGGATAGAAGCTGGCGCCACTTTTCGGAATGAAAAGAGTAAAGCCTTTATATATAAAGACAGGATCTTTTATATCGGCATCAGGATGTCATTCAGGAAAATCTCTTATGATTATTAGCATGGACGCATCATTATAAAACGAAATAATATTACAGAATATATTCAAAGAATAACAATGATAAAACGCTTTCTGATCTTATGCTTTTTCGCTGCCACGGGCAAAGCCTTCAGCCAGCAGGTGCCATTGACACCCTTGGTTCAAAGCCGCTTCAATGACCTGACCTTAATGGCAGACACATCCGTTTTCACAGGTTTTCGATCTATCAACTGGCTGGAAATGAAACCTTATATTAAAATTGGTTCGGATATTACCGACAGTGTTTTTTCTTTAAATGCCAGGGACAATACAGGTTATTTTTTCAAAAATCTGGGAAATGATAACTGGATACAAATGCCGGGGGAAAAAGGCGTACTTACCATTGATCCATACATTGATGCTACAATTGGCTGGCAAAACAGGGATACTGCAAATACGATAGCGCAATATGTAGGCGGATTGCGCCTGCAGGGTGTTTACAATGATAAGTTATCTTACTCCATTGGTTTCCTGGCAGGCTATAGTCAGTTCCCGGCATATATACAAAATTATATAGATTCCAATCAACAATATTTACCAGGTGTAGGCAAAGGCCATCCACTATCCGGTGGTGGTTATTCTTTATCACAAATTACCGGCAATATTACATACCTCGCCGGTAAACATGTAGTGATTTCGGCTGGATACGGGAAAAATTTTATTGGTGATGGTTACCGTAGTTTATTGTTGTCAGACAATGCATCCAATGCGCCTTATATCCGTTTGCAGGCAAAATACTGGAAACTAACTTATAATGTCATTTATAATAAGTATCGCAACCCGCGCTATATCATTGATGGAAATATCCAGGAAAAATACAGCGTGATGCATTACCTGGGCCTCAACTTTTCAAGTAAATTTCAAATGGGTTTGTATGATAATGTTATTTGGTATGCCCGTGATACCGGCCTGCACCGTGGCTTTGATGTACAATACCTGAATCCACTGATCTTTATGCGTCCGCTGGAATTTGCCATCGGTTCGCCGGACAATGCATTTATTGGCCTTACATTAAAATATAAAATCTATAAAAAAGGCTTCCTGTATGGACAAATTGGCCTGGATGATTTGAATCTTACCGCTTCATTAGACAGGCACTCACAACATTATGGAAATAAATATGCATTGCAACTGGGTATTTATAATGAAGACCTGTTCAATGTAAAAAATCTTTCTTACCGTTTTGAGTGGAATGGTGTACGGCCTTATACGTATGGTCACGGTTTTGATAAAACCGGTTTGAATTACACCAATAATAATCAAACGCTGGCGGATCCGTTCAATGCCAACTTTCATGAATTCATATCCCTTTTACAATACCATAATAAACGCTGGTATGGCATGCTGCAAAATATTTTTACCATTCGTGGAGAAAATCCCGGGCTTCCATATAACAATGGCGAAGATCTCTGGGGTGGAGAAGATGGCGTTCCCGTTTTTGGAAGTAAAACATTACAGGGTATAAAAAATAAATACTTTTACAACCAGTTATCAGTTGGGTATATGCTCAATCCGAAAAACGGTTTAAGTCTCCAGGCAGATTTTGTTTACCGCAGGCGTGATTCCCCGAAAATTACCAACTCAACTGCATTTGTGAATGTTGGTATTAAAACAAACCTGTTTAATTTTTACCACGATTATTGATCAATTGCTTTGATGGCTATCTGCTAACAGTTAAGGCTGATTTTATTTTATATATAATAAAAAACATCCTCAAACAATGAGTTTTAGTTTTTCATATAATAAAGGAAAGGTATTGCAGGCGCTCCGATATCATTTTTTCTGGCAGAAAGAAATCAGGATAGTGCTCGTCATTATACTTATTTTCGATATTGCTACAGCATTGATGTATATTTTTGGGAAAATCAGGCCTGAACCTTTTCTAATGGGTTCATTCATCTGGATGATGTTCATTCTTTCTATCTGGTACATTTTGCCCTATTCTGTGTATAAAAAAGCCCCTGCTTTCAAAGAAAGTTTCATTATTTTTTTCCTGGAAAATATGGTGCGCCTGGAAAATGGACAAGGTGAAGTAGAATGGCCCTGGGACAAATTTACCAAAATGTTGGAAAGCCCCAATTTTTTCCACTTTTATTTTTCTTCCAAATCGTTTTTCTTAGTGCCGAAGGACCAGATGAATGATTCACTCAGGGAAAGTGTGCGTGCGCTTGTCCGGGGAAAAATAAAGGTTGCTTAAAAAGCACGAATACTTTTTTCCATCACATAATGCGGAATAGATACTTCAGTAAACATATCCCCTTTTTTTTCATACCCCTGTTTTTGATAAAAGCCAACTGCGGTATCGCGGGCATGCATAATTATTCTTTTGAAACCCTTATCCCTTGACAGGTTTTCGGCAAACTGCATAATCGTTCTACCGATTCCTTTGCCCTGTAACCCTGACAGTACGGCCATCTGTCTTAATTGAATGGTGCCATGTTCCAGGGGTACCAGCATACAACAACCCTCCAGTTTGCCTTCGTCAAAATAGCCAATAAAAATATTATTTTTCTCATGCTGCAGATCTTTTTCCAGTAATGATAAGCCCAGGGGCTTTCTCAAAAGCTGGTTACGCAGGTCCACCATGTCGCGGTACTGGTCTGAATTGTAATCTATAATATGTAAGGCCATTTTATATTAATCTTAATTTTAATTATCCATGTTTCTGGAGTACACGAAGCATTTTACGGTCCAGCAAAAGTCCTTTATAATTTTCATACACAATGTCTTCCCTTTTGGAATCAATGATGCCAAAATGGCCACGCAAATTCCATAAAGACCAGCCCCAGCCAGCCTGCTTCCACAAGCATAACCATGAACGCATCCATTTTAAACAAACCGCATGCGGTGTATATTTGAAACAACCCCATTCTCCCACATGAATGCCCACACCCTGCGCCTGTAACTTCTGCCATGGTTGAATATAATCCCGGTACAATTTATCTTTATCCCAGCGAATGCCATCAATCATCATCGGCCAGGTCGGTACTGTTGTGGATTTTACGGCGGGACTGGTTTTATAATGAGACAATTCAGGTGGCGAATATCCCCTGGTGCTCTGGCCAATATTCAAATCCTTCAAACCAAATACCGGGCGTGTGCCATATTCCAGGCCGTCTGCAATGATTAGTCTTTGCGGGTCAACTGCGCGGATAGCTTGTACGATTTCAGTAATCACCCTAATATATGTTTCGGGTTCAATACCCGCGGGTTCATTGATAAGATCAAAACTCAGGTTTTCATTTGGCGTGCCTTTATAGCGCTGTGCAAAAAATCGCCATTGCCAAATTGCTGCATCCAGCGCTTTCCGGTCTTTCCAAATATTCAAAGGCTCAATAAAATCCTGGCTTACACAATATCCCTGGATCCGATGCATATTCAATTGCACATGCACTTTATATTGTTTGCCAAAACTGATCACCTGGTCTATGTCATCAATGCCTTTTTGATTGCTGATAACGGGTGTATCATGTTTCATCCAGTCATCCTGTGTCATCCAGCAGAGATAGCTCATGGGCAGGCGGGCAAAATCAAACCCCCATTCCTGCATTAGTTCAAAGTCTTTTTCATTATAAGAAGTACTCCATTCGGGTCTGTCCGTAGAAAATTTTTCAAGCAAATTAAAGCCACGCCAGCGGGGCAATAAATTTACGGGTGCAAAATTAAAAATGCCCGTTTCAGCGACAGGTGCAATGGCCAAAGCGCCGCTTGCCATCGTGGCGGTTTTGAGGAATTCCCTTCTTTCCATAGTCTGGTGAAAATATGAAATTTTCTATTTCCTGGTTAAAATAATTGCGCTGAAAAACAGGAAGTTGGAAAATTCAAAATATTAATCAATAAAATGTTTTAAATTCATTTGCAATTAATGATTGTAGTTAATCCAAAAATTATATTTTTGCCTCATAACAAAAACATTCAATAATGTCAGACATCGCAACTAGAGTAA
The DNA here is from genome assembly GCA_038257845.1 of Chitinophagales bacterium. GTDB lineage: Bacteria > Bacteroidota > Bacteroidia > Chitinophagales > Chitinophagaceae > JAFDXJ01. The sequence continues at coordinate 29,912 of JBBSQL010000014.1, forward strand.
AAAAGATCATCGTTGACAAATTAGGCGTGGACGAAGCTGAAGTAACAACAGAAGCATCATTTACCAATGATTTGGGCGCAGATTCTCTGGATACAGTAGAATTGATCATGGAATTTGAAAAAGAATTTAATATTTCTATCCCTGATGAGCAGGCTGAAACGATTACCACTGTTGGCCAGGCTGTTTCTTACCTGGAAGAGCATGCAAAATAAACCTGGAACAGGTTCATTTCTCATGCGGTGAAATAGGTTTTCACAGGTAATCATTTTTCCTGTTTTTAACAGGTTAAAAAATCATGCATAAAACCAATTTATGGATTTAAACAGAGTAGTTGTAACCGGCATGGGAGCTATCACTCCATTGGGCAATAATGTACCTTCTTTTTGGGAGGGCCTGGTGAATGGAGTTTCCGGCGCCGATTATATTACTCAGTTTGATGCTTCCAAATTCAAAACGCGCTTTGCCTGCGAGGTTAAAGATTTTATACCAACTGATTATATTGACCGGAAAGAGGCGAGAAAAATTGACCGCTTTACACAGTTTGCTTTTGTGACCAGTGACGAAGCCATGAATGATGCCGGCCTGCATAAAGATAATTTTGACCCGGACCGCGTAGGTGTCGTTTTTGGAAGCGGGATTGGTGGTATGCATTCTTTCCAATCTGAAGTTTCACAATTCGCCCGTGGAGATGGCACTCCCCGTTTCAATCCTTTCTTTATTCCAAAAATGATCCTGGATATTGCAGCAGGACAAATTTCTATGCGGCATAATTTACGCGGGCCAAATTTCGCTGTAGTAAGTGCATGTGCCACCAGCACCAATGCAATCATGGAAGCATATAACCTGCTCAGGCTGGGTTTAGCCGATATAATTCTCACAGGTGGCACTGAAGCAGTGGTTACGGAAGCTGGTGTGGGTGGCTTTAATGCCATGAAAGCGATGAGTGAAAGGAATGATGACCCTAAAACAGCCAGCCGGCCTTATGATAAAGACCGCGACGGTTTTGTAATGGGTGAAGCAGCGGGAATACTTGTACTCGAAACACTCAAACATGCCACAGAAAGAAACGCGAGAATTTACTGCGAAATAGCCGGTTGTGGCGCTACAGCAGATGCATTTCATATTACAGCTCCACACCCCGAAGGATTGGGTGCAATGAATGTAATGAAAGCAGCTTTGCATGATGCTGGCATGCAGCCTTCGGATATAGATTATATTAATACACATGGCACATCTACCCCGTTGGGCGATATTTCTGAAGAAAAAGCCATCATCCGGGTTTTTGGTGAACATGCCTATAACCTGAATGTCAGTTCTACAAAATCCATGACCGGGCATTGCCTGGGTGCTGCAGGTGCAGTGGAAGCAATTGCCTGCATCAAAAGCGTAATAACGGGGATTATACCTCCAACCATTAATCATTTCACGGACGATCCCGAACTTGATCCCAAACTGAATTTCACTTTCAATAAAGCGCAGCACCGCGAAGTGCGGGCAGCACTTAGTAATACTTTTGGTTTTGGCGGGCACAATGCCTGCGTTATTGTAAAAAAATTCGTAGCATAAATAGTGCGCATTATTCCAAATTTTCTCCATTCTTCTGCAAAAAAAAGCCTGGCCAGTGAATTGAAAGTTGTACTCGGCATCAGGCCCGGAAAATTTGCTTTATACGAAGCATCTCTCAACCACCGTTCTGTAAAAGAAAAAACGGATGAAAATAATGAGCGGCTGGAATATTTGGGTGATGCCGTCTTAAGTGCCTTAATTGCCGATTACTTATTTAAAAAATATCCCTATCGCGATGAAGGATTTCTCACAGAAATGCGCAGTAAAATGGTGAACCGGCAACAGTTAAATTCCATTGCACTGAAAATGGGTTTTAAAAGGATCACTTCCTATAATAAATTTGATAATGCATTAAAAAGCAGCCAGATATTTGGCAATGCCCTGGAAGCCGTTGTGGGCGCGATATACATTGATAAAGGCTATGAAAAAACCCGAGAATGGGTTTTAAAAAAAATTATTACGCCCTATTTATTTGTAGATGATTTGGAACAAATAGATATTAATCTTAAAAATAAGCTGATCGGCTGGGCCAATAAAAATGGTAAATCCATTGCATTTGAAACCATTGAAGAAAAAATGGCCGGCAACCGGCGGGTTTTCACTGTAGCTGCTGTTGTGGATGGTACGGTGATCGCACAGGGCCAGGGTTTTAATAAAAAATATGCCAGCCAGGTAGCGGCGCAACTTGCCATCGAAAAGCTTCAATTGGTTTGAGTTTTCAATTCAGGATTCTAACTATAGTCCTTCCACCCCGGTTTTCTTTAATTCCACATCTTATTTATGAAATTAAACCCTTTCCTAACGATACTTAGCTTACCTTTGCAGCCTTAAAAAAGAAAAGCACTATCTTTAAGGTAGTTAATCAATTATGGATATCAGGAATATTGCAATTATTGCACACGTTGACCACGGAAAAACCACGCTGGTGGATAAAATTTTACACGCCACAAAAGTTTTCCGCGACAACCAGGAAACTGGTGATCTTATTATGGACAGCAATGACCTTGAGCGTGAAAGAGGCATCACCATTTTCAGTAAAAATGCCGCCGTAAAATATAATGGCATGAAAATAAATGTGATTGATACACCCGGCCACAGCGACTTTGGCGGGGAAGTGGAGCGCGTTTTGAAAATGGCGGAAGGCGTTATCTTACTCGTTGATGCATTTGAAGGGCCAATGCCGCAAACAAGATTTGTTTTACAAAAAGCATTGCACCTGAATCTTAAACCGATTGTTGTCATCAATAAAGTGGATAAACCAAATTGCCGCCCTGAAGAAGTGCATGATGCCGTATTTGAATTGTTCTTTAACCTGGATGCCACGGAAGAACAATTAGATTTCCCTACATATTATGGTAGTGGAAAAAATGGCTGGTTTAATGATTCATTGACGCAAACAGATAATATTTTCCCTTTACTGGATGGTATTTTAAAATATGTACCCGAACCAAATGTACAGGAAGGCCCGCTGCAGATGCAAATTACATCACTCGATTATTCTTCTTTCCTGGGTCGTATTGCCATTGGCAAAGTGAGCCGCGGAACAATCAAAGAAAATCAAACAATTGCGCTGATGCAAACGGATGGTATTAAAAGGCTGCGTGTAAAAGAATTGTATGTTTTTGAAGGCATGGGCAAGAAAAAAGTGACTGAAGTGGTTGCCGGTGACCTTTGTGCCGTAGTAGGCTTGGAAAACTTTAATATTGGTGATACCATTGCCGATATTGAAAACCCTGAAGCCCTCCCGCTCATCAGCGTGGATGAACCAACTATGAGCATGCTTTTCAGTATTAATAATTCACCATTTTTCGGGCGTGACGGAAAGTTTGTAACCTCCCGCCACCTGCGTGACCGATTGATGAAAGAAACAGAAAAAAACCTCGCCCTGCGGGTGGAAGATTCAAATAATGCGGATAGTTTCCTGGTATTCGGCAGGGGGATTTTACATCTCGGTATTTTAGTGGAAACCATGCGCCGTGAAGGCTATGAACTGACAGTTGGCCAACCGCAGGTGCTGGTAAAATATATTGATGGAAAAAAAAGTGAGCCTTTTGAAAACCTGGTCGTGGATGTGCCTGCCGCTTTTAGCGGAAAAGTCATTGACCTCGTAACACAAAAAAAAGGTGAATTACATATTATGGAAACCAAAGGTGAAATGCAGCACCTTGAATTTGAAATTCCTTCAAGAGGCCTGATCGGGCTGCGTTCAAATATGCTAACCAATACAGCCGGTGAAGCAGTGATGGCGCACCGTTTCGTGGAATACAAACCCTGGAAAGGAAATATTCCAGGCAGGAATAATGGCGTCCTTTTATCTAAAAATCAGGAGCGCACAACAGGTTATTCCATTGATAAGTTACAGGATCGCGGAACATTTTTCGTGGATCCGGGAGAAGAAGTGTATGTAGGACAAATCATTGCAGAACATATTAAACCGGGAGATTTGGTGGTGAATGCTACAGAGCCAAAAAAACTCACCAACCACCGTGCAAGCGGTAGTGATGATGCTTCACGCATAGCTCCAAAAGTTATGATGAGCCTGGAAGAATGCATGGAATATATCCAGCAGGATGAATGCATTGAAGTAACACCAAAAAATATACGTTTACGCAAAGTAGTATTGGATGAAGAAGAGCGTAAAAAAATTCAGAAAAGCATGAAAGTGGAAGTGGTTTCATAGTTTTTAGGTATTTAAAATACAAGGGACTATCTAGTAAGATTGACTATTCATATATCATTAAACCGGGAATTTTGTCCCGGTTTTTTTATTAAATACCTGCTAATTGAATACTCAATGTGAAAAATCACATAAAATTCGGTGAGAAATCACATCCATTTCGGTGAGAAATCACCTTTTTTATCAATTTCATTTACTACAATTTTGCATTATCAACCTATCGAATATGAATACACCGCGCCGTTGCTAACTTATACAAGTTTTTTCATTGGGGGTTATATGCTGATTAAACGGCGGTTTTCTAACCGCTGTTTTTTTTAATAAAAATTTTAAAAAAATGAATTTTTAGCCCTTTTATCAATTACTACTTCTTCTGCCTTGAAATTGCGTGTTTACTTACAATTTATATACTGAATGTGAGAAATCACATGAACTTCTGTGAGAAATCACATACATTTTTGTGAGAAATCACCTTTTTTACCATTTTCATTTGCTGCAATTTTACATTATCAACCTAACGAATATTAAAACACCGGGCCGTTGCTAACTTATACAAGTTTTTTCATTGGGGGTTATATGCTGACAACAACGGCGGTTTTCTAACCGCTGTTCTTTTTTAAAACCACTCAGACATTTTTTTATAAAAAATTGATTCTAACTTGAAATTATTGCAATCAAAAAAGCCGGAAATTTCTTACCGGCTTTTTTCAATTTTATTTATTTAAAACTTTCGCAGAATCCAATGCATTTTAAATGATCAGCATCGCATCCCCATACGTGAAGAAATTATATTTATCCTTAATGGCTTTTTTATACGCTTCCATAATGAGGTCATATCCGGCAAAGGCACAGGTCATAATGAGCAGGCCGGTTTTGGGTAAATGAAAATTAGTTACTAAGCTGTCGGCCACATTGAAATTATAAGGTGGATGTATAAAAATATTCGTCCAGCCCTCACTGGGTTTCAATAATTTTTGTGCAGTAAAACTGGTTTCCATCGCGCGCATGGTCGTAGTACCAATGGAACAGATGCGGTGATTATTTTGTTTTGCCTTATTCACAATGGCACAGGCAGCTTCATCAATTTTATAATACTCTGCATCCATTTTATGTTTGCTCAGGTCTTCCACTTCTATCGGCCTGAAAGTTCCGAGACCTGTATGCAATGTCACTTCTGCAAAACGAATACCTTGTATCTCGCATCTTTTTATCAGTTCCTTACTAAAGTGAAAACCTGCGGTTGGTGCAGCTACTGCGCCTTCATGCTTTGCATAAACGGTTTGATAGCGTTCTTTATCTTCTTCATCCGGGCGGCGTTTGATATACTTAGGTAAAGGTGTTTCACCAAGAAAGGCAAGTACCTCGCGAAAACTTTCATCATCTTTTTCCCATATAAAACGGATCGTACGGCCGCGGCTGGTGGTATTGTCAATGACTTCTGCTACCAGTTCATCATTTTCCCCGAAATATAATTTATTGCCAACGCGGATCTTACGCGCTGGATCAACGATCACATCCCAGAGTTTATTGGTGCGGTTCAATTCGCGCAGCAGGAATACTTCGATCTTTGCGCCGGTCTTTTCTTTGCGGCCATACATGCGCGCCGGGAACACTTTGGTATTGTTTACTACAAAAGTATCCTTGTCATCAAAATAATCCAGGATATTGCTGAATTGTTTGTTTTCAATTTTACCACTTTTGCGCTCGATCACCATCAGGCGGCTGTCTTCACGGCGTTTTGTGGGATTTTGAGCGATGAGGTTTAAGGGAAGGTCGAAACGGAATTGGGATAGTTTCATGTATTTTTTAAATTAAGATAAACAGGTTACATGTTACCTGCCACCGCCTTACGGGGCGGCTGTGCCATGTAGTTACTTTTACAATGAAAAGTGCGCAAAGTTACGTCAAAAAAAGTTGTTAATAAAAAAAATTATCGGAGCGTATTTACCGCTTGAAAATAGTCCCGACCCGGCACCGATTCAAGTAGTTTCCTGGTATAATCAGTTTGAGGATTTTCATAAATATCCTCCGTGTTGCCGCGTTCAATAATTTGCCCTTTTTCCATCACAAGTATGCGGTTACTGATATAGCGAACTACTGAAAGATCATGGGAAATAAATAATGCTGTGAATTGAAAAATTTCTTTCAGGCTGTTGAGCAGGTTTAAAATTTGGGCCTGCACACTCATATCCAGTGCTGATACACTTTCATCGCAAACCACAAAGGATGGATTGAGTGCAAGCGCCCGGGCAATAACGATGCGCTGCCGCTGGCCGCCACTGCATTCATGCGGATAACGGTTATAAAACCCGGAACCCAGGCCTGTTTTATCCAATAATTCATTCACGCGTTTTTTAATTTCAGCAGAACTTAAATTCGCGAAATGAACTTTTAAAGGTTCTGCAATGGCATCACCTGCACTGATTCGCGGATTTAATGAAGAATAAGGATCCTGGAAAACAATTTGAATATGCGTTCGCATTTTCCGCATGTCTTTCTCTGTTAGCTGTGCTAAATTTTTTCCCTGGAAAAAAATTTTCCCATGTGTAATTGGTTGTAATCCTAACAATGCCCGGCCCAGTGTTGTTTTTCCGCAACCCGATTCTCCCACCAGGCCCAGGGTTTCACCTTCCAATATATCAAAGGATACATCTTTTACGGCCTGCATAGAGACGGCAGGTTTCCCGAAAAAAGTTTCTTTACCTTTAAAAATAACATTCACCGATTGAAGGGAAATTAAAACTGGTGCGTCATTTTTCTTTTCAATTATTTTATGAAATTTTTCTTTTTCACCATAAAAATCTGACGGACTTTTTTCTTTGATATTGTTATTCAAAAAATCATCTACTACGGGTAATTTTTCACCGCGTTCATACAAAGACGGGCGGCACAATAGCAAACCTTTGGTGTAAGGATGTTGCGGTGATTTTAAAATGGAATCTGTATTTCCAGTTTCCACAATTTCTCCTTTATACATAACGGCGATCCGGTCGGCAATTTCCGCCACAACGCCCAGGTCATGCGAAATAAATAAAACACCCATTTGATATTTTTGCTGAACAGATTTGATGAGTTGTAATATATTTTTTTGAACAATTGTATCAAGTGCAGTGGTTGGTTCATCGCAAATTAATAGTGCAGGTTTACAACAGATTGCCATCGCGATCATCACGCGCTGTTGTTGGCCGCCACTGAGTTGATGCGGGTATTTATCAAAAATTAAAATAGGTTCAGGCAGAGAGAGCTCACCAAAGAGTGCTATGGTTTCTTTCCGGGCTTCACCGGCATGCATTTTTTTATGAATCATTAAAGATTCAGCAACTTGAGCGCCACAGCTTTGAACAGGATTTAATGAACTCATAGGTTCCTGGAAAATCATACCGATTTTATTTCCGCGGATAGTTTCCAGTTTTTTAAAATCAATTTCTGTAAGGGAGACTGTTTCATTATTTATATGAAAAAAAATCTCTCCTTTTTGTTTTGTGGCTGGATATGTTGCTAATAATTGCAAAACAGAAAGCGCTGTTACAGATTTGCCAGAACCGGATTCACCAACGACAGCGAGCATTTCACCAACATTGATTTGCAATGAAATATTATTGACGGCAGGTGTATAAAATCCATTGGATAAAAATGAAACAGAAAAATCTTTTATCTCTAATAAAACTTTTTCATCCATTCATCACGCATTTAAAATTTGAAAAAAAATTTTTGCAACTTTTGTAAATATACAATCTAAGCGCTAGCCTATATTTGTAGATGCTGCAGATAAATTTCCCGGATCATGATTTTAAAATAAAAAAGAAAAATAGTGCAACCATTATTTTTGATGAGATAAGAAAAAAATGGCTGGAGTTAACGCCTGAAGAATGGGTACGGCAAAATTTTGTTCAATATTTAATCCAGGAAAAAAAATATCCGGCTGCCTTCATTGCTTTGGAAAAATTATTCATGTTGGGAGAAATGAAAAAAAGGTTTGACATTGTTGTATATAAAGATCATTTGCCCTGGATTTTAATTGAATGCAAAAAAGAAAATATTCCTTTGCAGGAAAGCATTTTAAAGCAAGTATTAATCTACCACCAGGTTTTAAAAACGGACATTCTTGTAATTACCAATGGACGTCAATCTTTCGCGGCAAAAGTGAAAGAAAGTGGCTTCGAAATTTTACAAAATCTACCTTTATGGTAGTTTTTATTTATGAGTTTATAAAATATTTCATCAAAAAAAAGTCTTAATAATTTGCCTTTTTAATTTTTACTGTTAGATTTACAGTCCAATTATCAAAAATTTTATTATGAAAAAATGTTTTTACGCTTTAAAGCACCCATTTTTTCTGTTGCTTGTTACCATGCTTTGCGGAACGCAAATGCAAGCCCAACAAGTAATCAGTAATGAGTCAGTAATGAAACTGATCAGTGAAAATGCGAACAAGCTCATGCTTACAACGGACGACCAGTCCAATTCGAGAATTTCTTCGTCCTACCAGGATAACCGAACAGGTTTATTCCTTGTGTATTTACAACAAACCTACAAAGGTGTGGACGTGTATAACTCCATACAAACAATTGGTTTTAAAAATGGCAAAGCCATTTCAGTTGAAGGAACACGCGTTCCAAAAATGGTTGCACGTGCAAACAGTCAGAATGCATTGCCTGCAATAAGTTCATCTGATGCAGTTCGAATTGCAGCCGCAAATGTGAACGTTCCTGTTTCTGTCAACATTGCTCCATTAAAAACGATCAATGATGGAAGGGATTTAGTTTTCGGTAAATTAGGCATTTCTGATGTGGATGTAAAGGCCCGCCAAATGTGGGTAAATGATGAAACAACAAACCAGGCAAAACTGACCTGGCAAATTGAGATCAAACCAATTAATTCCTCTGATTACTGGCTTGTAAATGTTGATGCCTTAAAAGGAGAAGTGATTGGAAAAGATAACCTGACTGTGTATGATAACTGGAGTACGCCGGCAAATAAAGTAGTTACAAATAATCCAGCTCCAGAAGAATTAAGAAAAACGGATGAACAAAAGCAACAATTTTTCATGCAGGGTACAGGTGATTACCGTGTAATACCTTTCCCGGCAGAAAGTCCCATTCATCCTGGTGGAACGCCTGCATTAAAGAATAATCCCTGGGAACTTTCACCGGTTGGAAGTAATGCCACTACATTCAAATGGAATTATGATGGCACAACGACTTTTGACAGCACCAATGGAAATAATGTTTTAGCGCAGGAAGACCGCAACGGTAATAATGGTTTTGGCAAAGGCGCACATTCTTCTACAGCAGTACCTAACCTGACTTTTGACTATCCACCGGATTTTACCCAGGATCCAACGAATGCTCAAAACCAGCCTTTTAATATTACAAATTTATTCTACTGGAATAATATTATGCATGACTTTTCTTACCAATATGGTTTTGATGAGGCTGCAGGTAACTTCCAGAGAAATAATATGGGTCGTGGTGGATCTGGCATGGACTATGTTTTTGCAGATGCACAGGATGGTTCCGGCAGTAATAATGCAAATTTTTCAACACCTACCGATGGTAATAATCCAAGAATGCAAATGTTTTTGTTCAATGGTTCACCAAAACTTGATGGGGATGCAGATAACGGTGTTATTTCTCATGAATATACACATGGTATTTCTAACCGCTTAACAGGCGGACCGAATAATACTAGTTGTTTGAACAATGGTGAAGAAATGGGTGAAGGCTGGAGCGATTATTTTGCAATCATGGTAACCACAAACTGGGCAACAGCTACAGTTAATGACGGGCCAAATGCGCACCCTATCGGCAACTATGTTATAGGCCAGCCGGTTACAGGCGCTGGTATCCGAACTTATCCTTATTCAACTGATTTTGCCATTGACCCCTGGACTTATGCGATTCGGTCAGCCACAGGTGGCGAGGTTCATAATATAGGAGAAATCTGGACTACAGTATTATGGGATATGACCTGGGATCTGATTCAAAGTAAAGGTATCAATACCAATATTTATGATGCCACAGCTTCAGGAGGCAACAATATTGCAATGAACCTGGTAACTACCGGTTTGAAATTACAAAAATGCAGTCCTGGTTTTGTTTCCGGCCGTGATGCCATTTTAAAAGCTGATACAGTTTTATATGGTGGACAATATAGCTGTATTATATGGGATGCTTTTGCAAAAAGAGGCCTGGGTGTTTTCGCCAATGAAGGAAGTACTAATACGATTAATGATGGCATGGCGGATTTCACTTCTCCAAATGGCGCTTTATTTACAAAACATGTAGATAAAGATTCTGCACAGGATGGCGAACAGCTAACTTATACATTTGAAATTAAAACAGGATTCTGCGGAGGTATAGAAAATGAAGTAATCGTAGATACAATTCCTGCGAATACAACCTATGTGAGTGGTGGTACATATAATGCTGCCAAGCGAACAGTTACGTTTAATAATATTACTGTATTAGCGAATACTACAGTTACCTATTCATTTGTAGTTTCTGTAAACGCAGGAAGTTATTTCCCTCCAACAACACATATAGATGAACAGGTTGTAGGCAATTCTATCCCTGCAGATTGGATAAATACTTCTACTACTAGTACTACATGGACTGTTGTAAATACAAAGAGCCACAGTGCACCGAATTCGTTCAAGGCTGCCGATCTTTCTTCACCATCAGATGAAGAATTGACAACAGTAAATGCCTATAATTTACAGGGAACAAGCACATTGAGCTTCTGGCATACTTACAATTGCGAATCTGGTTATGATGGCGGATTGGTAGAAGTGAGTACAGATGGTGGAACAACCTGGTTAGATGTGGCAAATAAATTTACCATGAATGGATATAATGGAACAATTTCTGCAAACTACGGTTCATATATAGCAGGCCGCCATGCATTTACGGGTAATTCAGGTGCTGCATTTATTAACAGCACAATTGACCTCTCCGCTTATGCAGGTATGGCTGTAAAAATCAGGTTTGTTTTTGCAACTGATAATATCCAGGGAGGTGATGGATGGTATGTGGATGATATCAAATTGACAAGCGGAGCTTCCGTTTATAATATCGCATCAATTTCGGATAATTCCGGAATGGTAAAAAGTACTTCTGATACTGTAACTTACTTGAAAGAAGGTTCTTTGCCTGTAACCTGGGGTAATTTTACCGCAGAAAAACAAGGCATTACAAGCTTGCTGAAATGGAATACACTTACTGAAATCAATGCAGACAGGTTTGATATTGAACGCAGCAATAATGGCACTGACTTTAGTGTGATTGGCACAGTGAAAGCTTCTGGTAACAGCAACCAGGTGAACAACTACACTTATACAGATTCTAAACCTGTAGAAGGTATGGATTACTATCGCCTGCGTGAAGTGGACTTTGATGGCCGCTTTAGCTATTCTGAAGTGAAGAACCTGAACTTTGGCAGCGGAGATAATGCAATTAAAATTTCTCCAAATCCTGCAAAAGAAAAGATCAGTATCACAGTTCCGGGTAACACTAAAGAACTGAATATCTCTATTGTAAATGCACAAGGCAGACAAGTGAAAACATTCACGATGAATGGCCAATACATGCAATTGCAATTACCGGCTCTTGCTTCAGGCGTTTACTATGTTAGAATTACCGGAGACGGTGTTTCAAGCAACCAGAAACTGGTGATTGAATAAGTATTTTTTTCATGGTTAATATAAAAGCGTAGGTGTAAAAAACCTGCGCTTTTTTTATACAGGCAATTACTGCATGAATGTCCTTTTAAAAATGCGTTTGAAATTCTAAGGATGGTATTCAATGGCATCTGCATGCTGGGGTTCCAGGCTTAGAAAGGGAATCCCTAGATACATGCCACAGATAAAATCATGAAGCTGTCATTTATTTCCCGACTTGTCCCTCCTCTTCATGGCTTAGTTTCATCCGTTTTCCACTCGCTCATTTTCCACCGGCTCTCCCTTAGTGTTGAGCGCAGCGCACTGTGGAAGAAAATAAAGGCCAGCAGTTTTTAATATATTTCACCCTTCATACTCATGAAATTCAGTGATCGTCAAATAATATCCATCCAGGTCTCTTAATGAAAATTCCATTCTGTGAGCGTTCGTATTTAAGTGTATTTCTTCCTCGACAATGCCGCCCATTTTTTCAATATTTTTTCGAATAGTTTTCATTTTATCTGTTCGGAAATAAAGTAAAAGACCATTCCCCGGGGTGACCGTTGGGTCTGTCATTGTAGGATGTTTATGCGTGCCCCATTGATGAAGGCAGAGTAAAATTTCATTATCATCATTTGAAATTAAAACAGCAAAATGATCTCCGCCGTGCGCATTCCTGCAATTAAAAATTTCCCCGTACCATTTGGCGCTGCGCTGTACATCTTTTACAGCAATGATTGTGTCAATTTTTGTCATGAAATTTTTTTTTATTCAGACCTATAAGGTTTCTAAAACCTTATAGGTCTTTATAAGTATAGCTTTCGAAAACCTTATAGGTCTTATTTCAATTCTTTTAAAATTTCCTCCACTGCCGCTTTTATCTGCGGATCATTTCCCTGCATGCGGTCTTCAAAAGTATTTTTTATAAGTATGTCTGGTGTTACGCCGGTGTGCTCCAAATTTTTTCCATCCAGTGTAAAACATCCCCACGATGGAAGACGTACAGAAGAACCATCTACCAGGCCTTTGGCAGAAGTAAAAATGATCCACCTGTACGTTGGTGTACCCAATACTTTTCCCAGTTTCAATTCTTTAAAACCTGCGGCTGTCATTTCTCCATCGCTTAATGTTTGTTCATTTACCAATAAAATAATTGGTTTTGCCGCAGGCGCAAAGTCAGGCTGCGGGCTCATTTTACCATCGCGGTATTTCCATTGCAGGTATGGCTTTTGAGAGAGCATTTGTAAAACGGCATCATGTACATTTCCACCGGTATTGTACCGCAAATCAACGATCAACGCTTTTTTCTGCGCCACATCATCAGACACCATATCTTTTTGAAATTGATCCAATGAAGCGTTTGACATATCTTTCATATACACATAGCCGATTTGTTTTTTGCTAAGCTCATCCACTCTTTTTTTATTTGCATCTACCCATTCGTCATATAATTGAGCAGACATTTCATTATAAGATTCAGGATGAATTTTTACGGTAAAATCTTTTCCATTCCGACTAAAACCTAAAGTCATTTCATCAGGCACATCGCTGGAACGCATAAAATAATATTCCCTGTTTTGCGCCGGTGAAACTTTTACTCCATCTACACTTACCAACTCGTCACCTTTCTGAATTGATTGGTCAGAAATATCTGCACAACCATTTTTCACCACATGATCAACGATGTATGGACTTTTATCATTAAACACAATACCATTTGCAGCAGTCGTTATTTTATAAAAAGTTTTTTCATCATTACCAAAAGTGGCAAAACCATAATGTGAAGTATTTAATTCGCCCATCATATTATTCATCAGCACACGGAAATCATTGCGTGTTTGAAGATTTGGGAGATACGTTGCATAGCGGTTGCGAATGGCCTGCCAGTCCATGCCATTAAATTTTTCATTGTAATAATTTTCCTGCAAATCTCCCCAGGCTTCATAAAACATTTGATTAAATTCATCATTCATATTAATCGTAAAAGGATAATCCATATCCACTTTATCCAATGTATTTTTATCAAGGTCGAGTTTGCTAATCGTACCATTGTTCAGCACGTAATAATCTTTGTGCCCCTCAATATCTGCATCAAAACCAACTACATCTTTTACCTGTTCCGTTTTTGTTTTTTCAAAAGGTTCAAATGTCAATTTCCATAAAGAAGGCTTTCCTTCCATTTGCGTAGAAATAAAATACAGGAAAATTTTATTGTCTTTTTTTATCACATTTACTACAGCCTGCATGCCAAAATCAGGTCCAACTTGTTCTACACGATCCATCATGTCTTCAAAATCAATCTTCATTTCCGGCTTTGGTGCCGGCGTATTTTTTATTGCGGTATTTTCTTTTTTATCCTTTTCATTTTCTGCGGGTTTCTTTTTACTAAACAAAGAATCAAACATATCTGAGCGGTAAGGTTCCGTTATTTTTTGTAAAGGCATTCTATACAATTTTTGTTCCTGTGGCCCGCGGGGATAAGAAGTATGCGTTCTGTCCGATGAAAAATAAATATACTTTCCATCGGGCGACCATACCGGATCTGTTTCTGAAACACCGGTATTCGTTATATCAAATATTTTTGCATCAGCCATTCTGTATAAAAAAATATCCTGTTCGAAATTGCGATAGGCCGTGTACATCACGTATGCATCATCTGGTGAAAATGATGGCGCGGAGTTTTGCAGTCCCCAGATTTCATCTGTTACAATTGCCGTTGTTTTCATGTCTTTCATATCCAGCATGCGCACTTCATCAGAGCCACAAAGAAAAACCGCTTTTGATTTATCACTGTTAAAAGAAATGGACCGGCTGTTTTTCGGCATATTCGTAATTTGCTTTTCGGCTGTATTTCCTTCTGCATTTTGGGTATAAAGATTTTCAAAACCTTTATAGGTTTGCCCATACAATAAGGTTTCATTATCTCCCAGCCAGTAAACTTCTTTCACTGTTTCCTGCGGAAGTGTTGTAAGTTGTTTTATAAATTTTCCTTTTGTGTCAGATACAAATAATTTTCCGCGACTTACAAAAGCCAATTTTTTTCCATCATCAGAAACATTGAAAGCGGTAACTTTTCCTGCTACATTAAAACCCTGCAAAGTGCCGAGGGTACTATTTTTATAAACCTGCAATGGAATTTTTGCAGATTGTTTTGTCGCCACATCATACACATACAATTGAAAATCTTTTTCAAACACCACTTTATCTCCTGCGGCATTTACAAAAGGATGCATGATGGAAGTCGTAAAATTGGTGAGCTGTGTTTTTTGACCATTGTCAAACGTATATAAATTATATTGCCCGTTTGCTTCATCGGAAACAAAATAAACTTTTCCTTTTTTATCTACTGTGGCCCATAAATCTTTCCCAGTCCAGTCCGTGTAACGCGTATATTTTTTTGTGGCCGGATTATACGATTGAATGTCGGGATTAAAGGGGCCTTTGTAGCCGATACGGTTAGCAAAGAATGCACTCTCCCAGGTATCGTCAAATAATATTTCCCCTGTGGTTGGATTTTCAAAAGCATTGTGTGTATAGTCAAACATGTTGTCACTAAAAACTCTTTGTGGGGTACCGCCGTCTTTGCTTATTTTATATTCACTCATGCGACTGTAGCGGTTGCTGGTAAAATAAATTGTTTTATTATCCCAACTCCAGGAATCAACCATATCATTACTTGCATGAAAAGTTAGTCGCGTGATATCGCCGCCCTGCAATGGCATCACATACACATCTGCATTGCCAAATTGCGTACTATTAAAAGCAAGCCATTTCCCATCAGGCGACACTCTTGGGTTCGTAGTATAACCCTGCATGGAAGTGATGCGGGTACTCACTCCACCCGCAACGGATGCCCGCCACAAATCGCCATCATAACTATAAATCAATGTTTGTCCATCCGGTGTAAGTGCAGGATTACTGGCAAAAAATGGAGCGGTATCCTGCGCATTGGAAGGTTGTTGCAATAAAGAAAATGCAAGCAATAAAAGTATCATTCTCATAAAAAAGATTTTCTGTGTTTAAAAAAATTACAAGGTATTGATTTATTTTATTTGAAAAAAAATTGAAGGTTGAATGAATGCCTTTTAAAAATCAAACTATTTTTTAAGCAAATCAATTAATTCTTCTACAAATATTTTCAATGGCGTTTCTGCAAATGCAGGGAAAACATATTCAAATGTTTTTGCTTTTTCTAATGTTGATGAAAGATCTTCATTTGGCATCATTTCTATACACCATTTTTGTTCAGATAAATGTTTTGCAAGATATTCCTGTTCCGATTGGCCGGGTGTGGGAATCATGATAGATTTTTTTCCGAGCGATAAAATTTCCATAACAGATGTATAGCCGGAACGGCATATAATGTATTCACTTTCACGAATTATTTTTTCTAATTTTTTTGTATCCAAATGATTAATGACCGTGCAATTTTCATTAAGTTGTTGTTCATTTTCTTTTCCTGGTTTTCCTAATAAGACAATTGATTTTCCTGGTAAATTTTGAATGGATGACAATATGTTATTTTCAAGTAAACTCCGTTGAGGCTCAGGGCCAGAAATTAAAAAAAGCCAATTTGTAGAAATGGAAGTTTCATCCGTATTTTCAAACCTGGATAGCGGGCCGATATATCGAAGTGGTGTTCGTGGAATTTTTTTGGGATGCGAAAGATCGCCGGCAATATTTTTTTCCCCTTCAAAATCCGGCACCCAGCAAAGCGAAAATTTATTGATAAAGCGATAGTTTATTTTTTGCATTATATTTTGCAAAAAGCGGGAAGGCGTTTTTATTTCCAGTTGGTGTGTGATAAAAATACAGGGAATACCTGCATGAGATAAACCAAAACGATTATCAGAAATCACCAGGTCAATTTTTTCTTCAGCCACCAATTTCTTCAGCCATTTTTTTTCTTCATAAATGCTGCTTAAAATTTTTGGAACCTGTGACAGAATTTTCAGTGGCAGTAAAGATTTTTGTTTTGAGTAATGCACATTATAGCCTTTTAAAGGAAAATTTAATATGCCGGGAAATTCTTTTTGTAAAAGCTCAATTTGTAAAGTTGTTCCGGCTATAACCACCTCAAATGCAGCAGTTTGCAAAGCGCGTATGATAGGAATACAACGCGTGGTATGGCCCAAACCCCAATCCAATGGCGCAACTAATATTTTATTTATATAATTATTTTTCCCCAATTCCGTTTTAATTTTTTAAATCAATAATCTTTTTTTAATTTTAAAATAATAACGATGCCACGTAAGATAACTTTTTTACTACTTTCTTTACTACTAGCACTATTTATTTTCACGGGTTGCAAGAGCAGTAAATATAATAGTAAATGCGGATGCCCGTCTCACAGAGGTATCGTTGGATAGATTTTTTTCAACATAAAACCAGGATATATGACCCCCACAAATCGTGATCTGCTGGTATTGACAAAATTTTTCAATGAAAATTCCCCTTTGCATTTACAGGAAGTGGAAATGCTGAACAGGATACTGAAAACTGTAGAAAACTTTTCCGTGTTTTGCGGCGCCAATGAAATTTTTGATATTAATCAATACGAGATTGTACACAGGCCTTATGAAATACAGGAAATTTTACGGGGTAAAATTTTAAAACCTTTTGTATTCATCATCAACAAAAACTAATTGGTTGTTGGTGGCTTGATCAATTTGCAATTTTATATTAGCTTTTTCAAAGCTACTTCCAGTTTAGTAAACAAACCATCCAGATCTTCCAGCCTGCAAGTGCCCACACTCAGCCTGTACCAGGGCGAATGCTCATCGGCTCCAAATGCGTAAAAGGGAACCACCGCCAGTTTTGCCTCATCTAAAATGTAAGAAGTAACGTCTCTTTGTGTTTCCAATTTTTTTTCACCAGCTTTTTTTCCAACAAGGTCCAGTTTGATAGTCAGGTAAATGGCTGCTTGAGGAATGATCGCATCCACCGCGTAGCCTTTGTCTTTGAGCTGTATAAATCCTTCATAGATTTTTTCAAGTCTTTCAGATAAAGCCGATTTAAAGTGCGTAAAAAAGTCATTGATATAATCATCTTCCAGTAAGAATTTTGCAACAGCTTTTTGTTCTGCCATGGGCGCCCAGGTGCCCATGTGCGTAAGCAGGGAACGCATTTTGGCGATTACTTTTTCGGGCCCAAGACTCCAGCCGACACGTACACCGGTGGCAGCAAATGCTTTAGATATGCCACTGACGAAAATGGTTACTTCTTTCATTTCCGGGAAAAGTGATACGGGATTATAGTGTTTTGTTTTTCCATACGTAAGGGTAAAATACATCTGGTCAAACATCACATATAATTTTTTCTCTTCAGGTCCGCGACTTTTATTTTCTTCTATCACCAGCCTGCAAATTTTTTCAAGTTCATCCTTCTCCAGTGTAGTACCTGTTGGGTTTTGTGGTGTACAAAGGCAAAGCAATGTGGCGCCTTTTATATAAGGTTCCACTTCTGCAGCAGTTGGCATAAAATTATTTTCAGCCGTGGCTTCGATCACGCAATGGTTGCCTTTATTGAGATTTGTATAATGGTTATTGTTCCAGGAAGGCACGGCATAGATCACGTTATCTCCTTCATCCACCAGGATAGCAAAAAGCCCGTAGATCAATGGCCTTCCGCCGGAGGCAATTAAAATTTCTGCTGGTGAATAATCCAGGCTATTCCATCTTTTCGCAAAATGGGAAACTGCCTCGCGGAGTTCCTGAACTCCTTGTGCGGCGGGATAATTGGTATGTTTTTCCTGGTAAGATTCTATAATCATTTTTTCCATGAGCCCGGGAATGGGAAAAATGTCGGGGTTAAAATCCCCGATGGTATAATTAAATATTTTTTCCCCGGCTCTAACCCGTGCACTAATTTCATTTCCCAGTTTTACAATTTCAGATCCTACGAGGTTTTCCGCTAAATGGCTCAGTTTTGTCATATCTTAAAGAGTTTTGGATAATTATGTTCTAAAGTTCGTTATATTTTTTGGATGTGAGAAATCACATGAATTTATGTGAGAAATCACATTTTTCAAATGAATTTCAAATGATAATATTGCATTTAATAATACTCAAAAAGGGAAATATATGAAAAATCTAAGCAATGAAGATATTTCACAGATCAATACCATGAAAAATTATTTGGATAGTTTGCCACCCGCTATCAATGCCAACAAGGCGTATTGTTTTATGATTACGAAGGAAGAGATCAATTCACTTTTATCTCAAAAAAATAATGGGCAAATGTTGGATGGCCTCCGTATTTATCTTGGTGCAAATATGGTAGAGGGGCATGCTGTTCCTAATATTCATGTTATTGCCTGTGAAAAAGATGAACAAAATGTTTATAATGATTAT
This sequence comes from Chitinophagales bacterium, assembly GCA_038257845.1. Taxonomy (GTDB): domain Bacteria; phylum Bacteroidota; class Bacteroidia; order Chitinophagales; family Chitinophagaceae; genus JAFDXJ01. Next base: position 49,164 of record JBBSQL010000014.1, read on the forward strand.
GAGAATGAGTCATTACGTGCATTTGCAAAAGAACAAGGGAAAAAAAATCTTCCTTTAGTAGTACATGGTAAGCCATGCCCGACTTTCTGTGACGGACGAAATTTATTTAACCCATAATCCTGCTTACTATGCTGACTTATTTAATCAGTTTTTCAGATACAGTTTTCCCTTTTATTACCCTCCTTATTTTCTTTTTAATATTTAAAAAAATTGAAGGAAAGGAAAAATTGATCTTTTACTTTTTATGGATAAATTTTATTTTGTTTGGCATCACGGATATCATGGCAGCCAAACATATAAATAATTTATTCTTTTACCATGCTTATGCTTTAATAGAGTTGTGGTTGATCGGCTACTATATTCTTGTGCATTTGCTCCAAAGAAAAGATACCTGGCTGAAGGTTTCTATTTTTTATACAATTATATGGGCTATAGATATTTTAACGCTGGAACCGTTGAATACATTTCCCAGCTATTCAGGCGGTATATCCAATTTTATTCTGATCATTATATCTATGGTTTATTTACTGCGGCTGGCCAAAAGTGATGATATCTTATATTTCCAAAAGATGCCGGCATTCTGGATCGTTAGTGCATTCCTGGTATCATGCTCATTTCTAATTTTGGCGTATGTGATGTATAATTTTTATGTAGTAAACAAGCTTCCGGAATTGGGCAATCAAATTACAAACATTTTTTATATCAGCACAATACTTAAATTTACACTCATCATTATTGGTTTATTATGTTACAGGCGTCCGCGATCTCAGTTATTTTTATTGTAGTCGGCTCTTTGATCATTCTCTTTTTTGTTTTATTTTTTTATCTCTTTATGATCCAGTTGCATAAACGCCGCACTTTGCATCAAAAAGAAATGTTTGATTTGAAAACTGAATATGAGCAAACGATTTTTAAAGCACAATTAGAAATACAGGAGCAAACATTTAAAAATATCAGCCAGGAAATACATGATAATATTGGCCAGGTATTAAGCCTGGCAAAACTCAACCTGAATGTCATTCCAAAAAATGAATCTTCGGAAAAAATTGGCCTGACCGAAGAATTATTGACCAAAGCGATCAGTGACCTCAGGGATTTGAGTAAAAGTTTAAGTGCAGAAAAAATTGCGGATACCGGTATTGCCATTGCATTTGCGCAGGAAATGGCTATTATTGAAAAGGCTGCAAAAAATATTCATACTGAATTTTTTTACAATGATGAGCCTGTTTTATTATCCCGTGAACACATTATTGTAACATTCAGGATAATACAGGAATTGCTTCAAAACATCATTAAACATGCAAAGGCTGATAAAATAAAATTACAATTACTCGGATCAGAAAATGAAACGACCATTTTACTGGAAGACAATGGAATTGGTTTTGATATGACAGGCCTTGATGAAACAAAAACCGGCATCGGTTTGAAAAATATAAAACAAAGATGTAAATTGATCGGCGCAAATTTTACACTGGATTCAATACCCGGCAATGGGACTTTTGTAAAAATCATTATTCAACATTCAACTCTATAAAATGAAAACAATTGCTTTGGTAGATGATCACATTTTATTGCGCAGTGGCCTGGCTTCTGTGATTGGAAGTTTTGAGGGATTTCAAATAATTTTTGAAGCGGATAATGGCAAAGAATTTATTGAAAAATTGGGTGAAAATCCTGAACCTGATATTGTCTTACTGGATATTACCATGCCCGTTATGGATGGTTTTGAAACGGCAGAATGGATCAAAAAAAACAGGCCTGAAATAAAAGTAATTGTATTATCAATGATGGATGATGACAGTTCCATTATACGTATGATACGCCAGGGCGCACGTGGATATATATTGAAAGACTGTAAACCTGCAATTTTGAAAGCAGCTTTACAGGAAGTATTTGAAAATGGTTTTTTCTTCAATGAACTGGTAAGCGGAAAGATGATTCACATGTTGCAAAAAGGAGGTGTGCAATTGCCTGAAGAAAACCTGAATGAAAAAGAAATTGAATTTTTAAAATTGTGCTGTACTGAAAAATCCTATAAAGAAATTGCCGCGGAAATGAATATCACGCCAAGAGTGGCTGAAACATTGCGCAGCCAGCTATTCGAAAAATTAAATATCTTATCCCGGATTGGCCTTGTGATGTACACGCTGAAACATGGGATGGTTAAAATCTGATCACTTCCTGAAATAATAAAGGGTATTACTGTTTTCGGGAGTAAATGTTTTACGGGCCGTTTCACGAATTTCATCAATATTTACGGCCTGGTATTTTGATAATTCCTCATTCATCATTTGCGCATTTCCCATGAGTTCATAAAATGATAAATTTGTTGCCCGGCTCATGATACTCATGTCTTCAAAAATGGTCACGCTTTCCGTTTTATTTTTTACTTTCTGCAATTCCGGATCTTCTAATAAAATATTTTTTATTAAATCCAATTCCTCTTCAACTGCATTTTCTGCTTCCAACATTTTTACCCCGGAAACTAACTTTCCTTCAATCGTTATAAGACCCGGCTCCACGCTTCCAAAATGATAGCAGGAAATATTACTGAATAATTTTTTCTTTTTCACCAGGCTTTCAAACAACCGGGAAGATCCGCCACCACTCAGGATCTCAGTGATAAGATCTATGGCATAATAATCTTTATTCATCCTTCCCGGGATATGCCAGCTTTTATAAAAAGCATCCAATGGTACATCTGCATGGACTTCTTTTTTCCTTGCGCCGGTTTGCATTGGTTCTGATGGTAAATGACGATTGTATTTTTCACCCGCAGGGATACTCCCAAACCATTTTGCTGCTAAAACTTTTACATTTTCCAAATCTACATTTCCGCCAATTGCCAATATCGCATTGCCGGGATTATAATGTTTTTTAAAAAATGCTTTTACATCATCCATTCGTGCATTTTCGATATGGCTCAGTTCTTTGCCAATTGTCATCCACCTGTAGGGATGTACTTTATAACTCATATCCCGCATGATATGCCAAACATTTCCATACGGTTTATTAATGTAATGTTCTTTGAATTCTTCGCAAACCACTTTGCGTTGTACTTCAAGACTTTCTTCGCTGAATGCCAGGCTGAGCATACGATCACTTTCCAGCCAGAAAGCAGTTTCTAAATTTTTTGCCGGCACCTGGCAATAATAATTCGTGAGATCATCTGTGGTAAAAGCATTATTCTGTCCACCCGCAATTTGTAGCGGTTCATCATAATTTGGTATATGAATACTGCCTCCAAACATGAGGTGTTCAAACAAATGTGCGAAGCCGGTTTGATCCGGGTTTTCATCTTTGGCGCCTACATCATACAACACGTTCACCATGGCCATTGGCGTGGAATGGTCTTCATGAACGATCACGCGCAAACCATTATCTAAAATAAATTTTTTATATGTTATCATGTATTAATTATGAAAATGTAATTTGAAAATTGAGGAGAAATAATTGGTTGAAAAGCGGAACTTTTTTTCATTTAATTTAAAACAGGATTTTGAATTTTCATCAGGTCTTCATCCTGCTTTATTTTTTTCTCCCAGTCCCAGGCAGTTTTCATCATATCATCCAGGGAATATCTGATATGCCAGCCAAGCGTTTTTACGGCATAGTCATTATTTGCATAAATGGCCACCACATCACCGGGGCGTGGTTCAGTAATCTTATAATTTAATTCAATGCCTGAAACTTTTTCAAATGCTTTGATAGCTTCGAGAACGGTAACACCATTGCCTGTACCAAGATTGAATATTTCGCTATTGGATTTATTTTTTCCTTCCATTAAAAATTGTAATGCCAATGTATGTGCATGCGCTATATCGCAAACATGAATATAGTCCCTGATGCAACTTCCATCGCGCGTATCAAACCGGTCGCCATAAACCTGCAACTGGTTTATTTTTCCAATAGCAGTTTGTGTTATGCCCGGTACAAGATTTTGCGGTTTGCCGAGTGGGAGTTCTCCTATCAATGAAGAAGGATGCGCACCAACAGGATTGAAATACCTTAATAAAACACAATTTGTTTCATCATGCGCTTTCACATATTCACGAATAATTTCTTCACCCATTTGCTTAGTGGCCCCATACGGAGATTCTGCTTTTTTTACCGGTGAATTTTCCGTCACCGGGATGGAATCAGGACTCCCATACACCGTGCAGGAAGAAGAGAAAACAAAATTTGGTATAGAAAATTCACGCACGCATTTCAATAAATTGATCAGCGAAAAAAGATTGTTTTCAAAATACATTAATGGTTGCTGCACCGATTCGCCCACTGCTTTATATGCCGCAAAATGAATGATGCCGGAGATGTCTTCATTTTCCTGGAAGACCGCTCTCGTTTCATCATAATTTTTTAAATCAACAGTATAGTTTTTTAATTTTTTCCCGGTGATTCTCGCTATGCCATTTAATAAATAGGTTGTTGACCTGGAATTATCATCAATACTAATAACATCAAATCCATTTTCAATTAAATCAACAATTGTATGTGCGCCTATATATCCACAACCTCCCGTGACCAATATCTTTTTCATAAAAAAATTATTGGCAAAAATACAAAAAGAAAAATTCTTACGTGAGATGAAACACGAGGCGGATCAAAGCATAAATACCTGCAGCCAGTAAACCACTTACAGGGATTGTTAGAACCCAGGCCCAGACAAGGTTTAGCGTAAGGCCCCAGCGTACTGCGCTCAATCTTTTTGTAGCGCCCACACCTATGATAGCACCTGTAATTGTATGTGTCGTACTTACCGGTGCACCGAGATTGGCTGCTGTAAAAAGCGTGATGGCACCCGCTGTTTCCGCACACACACCTTCCAGAGGAGTTACTTTTGTAATTTTTGTGCCCATTGTTTTAATGATCTTCCAGCCGCCACTCATGGTTCCCAGTGAAATGGCTGTATAACAAGTCAATGGTACCCAATCCGGCAATGAAGCAAAATCAGGGATATAGTTTTGCGCGATCATAGCTGCACCAATGATCCCCATTACTTTTTGCGCATCACTTCCTCCATGGCCGAGGCTGAATGCAGCAGAAGAAACTAATTGAAGTTTCTTAAACATATTGGCCGTGCGTTGCGCATTTTCACCGCGGAGATAATTGATAAAATAAGTGACAACAAATATTACTCCCAGCGCAAGTAAGCCCCAAAATTCAAAAGGTTTTTTGAAATCAATAAAAATAAGGCTGGCACTTACAACTGCTATGATAATAGAAATCTTTAACCAGAAATTTCTTTGAATGGTTACGAGTGTTATGAAAATAGATAACACCATACCAATCAACGGCGCGAGTACAATGTACATGAACGTAAGACCAATGCCATTTGTAAACGACCAGTTGATGCTGCTGAAACCCGCGTGGGCTATGGCTGCGCCGGCGAAGCCACCGATCAGCGTATGTGATGAGGAAGAAGGAATGCCATACCACCAGGTCAATAAATTCCAGCAAATTGCAGCGATCACACCCGCTAAAACAACATATAAATCATAAGATCCCTCGTGTACGGTTTTCGCTACTGTATCCGCAACGCCATGATCACGGAAAATAAAAAATGCGGTAAAATTGAAAAATGCAGCCCATATAACTGCCTGTAATGGCGTGAGTACTTTTGTGGAAACAATTGTCGCAATAGAGTTTGCGGCATCATGAAAACCATTAATAAAATCGAAGATTACTGCGAGAACAATAATGATTACTAATAATGCCATGGACAAAACGGGTTTTTAATAAAGGATGATTTCCGCCACCCTTTTGCCTGGAAAAAATTATGCATATTTAATAATGATGGATTCGATAACATCAGCAGCGTCTTCACATTTATCTGTTGCTTCTTCCATTGCCTGGTAAATTTCTCTTTTTTTAATCACTTCTTTTGCATCATTTTCAGTTTGGAATAAACGGTCAATACTCAGGTCATACACATCGTCTGCCTGGTTTTCTATGGAGTTTACTTTTACCAGCGCTTCCGTGATCAGGCGCATATTTTTCATGGTACGTAATTCCATCACGGCATTTTTTATTTGCTCCGCGCTTTTGCTGATGAGGTCGGCCATTTTATGAATGCCCTGTTCATTTGGATTAACGCGGTAAAAATTTATTTTTTTTGCTGAAGCATAAATATAATCTGCAATATCATCGAGGGCGCTGGCGAGGTAATGAATATCTTCCCGGTCAAAGGGCGTGATGAAATTTCGCCCAAGTTCGGTGAACACTTTATGTGTCAGTTCATCATTGATGTGTTCCATGTGTTCGATCTCCGCGATGATCGCGCCGCGCTTATCAAAGTCCGGTTCATGAACCACTTTTTTCAACGTTTCCGCCATTTTAAAAACAATACCCGCAATTTCTTCAAATAGGGAATAAAATACCCGGTCTTTTGGCGTGAAGAGTTTGAAAATGTTGGATACCATTTAAAAATGTTTTGGCAAAAGTAACTTAGTTTTCTTAAAAATGACAGAACATCCCGTGGGGTAACAATTTCTTAATATTGGAAATTATTGCTGAATATTAAAGATGAATTTATACAGAGAGCGATTTATGCAATTCAAAATTAAGAGTTGGAAAGGTTGGACAAAATTGAATTTAAATTGAAAAAAGGACAGTGTAGTTTTTATTTAATTAAATTTTTCTGATTGAAACTTAATCTATTTTCCTGGAAAATAAATGCTGAATTTTTTAAGTGAAAGAATTTTCAATCTGTGTAATTCCCAATTCATAACCTTTACATTTTTATAAAAATTTTTACTTCTGTTTATTCTTAAACTGTGCAATATAATTCCTGCTATATTCACCTAAGATCAGCTTGCCACTTGTTCTTGCGCGTTCTTTCAGTAAATTATCCCAGTGCTCTGTGCCCTTCCAAAAAATATCTTTTATATTTTTCATGGCCTCCGGGCTATAGTGGGAAAGTGTAGTAGATAATCTTGTAATGCTGTCATCCATTCCTGCAACATCATTGTGCAATTCTGCATACAATCCTTTACGCCTTGCCCAGTCTGCAGGCCGCCATGAAGAAGCATCAATGGCGAGTTGCGAAAAAGCGGAAAGGCCAATCTTTCTTTCTACTGCAGGCCCAACTACAAATGGACCGATGCCCAAACCAAGTTCACTGAGTTTAATGTCCGCGCCTTCTACAGCAATCGTATAATCCGCGGCTGCAGCAATGCCCACGCCACCTCCCACACATTTTCCCTGGATGCGCGCGATAATAAGTTTCGGACATTTGCGCATATCATTAATGAGGTGTGCAAAGCCATTAAAAAATTGAAAGCCTTCGGCTTCATTTTGTATAGACATGAGTTCATCAAAAGATGCGCCCGCGCAAAAAGCTTTTTCACCACCGGAACGAAGTACAATTACTTTTGTTTTTTCATTCAAACCTTCCGCATGCACCTGTAATGCAATGGCATTGAGCATCCCACCGGGCAATGAATTGCTTTGCGGATGAAAAAATTCAATCGTGGTAATGCCATGTTCATGGCTTGTAGTTAAGTGGCCTCCGGCAATTTCCTGTGTCATAAATTATTTTTGTTTTTTATATTGGCTAAAACTTATTTACTTTTTTGTCTTTATAAACAAACGATAAAAGTTTTGAAAAGTTATTGAAAAAATTTCATGCATTAAACAGGCTTTCGCATCACCATTGTAAGAATGGTTGCTACGCCAATCGTCTCATCCGTTTCATCAAAAATTTCTACATACCATTTTACTATGCCTTTTGGAATATCATTTTCCTCTTTTAATTCAGTGCTTATTTTTTCCTTGCAGGTAAAACGGATATAGACTTCTGCACCTGGATAAACTGGTTTTGTAAAACGTAATTCATCAATGCCATAATTCAGCAACACAGGATTTTTTTCATAACTGTCCACGAACAATCCCGCTGCAATACTCATCATCATATAACCATGCGCTACTTGTCTTTCAAACATGGTGCCGTTGAAATCTGTGGTTTTAATATGCGCATAAAAATGATCCCCGGTGAGGTCTGCAAATGCGTCAATATCTTCTGCAGTGATCAATCTTTTTTCAGTGATGAGCTGATCGCCGATACGCAATTCTTCATAATATTTTTTAAAGGGATGCACGTCACTAATTTTTCCTTTTGCATGCGGCTGATAAACGTTACTAATTGCCGTGATGCTTGTTGGTGAACCTTGTATGGCCACCCGTTGCATATAATGTTTTACACCACGTATGCCACCCATTTCTTCGCCACCACCTGCACGTCCCGGGCCGCCATGAACTAACAATGGCAATGGAGAACCATGTCCGGTACTTTCTTTATAACAATCCCTGTTCAGCACTAATATTCTCCCATGCCATGCACCAGCGCCCAACACATATTGTTTAGCTATTTTATCACTTGCAGTAACAATAGTAGAACACAAGGAACCCTTTCCCATTTTTGCAAGCTGGATAGCTTCTTCTGTTCCTGTGTAAGGCATTAATGTAGAGACAGGTCCGAATGCTTCTATTTCATGGGCTTCTTTGGTTTGCAGCGGGTTTTCATTTAATAATAAAATAGGACTGAGAAATGCGCCGTTGTCTGCATCGCCATCAATCACCTGCACACTATCCAATGAACCATAAATAATTTGTGAAGAAGCCAATAATTTTTGCACCTGTGCAAGCACTTCATTTTTTTGTGATATGCCTGCCAGCGGACCCATGCGCACTTTTTCGTTTAATGGATTTCCAATGCTTGTTTGTGCGAGCGCTTTTCCCAAAGCAACCTGGATATCTTCCAGTTTCTCAGCGGGCACAAATATTCTGCGAATGGCGGTACATTTCTGCCCGCATTTCGTGGTCATTTCCTTTCTTACTTCTTTAATAAAAATATCCCATTCCGGCATGTCCGGTGTTACATCTTTTCCTAAAACAATACAATTCAAAGAATCGGCTTCCATGGTAAATGGCACACTTTCCCTTAAAATATTTTCATTCTTTTTGAGCAATAACCCGGTACTTGCAGAGCCGGTAAAAGTGACTACATCCTGTGAAGTAACATAATCAAGCATATCACCCGCTGAGCCACAAACCAATTGCAGTGCGCCATCGGGTAAAATGCCCGATGCGATAATTTCTTTTACAACTGTTTCTGTAAGATAAGAAGTAAGCGTTGCAGGTTTTACTAATGTGGGCATACCTGCTAATAAATTCACAGCAATTTTTTCCAGCATTCCCCAAACGGGAAAATTAAATGCGTTGATATGCACAGCAATTCCTTCTTTGGGCACGAGTAAATGATGGCCCATGAACGTATTGTTTTTACTCAAATTATGCGCTTCTCCATCGAGGCAAAAAGGTTCATCGGGAAATTTACGGCGAAGGGATGCATTGGCAAATAAATTACCGATACCACCTTCAATATCCACCCAGCTATCTGCTTTGGTAGCGCCGGTTTGATAACTCACCGCATAAAATTTTTCCAGGTGTTTGCGTAAATGAAGTGCCAGCGCTTTCAACATTAAACCCCTTTCCTGGAAAGTCATTTTCCGCAGATTGGGAGAACCAACCATGCGGCCATATTTTAATATTGATTTATAGTCGAGCCCCTGTGTTGTAGCGTAGGCAACAATTTCACCGGTTGATGCATTGTGCAAAGCCTGCCCGTTTCCACTCCCTGTCTGCCATTTGCCGAGGACAAAGTTTTTTAGTTTTTCCATATTGTCAGCTTATTATAAAAAAGAATATACAAAATTAATCTTCTATCCCGAATTGTTTCAGGTGATGTTTTGCGTGTTTGAATAACAGGTGCACATTTTCATCATAATTCAATGCGCCAAATATTGGATTAGTTGTAGTGAGTGCGGGATTTTTTTCAAAGGTTTCGAAAAAAATATCAATGCGTTTCTGTAATTTCTCAATGGCTTCTTCCATGCCTGAAAAGCGCGGTGCATGGGGTGTTTCACCCAACAAAGGATTTTTTGTATTTTCCTTAAAAGGCAGATCACTCATGAGAAAATTATGTAACCCTTCTTTTCTTTCTGGTGGTGTAACGTAGGGAAGCACCAGTTTCCCATAAGCATTGGCCAGTGAATCGCCGAAGTGTTCCACCATTTGCTGGGGCGACATTACGCCCCATTTTCCCTTTGTGCCTGCATCAATTTTTTTTAAAGCAGGGATCAATTTTTCTTTCAGGAAAATTTCTTCAGATTTCATAATCATTTGTATTTACCGGGAAAATGTATAATGTTTAATATTTGCAAAATCATTAAACCGAAGAATGCATTTTTGCATCAATGGCTTTGCAGAGTGCTGAAAAAATTTCCTCAATTGATCCTTCGCCTTTTACAGAAACAACTTTTTCAAATGCCCGGTAATAATCGGCTACAACTGAAGTTTTATTTTTATATTCTTCGATGCGCGCATTGATTATTTCCTGGTTAACATCATCACTGCGGCCACTGGTAAGCCCGCGGTGCAATAATCGTTTTACCAATTCTTCTTTACCTACATCGAGTGATAAAAATAAGGCGATAGATTCATTTTTTTGTTGCAATAAATCATCCAGTGCTTTGGCCTGTTCGGTGGTACGTGGAAAACCATCGAATAAAAAACCTTTTACTTCACGGTACTCATCCAATGCTTTGCTGATCATATTGATGACGACAGAATCCGGTACGAGCTGGCCGAGGTCAATAAATGCTTCTGCTTCCAGGCCAAGTGGCGTTTGGCGGTTGATCTCATGACGCAACAGGTCACCGGTACTTAAATGCCTGAGTCCATATTTCAAGATCAGTTTCTCACTTTGAGTACCTTTTCCGCTGCCGGGAGGGCCAAATAAAATTATATTGAACATGGTATAAAAAATTCCCTGGTTAAGTAGCAAATATAAGAAGTGAATTTAGAAATCCCTTAACTAAATCCTTTCGTACCTTTTGAACTTTCTGGGATGATATTGAGGGAAAAGAATAAACATAAAATATTTAACAAAAGAAAACCGATCATGCAATTAAAGCTCCCAATTTTTAGTTTTATCATTATGCTGGCGACAGGTTGTTTTTCTCAAACAAATTCAAATCAACAAAATAAAATGGATACAATACATAAAAAAGAAAACACATTCTATTCACATACGGACACGTCAAAAGTAAATGTGGCAGAAGATGAATGGAAAAAATTATTATCTCCCGAAGTGTATAATGTAGCACGCCGGAAAGGGACGGAAAGACCCAACACGAGCCCGTATGAACATTCCAAAGAAATTGGCACATATTACTGTGCTGTCTGCGGAAATGCTTTATTCATGAGTGATACAAAATTTGAAAGTGGTTGTGGCTGGCCAAGTTTTTATGAGCCCATTAGTAAAACTTCAGTGGTATATGAAAAGGATAATACTTATGGCATGAGCAGGGAAGAAGTAATGTGTGGCCGCTGCGGTTCCCATTTAGGACATGTCTTTAATGATGGTCCGCCCCCAACGGGTTTGCGCTATTGCATCAATGGCGTGGTGCTTGATTTTGCCAAAGCAAAAGAAGCAGAGAAAAAATATAATTCTGAAAAATAAATTTTGCGCGCAGCATAAACTTATAAGGTTTTTGAAACCTTATAGGTTTTGTTATTTGATCAAAATCTTTGCAAATGCAGTAGAATCTCCATTGAATACATTGAAGTCCACTTTTTCTGAAATACCATTTATATGTCCTGTATTATTATGTTGCCAAAAGAGCCAGGGCGATGAAACGCGCGGTTTATCTTTTTCAAAATAGTGCGCCACCCATAATGGATAATCATTAAAATAACCATCGAGGTATTGATTGTAAAAATCAGCACTTGTATAAATAATGGGTTTTACCTGGTAATTTTCTTCAACTAAATTTATCCAATCTTTCATTCGCAACCGCATATCCACGGGATTAGCGCCATATAATTCTTCTACATCAATGACAGGTGGCAGGTTTCCGCTTTTTAATACAACGTTTTTTATAAAATTTTTTGCCTGGTCTTTACCACTTTTTGTGGCAATAAAATAATGGTATGCGCCGCAAACAATGCCCGCATTATTTGCGGCAGTCCAATTTTTTTTATAATATTTGTCAACAGTGGAAATGCCTTCTGTGGCTTTGATAAAAGCGAATTGTATAGAAATATTATCCTGCTTCACAGCGCTTACTAATTTCCAGTCAATATTTTCCTGGTGGCGGCTCACATCAATCCCATGAATCGTATAACCGGCAGGAAGTTCAATACCAAAGTCCGGGTAAAAAATGAATTTTACAGGCTTTGAAATTTCTAAAGAAAAAAAAATCTTGTATAAAATAAACAGGCAGAGTATGCCGGTAAAAATCCACGTCCATGGATTTTTAATAAAAGTGTTTTTCTTCTTTGGCAATCCGGCTTTTTTAATTATTCCAAACCTGGGGCTGTATCTGCATTCGGGCCAAGTTTGGTGACCGTATTATTTTTACTGATCACCTGGTGGTCCGGATCAACCAGCACATCAGTTGCCTGGAAGCCAATGTTTACCGCTGCCTGCTGCACTTTGCTATTGATATCTATAACAACACTTTTGGTTTGTGAACCATTTTTAAATACTAATTCTAAAGGCAGTTTAAAAAAATTCACAGATGGATGAGAAGTTGTTTGCTTTACTACGATCTGTACATTATTATTTGCATTCTGGCTCCAGTAAACCTGGAAACTTGGATAACCCTGGCCATAAAACCACTGGTTAAAAAAGTAATCCAAATTTAGTCCGCTCACTTTTTCCATATTCCGCTGAAAGTCCGCGGTGCGCGCAAATCCATAAGCAACTTTGGGATCTGTAAAATATTTTTGCATCCCTTTAAAAAATGTTTCGCTGCCCATGGTCCATTCCAGCATGCGTAATAAAAATGCCCCTTTGTTATAAGATAAACGGCTATCAAATATGCGGTTAAAACTTGTTGTATCATCTACGAAAACAGAGCCACCCGGCTGTGAAACAATATAATTTAAATCACCGCTTACATATTGTGGGTAATAGGTAGGACTGAAATTTTTCATGTATAAAAAGTCGGCTGAATATGTTGCAAAGCCTTCGTTTAGCCAAATGTCCTGCCAGCTTGCGCAAGTTATTTTATCACCAAACCACTGGTGCGCCAATTCGTGCGCCATCAGGTCTTCATCCGTACTTACAACAAATGAATTTGTCTGATGTTCCATCCCTCCGCCCCAGCCAAATTGTGTTTGTCCATAACGCTCATTGATAAAAGGATATTCTCCATAAGAATCATTGAACAGGGAAATGGCCTGTAACATGAAATGCGTCCTGCTTTGAAATGTAGATAAATCTTCGGGATATACATAAGATATTACAGGTAATGTTTTATCTCCCAATTGTACATTGTTCGTAAAGATTGAATAATTTGTAACAGCAATAGCTACGAGATAACTTGCTATTGGATAACGGTGTTTATAATAAGAAGTAGTGGAACCATTTTTTGTGATTGCACTTACCAATAAACCATTGGAAGATGCATTGAATTGA
>JBBSQL010000015.1:0-62530 GCA_038257845.1 Chitinophagales bacterium
CCGCCACCACTCACTTTCACCTTAGACAATAATTTTGTACTTTTTTCAAAAATTACAACGCGTAATGCAGGATTCATCCTGGCCGCATTACAAGCGCAAAAAAATCCGGCAGCACCACCGCCAATAACCGCCAGCGTTTTTCGGAATTCCTTCACCATAAAGTTGAGATTGATTAGTTGTCCTTCATCATGTAGGACGTATTCAAGTCAGTATTTGCTTTTTCAGCAGCTTCAATGATACTATAATCTGATAAAATCAATGCTTCCCCTTTTTTGATACACACATCATGCTCAAAATGAACAGAAGGTTTTCCATCACGGGTGCGCACTGTCCAACCATCATCTTCTGTATAAACTTCTTTTTCTCCAAGATTGATCATGGGTTCTATTGCGAAAACCATATTTGTTTTCAATTTTGGGCCATTTCCTCTTTTACCATAATTGGGCACTTGCGGATCTTCATGCATTTGTTTACCCAGGCCATGGCCCACAAGTTCACGGACAACTCCATAACCATGTTTTATTTCTGTATGCTCCTGGATCGCGAAAGCAATATCGCCTACCCGGTTCCCTGTGATCGCCTTCTCTATGCCTTTATATAAAGATTCTTTAGTCACTTTAACAAGCTGAATTGCAGCTGCGTCTGCTTCTCCCAAAATAAAAGTGTACGCATGATCTCCATGCCAGCCATTTAAAATTACACCGAGGTCTAATGATACGATATCACCATTTTTCAGTGGTTCATTATTCGGGAAACCATGTACCACTACATCATTAATTGAAGCACAAATATGAAATGGGTAACCGCGGTATTGATAAAAAGATGTTGTTGCGTGATGATCATAAACAAATGTTTTACACAAAGCATCCAGCTGTAAAGTAGTGACTCCTGGTTTCAATATTTTAGCTACTTCCGTCAGCGTTTTGCTCACCAGCAAAGCACTTTCTTTCATGTATTGAATTTCTTCATCGGATTTTATATGAATCATCTTGAAGCGTTCTGATTTTAAAAAAATAAAACCTGTAAGCACATGCCAACAGGTTTTATAAATATGTTTATTATGATAATTACATACCTGAAGGTACAGATGTCTGCCTGCCCTGCACTCTTCCACCTTTCATTAAACCATCGTATTGGCGCATCAATAAATGTGTTTCCACTTGTTGCAAAGTATCCAATATTACGGCAACCATGATCAGTAAAGATGTGCCACCAAAGAATGAAGCGAATAAACTTGTTACATTTAAATTCCTGGCAAAGCCCGGTAAAATACCCACGATTGCCAATAAAATCGCGCCGGGAAAAGTTATACGGTCCATGATTGTTCCAATATAATCAGCAGTTGGCTGACCCGGTTTTACGCCTGGAATAAATCCATTATTTCTTTTCAGGTCCTCACTCATTTGCTTGGGATTAAAAATAAGCGCGGTATATAAAAAAGTAAAAGCTATTACCATTACTCCATATACGACCATGTACCAGGCATTGCTCGGATCAGAAAATATTTTTACAATTCCCTGGGCAGAATCAAGATGGGTAAAAGAAAATAATGTTGGTAAGAACATAATTGCCTGGGCAAAGATGATCGGCATTACCCCGGAGCTATTCACTTTCAATGGTAAAAATTGCCTTGCACCACCAAACTGCCTGTTTCCGACAATTTGTTTGGCATAATTCACAGGGACTTTTCGTACACCTTGTATTAACACAATGGTACCTAAAATAATGGCAATCAATACGGCAATTTCAATTAAAAATATCAGTAAACCGCCACCACCTTTTGCGCTTTTTGCTGTAAACTCCTGTGCAAGCGCCTGTGGTAAGCGACCTAAGATTCCGATCATGATGATAATTGAAATACCATTTCCCAAACCTTTGTCCTGGATTTTTTCACCAAGCCACATTACAAATAATGTACCTGCGGTAAGGAGTATAATTGTAGTGGGGAAAAAATATTCTTTAAATGATGGAATCAAAGCTTCTGCATAGCTTGGGCTGTTCAGGTAAGCAACATAAGCGCCGGCCTGGAAAAGCGTAACCACAATAGTTAGGTAACGTGTCCACTGGTTAATTTTTTTCTGCCCGCTTTCACCCTCTTTCTGCACTTTCTGAATTTGCGGAACGAGAATAGTCATTAACTGCATAAAAATGGAAGCAGATATATAAGGCATTACACCCAATGCAAGAATCGAAGCATGTGAAAATGCGCCTCCTGCAAAAGTATCAAACAAACCCAGAAGGCCATTGCTACCGGCTGAAGCCTGGATTGCGCCCAATTTATTTGGGTCAATACCGGGCAATACAATTTGAACACCCAGGCGATACACAAAGATTAAAGCCAGTGTGGTTAAAATTTTGGAGCGCAATTCTTCAATGGTCCATATATTTTTAAATGTCCTTATTAATTTTTTCACTTTTTACATTTGAAATATGTGAAATTGGAATTAGATGAGTTTGGCATAACTAACAATTCTCTAAACTATTTTAAAATTTCCACCTTACCACCGGCAGCTTCAATCATTTCTTTTGCTTTACCACTCATTTTGCTGACTTTGAAATCCATTTTGGTTTTCAATTCACCATTTCCCAATATTTTTACTTTATGGGTTTTTCCAATTAAGCCATTGAGATACAGGTTTTCTTCAGAAAATTCTGTAAAACCATATTTTTCAATGAGCTTTTCAATTTGTCCCAGGTTATAAACTGTATATTCAATCCGGTTATTATTTTTAAAACCGCGTTTAGGTAATCTTCTCTGGATTGGCATCTGTCCACCTTCGTGGGCCATTTTGCGCTGGTAACCTGCGCGGCTTTGTCCACCTTTATTACCTTTTGTAGATGTTCCGCCTTTACCACTTGCTTCACCTCTTCCGATTCGTTTTATTTTGTGTGTAGAACCTTCTGCAGGTTTTAATGTGTGCAATTTCATTTTGTCTGATTTTTACTTACGGGGAATCGCCCCTCGCTGTTTTTTAAATGTAGATTCTTTTGAAAATTATTTATTAGCCAACTTCTTCAACCTTTACCAGGTGGTGCACTTTTTCTACCATCCCTAATATTTGCGGGGTTGCTGTTACTTCTTTGCTGGCATGCATTTTATTAAGACCCAGCGCTTTAAGTGTAAGCTTTTGGCGTTCGGAGCGGTCAATGCCACTTTTTACCTGAGTTATCCTGATTTTTTTCATCGCTTTATTATTTTGATAAATGAAATATGCTCATTTACCCGTTAAAAACTTTTGTAAGTTTAATGCTCCTGATTTTTGAGATCTCAACCGGTTCACGCAACAAGGTTAATGCTTTGATCGTTGCTTTTACCACATTATGCGGGTTGGCAGAACCCAGGCTTTTTGCCTGGACGTCTGTGAATCCGGCACTTTCCAAAACAGCACGCATGCTCCCTCCTGCTATAACGCCTGTACCTGTTGCGGCTGGTTTTATTAAAACTTTTGCCGCACCTTCTTTTGCAAGCTGTTCGTGCGGAATGGTACCGTGCATAATAGGAACTTTCACCAAATTCTTTTTGGCATCTTCAATGCCTTTTGTAATTGCTTCCTGTACTTCTTTCGCTTTTCCCAGGCCTTGTCCAACGACACCTGCTTCATTACCCACAACAACCAAAGCGGAGAAACTAAATGTGCGGCCACCTTTGGTAGTTTTAACTACACGGTTAATAGAAACTACTTTCTCTTTCAATTCCAGGTCACCTCCGGGCTTTACTTTATTTACGATAATTTTTGACATGCTTTTTATATAAAAATTTATAACTTTTTAAAATTCAAGGCCAGCTTCCCTTGCGCCATCTGCTATAGCTTTGATCCTGCCATGGTATAAATAACCACTCCTGTCAAAGGTTACTTTTTTCACTCCAAGCTCTACTGCCTTCCGCGCAATTGCATTGCCAACCAGTTTGCTTTTATCAACCTTTGGACCCGGTTGCGCTTTAATATCTTTTTCCCTTGATGAACTTGAAGCAATGGTAACACCATTATCATCATCAATCAATTGGGCATAAATTTCTGTATTGCTCCTGAATACTGTCAGGCGGGGCATTGTAGCTGTACCCTTCACTTTTTTGCGAATACGGTAGCGAATCTTTTGCCTTCTTATAATTTTATTATCCATACTCTGTTGCTTTTTTCCTGATTCTGCCAGGAATATTTTTTATAAATTATTTACCTGCTGCTTTACCTGCTTTCCTGCGAACAATTTCATTAGCATAACGAACACCTTTTCCTTTATATGGCTCAGGTTTCCTTAAGCTGCGGATTTTAGCAGCAACCTGTCCGATCAATTGTTTATCAATACCTTCCAGCATAATTTTTGGGTTTTGACCCTTTTCGGTAAGTGTTGAAACTTTCAACTCAGAAGGTATTTCAAAAATTATATTGTGGGAATAGCCTAATGCCAGGTCGAGTAAATTACCCTGGTTGGCAGCCTTGTAACCCACACCCACCAATTCAAGATTTTTCTGATAACCATCTGTAACACCTTTTACCATATTGGCAACTAATGAACGGTATAAACCGTGCATTGCGCGGTGACGAATCTGGTCCGTTGGGCGATTAATCTGAATTGCATCATCTTTCACAACAATTTCCATATCCCTGTCCAAAGTTTCTTTCAGTTCGCCTTTAGGGCCTTTTACAGAAATGACCTGATTTGCTACTTTTACAGTAACGCCCTTGGGAAGGCTGATTGGTTTTTTTCCTACACGTGACATATTTGAAAAATTTTAAAAATTTAATTTGGCTCGCTTAATTGTTTTCAGTTCCGTATAGAAAACTTAATTATCTATAAAGTGCCTGGTTATATTTTTCCTTCCGGAAAATTAATTGATTAATAAATATGGCAAAGCACTTCTCCGCCAACATTTTCAGTCCTTGCCTGTTTATCCGTCATTACACCTTTTGATGTACTGATGATCGCCACTCCCAAACCGTTGATCACGCGTTTGAATTCTCCTGGTTTTGAGTACTGCCTCAAACCTGGACGGCTTACACGCTCCAATGCACGAATGGCCGGGATCTTTGTTTGCGGGTTATATTTCAGCGCAATTTTAATAACTCCTTGTTTACTGTCTTCTTCAAATTTGTATTTGAGAATATAGCCTTGTTCGTATAAAATCTCCGTAATACGTTTTTTTAAATTCGATGCCGGGATTTCTACGATCCGATGGCCAGCCATTTGAGCGTTTCTTACCCTGGTAAGAAAATCTGCTATTGGGTCAGTTACCATTTTTTATATAAATTAATTCTGTTCAAAAAAATTATGTTCTTTGTCTTTTTACCAGCTTGCTTTTTTTACACCTGGAATTTTACCATTAAGCGCCATATCCCTGAATACGATACGGGACATTCCAAAATACCTGATATAGCCACGAGGCCTTCCTGTAAGCTGGCAACGGTTTTTTAAGCGTACCGGGGAAGAATTCCTCGGAAGTTCACTCAATGCCCGGTAGTCGCCTTCGGCTTTTAAAGCCGCGCGCTTTGTAGCATATTTTGCAACCATTGCTTCTCTTTTTCTTTGCCTGGCTTTTACTGATTCTTTTGCCATAATTTAAAGTGCCCGGGTTTTATCAGGCCGGATTTTTTTATTAATTATTTTCTTTTTTTGCATTTTTAAAAGGCATACCCATTTCTTTTAATAACTCATAAGCTTCTTCATTGTTATTAGCCGTAGTTACAAAAGTGATATCCATGCCGGTAATCTTATTCACTTTATCAATATCAATTTCCGGGAAAATGATCTGCTCGGTGATGCCTAATGTATAGTTTCCACGACCATCAAATGCTTTATCGCTGATGCCTTTAAAATCACGGACACGTGGCAAAGCAACAGAAACAAGCCGGTCTAAAAACTCATACATTCTTTCTCCGCGCAGCGTTACACGTGCACCAATCGGCATTCCTTTTCTCAATTTGAAATTGGAAATATCTTTTTTACTCATTGTAGCCACGGCTTTCTGCCCGGTGATGTTTGTAAGTTCATCAACAGCTATTTCTACGAGTTTTTTATCGGCGACTGCACCATTTACGCCGCGGTTAATACAGATCTTCTCCAGCTTTGGAGCCTGCATTATACTTTTAAAGCTGAATTTTTTCATTAATGCAGGAACTACCTCTTTCCTGTATTTTTCAGCGAGCCTGGGTGTATATTTTACTGTATTCATTATTTGATAACTTCTCCTGACTTTTTCGAAATTCTAATTGCTTTTCCTTCCTGGCGATCCATTTTCACTTTTGTGCCGGATCCTGATTTTGCATCCCAAAGCATCACGTTACTGATGTGAATAGACGCTTCCTTTTTCACAATACCACCTTTGGTATTTTGTGCACTAGGTTTAGTATGATGTGTCATAATATTTACCCCTTCCACTACAACACGACCTTTGTCCATCAAAACTGCATGCACCTCGCGTGGTTTTTTCAGGTCTTTGTCATTTCCTGCAATGACCACTACATTATCACCTTTTTTAATGTGGTACTTTGGTTTAAATCTGTTGCTCATTTTTTAAAATTTTTTTCCTTCAACCTACTTTATAATAATTAATGGTTTCCCATTTATTTCCAAATTTTTAGGGCGGCGAAGGTACGCTAATTTTTCAAGCTTTCCCTTCTTTCCCATCTTAAAGAACTTCAGGTGCTAGGGAAATGATCTTCATATACCCTTTATCCCTGAGTTCCCTGGCCACAGGGCCAAAAATCCTTGTTCCCCTCGGCTCATCGGATGCATTTAATAAAACCACCGCATTATCATCAAAACGGATATAAGATCCGTCTTTACGGCGCAGTTTATTTTTAGTACGTACGATCACCGCTTTTGAGACGGTTCCCTTTTTGATACCACCTGCGGGCATGGCATCTTTTACCGTTACAACTATTTTATCGCCAATATGTGCATAATCCTGGCCGCTGTTTCCAAGCACTCTTATACAAAGTACTTCTTTTGCACCGCTATTATCAGCTACATTTAAACGGCTTTCCTGCTGAATCATATTTTTAGCTTTTATCTGAAGATGTTAGTTGTTAGCCCACATCCTGTTGAATGATTAATCTTTATCTGTATCGTTTGCTATAGATTTTATCTATTCGCAAACAGTTTATTTATTTTGCTTTTTCTACAATTTCCACGAGCCTCCAGCGCTTTGTTTTACTCATTGGCCTGGTTTCCATGATGCGAACCACATCTCCGGGATTACATTCATCCTTTTCATCATGAGCATGGAACTTTGTTGTTTTCTTTACAAATTTTCCATACAATGGGTGTTTCACTTTTCTTTCAATAGCAACTGTAATGGTTTTATTCATTTTGTTGCTGCTGACAACCCCGATTCTCGATTTGCGTAAATTTCTTTCCGTCATTGTTTTATTTTTAAATACCAAGTTCTCTTTTTCTGATTACTGTTTGAATGCGTGAAATATCTTTCCTGAGGTTGCGGATACTCATTGGATTCTCCAGCGGAGAAATTGCATGCGCAAATTCAAGTTTTTTCAATCTCAATTTATCTTCTGAAAGCCTGGCTTTCAGGTCTTGCTCGTTGAGATCAGCAAGAGTTTGATTAAATCCTTTACTATTTTTAGCCATTTTTATTTGTTTTTTCTGTGGGTCACCGGCTTATGCCTGTAAATCCCTTCTTATAATAAATTTGGTTTTAATGGGTAATTTTTGAGCGGCTAATCCCATTGCTTCTTTCGCTGTAGCTTCAGTGACGCCATCACATTCAAAAAGAATACGGCCAGGCTCTACTACTGCTGCCCAATGGTCCGGATTTCCTTTACCTTTTCCCATCCGCACTTCTGCCGGTTTGCGGGTAATAGCTTTATCCGGGAAAATACGAATCCATACATTTCCTTCACGTTTCATAGCACGAGTCATTGCCTGTCGGGCAGCTTCTATCTGGCGATTATTGAGCCATATAGGTTCCATTGCTTTGAGGGCAAAAGAACCAAATGAAATCATGGAGCCACGTTTAGCCACTTGACGTATCCGCCCTTTTTGCATTTTTCTGTGCTTCGATCTTTTTGGCTGTAACATTTTTTAAAATTTACCTTATCCGAATTATTTGAAAATATTGTTTTTATTTGAAAATTATCTTCTTCCTCCACGGCCACCACCACCAACGCCACCTCTTTTATCTCCGCCACCTCCTCTCCTGTCTCCGCCGCGGTCACGGTCTGAACGGTCACGATGATCACTTCTACCCATTTCCCTGCGATCTCCGCCTTCATTCTTACCACCCACAAAATTTGGATTCAATTCCCGCTTGCCCAATACCTCACCTTTACATATCCAAACCTTAATACCGATTTTTCCATATACTGTTTGTGCAAAAACATTTGCGTAATCAATATCCATCCGAAAAGTATGCAATGGAATACGACCCTGTTTGAATTCTTCACTTCTCGCTATTTCCGAACCTCCCAGTCGCCCGCTCACTTTTACTTTTATGCCTTCAGCACCCATACGCAATGAAGATGCGATTGACATTTTTATCGCGCGTTTGAAATTGATACGGTTTTCAATTTGCCTGGCAATGGTGTCACCCACAATCGTTGCATCCAGTTCAGGCCTCCTGATCTCCAATATATTTATTTGAACATCATCTTTATTTGTCAGTTTTTTCAACTCCTCTTTAATACGATCCACTTCTCCGCCGCCTTTTCCAATGATAATACCCGGCTTTGAAGTATGAATAGTAATGATCAGTTTTCCAAGTGTACGCTCTATTACGATTCTTGCTATACCACCTTTACTGATCCGGGCATTCAGGTATGTACGGATTTTATCATCTTCGATCAGGCGAATCGGGTAATTTTTCTTATTGGCATACCAGTTGCTTTCCCATCCCCTGATAATTCCGATCCTGTTTCCTATTGGATTTGCTTTTTGACCCATACGGTTTATAAATTATTTCGATTGATTATTAGAATTTGAATCCACGACCAATGTCACATGATTACTGCGTTTACGGATGCGGTAGCCACGGCCTTGCGGCGCTGGACGCATGCGGCGCAGTGTTCTGCCACCATCTACAAAAATTGTTTTTACTACCAGCGAAGCATCAGCTGCACTTTGGCCTTCATTCTTCTGTTCCCAGTTGTTGATGGCGCTTTTCAGCAATTTTGCAAGCGGTACACCATTATGTTGTGGGTGGAATTCAAGCAGGCTCAATGCCTTTTCTACTTCCATTCCCCGGATTACATCCGCGAGAAGGCGCATCTTCCGCGGCCCGGTTGGATAATTGTTTAATTTAGCTACTGCTTCCATTGTATTTTCAATTTTTATTGATTTCAAAGCTGTTGAACAGCATTTAAAAATTCAACTTTTAAATTTATTTTTTCTGCCCTGAATGGCTTCTGAAATTCCTTGTTGGTGCAAATTCACCCAATTTATGACTCACCATAAATTCGGTAACATACACAGGTATAAATTTATTCCCGTTATGCACAGCAAAAGTATGGCCCACGAAATCCGGTGTAATGGTAGAACGGCGACTCCATGTTTTAATCACAGATTTTTTAGTTTTACCATCATTTATAGAAAGCACTTTTGTTTCCAGTTTTACATCTACAAAAGGACCTTTTTTAATTGAACGACCCATAATTATTTTTAATTTTTAGTATTGCTGAAATGACAGCTTTGCTTTTTATTTTGATAATTTTTTACCATCCTTACGCTGAATAATCATTTTATCACTGCCTTTTCCACGTGTCCTGGTCTTTTCACCTTTCGCATATTTGCCTGTCCTTGACCTTGGGTGTCCGCCAGACGCTCTTCCTTCACCACCACCCATCGGATGATCTACAGGGTTCATGGCTACACCACGTACACGCGGCCGGATTCCTTTCCACCTGTTCCTTCCCGCTTTACCAGCCGTTTCCAGACTATGGTCACTATTGGAAACGATGCCAACAGTTGCTACACAATTAATTAAAATCCTGCGCAATTCACCAGATGGCATTTTAATAATTCCATACTTTTCTTCTTTATTGGTCAATTGGGCTGAAGCGCCTGCGCTTCTTACCAATTTTCCACCCTGGCCAGGCTGCATTTCAATATTATGAATCGTAGTACCAAGCGGCATACTTTTTAAAGGCAATGCATTTCCGATTTCCGGTGCCACGCTGTTTCCTGAAATAATGCTGGTGCCTACCTGCAAACCCTGTGGTGCGATGATATATCTTCTTTCTCCATCTGTATATTCGACTAAAGCAATAAAAGGCGTACGGTTTGGATCATATTCAATAGTCAAAACCTTTGCTTCCATGTCCTGCTTATCACGTTTGAAATCAATGATGCGGTAATGATGCCTGTGTCCGCCGCCCTTATAGCGCATGCTTCTGCGGCCATCAGAATTGCGACCAGCTTTGCTGTGCTGTTTTTCCAGTAATTTTTTTTCAGGTTCGTTGGTCGTAATTTCTGCATACGCATTACCAATCCTCCACCTGGTTCCTGCTGTAATTGCTTTAAATTTTTTAAGTGCCATTTTCTGTAACTTTAATGACGTAATTTTCAGCTACGCCTGCTATTATTTTTTATTTAAATATTTGCGTATAAATCTATAGTGTCTCCTTTTGCCAGTGTAACCATCGCTTTTTTATAAGATGGCTTACGCCCTTTTAAATATCCTGCCTTTGTAAAACGGGACTTGGTTTTGGCTGGCACTATTACTGTATGTACATCCATCACAGTAATTCCATAAAATTCTTCCACCGCTTTTTTGATTTCCAGTTTGTTTGCACGCGGGCTAACTCTGAAAGTATATTTACTCAATTTTTCCTGTTGGGCGTTTGCCTTTTCAGTAAGAATTGGTTTTATGAGAACGTCTGCCGGATTCATCGCTTATAATTTGAATTTAATTAATTTTTTCTGCTGAATTATGCTTCCTCAGCTACTTCATTTTCTTCTTCAATAAATATTTTTGCCGCATTTTCCATGATCACCAGGGTATCTGCATTTAATATTTCATACGTGTTCATGTCAGATAACTGCGTACTTGCTACGTTCGGAATATTCCGGCTACTCAGGTAAAGGTTATCATCATAATCAGGCAGAATTATTAATACTTTTTTATCTGCAATACCCAAAACTTTCATTACTTCCAGAAGGCTCTTTGTTTTAGGCGCGTCGTAACTGAAATCTTCCATTAAAAGGATGGCATTTTCTTTTGCCTTATAAGTAAGGGCACTCATTTTAGCGAGATCCTTTACTTTTTTATTCAGTTTAATATCGTAGCCATGAGGCTTTGGTCCAAATACAGTACCACCACCTTTATATAATGGATTGCGAATATTTCCTTTACGGGATCCACCAGTACCTTTTTGCTTATGTAATTTCCGGCTGGAGCCTTTTACTTCCGCGCGGGTTTTCACCTTATGATTTCCCTGGCGTTGTGCAGCCTGGTATTGTTTTACAGCAAGATAAATAACATGATCATTGGGTTCAATACCAAAGATTTCATCCGGCAGATCTATTGACCTTCCCGTTTTATCTCCTTTATTATTTAATACGTCTAATTGCATTGTTAACTATTAATATTATTTCTGAATGTAAACGATGGCGCCGTAATGTCCCGGAACGGAACCGCTGACGAGGATATAATTTTTTTCAGGAAATATTTTCACCACTTTCAGGCCTTTCATTTTCACGCGGTCATTTCCCATCCGGCCTGCCATGCGCATGCCTTTAAAAACCCTTGCAGGATAAGAGGATCCACCGATAGAACCCGGTGCGCGGGAGCGGTCATGCTGGCCATGGGATGCTTCTCCCACACCATGAAAACCATGACGTTTTACTACACCCTGGAAGCCTTTACCTTTAGAAGTTCCCACTACATCTACAAATTCGCCTTCGGCAAAAATGTCCACTGAGATTGTTTCCCCGGCATTTTTTTCCTGGAAATATTCACGGAATTCCTTTACAAATTTTTTGGGGGTAGAAGAAGATTTTGAAAAATGGCCGATTTCAGCCTGGGTGGCATGTTTTTCCTTTTTATCGGCAAATGCAAGTTGTAATGCATTGTACCCATCGGTTTCTTTACTTTTAACCTGGGTAACGGTACAGGGTCCGGCTTCTATGATCGTACAGGCTGTTTGTTTACCATCCTGGGTAAAGATGCTGGTCATCCCTATTTTTTTTCCAATGATTCCTTTCATTGCTGTTGCGGTTTTTGCCCCGCATTGGTTATGGGGACTCCCCGATAAATCGGGATCCATCCCTGTTTGCCACCGACCTTTTCGTTTTATTTCTCTTTAGGAGAAATCGGAAGTACCGGCAGTAAACAAACCTCGAAGGGCCTGTTTATATGTTTTTCTTTAACTGTTTAGTTAAAGATGTTTTTTCTAAAATGATCAGCGCTCTTTTCTCCCGATAAATCGGAATTGAGAGGTGATGCCTGTTTATAAGAACTATTTTCATACAGCAATAAAGCTGAATGAAAAATTATGCTTTAATTTCTACCTCAACCCCTGAAGGCAAATCCAGTTTGCTCAATGCATCTACTGTGCGGGAAGAAGAAGTATAAATATCCAATAATCTTTTATGCGTACATAACTGGAATTGTTCACGGCTTTTTTTATTCACGTGCGGTGAACGCAGTACAGTAAAAATTTTCCTATGTGTAGGCAATGGAATTGGTCCGGTAACTACAGCACCTGTGGTCCTTACTGTTTTTACGATCTTTTCTGCTGACTTATCTACCAGGTTATGATCGTATGATTGTAATTTTATTCTGATTCTCTGAGACATAGCATAAACCCAAATTTTTTATTTGGGAGCGCAAAGGTAAGGGGTTACAAGATATTGGGCAACAAAAATATTTTTTATTTTTAAAAAAAATTAAAAAAATGCACTGGTAGCATTTAATTTCAACAATAAACCTGGTATAGAAGCGGGCTTTCTAAACTCGCTGTTATATGGAAACATTCACTTTATGAATACAAAATGTTCATTTATTTTCATACTTTTATCAAAAAAATGATCCGGGAAACATTGACATGTATAGCTGCCGAGTTAAATGCCCGGGAAGATTCAGCCAAAAACCCTGCAATCGTTTCAGAAATAAAACCTTTGGGCAGTGAGCATAAAAATCACCTTTCCATCTCACTTGTAAATATTGAAGAAGAATTATCACTCAGGAATTTCGCCCAGATCAATAATTTGATGCCACCAATGTTGCATATTAATTTATATGTTTTAGTTGCGGCTCATTTCATTGCATCAAATTATGCGGAAAGCCTGGATAGTATTTCGAGGGTTATTTCATTTTTTCATCAAAAACCGGTATTTACACCACAAAATACAGAAATGCCGGACAAGACCATTGAAAAATTTACAGTAGAATTTTTCAATTTGGATTTAAACAAAATGGCAATGCTCCGTCAGGCAATAGGCACTCATTATATACCTTCAGTTTTATACAAAGTACAATTGCATTATTTACCGGCATAAAATTTTCGCGAAACATTAAAAGCTCCTGATTGGACGGATTCCATAAGATGTAATTTTATCAGACTTTATTTGCTGTCCATTTGAAAAGTTTTGAAACCAGGCCAGGTTTTCATCATATTCCGTGGAACTCCAATAGGCAAAAGGTGAAAAACCACCAATCATTTCTTTTTGAAGATATAATAAATTAAGTTCTTGTTTAGAAGGAAGATACCAGTCGTGCAGGCCTTTATATGAATATTCAAGCGCCCGGAGTGCAGCATAATCAGATCCTTCTCCCTGGTCGCCTAATATAATATACGTTTTAAGCGTATTTCTTTTACCAGATCCAATCCTGGAAGACCGCACGCCAAGCAATGAATCTTTATATGCCCATAAAGCAGGTTCTTCTGTATCTGCTTTGGCTGCGATCAGGCCATGTTGGCCAGTAGAATCAATATAAAAAATAATCCCACCTCCATATTGCAGGCCAATAAATAAACTACCGGTTTTTAAAGTGAGTGCAGAGTCTGAACCAGTCCCCGGATTTGTATCTATAATTTTATTGCAGGAGACAACAGTGTATAAAATGATTGCACTCATGAGTGGATAAATAATTCTGGTTTTCATTTAATTTTTTTATAAAAATGAATAAATTTTAATTTTGAAAAGTACAATAAGATTTTCAATGTGAGGAAATTAGTTTACAAAAAAAGTTTTTGACTAAAGCCTGGACATTCGCCTTTCTTTATGTTTTCCAAATTTTTCTAAAATTTCTATTTGTTACAATATTTATCTTAAATTATTCCTTCAATAATTACCATACCTTTATAGACATCAGGTGTTGCATCAATACCAATTTCACAGATATTAAATCTTTAAACACAGCATTCCTTTATGCCAGATAAATCTAACAACAATACAAGAAGATCATTCATTACAAAAGTTTCTAAAGGTTTAATCGGCGCTTCCATTCTGCCATCTCTTGCAAATGCAAAAGAAAGAAAGACATCACTGATTGAGGTAATGAGATCAACACAAAGATTTAGTGCAAATGATCATGTGCAAATTGCATTAATTGGTTGTGGTGGTATGGGTACGGCTGATGCCGCTACCTGCATTACAGTTCCTGGCGTTAAACTGGTTGCTGTTTGTGATTTATATGATGGCCGCATCGCAGAAGCCAAAAAATTATGGGGAAATGATTTGTTTTCAACGCATGATTATAAAGAAATTCTTGAACGGAATGATGTTGATGCGGTTATCATTGCAACGCCCGATCACTGGCATAAAGATATTTCGGTTGCCGCAATGAATAAAGGGAAACATGTGTATTGTGAAAAGCCAATGATTCATGATGTTACTGAAGGGCCGGCAATCGTTGAAGCACAAAATAAAAATAAAGTAGTGTTCCAGGTCGGCAGCCAGGGCATGAGTTCACTCGGAAATGAAAAGGCAAAACTATTATTGAAAGATGGTGCGATCGGACAATTAAATTATGCGGAAGGTTTTTGGGCACGCATGTCTCCAGTTGGTGCATGGCAGTACCCGATTCCGGCAGATGCTTCTCCCGAAACTGTAGATTGGGACAGGTATGTAGCCAATACGATTAAAAGGCCTTTTGATAAAACCAGGTTTTTCCGCTGGCGGAATTACCGGGATTATGGTACGGGAGTTTCTGGTGATTTATTTGTCCATTTATTTTCAAGCCTTCATTTTGTAACCGGCTCTATGGGGCCAAATAAAATTATGGCAACAGGCGGGCTGCGTTATTGGAAAGATGGCAGGGAAGTACCGGATATTATGCTGGGCATGTTTGATTACCCGGAAACAAAAATTCACCCGGCATTCAACCTTTCATTAAGGGTAAATTTCGTTGACGGAACGGGCGGCACCAATTACTTGCGCATGGTGGGAAGTGAAGGTTCAATGACTGTGGAGTGGGATAAGGTAACTGTTTATAAAAATAAAAATGAAGCAGATGAAAACGATCCGCTCAATAAAACAAAAAATACAGACAGCAGTAAGCAATTTGTTTATAACCGCAAATCAATGTTGCCACCAGAAGAAATGATTTATACTGCTGAGAAAGGTTATAAGGGCGCTCACTTCGATCATCATTATAACTGGATAAATGCCATTCGTACAAATGGCACTGTCGCAGAAAATGCATTATTTGGTTATCGTGCAGCAGCGCCCGCGCTGCTTTGTAATGATAGTTATTTTCAAAATAAAATAATGAAATGGGATCCGGAAAATCTAAAAGTAATTACTGATAAATAAAATATTATGAATAAAAACATCCTTGCATCTTTCCTCTTTATTTCATTGATGATCATTTCCTGCACTAGCTCAAAAATGACTGCCGATAATGTATTATCAAAAAAAGAAACTGATAATGGGTACAAATTATTATTTGATGGCAACACACTAAATGGCTGGCGCACCTATCAAAATAAAGCAGCAGCTTCCTGGTCTGTAGAAAATGGAACACTACATTGCAATGGTAGTGATAAAAATTATGGTGACGTAACGGCTGACCTGATAACAAAAGATAAATTTCAAAATTTTGATTTTAGTGTTGACTTTAAAATTTCTCCCGGTGGAAACAGCGGGATTTTATACCTTGTAAATGAAGACAGCGCTTATTCTTTTTTAACCGGTCCAGAATATCAAATTATAGACGACATCAATTTTCCTGAAAAATTAAAAGACTGGCAACATACTGCTGCAAACTATGCCATGAATCCAGCGTCGGGCGCTAAGCCAAATCCAGCGGGCGAATGGAATCATGCACGTATAATTAAAAATGGCAATCACGTGGAGCATTGGCTCAATGGGAAAAAAGTGGTTGAATATGAATTATACAGTGATGACTGGAAGAAAAGAAAATCCGCCGGAAAATGGAAGGATGATAATGCTTATGCAAAATCTGTTAAAGGCTATATTACTTTTCAAAATCATGGAAGTGAGGCCTGGTTTAAAAATATCAAAATTAAAGAATTGTAATTTTTTTTTTCAGCTATTTCTTCCATTTCCCGCTTACATAGGCATTTCCTTTTATATAAAATCGATAAGGAAGCAATGCATCTTCGCCTGAATAATCCACACCTATCCGGGGAGATATGCCAACATTCTTGTCATTTATTTTTACTCCATCATCATAAATAAATATCTCTTCGCTATTCAATGCAAAGCCACTATGCTCAGTATTAATTCCCAATGCTTTACAAACATTTCCTGGTCCGCGGCTAAGCGTGGTATCAGTAGTTTTCTTGTTGGTTCGCAAAGCCATAATTTCAATTCCTGAAACTGGCTCACCGCCTCGTATTAAAATTGCATGAGGCACATTTTCAATATTGGTAACGATGTTAAACATCTGGTGAATTCCATAACATAAATATACATAAGCCGCACCACCTTTTTCATACATCACTTTTGTTCGGTTCGTTTTGCGGTTGTTGTATGCATGTGATGCTTTATCTATTGCTCCATTATATGCTTCAGATTCTACAATGCGCAATACCGTTAAGTTCCCATCAAAATTACTAGCAAGGCATTTTCCCAATAATTCTTTAGCTATTATTGCAACATCAGGCCTTGTAAAAAATGAAACCGGTACTATTTTTCCTGTCATAAAAATGTTGAACTTTACTGTCTGATTTTTTTAAAGAAATAAATATAACGGGTTGCTTAAAGAAATTGTCATCGCAATACAAAGTTATGCACGCGCACATCGGTTTATACAAAAAAATAAGTTGTGGAAATGGATTCTTGTGCCCGGCATAATATATAGCCTGCTCTTTGTCGTGTCCATGTATTTTTTTGGTAAAACTGCCAATGCATTTATTGACTGGATTATGACTGTATCCGGCCTGGGCGACTGGCTGCACGAAACACGCAGTGGCGCTATTGGTTTCCTGGTAACGCTTTCAGGAATTGTTCTCTGGATCATTCAAATGCTTTTTTATTTTTCTTTATTTAAATATATCTGGCTGATTATCGGTTCACCGGTTTTTTCATACCTCAGTGTAAAAACAGACCAGATACTGAACGGAGGGGAAGAGTCATTCAATAAAACACAATGGTTAAAAGATATTTTTCGGGGCATTTCTATTGCCCTTAGAAATGCACTCTGGCAAACTGTTTACCTGGTAGCCATTTTTCTTTTATCATTAATTCCGGTGGCCGGAATTTTTACAATTCTGCTCGCACTAATCGTGGAGTGTTATTATTATGGCTTTAGTATGCTGGACTATAGCTGTGAAAGAAAAAAATGGAGTGCGTCAAAAAGTATTTTTTATATTGGTAACCATAAAGGGCTTGCCATAGGTAATGGGATGGTCTTTTATGCGATGCAATTTATTCCGATACTGGGATGGATAGTGGCGCCCGCTTATGCGGTGGTCGCTGCTACGCTTAGCATGCAACCTGAGACCAAGAATGTTTAAATAACTATTTATGGAACCTGGAAAAAACGCAACGGTTTATTTAATTCCCACTGTTTTAAGCAATGATGAAAAAGCATTGGATTCTTTACCCGAATATATAACTGGCACCATAAAAAAATGCAGAGTTTTTTTTACAGAACAGGAAAGAACCACACGCCGTTTTTTTAAAAAACTCTGGAAAGAAATGATCATCGATGACTATGCCTGGTATGCGATTCATCACATGGATGAAAACATAAAAGTAGCTTTTCGAAAACATATCTTAAATGGGGAAACAATTGGTATTATCAGTGAAGCAGGTTGTCCTGGAATTGCTGATCCCGGACAGGACCTGGTTGCAATTGCACATTTGTATGAAGCCAAAGTTATTCCGCTTGTGGGGCCGAGTTCCATATTATTAGCGCTGATGGCCAGTGGATTAAATGGACAAACTTTTCGATTTTGTGGTTACCTGCCCATCGATCACTCATCGAGAAGAAAGAAAATTATTGAGCTTGAATCAACTTCCCTTGCAGAAAAATGTACGCAAATATTTATTGAAACACCTTATCGAAATAATGCACTTCTTTCAGATATCCTTTCTGTTTGCCAGGCGGAAACCCTTTTGTGCATTGGTTATGACATAACCGGTGAAAACGAGTCCATTCAAACAAAAAAAATAAAAGACTGGAAAAAAATTTTACCCGTTTTAGCAAAAATGCCAGCAATTTTTTTATTGCAGGCCGGGTAAATTGAACCATCATTTTGGACTGAGTACTGAAGGGTATTGTGAATCGCGTACTTCATACACACTATCCACCACATATTTTTGCATCCCGCGCCAGGGCAATGCGCCAAAATATTCTTTGTAATGCAGTTCCACTTCGCGGCCGGCATTCTCTAATAAAGTTTTGGCCACATTTTCATTCACCACACTGAAATCAAATTCATTGCTTTGTATATTTACCTTAAAGCCACTCTGAATAACTTTTCCTTCATAGGTTTTAAAAACATATCCTTTTTTCATAAAATAATTCAGGACACCAGCTTTCGTACCTGTTCCAAAAACCCAGTAAAACCTGAAATAGAAAAACAATCCGAAGAATATGATGAGTGAAAAAATAATGATGCGGAAAATTTTCTTTTTTTTCATTTATAGCCCGTATTTATCTACAAGATATAATAAACCTGCGATATTGATTGCGCCTAATTTTAATTCACGCATGTTTACATTTTCAAACACATCCCCGGCCGCATGATGCAAATCAAAATAGCGCTGGCTATCCGGTGAAAGACTGGACATTGGAGTTCCATATTTTTCCCCTAACGGTTCTATATCTGTACCCCCGCCATACCTCGAAAAATGATCCGCGCCATACGGTTCAAATAAATGTTTCCACGTATTGATTTTCTCCCAGGCTTTTTCATTTACCGTAAAGCCGAAACCACGGGGCGTAAATCCCCCGGCATCACTTTCCAATGCAAAAATATGTTGCTCATTTTCCTGAAGCGGTTCTTCTGCATATTTTTCTGCACCCCTTGCACCATTTTCTTCATTAGCAAATAACACAAATTGAATAGTATGCTTTGGCTGAAAACCCAATGCCTTAAAAGCGCGAAGTATTTCAATAGTTTGCACAACTCCCGCGCCGTCATCCTGCGCACCTTCATTAATATCCCAGCTATCAAGATGGCCGCCAACGGTAATCACTTCATTTGGAAATTCTGTTCCTTTTAAAACACCAATTACATTATGACCAATCGCATCGGGCAACATCATTGCATGTGTAACCAATTTAGCCTGAATGGAAATGCCCTTGGCAAAAAGTGAATCTAACTTCGCTACATCCCACAAGCCAATACATGCTGCGGGAATTTTTGGAAGGCTATCTGTATATTCCAGCGTACCTGTATGCGCATTATTATCGGTGGAGTTCGTCATCGAGCGCACCAACACAGCAAGTGCTCCGTATTTTGCTGCGCGGCTGGCTCCTTGTGTACGATATTTTACATTCATGCCATAAGCCATGAACGTTTGTATAAATTCATCCTGGAAGGGGCAATTATAAAAAACTATTTTTCCTTTAATTTCATCCTTTCTTTTTTCCAGCTCATCAAAAGAATTTATTTGAATCAACGGCGCCTCTATGCCTGAGGGCCCTGTCCCCACTGAGTTTCCGATGGACACCATGCTAAGTTGCATGGTTGTGCTTTTTCCATTTTGCATAAATGTTACAGATGCCATATCGCCAATTCCACGCACCCAGTGCGGCACTTTGCATTCCTGCAAAATCACCTGGTCAGCACCGGCATTTTTTAATGCTTCCGCACCCCATTTCTCCGCCATAAGCATTTGTGGAGAACCTGCCAGCCGGCCACCGATATTCTTTGTAAGATTAAATAAATTCTTATCGGAGGATTTGCTTTTTAAAACATTATCAGAAATCATTTTTATAAAAGCCGAATCGTTCATCCCTTGCTGAAACAAGGGCTGAGCCTGGGAAAGTGCAGGAATAACAAATAAAATAAAAAGAAATTTTTTCATAATAAATATTAGAAGATGAGAAAATGTGATTAAAAATTTTTATGATATAGTGCCCGCTAAGTTATAAAACAAAAACAGTTAATATGTACAAAGATGATGAATGGTTTACTTGTTTTAATAAAATGAGTGTTACTTTGTTTAAAATTTAAACATGCGGATAGGAATAGTTTGTTACCCGACTTTTGGCGGTAGTGGCGTACTCGCTACGGAACTGGGAAAGGCGCTTGCTGATAAAGGGCATAGTGTGCATTTCATAACATACCAGCAACCTGTTCGATTAAATATTTTTAATGCAAATATATATTATCATGAAGTGCGTGTTCCCACGTATCCCTTATTTGATTACCCCCCCTATGAAGTAGCACTGGCAAGCACGATGGTAGATGTGATCAATAATCATGGATTGGATCTTTTGCACGTACATTATGCGATTCCACATGCTTCAGCAGCTTATATGGCAAAAAAAATTGTGGAGAAAAACGGTACTATAATTCCATTTATCACCACGCTACATGGTACAGATATTACCCTGGTTGGAAAAGATAAAACGTATGAACCTGTTGTTACTTTTTCTATTAATGAAAGTGATGCAATCACGGCAGTATCTAAAAATCTGAAAGAGGAAACCTATAATTCATTTAAGATCACAAAAGATATTGAGGTCATTTATAATTTCGTGGATGTTTCCCGTTTTAATAAAAAACCAATTGATGCTTTTCGTAAAGTGATCGCTCCCCATGGAGAAAAGATCCTGGCACATGCATCTAATTTCCGGAAAGTGAAAAGAGTAAAAGACGTGATGCAGGTTTTCGCTAAAGTAAATGAAAAAGTCCCTTCCAAATTACTCATGATCGGAGATGGCCCGGAAAGGCCAATGATAGAAGAAATGACCAAGGAATTGGGAGTTCATGATGATGTGCGTTTTTTAGGGAAGCAGGAACAAATAGAAGAAATTTTACTGGTATCCGATTTGTTTTTACTGACATCAGAATATGAAAGTTTCGGACTTGCTGCTTTGGAAGCTATGGCCGCGCATACTCCTGTTATCAGTACAAATGCAGGCGGTTTACCAGAAATAAATATACACGGGAAAACAGGTTTTTGTGCACCTATTGGTGATATTAATGCGATGAGTACATTTGCTTTGGAACTTTTGGAAAATGATGAAAAATTAAAACAGTTCCAGGAAAATGCTTTTAAACAGGCAGAACGTTTTGATATTTCAAAAATAGTTCCGCAATACGAAAAACTGTATGGCCGTTTCTGCAAAATGGATTGCAAAAAAGTTTAGCGACTTATCGCTTGTTTCTTTTCAGTTTTCATAAAATATTTATGTAAAGCTTTCATTGGTTTTCAGTTTTGTATTTTTACGTAACGATACTTTTTTTATGTAATTCAATGAAACAATCCATGTTTTATAATTATACCCGCCAATAAACTCAGGGTTATCTTTAAATTTTTTAAATAAAAAAATCTGCCCTTTTTTAAGAGCAGATTTTATGCGTTTGATAAGAAATACAATTAGTGTGTTACAACAAACCTAGTACGGTTCACAACCTGGTTGTCCTGTTCCATCACAATCATATATGTTCCGGAAGCAAGTTTGTTCAGGCTATTCAGCGTATAGTTATGGCTACCTGCAAATTGACGTCCGAGATCAATGTTTTGCAACACCTGGCCATTCATATTCATCACTTTCACCTGGATATTACCATCTTTTACAATTTTGTAAACCAAGTTTGCAGAATTACCAGTTACAGGGTTCGGGCTGATTAGAATAGAATTCGTAGTTTCTTCTTTTGGAGAAGAGAAGCCACTAAATGTTCCACCACTTACATTCACTGTATAATCTTCCACTTCACCATAATCCAACGTAGCGCATGGATCAGCGCTGTATGAACCATAATGCATCTGTACACGCATACGTGTAGCACCATTGCTTACTGCAGCAGGTACAGTGAAAGTTTTAGTTACGATCACAGCTGAGGTAGTTGTAAAGTTCGCAACTGTTTCATTCGCATCGTTGAAATCACCATCGTGGTTATAATCAATATAAACAGTCCAGTATTCTGTATATGCTTTACCATGGAAACCGGCTTTGCCTTTGAAGCTATAAGTATGGCCTGCAATGATATTGGTTGATTTTGCAGTAAAATCTGCATATCCTCCATTATCACCACTTAAATTAGAAATAGAACCAAGGATTACTTTATTAATATACTCATAAGTAGTATTTCCTGTGCTTGCACAATATGAACCGCCGGTACAACCTGTAGTCTGGAATGTAGCGGCACTGCTGTAAGCACTGCTGCTGCCACTGCAAACACTTTGAACCTGGAATTGATAGTTTGTACAAGTAGTCAACCCTGATAAGCTATAAGATGTTCCGGAAATTCCGCTTACTGTTGTCCATGTACCTGAAGATGCAGCTTTCCATTGAAGAGTATAGCTTACAGCGCCAGTATTGCTCCATGATAAAGTAGCAGTTGAAGCAGTCAATGCAGAAGAAGTCAGACTTGAGGGAATAGTACAAGTACCTCCACCTCCGCCGGCAGTACCAATACCAACTGCATACCAGGCATTTTGAACCTGGGTCACTTCATTTGAAGCTGCACCATAAAGATCTGTTGCAGCATTGATACAGGCTGTTCTCCAGTCTGCATACTTGGAAGTTGAAGTTAAATAGACAGTTTGGGAACGATAAAGAATTTGGTCAGCTTCTGAAAGACCGATACCGGAAACATTGTATGAGCTTCCTATATCATTAGTGCCGCTGCCGCCGGTTACGAGTAAATAAAACATGAAATTACCTACACCGCTATTCGTGTGTACACCACCATTATCTGAAGAACCAGTATACCATTTTGTGCCTTTGTACGTATCCGGCTGGCCTTGTGCATTTGGATTGCTCATATCACGAATAATCCAGCTCATATCATTGCTAAGCAACCAGTTTACATCACTTGGTTTAGCCCAGAACTGAACTGATTTTCCCATGATATCGCTCATGCTTTCATTCATGGCACCGGATTCATAGCTATAATTCAAATTACAAGTATATTGTGTTACACCATGTGTCAATTCATGGCCGGTTACATCAATACCGGTTACGCCATTTGTGCTGCCGCTACGTGTGCCATAATGCATAGAACTTCCATCCCAGTATGCGTTATCTGTAGTTCCAGTTTGGTTTACATAGCTGGTGAGTGCAAACCCGCTGTTATCAACACTATTACGGTTAAAATTTACTTTATAAAAATCATAAGTCATTTCCACACCCCAATGTGCATCCATTGCATTACGGTCTTTGCCGCTCAGGCTCCAGGTAGATGAGGAATTTGTATAATCAGGATTTCCACTTGCATCCCCTTTTTTAGTGATGACACCATTACCACGGGAATAGTCTCTTAAACGGTAACTGCCACTGTATAAATCACTATGGATAGTTTGTGAGCCACTATACAAAGTATTTCCTGTGCCGGTTGCATCTGAAGTATGAATTTCATCTTTTTGACCCAGAATTTTACCGGATTGTGCATCTACAAAATAATAAGCACGGCTTAATGGTTGCATAGCGTAGACATCTACTTTATATGCAAGTCTCATTTCCCTTGGGCTTAAAATTTCACCGGCATTATACCAAACCTGTGTGGCAACAGGCTTATAAGAAGCGCTTGAGTTGCCGGTTTCTTCTTTAATCCGATTTTCCATATTCGGATCCTGCCACATATACTTTTCTGCATGGACATAATTAATTGCTGCATCCACTGCTTGTTTGGCAGAAAGTTTAGAGAAAGAACGTTGTTGCATCAGGGGATCAAAGTCTGTAATAATAGCACCGCCGGCACTGATTATTTTACCAGCTTTCGTGTGGGCCACATACATGGAATTTTCAACAGGTACTCCCTGGTACGACTGTGAATAACGGTAATGAACAAAGCCAAGCTGATCAGCTTCAGCTCTTACCAAAACGAGATCAGAATTTGGGTCCAGCCTGAAAAAAGATGCGGCTGATTTTGCATTAAAGGATATTTGTTGCGCAGGTGCCAAAACTGTATATTGTTTGGAAACACCTTTTTCGCCGGTAATTGCCTGGCGAAAATTATTTTGCGAAAACCCCTGTGAAGCAAGGGCCAGCAAAAAAAGCGATAGGATTTGTTTTTTCATTTTGTTGATTGATGATTGGTTTGATGAATAAAAAATTTTTATATTGTTTATATTTTATGAATGAATGATTTACATACTTATATGAAAACACAATGACAATTTATTTTTGTCAATAAAATGCACAATTAGAACTCAGTAAAATAACAATAGGGAATAGGGTAGTTCATACTTCCGGAAATATTCAAATTGAAACGATCTCAGTCACATTTTTTTCATTCGAAAAAGGTCAATTCTCACAGGTGGCTGATGCGGGGGATCAGTTTCAAACATGAAAATATTAAAGAAAGTGAATACTTGCCAAAAAAAATAGTAGTTTTTTGGCTTAAATTTTTTTAATGTTTAGGGAACCTAAAAAAAACTTAAAGGTATTTCTTGTGAAAAACCCGGTAGGAGGAGCGTTAATTGTTATTATAAAAGTGAAACAATTCTATTAAGTCTTTTTCTTTCTTAAACTTGGTTTTATTTTTTTGGATATACGTTTCCATTGCAGCTTGTTTATCTTTAAACATAGCCATAATATCATCTTTTGCAAGTTTTATTTTTACCAATTTGTCGTTTGGCAATAATGCAAAATATGTTTCTGATAAATGATAAGTACGCGTGGAACGATTGCTAAAAGGTTCTTTATTATCCAGGAAATAAGTGGCATAATATTTTAATAATGTAATCTTTCCACTATCCAGCATTTGATAATAAGTGGAACCATCTAAGGAATCTATAAACGGAAAGCCGGATTTAAAAATCATACTTTCTTTTCCATTATCATCTAAAAATGCAATGCGGGGCAAAATTTTGTCAGGATATTTTTCTACGCCGTCCTCATCTTTATATATTAATACATGAAAAATAAGATTGAAATAGGCAGGAATTGCAGCATAATATTGAGTGGGTGATGTATATAAATTAGCAGGCTTATACGACTTAGGTAAAGTATAATCACCATCAATTGTAAC
The DNA here is from genome assembly GCA_038257845.1 of Chitinophagales bacterium. Taxonomy (GTDB): domain Bacteria; phylum Bacteroidota; class Bacteroidia; order Chitinophagales; family Chitinophagaceae; genus JAFDXJ01. The sequence goes on from JBBSQL010000015.1 coordinate 25,521, forward strand.
ATCAGTTCCCATACGAAACCTGTCTGAACCATAAATAGGAAACCCTCCGACATAATCATTCCGTGAGCCCTGGCCATTTGCATTGAAAGAAACAAAAAAGATTGCACAAACAGCTAAGAGAGGTAATTGAATTTTTTTCATTTTTCTAATTTGAGATTATTTAAATCCAGAATAGAAAACAAATTTAGCTTTTTAAAATGAATTCCTGTTGCGCAGCTTTTCTCGCCGGTATCCAGGCTGCTATGACGGAAATTAAAAAAACAGTACTTCCTACCAGTAAAAAATCCGGGGGTGATATTTTCACCGGGTAATAATCTATAATAAATGAACCGCCCTGGAGACCCACCAATTTAAAATGAACCTGTAACCAGCAAATGGCCAGGGCTAAAATCATCCCGCCAACGCCTCCCAATAAAGCCAGCAAAAATCCTTCATTTAAAAAAATATTTTGAATCCGTAATTTGGAAGCGCCCATTGCTTTGAGTACAGAAATGTCTTTTTGCTTTTCCAGGACAAGCATGGTCAGTGCACCTATCATGTTAAAAGCAGCTACCGCCAAAATCAATGACAGGATGCCATAAATAACCCATTTTTCCATTTGCATAACGGAAAAAAGGCTTTGATTCTGTTCGTACCTCGTTTGAATTTTATATGATTTACCTAATAAATTTTGCAGTTGTTTTTGAACTTCTTCCGGCTTTACTCCATCTTTTAGTGAAATCTCGATTCCGCTGAATTCATTCGGTTTTAAATCCAGCATGTATTGAAGAAAATCAAGATTGGTAAATGCATATTTGTCATCAAATTCCTGCTGAACAGAAAAAATACCTGCCGTATAAATTGTATAGGAATGCATGGCATCAAGACTTGAAAAATTTTTGCTTAACCTGTTTGGCAGATAGACTACCATTCCGCCAAGTTTATTATCGGGGTCAGCACCCACAGCATTACTGACGCCAGCTCCGGCAACCATATAAGGTGTTTCTATATTTCCCAGGGTAAAGTTTCCTTCAATTACATGCTTGCTAATGCCATTTACTTTTGGATACGCACTATCTATTCCACGGAGATAAACAATTGCCTGGTAATCATCATTGACCAGAACAGCTTTTTCTTCTACAAAAAAAGAACTACCATTTATTCCCTGAATTTTATTGATTTTGTTTTTTGTTTCTCCCGGAATTTCTACAAATTTTCCTTTTACAGGCACAACGAGTATATCCGAATAGAAATCACCATACATACTTTTTACCAGGCCTTCAAAACCATTAAAAACACTCAATACAATAATCAGTGCTGCCGTACCCACCCCAATCGCCAAAACACTAATCCAGGCAATTATATTGATTGCATTTGTGGATTTTTTTGATTTGAAATAACGCCAGGCAAATAATAAATTCATTACAGTGGAAATATAATGTTGGCCGAAAGGAAATATTTATTGTTCATTATTTTTTTTGTCTTCCTCAATTTGTTTAAAAATTTCTTCCATTTTAAAAACATGGTCGAGGGTATCGTCCTCAAAATAATTTAAAACCGGGATTCGCCTTACCTGGTGTTTAATTTTATCAGCTAATACCTTTTTTATTTCCCAGGCCTGAGATTCAATCTTTTTCATAGCCGCAGCCCTGTCTGCTATTTGATAAAAACTAAGATATATACGCGCTTCCAGCAGGTCCGGTGTTACTTTCACTGAAGAAATAGAAACCATACCGCCATCCATCATATTCAATCCAAGTCGCGTAAAAATTTCATTCAGGTCTTGTTGTAATATACCCGCAACCTGCCGCTGACGTTTTCCTTCTTCCATTAGTTTATCATTTAATAGTTGTAAAATTAGTTACTTTGCCGCTCCCAAGTGATATAATTCATGAAGCAATACGCCAGGATATTCAGGTATTTAACATCTTACAAGCCTTCCATTTTTCTATACGTACTTTTCACGCTGCTTTCAATTGTTTTTTCCATTTTATCCGTGGGCATGCTCATGCCTTTTCTTGACCTTATTTTTTCATCGGGTTCTAATAGTTCATCATTACTTGCTCAAACGACAAATCCAACCATATTATTTGTTCGCGAACAACTCATACGCATTATAAATTCCAGCGGAAAAATAACTGCACTTGGCATCATTTGCCTCGTCATCCTTACTGCTATCTTTTTTAAAAATCTTTTCCTGTATTTATCTTATTATGTACTCAACCCTGTAAAAAACAGGATCGCTAATTCTTTGCGGATTGAAATGTATGACAAAATTCTTGAATTGCCCATTGGATTTTTTACCGAAAAAAGAAAAGGCGACCTCATGAGCAGGCTCACCAATGACCTCGGGGAAGTGGAAAGTTCATTAATAGGTGCAATGGAGGGTTGGATTACGTATCCATTAACCATTATCATTAACCTTTTTATTCTTTTTTCTCTCAGCATGCAACTCACTTTATTTGTTTTACTTTTTATACCTGTAATGGGTTTTATTATCGGGAGAGTATCGCGGACCTTAAAAGTACAGTCAACCGAAGTTGCCCTGAAATATGGCGAAACAGTTTCTATTCTTGATGAAACGTTAAGTGGTTTACGTGTCATTAAGGCATTTAATGTGGAGAATATTCTTCGTACTAAATTTTTTAAAGTAAATGAAAGCCTGATAACAGCTAAAAACAAAATCGGCTATAGCAGGGACCTTGCTTCACCTATGAGTGAATTTATGGGTGTGGCTATATTTTGCGCCATACTTTATTTTGGCGGAAGACTGGTGTTGGGAAATGGGCTTGGCCTGGAAGCATCTGCATTCATCACTTACCTGGCATTATTTTATAATATTATTAATCCGGCAAAATCTTTATCTACATCCTTTTCCAATATGCAAAAAGGTAGTGCGGCCATACAGCGTATTGAAGAAATTTTAAATGCACCTGTAACTGTTGATGATAATCCAAATGGAATTCAATTGACTCATTTTAAAGATTCTATTGAATTTAAAAATGTATCATTTTCCTATGAAAATTTTGTCATTTTGAAAAACATCAACCTTAAAATTGAAAAGGGAAAAACGATCGCTTTAGTGGGAAGCAGCGGTGCAGGAAAGTCAACGCTGGCCGATCTTATCCCAAGATTTCATGATGTAAGTGGGGGTGAATTATTAATTGATGGACTTAATATTAAAGATTATTCTCTAAAATCTGTGCGCAGTCAAATGGGCATTGTAACACAGGAAGCTGTTTTATTTAATGATACGATTGCTGCAAATATTGCATTGGGCAAAGAGGACGCAGCTATAAATGAAATCACTCAAGCCGCTAATATTGCCAATGCGGATGGCTTTATTATTCATAAAGAAAATGGCTATAACACAAATACCGGGGATCGTGGTTCAAAATTAAGCGGCGGCGAAAAACAACGCGTAACAATTGCCCGTGCAGTTTTAAAAAATCCACCCATTCTCATCCTTGATGAAGCAACATCTGCGCTTGATACTGAAAGCGAACGTCTCGTACAGGATGCCATTAATAATCTTATGCAGGACAGGACATCCATCGTTATTGCACACCGCTTAAGCACGGTCAGGCACGCCGACGAAATCATCGTATTACAAAAAGGAGAAATTGCAGAACGTGGAACACATGCAACTTTAATGGCACAAAACGGTTATTATAAAAAATTAGTGGATATGCAGGAAGTGCATTAAATTGAATACTTCTTTTTTCAAAATATTTGTATGGATATAGAAATGCTCAGGGACTATTGCCTGTCCTTCGATAATGTAACAGAAGAATTTCCTTTCGGAAATGATACACTTGTTTTTAAAGTCTCCGGTAAAATTTTCCTGCTTGCAGGATTAGACAATATGCCTTTACAATTCAATGTAAAATGTAACCCGGAAAAAGCAATTGAATTACGTGAAACGTACGAAAGTATTATGCCCGGTTACCACATGAATAAAAAACATTGGAATACAGTAATTTTAGACGGTTCCATTCCTCCAAAATTTGTGAAACAAATGATCCGGGATTCATTTGATCTTGTACACGCATCCCATCCAAAATCGAAAAGGAAAAGCGAATAATTACCAACCTAAGATATAGGCAAATATCAGCGGTACCACAATGGTAGCGTCACTTTCAACAATAAATTTTGGTGTATGGATATCTAATTTTCCCCAGGTTATTTTCTCATTGGGCACTGCGCCACTATAACTTCCGTAAGAAGTTGTGCTGTCACTTACCTGGCAGAAATAACTCCAAAATGGAACGTCAGTCCACTCCAAATCCTGGTACATCATTGGCACCACACAGATCGGGAAATCCCCGGCAATGCCACCTCCAATTTGAAAAAAACCAACGCCTTTTCCGCCGGAATTTGCACGGTACCATTCACTCAGCATGATCATATATTCTATACCTGATTTCATGGTGGAAGTTTTTAACTCTCCCTTTATACAATAAGATGCAAAAATATTCCCCATAGTGCTATCTTCCCATCCCGGTACAATGATCGGGATATTTTTTTCCGCGGCAGCAAGCATCCAGCTATGTGCAGGATCAGTATCATAATGTTCAGTAAGCACTCCGCTGAGCAACATTTTATACATAAATTCATGTGGGAAAAATCGTTCCCCTTTATCTTCCGCATCTTTCCAAATTTTGAAAATATGTTTTTGCATTCGCCGGAATGCCTCTTCTTCTGGAATACAAGTATCCGTAACACGGTTATAGTGATTTTCCAATAAATTCCATTCTTCCTGCGGGCTTAAATCCCTGTAATTTGGAACTCTTTTATAATGAGAATGTGCCACCAGGTTCATAATATCTTCTTCCAAATTTGCGCCCGTACAACTGATAATTTGAACTTTATCCTGGCGAATCATTTCGGCCAGTGAAATACCAAGTTCTGCAGTGCTCATCGCGCCTGCCAGTGTAATCATCATTTTTCCATTGTCGAGTAAATGAGTTTCATAGCCTTTGGCAGCATCTATCAACGCTGCTGCATTGAAATGGCGGTAATGATGCGTGATAAAACCGGAAACAGGTCCTTTTTCCATATTCGTATTTTTCGGGGTAAAGATAATTTTTTTACAATAACACGATCGTCCGTTGAAAAAATTCTTTGAGTTTTGAAATCAGCAGTACTCATTTTAATTCGTTTATTTTTGCAAAAAAAAATTCATGCCCGTATTAAACCGCTCTGAACCCCCGGTAATCGCTGATCCCGTAGATTATGATCTTTCTTTACAACCTTACAATTTTTTTACGCTTGATAATGGCGTACCGGTGTACTCCATTCATGCAGGTACACAGGAAGTCATCCAGGTGGAATGGGTCTTTGAAGCGGGCAACTGGCATGAAGATAAAAGGCTGGTGGCTGCTGCAACGAATTTTATGCTGAAAAATGGTACCGGTGAACTGAATGCATTCTCCATCAATCAAAAGTTTGAATTTTATGGAGCTTTTCTATCGGTGCAATGTCATGTGGAAACAGCTACTATCACACTTTTTTGCCTGGATAAGTATGCTGAAATTTTGATCCCTGTTGTAGCTGAACTGTTGACAAGCAGTATATTCCCGGACAATGAACTGGACACATTCCGGCAAATTCAACAACAAAAATTAAAAGTAAATTTACAAAAATGTGATTTTGTAGCTAACCGCCTGATAGACGCATATCTGTTTGGTTATGCTCATCCTTATGGTGCTATTTCCAGTATGGAAGCATATAATGCGCTTGAGCGGAAAGATTTACAGGATTTCTTTAAAACATATTATTTAAATGGCTTTTGCAGGATCTTCGTTTCCGGGTTAATTCCAAAGAATATGGATAGCCTGCTGAATACTTCTTTTGGGGTTTTACCATTGAACAAACAAAAATTACCCGGGAAAATTTACCAGAAAAATCCTGAACCAGAGAAAATACACCGAGTCATCATTGATGAAAAAGGTGTACAAGCTGCGGTCCGAATGGCCAGGCCATTTCCAAATAAGCACCATCCCGATTTTATCAAAGCCACGGTGCTTAATAATATTTTAGGAGGCTTTTTTGGTTCCAGGTTAATGAGTAATATCCGGGAAGAAAAGGGATACACGTATGGTATCTACAGTTACTTTAAAAATTATGTAGCGGAAAGTGAATGGATCATTTCTACTGAAGCGGGCCGTGATGTAAGCGAAGCAACGATTGTAGAAATTTATAAAGAACTCGAAAAATTGAAAAATGAACCAGTGGGCGAAGATGAATTATACCTGGTGCGCAATCAGTTAATTGGCGGCGTTTTAAGTCATTTAGACGGCCCTTTTGAAATTATGAGCCGGTGGAAAAATTATATTTTGAATGGCCTGGATGAAAATTATTTTAATCAAAGTATAGAAGTTATAAAAACCATTTCAGCTTCAGACATCCAGGAATTGGCCAATAAATATTTTTCAGGTGATCCGTTTTATGAATTAACCGTAATTTAGCCCAATATGTCTTTTATAGGTAGGATATTGGTTTCTGCAGCCGCAGCAATAATCGCTGCATACATCCTGAATGGTGTACATATTGATAGTAGCATTACAGCTATTTTATTGGCGATTGTACTTGCGCTTTTAAATAGTTTTGTAAAACCCATACTCATTATTTTGACTATTCCCATCACAATATTAACACTTGGATTATTCCTGATCATTTTGAATGTTTTAATGATTGAATGGGCTGCGAAACTTATCCCCGGATTTACGGTAGATTCATGGTGGGCTGCACTGTGGTTCAGTCTATTATTGTCATTCGTCACATCAGTTCTGCAAAGTCTGGTTGGAAAAAGAAAAAATGTTGAATAAGAACTTGTATAAAGTTAATATCATGCTTCTTTTGTAATTTGCTGCATTTCCGGTGATTCTTAATCAAAAAATAGCATTTGATTTCGCGACGTCATACCCCTTTTTTAAAAGCTGTAATGCTATATACCATTTCTGCTTTCGGAGGACCGCAGGGCCATTTTGGTATGATGCTTAAAACATTTGTACTACAGCGTAAAGATCTTACTGAAGAAGAGTTGATTGAATACAATGCTTTTTGCCAAATGCTGCCCGGTGCATCTTCTACGCAAACCCTTACCCTGATTGGGTTTAAGAGAGGCGGCTTGCCACTTGCCATACTTACTTTATTGATATGGATATTTCCGGCCTGCGTTTTAATGAGCTGCTTATCTTTTTTATTAATATACCTGGATGAGCGTTCAATTGATGCTGGCTTATTTAAATTTATTCAGCCGATGGCTGTTGGCTTTGTTGCATTTTCTGCATACAGGATTTCAAAACATGCTATAACAAATACTATTACACGCGTAATTCTCGTCCTAACAGCTTTATTTACTTTCTTTCTTTTTAAAACGCCGTGGGTAATTCCATCCCTGATCGTAGCTGCTGGTATTGCAACCAATTTCAGCAGTAAAAGAATTCCGCAAAAAGGCAACCCATCTAAAAAAGTAAAATGGGGTAATTTATTGATCTTTCTCGCTGTTTTTGCTATGACAGGTATTGTGAGCGAAAAGGCAAGAAAAGAAAATTGGCCAAATCGTGCACCATTCAACTTATTTGAAAACTTTTATCGTTTTGGCAGCCTTGTCTTTGGCGGGGGTGATGTATTGATGCCCATGATGTACACGCAGTATGTGGAACACCCAAAAACCGAAAAGACCCAGGAAAAAAATCCGAAAGCACTTTCGATGTCGAAAGAAGAATTTTTAACCGGGTATGGTATGGTACGCGCTATTCCCGGGCCTGTTTTCTCAATTGGTTCATATATGGGCGGCATGCTTTTAAAAGAAAAGGGTGAAAGTTACCAGTTAATGGGTTGCATTTTGGGCGCGATTGCTATTTTTCTACCAAGCGCATTGCTGGTACTGTTCTTTTTTCCTGTCTGGCAAAACCTAAAAAAATATGCAGTGATTTACCGCTCCCTGGAAGGCATAAATGCTTCTATCGTTGGGATTATGACAGGTTCGACGCTTTACCTTATGAAAGCAATTTCGCTGGATGTGATGGATGGCACAGGGATTCCCATTTTAAATATTGCCGTTATTACCGGTACATTTTTATTGTTAGCTTTTACTAAATTTCGTGCACCTTATATCGCTTTTATTTGCCTTTTTCTTGGCTGGATTTTTTAAAAATTATTCTTTATAATACCGGCCCATTTCAATTTCTTCACGCACATTTTCCGGTACCAAATAACGAATGGATTTTTTTTCCTTAATATATGAACGAATATCAGAAGCGCTGATTTCAATTAACGGTGCTTTGATATATACATGCTTTGAATTTTCAGGTAGTTTTACTGGAAAACTTAGTCGCGGATATATTATAAATATATGATTATCAACCAGTTGCGTATAATTTTTCCATTTTGAAATATTTTGCCAGCTATCTGCACCTACTATGATTGAGAAGTGGTGATCAGGATACTTTTCTCTGAGATAAGCCATTGAATCAATCGTATAGGAAGGCTTTGGCAACTTGAATTCTATATCTTTCACTTTCAGGTATCTATCGCCATCCACGGCAAGCCTGGCAAGGTGTAATCTTTGGTAATCATTTAAAAGTGTACCTGTTTTTTTTAATGGATTCTGAGGGGAGACGATCAGCCAAACTTCATCACAATCTGTATGATTTACAATATAGCTTGCTACAATTAAATGTCCATGATGAACCGGATTAAATGAGCCAAAGTATAAACCCACTTTCATGAGGAAAATTTATATTAAATCACTTCTTCTTCAACAAAAATATGATCTGCTTCATTTAGACGAAGGCTTAAAAAATAGCCTGATACCGAAATAGAAATAGGATCTCCAAGCGGAGCAACCTGGTCCACTGTTACAAACTCCCCTGGAATACAGCCCATCTCCATCAATTTGAGCAGTAACTCATCATCAAGGAAAGAATGTATGCGTACTTTTTTGCCAATCGCTATTTCTGATAATTTTTTCATTTTCGAGGTACAAAAGTAATTATTGTAATTTGTAATAAAATACGAATTTTGATTTTCATTCATTTGACTTGAATAAAATTCAATTTTTCTCCACCTACTCCTTCCGCTTTTCCCAAAAAAGGCACACCAGGAAATTGGTTGAAACTATCTTTTCAACAGAAAATAAGAATTTACGCCAACTAAATTTTATCTTTTGCAAAGACGAAGAATTACTTGAACTTAACAGAAAGCACCTGGATCATGATTATTTTACTGATATACTTTCATTTGATTTATCTGTCGGGGAAGAATCAATAACCAGTGAAATATATATCAGCATTGACCGGGTACGGGAGAATGCACAAAATTATAAAACCCCGTTTTTAGAAGAGCTTTTACGGGTTATCATCCATGGAGCGCTTCATTTATGTGGGTATGGAGATAAAAAGAAAAGTGAAATTTCTTTAATGCGCCAAAAAGAAGATCATTATTTGCGTTTATATGGCTTAATGGCTTAAAATATGAAGTTCCACGTGAAACATTATCTGTTGATTTTTTATATTCTTTTGTCAGTGAACGCTTTTTCACAAATGTCCAGCGTCGTTTTAAATGATCCGCCTTTAAAAATTAATATTAAATCAGACGAAAAAATTGTAGTATTTAATGCACAGCAACCTGGATTTAACTTATTAAACCCTCTGAGTAAAGAATTATATTATTGGACAAATTTTTGTCGCAGTAATCCGCGAATCTTTTGGGACAGTGTAATTACCCCAATTTTAAAAGATCAGCCCGGTCTTCGGGGTCAATATGCTGAAAGTTTAAAGCAGGAACTGCTTACGCTTAAAAAATTACCTTATTTAAGTTTAAATCCTCAACTTATAAAAATAGCCCAGGCCCATGCGGATGATATTGGCTTGAAAAGTGCAAAGATCAGTCATACATCTACAGACGGAAGAACTTTTGAAAACAGGTTTTCCACAACCGGATTAAAAAGTTGTGGCGGGGAAAATGTTGCCTACGGCAATGAAGACCCCTTAATGGATATAATAATTTTATTAATTGATGCGAATTTGCCTTCATTGGGACACAGAAAAGCCATTTTGAGTTCAAAATATGAATTAATTGGCCTTGGCGTTTCTTATATTGGACATACCAATAACTTATTTACAGTACAGGACTTTGCCTGTCCTCAATAATGGACGTTTCACGTGAAACATTCTTTTTATACAAATAAAACCTCAGAATCGTAATTTTGTATCCGATTTAGAAATTATGTTTGATAATTATGACTTGATAGTAGCAGGAGCCGGGCATGCAGGTTGTGAAGCAGCATCCGCAGCAGCAAATATGGGCAGTAAGGTTTTGCTTATAACAATGAACTTGCAAACTATTGCGCAGATGAGCTGTAACCCTGCCATGGGTGGCATTGCAAAAGGCCAAATTGTTCGCGAAATAGATGCCATGGGTGGTTTTAGCGGGATTGTATCAGATAAAAGTATGATCCAGTTTCGGATGCTCAATAAGAGTAAAGGACCGGCAATGTGGAGTCCGCGTACTCAAAATGACCGGATGTTATTCTCATCAACCTGGCGGGAAATATTGGAAGAAAATAAAAATATTGATTTTTACCAGGATACAGTAAAATCAATCATTATTGATAAAAATAAGGCATCGGGTGTCATAACAAATATGGGTCACCATATAAAAGCAAAGGCTGTTATAATTACAAGTGGCACTTTTTTAAATGGTATTATACATATTGGCGACAAAAATTTTGCCGGCGGCAGGGTTGGCGAAAAAGCATCTCATGGAATAACCGAGCAATTGGTTTCACTGGGTTTTGAAAGCGACCGGTTAAAAACAGGTACGCCACCCAGGGTGGATGGAAGAAGCCTGGATTATAGCAAAATGGAAATGCAATTTGGAGACACCGAAATTAGCGGGTTTTCATTTTTACCCATAAAAAAAATCCAGGCTAAAGATCAAAAATGTTGCTTTATTACCTATACCAGCGAAAACACGCATGAAGTTTTAAAAAAAGGATTTGACCGCAGCCCCATGTTCACAGGTAAAATTGAAGGAACTGGTCCAAGATATTGCCCGAGTATTGAAGATAAAATAAACCGGTTTGCAGATAAAAACAGGCATCAACTTTTTATAGAACCAGAAGGCTGGAATACAGTAGAAATATATGTAAACGGATTTTCAACTTCACTCCCTGAAGAAATACAATACGAAGCGCTTCGTACTATTGATGGTTTTCACAATGTTAAACTCTTTCGCCCGGGATACGCCATTGAATATGATTTTTTCCCACCTACGCAACTGAAGCAGACTTTAGAAACCAAGTCTATTGAAAATTTATTCTTTGCCGGACAGATCAACGGAACAACTGGTTATGAAGAAGCTGCCTGCCAGGGATTAATTGCAGGCATGAATGCACATCTCACAATAAAAAACGAGCAACCAATTATTTTAAAAAGAGATGAAGCCTATATTGGTGTGCTCATTGATGACCTGGTGAATAAAGGCACGAAAGAACCATACCGGATGTTTACCAGTCGGGCAGAATTCAGAACTTTATTGAGACAGGATAATGCAGATCTAAGGTTGACTGAAATGAGTTTTAATATCGGGTTGGCTTCACGCGAAAGGCTGGAAATGGTGGAAAAAAAGAAAAGTGATGTGGAAGAAATTTTAAAAGTACTAAAAAACACCTCCGCAGAACCCACTGAAATTAATACTATTTTATTGAATAAAGATTCTTCACCATTATTGGAAAAACAAAGATTATCTAAAATATTATTAAGACCAAACATAGGCCTGGCGGAACTTTCAGAAGGATTACCACTTTTAGCAGACACCCTGGAACAATATGAAAAACCTGCTCAGGAGCAGGCAGAAATCCAGTTAAAATATGAGCGTTATATTGAAAAAGAAAAAGAATTGGCCATACGAATGAACAAGCTGGAAGAAATGGTGATTCCAAAAGATTTCCAGTTTAATAAGATCATAGCATTAAGCAATGAGGCCAGGCAAAAGTTTGCACAAATACAGCCACGTACTTTAGGGCAAGCGAGCAGGATTAGTGGCGTAAACCCCAGTGATGTCCATATTTTAATGATCTATATGGGCAGGTAAGAGCAATAAAAAATGGTTAATTGTACAAGTATTGCAAGTTCTTAAAATATTGAAGTAGTAATATTACCGTGAAAAAAATATTTTTTGAAAAAAATTTCTCTTCTTTCTTGTTTCTCTTTTCTTTTTATTCTTTGCGCTTTGAAAGGTTTTTCCCAAAAAGTAGAATTAAAAGGAACAGTGTATGACTATTTTAATCATCAACCTTTATATGGTGTAGTTGTGTATTCTAATACATCCAGTCCTCAACTCACAGATACGGCCGGAAAATTTACCATTCATACAACCATGCAGGATTCTGTCTGGTTTTCCTATTTTTCTAAAAACACAAAAAAATATCCTGTTGATACCATCCGGAATAAACAAAATTTTGAAATCGCATTATACGTAGATGTAGCCTGGCTTCCAGGTATAAAAGTGAATACACGCAGTTACAAGGAAGATTCTTTACAAAACCGGAATGATTATGCTAAAATTTTTAATTTTAGAAAGCCGGGCATTTCAATCGTTTCTCCCTCCCCATCATATACACCCGGTTTTGCCGTCGGCTTTGACCTGGATGAACTGATCAATATCTTCAGGTTCAGGAGAAATAATCAACTTACAACATTTCAGCAACGGCTTATCCGGGAGGAACAGGATAAATATATTGATCATCGCTTCACGGAAAACCTGGTAGAAGATTTAACCGGGATTGATAAAAAATACTTGATGAATTTTATGGAATATTGCCGCCCGGAATATTACTTTTTACTATCCAAAAATGATCTTGAATTTGGCTATTATATACAGCAACAGTATAAAATTTATTTACAAAACAAGATCAAATAATCATCTTATAAACCCGCCGCTTTACTTATTTCCATCATCCGTTCAATCGGTATCAACGCTTTTGATCGAAGCGATTCATCCAATGTTATTTCGGGCATTTCATATTTCATACAGAGGTATAGTTTTTCTAAAGTATTTAATTTCATGTGGGGGCAATCATTACAGGCGCAGGAGTTATCCGGTGGCGCAGGAATCAGTGTTTTACCTGGCGCTTCTTTTTGCATCTGGTGTAAAATACCCGTTTCTGTAGCTACAATAAAACTTGTATGATGATTGGTTTTTACAAAATTCAGCAACTGTGAAGTACTGCCAATAAAATCTGCAACTTCAAGAATTTGATCTTCACATTCAGGATGTGCAATCAATAATGCATTTGGATGCCGCACTTTCAATTTAGTAATTCTCTCCAGGCTGAATATTTCATGTACCATGCAGGAACCATTCCATAAAACCATATCCCTGCCTGTTTTTTTAATTAAATATTTGCCCAGGTTTTTATCCGGTGCAAATATAATAGGCTGACCTGCAGGCACACTTTCAATGATTTTAACTGCATTGCTGCTGGTACAAATGATATCACTTTGTGCCTTAATCTCCGCACTGCAATTGATATAAGTAATCACTGTATGGCCGGGATATTTTTCTTTAAACTTTTTAAATAAAGGTCCGGGCGCACTATCTGCCAATGAGCAGCCAGCATGCATATCTGGTAATACAACCTTTTTTGAAGGATTCAAAATTTTTGCGGCTTCTGCCATAAAATGTACGCCCGCAAAAACAATCATATCGGCACTTGTTTTTGCTGCCTGCTGCGCGAGTCCAAGGCTATCTCCAATAAAATCCGCAACATCCTGGATATCCGGTTCCTGGTAATAATGTGCAAGGACGATCGCATTTTTTTCTTTTTTTAAAATTTCAATTTCTTTAAATAAATCGAGGCTAGGATCAATTGGTAAATCCAAAAATCCCAATGGGCCTAATTTCTCTTTTGCTTTTTCAATGTTCATATCTATTGTAATAAATTGTATTAATAAAATTTATTTAAAAAGGAATACTACTATTATCCATGTGGAAATATGAATAACTTATTTGTTCAGATAGTGCAAAGTTAACAAGCTAACTTTTATACACATGAATTCACATTATAAACTTTAAAAATTTAGCATTGAAATCAAATAGCTTACGCATTTTTAAACAATAGTGGAAAACAAAATAAAATAGAATGCACAAATTGAGTTCACAGGAAATGCACATAGAACAAAGAGCATGTAAAATGTGTTTAAATGACTTTTTTCTCTGGAACCGGGCAAAATATTTTAGTTATCCTTTTTCTTTTAAGAAGAAATTTTTAAAAATTCAGGCTTATTAACGCTGTTATGTATTTGTTAACATACACTTGTTAAACAGGGTTTCACACCATTTGTTTCATGATTTAAAAGACTAAAATTTCAGTGAGTTGTAAAATATTTTATACAATAAGTATAAAATATTTGTCAATATGTAATATGTACTTTACATTTGTAAAAAATACTCAATCATGTACCAAAAAATATTACTTCCTGCGAAATATAAGAGAATCGGCTGGTGGATACTATTGCCTTCCACCATTATAGGAATCATTTTAATAAACATGAATGTAGAACCCGCCTGGTTGAATGTAAACGTCTTTGCCATTTTGAATGAAGAATTAATGGGAAAAACGCAGGCTTTTGTAGTAACAAATACCAATGTTGCGTCAACCCTGATTGGTGTAGTATTTATAATTGGGGCATTATTTGTTGGGTTTTCAAAAGAAAAAAATGAAGATGAATTCATTGCTCAAACAAGGCTATATGCATTGTTATGGGCAGTTTTTGTAAATTATATTTTATTGATTTTCGCCCTTTTATTTATTTATGGTATGAGTTTTCTTTCAGTGATGGTATATAATATGTTTACGGTAATAATACTATTCATAATACGGTTTAATTATATGCTTTTTAAAAATTCTAAATCATTGCCCGGTGAAAAATAATATAAAAGTACAAAGGGCAATTGCCAACCTGACGCAGGAAGACCTGGCAAAATTAGTTTCAGTAAGCCGGCAAACGATCAATGCTATGGAAGCAAACAAATATGTGCCTTCCACCGTTTTATCATTAAAAATTGCGCACGTTTTTAAAATACCACTGGAAGAGATTTTTTTCCTCCAGGAGGATGATTAATTCGTAAAACATTTTTGAAGTGTCCATTTTAAAATTCTTTCTTAGCAAAGCTATTTTTCTCCACAATTTGTTCAAATGTTTAATTAACCTATTTTTGCCATCCTTAAAAATTTTTCAATATATAATATATTATGTCAGCCATTCAGAAAATAAGAGATAAGGCGGGTTGGATTGTTTTTGGCGCCATTGCACTTGCGTTGATCGCGTTTATCCTGCAGGATGCTTTTACACAAAGCAGCCGCGGCGGAGGCATGTTTTCCAACTCCACGAATATTGCCAAAGTAAATGGTATAAGCATTCCTCAAAAGGAATTTGAAAGTACACTCCAGATGTACCAGCAAATGAATGGTGCGCAGCGGGAAGATATCCTGGGAAATGTGTATGACTTTATGGTGAACCAGGAAGTTATGCAACAACAGTATGACAAATTGGGATTAAAGGTTTCTGATAATGAACTGAGCGGAATTTTATTTGGAGACAATCCGCCAAGCTGGATTCGCCAGGAATTCACAGATCCCAGTACCGGTGTGTATAATGTAGAAGCTGCGAAACAGCAATTTGCACAAATTAAAAAGAATGCCAATGATCCGCGTGTGGCACAGATATATGAATATTATTTGAAACCAACTATTGAACAGGCGCTTTCACAAAAATACCAGGCACTTATATCCCAGGCTGTGTATATCCCAAAATGGATGGCAGAAAAATCCAACGCGGATAATAATTCTATGGCAAAAATCTCTTTTGTTGCTTTCCCGTATAATTCGATCAGTGACAGTGCTGTAAAAGTTTCTGACGATGAGATTTTGGCGTATGCAAAAAAGCATGAAAAATTATATACACAAAAAGAAGAGACCAGGGAAATTCAATATGTTTCATATAGTATGTCACCCTCCGGGCAGGATTCAGCAGCAATCCGCGAGAAGTTGCTTTCCCTGAAAGATGAATTTGCCCAATCAAATGATACCAAATCATTTCTCAATTCAAAGGGCACAGATATGCCATACTATGATGCTTATGTGAGTGGTGCTCAAATAAAACAACAGGAAAAAGATTCTCTATTCAGTATCCCGGTTGGTGGCACATTTGGCCCTTATATTTCGGGCAAAGAATATGTGATCGCTAAAATGGTGGACAAAAAAGTATTACCTGATTCTGTAAAAGTTCGACATATACTTGTGGCCACACATCAAAACCAAAACAATCAATTAATCCCCATTCGCGATGACAGTTCTGCAGTACACCGTTTAGATAGCGCCCTGGCCATGATCAAAGGTGGCGCTGGTTTTGATTCAGTTTGCAGTGTATATTCCGATGATCCGGGAAGTAAGGATAAGGGAGGCATAATAGATTATTTTACAACCGGCAGCATGATGCCTGAATTCAGCGATTTTGCTTTTACGGGTGCTGTGGGACAAACGAAAATTGTACAAACAGAATATGGTTACCATTATATGGAAATACTTGGTCAGAAAGGCTCTTCACCTGCATATAAAATTGCATACCTGGCCAAAGAAATTGTTCCCAGCCAGGAAACCCTGGATGCAGTAAATAACCAGGCGAATCAATTTGCCGCTTCCTGTAAAAATGATGAACAATTTATGGCCAATGCCAAAAAATTAAATATACCCATTGCTACTATTCCCGGAATTAAAGAAAATGATTTTGCCGTGGGCAAATTGGGAACGAATCGTTCGATGATCAAATGGATTTATGCAAATAAAGCGGGCAGTGTTTCCGAACCATTGCAAGTTGGAAATGATTACCTGGTAGCCATCATCACTTCAATAGATAAAGCGGGATTAATGGGCTTAGCTACGTTAAAACCAATCGTAACGCCGATTTTGATCAATCAAAAAAAGGCGAAAATGATCATTGATACAAAAATTAAAGGCACTACATTAGAACAAATTGCACAGTCCGGCGGAGCACAGGTTCAAATGCTTGACAGCATTTCCTTCCAGGCATTATTTGTGCCTTCACTTGGTAACGAAGTAAAAATTATCGGTGCCGCATTCAATAAAGCGCTTCAAAATAAAGTGAGTACACCGATTGCTGGCAACAATGCAGTTTTTGTAATAAAAGGTGAAAGTATTTATGCCGTTCCATCTTTAGGCGGTTCCGTGGAAGCGCTTCGAAATCAACTGGGAAATAATTTAAAACAAGAAGAAGCCAATAGTGTGGTCACATCATTGCGTGATGCTGCTGAGGTGAAAGATTATCGCTCCGATTTTTATTAAAATTTATTTACAAAAAATTATACAGCAGGCCTTGTGCCTGCTTTTTATGGTATAAAATATATAAGCTGCTATGAAGGATTTTATATTAATTAAATTTGTAAAAAATGTGCAATGGAAGCGATTATTAACAAAGTAGCCGAAAGTGGACTGATCACTTTAAACCTGGAAGAGTTTTTGCCAAAAGAAGAATGCGTGATGTTTGATCTGAAGCAGTTTTTATTTATGGATTTAATTTTAAAAGAAAAAGATTTCAGGCAGGCATTAAAAGATTTTGACTGGCGGGTATTTGAAAAAAAATATGTAGCAGTGTATTGCTCTGCAGATGTGATTATTCCACTTTGGGCGTATATGCTATCTGCCGTATATCTCGAATCGGTGGCAAAGGAAGTTTTCTATGGAACCGTAGAATCAATGAGAGAAATTATATTATTAAGGGAAATTGAAAATATTTTACCAGAAAAGTTCAATGAAAAAAGAATTGTTATAAAAGGTTGTGGAGATACTTCCATTCCTGCTTCTGCATACCTGGCAATTACCAAAAAATTGAAGCCTTATGTCAAAAGCCTGATGTATGGCGAACCTTGCAGTACTGTGCCCGTATATAAAAAGAAATAACCCGGTATTTTTTTTACCATTCACATAAAAAGTCTTTAAAACGAACCTGCTTTGCGTATTAGGGTTTAATTTTAGCCCTAATAATTAGTTTTGATGAGAATAATTCCATCCAGGTATTTTTTTTCAACATTTTTTTTCCTAACGATCTTTTTATTTTCCTGCAAGGAAAAAAAAGCGCCACCTCCTCCAACCGCCGCTGCTCCACCTGTTGTAGATGTCATGATTGCAAAGGCACAAACTGTCTCCAGTACAATTGAAGCCAACGGCAATGTGATCGCGAATGAATATGTAGAACTGCATCCGCAGGTGAGCGGCCAGGTTACTTATTTAAATGTACCCGAAGGCAGGATGGTTTCATCAGGAACACTTATTGCGCGCATCAATGATGCAGACCTGCAGGCGCAATTGGGAAAATCAGTTGTACAATTAGATCTTGCTAAAGAAACACAAAATCGTTTAAAAAAATTATTGGATGTTTCCGGAATCAACCAGGCAGATTATGATGCAGCAGTGAATAATGTTAAGTCACTTGAAGCGGACATAAAATATACAAAAGCGTTGATTGATAAAACAGAAATCCGCGCTCCTTTTAGTGGTGTTATGGGATTGAGGCAGGTAAGTATTGGCGCTTATGTGACTTCACAAACAGTTATTGCTACGCTTCAGCAAACGAATAATCTGAAGATTGATTTTACGATGCCTGAAGAAGATGCAAGAGATTTGCACCGCGGAAGTATGGTGCAGGTTTCACTTGGAACAGATGTAACCAACAGGCAGGCGGCAACGATCGAAGCAATAGAGCCGCAGATTAATACAGACACAAGAAATGTGATAATACGAGCCAAACTTAGCGGGGCTAAAATAAATCCCGGTGCTTTTGTAAAAGTGTATATTCAATCCGGTGTTGATAAAAATGGAATTATGATTCCTACAAATGCAATTATCCCTGATGCAAAAAAGAAAAAAGTGGTGCTGGTTAAAAATGGAAAAGCTGTTTTTACAGATGTTGAAACCGGTTTGCGAAGAGAAGGTCTTGTAGAAATTACCAAAGGTGTTGAAAAGGGTGATAGTGTAATAGTGACCGGTGTATTATTTGCGCGGCCGGGTGCAGCAGTTACAGTACGCAACGTTGTAGATTCTGTGCAAACAAATGAACCTTAATTTTTTTACTAATCCCCGGATAAACCAGGCATGAATATTTCCGAATTATCATTAAAGAGGCCGGTGCTGGCAACGGTGATGAACCTGGCCATCATACTTTTTGGTATAGTCGGATATACTTATTTGCCGGTGCGCGAATATCCTGCGATTGATCCGCCGGTGGTAAGTGTACGCACGAGTTATACGGGTGCCAATGCAGATATTATTGAAAGCCAAATTACGGAGCCACTGGAAAAACAGATCAATAGTGTACCTGGTATTAAAAGTATTTCTTCAACCAGCCAGGTGGGAAGAAGTGGCATTACAGTTGAATTTAATTTGGGTGAAAACCTCGAAACTGCTGCAAATGATATCCGCGATAAGGTAAGCCAGGCGGTTCGGAATCTGCCAGATGATATTGATGGCCCGCCGGTTGTAAGTAAGGCAGATGCGAACAGTGATTTTATTTTATTGCTATCCATACAAAGTAAATCCCGTGGCCTCATGGAGCTCAGTGATTATGCTGAAAACGTGTTGCAGGAAAGGTTTCAGACGATTAAAGATGTAAGTGCCGTATATATTTTTGGTCAGAAAAGATATGCGATGCGCATTTGGTTTAACCCGGATAAAATGAATGCGTATGGTGTGGTATTCGACGATATTTCAAATGCTTTGAATAAAGAAAATGTAGATATTCCAGCGGGAAAAATCTATGGAGATAATACAGAACTCACCATTCGTACAATGGGCAGATTGACTACCGAAACTGATTTTAATAACCTCATCATTCATGAAGATAAAACAGGAATTGTTCGGTTATCAGATGTTGCTAAAGTAGAACTGGGCCCGGAGAACGATGAATTCAGTTGGAAATATAATGGCGTAAATGCTGTTGGCATTGCGATCATTCCGCAACCCGGTTCGAATTATATTCAAATAGCAGATGAATTTTATAAACGCCTGGATGAAGTAGAAAAGCAAAATAAATCTGATATTGTTTTTAATGTTTTGGTGGATGCCACGAAAAATGTAAAGAAATCTTTAGCCGAAGTGGAAGAAACAATCCTGATTTCTTTTTCACTTGTGGTGCTGGTGATCTTATTTTTCTTCAGGGATTTCCTGATCGCAATAAGGCCATTGATAGATATTCCAATTTCATTGTTATCTACTTTTTTTATCATGTACCTCGCGGGCTTTTCCGTGAATGTATTAACGCTGCTCGGAATCGTGCTAGCCACGGGACTGGTGGTGGATGATGGCATTGTCGTCACGGAAAATATATTCAGAAAACTGGAAGGTGGTTTGCCGATTCGTAAAGCGGCCCTGGAAGGAAGCCGTGAAATTTTCTTTGCGGTTATTTCTACATCACTTACACTCGCCGTGGTTTTTTTACCGGTCATTTTCCTGGAAGGTTTTGTGGGAAGTTTGTTCCGTGAATTTGGAATCGTAGTTGCAGGTGCTGTGCTTGTTTCGGCCTTTGTGTCTTTAACTATAACGCCCGTTTTAAATGTTTTGCTGCACCGCAAAAATGCACGTGCAGGAAAATTTTATATAAAGACAGAACCATTTTTCAAAGGCATGGAAAATGGCTATAAAAATTTATTGACTTCTTTTATTAAAGTAAAATGGGCAGCCTGGATCATCATCGTTGTTTGCGGTGCAATGATTTGGTTTTTCTTTGGCCATTTAAAAAGTGAGCTTGCTCCAATGGAAGATAAGAGTAGTATTCGTTTTAGTCTTACTGCACCAGAAGGAACAAGTTATGATTATACACAAAAATTAGCGGATGAACTGGCAGATTATTTATATGATTCATTACCAGAAAGAACTTTCGCGTTTAGCGCTACGCCAAGCTTTTCAGGCACCGGCGTAAATTCCGGATATGGCCGTGTTGGACTTGTGGATCCGCCCGATAGAACGCGTTCTCAAAGTGAAATCACGAATGATTTGAATAAAAAACTCAAGCGTTTTAATGATGCGAAAATATTTACTATTGAGGAACAGACAATTGCCGCAGGATCCGGTCGTGGCGGCCTTCCAGTACAGTTTGTCATTCAAAACCTGGACTTTGCTAAAATCAAAGAAGTCTTACCGAAGTTTTTAGAAGAGGCAAGGAAAGATCCAACATTTCAAAATGTAGATGAAAATTTAAAATTTAATAAGCCCGAATTACAACTCACAGTTGACCGGCTCAAAGCAAAAGACCTGGGGCTTTCATCTGCTGAAGTAACAAGTGTAGTACAATCTGCTTTTAGCGGAAGACGAATGGCTTATTTTTTAATGCATGGAAAACAATACCAGGTAATTGGGCAGGTAGAAAGATCTGATCGGGATAAACCATCTGATATCGAAAAACTATATGTCAAAAATAATAAGGGTGAAAATATTCCGCTCTCTGCAGTTGTAAAAATGGAAGAAAATAGTGAGCCGCCTACTTTATATCATTACAACCGCTTTAAAAGTGCGACTGTTTCCGCTTCCCTTGCTGAAGGAAAAACAATTGGTGATGGTATTGCCGCAATGAAAGCCATTGCCGCCAAAACTTTAGACCCAAGTTTTCAAACAGCTTTAACGGGCGCTTCGCGTGATTTTGAAGAAAGTTCATCCAATACTTCATTTGCATTCGGACTTGCATTATTGCTGATCTATTTGGTTTTGGCAGCACAGTTTGAAAGTTTTTCCGATCCGCTCACCATCATGTTTACAGTACCGCTTGCCTTAGCAGGCGCATTACTCAGCTTATATGTGCTTGGTCAAACACTCAATATTTTTTCACAAATCGGCATGATTATGCTCGTGGGATTGGTGACAAAAAATGGAATTTTAATTGTGGAATTTGCCAATCAAAAACGTCTGCAGGGAATGGGTAAAAAGGAAGCTGTAATTGAAGCTGCAACACAAAGGCTGCGCCCGATTTTGATGACAACGTTGGCTACATCGTTAGGTGCATTGCCCATTGCAATCAGCCTGGGCGCAGCATCTACAAGCCGTATGCCTTTGGGAACAGTAATCGTTGGCGGACTTTTATTTTCATTATTTTTAACCCTGTTGGTGATACCTGCGATTTATATGTATTTATCAGGAAAACATAAAGCGCACATTACACATATTTCAGAATAATTTTTGCGAAGTAAAAAATGAAAACAAAAAGAGTAATGAGAAAATGGATTTTTTTACTATTGATTTTACTTCCTGGTTTTATAAAAGCCCAGCAATTAACACTGGAAGAATCTTTGCAAATTGCATTAAAAAATAATTTTGATATTCAACTTGCAAAAAATATTGTAGAGATCAATACGATCTATAATGATTATGGTATAGCAGGTGGTTTACCGTTGGTAAATGCAACATTAACGGACAATGAACAGCTCACGAATTTAAACCAGAAATTAAGCAACGGCACGAACATCAACCGCAACGGTGCGCTGAGTAATAATTTAAATTCTTCTATAGCCGGCAGCATTTTATTATACAATGGAATGCGCGTGGTGACTACAAAAAAACGGCTCGAAACATTGCAAAACCAAAGTGAATTATTGCTCAATGCGCAAATTCAAAATACAATTGCGCAGGTGATGACGCAGTATTTTACCATCATTCAACAACAGGAATATGTAAAAACAATTGATGTATCAATTGTCGCTTCCGAACAACAACTGGAGATCATAAAAAATCGCCAGTCAGTCGGCCTTGCAAATAATGCGGATCTTTTTCAATCACAAATTGATTTGAATATTCTTCAGCAAAATAAGCAATCGCAATTACTGGCCATCAACCAGTCAAAGGCAAGCCTGTTGAATTTGCTGAATCTCAAAGCTGACTCCTCAGTTGAAATAAAAGACACCATTATTGTAGATAATCATATTCTTTTGGAAAATGTGTTGAACGGATTACAAAAAAATCCGCAAATGAAAGCTGCAGATTTGCAGGTTACGATCAATCGTTTTTTAGAAAAAGAAACACATGCGGATCGCTTACCCTCGCTGCGTTTAAACTCAGGTATCAATTATAACCGCTCTCAAAGTAATGCAGGATTTAATTTACTCAATCAAAGTTATGGCCCATATATTGGGTTTGGAATTACAATCCCGATTTATAATGGAAATATTTTAAAGAAACAGGAACAGGTTGCTGCCATTGATACGCGGACTGCTCGTTTACAATATGAACAATTGATTGCGTCAAATAATGTACAGGCAGTAAGAACGTATGAAGCATATAGAAATGCATTGAGTCAATTGGAAACTTCTAATAAAAATTATGAATTGTCAGGGCAACTTTTAAATTTAGTAACTTTAAAATTTCAATTGAAAGCCGCTACTATCGTGGATTTAAAACTGGCGCAACAAAGTTTTGAAACAGCGGGATTTCAAAAAGTCAATCAAAGTTTCATTGCAAAATCTGCTGAAATAGAATTGAAGCGATTGATGAATGAATTGGTATTTTAAAAATAGATACATGAAAAAAATTGCTGTTATACCTGCGCGCTATGCCGCTTCTCGTTTTCCGGGGAAGCTCATGCAAATGCTGGGAAATAAACCCGTGATCCGTCATACGTATGATAATACAGTGGCCACTACATTATTTGACGAAGTGTGGGTGGCAACAGACAGTGAAATTATTTTTAAAGAAATTAAAGATCATGGTGGCAAAGTGATGATGAGTACTCGCTTTCATGAAAGTGGCAGTGATCGTATTGCAGAAGCCATTGAAAATATGGACGTGGATATTATTGTAAATGTGCAGGGCGATGAACCATTTGTGCAAAGGAATGCGTTGGAAAAATTATTGCAGGTATTTGAAAATTCCTCACCTGGAAATGTGCAGGTGGCAAGCCTGATGCAGGTGATGAAAGACCAGGAAAATATTGATGACCCAAATTATGTAAAAATCGCGATTGATAAAAACAGCAATGCATTATTTTTCAGCAGGAGCGTAATACCTTATCCACGTAGCAGGGAAACAGCAATAAATTATTATGAACATATCGGTGTATATGCATTTACCAAAAAGATTTTATTAGCATTTACGCAATGGCCACAAACCCCTTTGGAAAGCGCAGAAAAAATTGAATGTCTTCGTTACCTTGAAAATGGGATTTCTATAAAAATGGTTTTGGTAGATTATATGGGAATTGAAATTGATACGCCTGAAGATTTGGCGAAAGCAGCAAAATATTTTACCTGAAATAATTTTTTCAATATGCAAGATCTCCATTGTACCATTATTCAAACTTCACTTTACTGGGAAGATAAAGCAGCGAATTTAGAAATGCTGGGAAAAAAAATTCTTTCTATACAGGATAAAACACATATTGTTATTCTGCCAGAAATGTTTCCTACCGGCTTTAGTATGAAACCTGAAACCCTTGCTGAATCAATGGATGGCGCTACAGTAATGTGGATGAAAGATATTGCAACAAATAAAAAGATCATTCTAACGGGCAGCCTTATGATCAAAGAAAATGATACATTCTACAATCGTATGTTATGGGTTTTACCAAATGGGGAAATTGGTTTTTATGATAAAAGACATTTGTTTGGTTATGGAAAAGAAGATGAACATTATGCGCCTGGAAAAAATAGAATGATTGTTTCTGTCAATGGTTGGAAAATAATTTTACAGGTTTGTTATGACCTGCGTTTTCCTGTTTGGGCAAGACAAAACATGGAAAAAATTTCCGGTGATGTAGAATATGATGTGTTGTTGTATGCAGCTAACTGGCCGGAAAAAAGATCACATGCATGGAAATCTTTATTAGTTGCAAGAGCCATCGAAAATCAATGTTATGTAATTGGCGTGAATCGTGTAGGAAATGACGGAAACGATATTTATCATAGTGGCGACAGCATGGCGATTGGCCCATTGGGAGAAATATTATTTGAAAAAGCACATGATGAATGTGTACAGACGATCATCCTTGATAAATCCAAACTGGATGAAGTCCGCCTGCAATTTCCCTTTTTAAGAGATGCAGATAATTTCTCCCTTTCAAAGTAATATTAATTGACTCATTTTTTTTGCATCTCAGAAATAATCGCCTTTACTTTTTTTATTTTTAAATCAATCCCATCGCGTATGGCATTGGATGAAGGCTGCACTTCGATATCAGGCATAATCCCTTTTGCTGTTGCAGGTTTGCTGCTATTTTCAACAATTCGAAACATGGGTAAGATCACGCGCAATTTACTGTTTGGCAAAATAATTTCCGGTAAATAAATGGCGGAAGTGCCTTCATTACCACCACCACTTTCTTCGCCGATTACTTGTACATTTTCCTGGCCCTTTAATTTTGATACAAATAAAGATCCTGCTGAAAAAGTAAAGCCATCCTGCAGGATAAAAATATTTCCATGAAAGTTTGTTTTATTACGGGGCTTAAATTCATGCTTTTCTAAAAATGAAAAATGATAAAGGCCATCCTTTTTTTTCCTGCTGGTAAATAAAGAAGCAAAGTCATAAATATATAGAGGACGTAAATACTTTCCGTATTTGAATGTATGCGAATTCGCCACTACTGTATCTGCAAAATTAAATGGCGCATTGATGAGGTATTTCGTTAAGAGAATACTCAGGCTCACTTTGCCACCTGTATTATCGCGCACATCCACGACGAGGTTTTGAATATTTTTTTTGCTGATTTCTTTAAATGATTTTCGAAAAAATGGCCGCAATTTTCCACCGGAAAAGCTTGAAACACGCATGTATGCTGTGTTTGAAGTACTATCAAATTCTAACGTTCTTTTGTTGAATAAATAGCGTTGCCTTCGAACTTTGGCAGGAATCTTTTCTATTTTTTGGGCAGGCTTTTCTTTATGGACTTTCGATGTATCGCGAATTGGTTTGTATGCCGGGGTTGTAATAAATTTTTGAACACCTGTTGAATCAATATATCCGAGTCTATAGAAATCTGAATTTGGAAAAGCAAAACCATAAAACAATGAAAAATTTTTACTCAGCATTTGATACTTAAAATTATTGGCATAGCCATCACTGCTTAAAAATTGGAAAATAGAATCAATTATAAAATTATTTTCATTTCCATTTATAGAGGTGATGATGGTTCCTCTTTTTAAAACAGAATCATTTTTCAAGAAATTATATACAACAACCATACTATCCTTCCATACTTTCAATGCAAGCGGAAATCTTTTTGCATCATGCATTTCAGCATACTGTGTATATTTTTTTGATGGCCTGACTGTTGTATGCCCGCTTCCGATCTTGCTGATATACCAGGCTAGTTTTTTGCGAAAATTAAATTCAGTGAGAGAGTCTGAAATGCTTGCCAGTGTTGTATTGTAGTAAAAATCCAAGCTATCTTTTGAAACGTATTTATATAATCCAGGTTGTCGTGCTTCGAGTATTTTTTTGGTAAGTGAAAGGTCTTCGCGCAGCTTTCCGGGAGCTATTTTATTTGCAGGGTGATAGGTAATTTTTGATGTTGCACAACTGCTGAAAAATAATATTACCGGAAGCAAATAAAAAACTGGAAGGCGCTGCTTTGGAAAGAAAAGGATCCGCATATTCATCTTGCAAAAATTTATTTTGCCCCAAATGCATTCCAGCCTTGTGCGACAATGTCCACTGTATTTCCTCCTTTCGTGATGAGTTTGCTTTTTTCCTCCGCATCGGTCATGTAACCAACGATGGAGATCTGGTCGTTGGTATTTATTTTATCGTAATCATCCTGGTTTACTGTAAAAAGTAATTCATAATCTTCGCCACCGTTCAGTGCACACATAGTTGGGTCCAGCGAAAACTTAAATGCAGCATTCCTGGTTTCATCCGCAATGGGAATTTTATCTTCATGGATCCTGCAGCCCAAATTACTTTGCCTGCAAATGTGTAAAATATCACTGCTCAATCCATCACTAAGATCCATCATCGCAGTGGGCACAAACTTATTTTTATCAAAAAATTCTATAATATCTTTTCTTGCTTCTGGTTTTAAAAAACGACCGATCACGTAGGATTCATTTTCTAAATCGGGTTGAATTTTAGGATTTTCTAAAAAGATTTTTTTCTCTCTTTCCAATAAAGTCAATCCGATGAAAGCCGCGCCCAGGTCGCCGCTTACACATACGAGGTCTCCTTTTTTGGCACCATCTCTTTTCACAAAATGATTCGGGGCTATTTCGCCAATCGCGGTTACAGAAATGATGAAGCCTTTTTGTGAAGATGAAGTATCACCGCCAATAAGGTCCACGCCATATTTTTCACAGGCCAAAAAAATACCTTCATAAAATTCACTGATGGCTTCTGTAGTAAAGCGGCTGCTGATGGCAATACTAACTGTTATTTGTGTAGGCGTTGCATTCATTGCATAAATATCGCTCAGGTTTACAACCACACTTTTATAACCCAAATGTTTGAGTGGATTATACATGAGGTCAAAGTGAATTCCGTCAATAAGCAGGTCAGTACTGATAACGGTTTGTTTCCCGAAATGATCAATCACTGCACCATCATCGCCAATAGAAACAATAGTGGATGCATGTTGAATTTCAAAATTTTTTGTCAGGTGTTCAATCAGGCCAAATTCGCCCAGGCTGCTGATTTCAGTAAGTTCACTCATATCCGTAATTTTTTAATTGCAAATATATTTTAATAGTTGTGTATGGATTTTTCCATTCGTTGCGATTAACCCATTTTGATACGGATTATATAAATCACCCTCCAGGTTGGTGACTTTACCCCCGGCTTCTTCTACAATTAAAAAGCCTGCGGCCGAATCCCAGGGTTCCAGGCTGTGTTCATAAAATCCATCGAATCTTCCAGCCGCTACATAACAAAGATCAATGGCCGCACTACCCAGCCGGCGAACAGGAATGCCCTGCCGGATCAATGCATTAAAAACTTCAAGCGGCCCGTTTTTTTGTTCCAAATATTTATATGGAAAACCGGTGGCCAGGCAGCTTTTAGTAATATCATTATTGTCGCTTACATGGATTTGTTGATCATTTAAAAAAGCACCTTTATTTTTTTCAGCGAAAAAGAATTCACCGATCAAAGGATTGAAAACTACGCCCATAATTATCTCTCCATTTTTTTCCAGTGCAATACTCACACAACAAATGGGAATACTGTGGGCAAAATTTACCGTGCCGTCAATGGGGTCAATGATCCATTTAAATTCCGAATTTCTCTCGATGATTCCATACTCTTCACTTAAAATCTGGTGTGATGGATATTGTTTTTGTATTGTTTGAATAATTGCTTTTTCGCAGGCATGATCAATTTCTGTGACAAGGTTATTGATACCTTCCTTATTTTTGATAATAAAAGAGGTATTAAAATGTTCCTTTAAAATTGCCGCGCCGGATTTGGCTGCATTTATTAATGTTTCATGAAGCATCTACAAATATAAGGCGGAAGCATGGCGCATATAGCGGAGCAGTAAAAAATAACATTCCCGGAAATTTTTATTTATAAAAAAATGTATTTTTCCGTTCAACATATAAAACAAAGAACCTGGACATATCAATTATCATAGTCAGTTATAATGTGAAATATTTTTTGGAGCAATGCCTTTGTTCTGTAAAGCGGGCTGTGCAAGACCTGGAAGCAGAAGTGATCGTCATTGATAATTGTTCTTCTGACGGAAGTTTGGAATATTTGAAACCACGTTTTGATTGGGTCCGATTTATAAAAAATGAGAATAATGATGGCTTTGGAAAAGCGAATAATAAAGCACTTTCATTATGCAATGGCAGGTATATTTTATTTTTAAACCCGGATACATTATTGGCTGAAAAAACGCTTGAAAAATGCATACAGGTTTTTTCAAACGATCAACGCTGTGGTGCGCTGGGCGTTCGTATGGTAGATGGTAAAGGAAAATTCTTAGCGGAAAGTAAACGTGCCATTCCTGCCGCTGGAAATACTTTTTATAAATTATCAGGATTGGCTGCTGCATTTCCGCGCTCCAAGCTTTTTAATAATTATGCGCTGGGAAATTTATCTCCCGAAAAAATGAACAGTGTACCTGTCTTATCAGGCGCATTTATGATGGTACAAAAAAAGTTATTGAATGAAACCGGTGGCTATGATGAAGCTTATTTTATGTATGGCGAAGACATTGATTTAAGTTACCGGCTATTGCAAACTGGCTATGAAAATATATATGCCGGCCAAATTCCGATTATTCATTTTAAAGGAGAAAGTACCAACAAACACGATTCCGATTATGCCAAACGTTTTTATGGAGCAATGGATATTTTTGTTTCAAAACATTATGCAGGAAAAAGTGGAATACTTAAAAAAGCATTTTTAAAGACAGGTATATCAGCTGCTTCATTTTTATATAAAATGAAATTATTATTTGCCCATAAAGAATACAATTCAATAACCAAAGATGAAGCTGATACTTTTTACTTAACAGGTGATGCAAAAGGTATTGTAGAAGCCCGCACAATACTGTTAAAAGCCGGGGTTCAGGATGATAATATGTCCGTGCTTCTAACATTGAATAATCTAAAAATTCTCTCAGGTAATTCAGCAATTGTTTTTTGCATTGGCAGTCTTACGCTTGAAGATGTAATGCAGAACCTGGACCATTTTTCACAAACATCATTCTACTTTCATTACACCGGTTCGAATAGTATTATTGGAAGTAATGATAAAAATAACACCGGCATTTTTTATGCAAACTGAATACAAGTGCCGTTTATAAATTACAAGTCGTTACATTAAAAACAAAATACTTAAATTCGTAGTTCTTAAACCCCATTCATACATGCCATTATTTGATATACAGTTACCAAATAGTGTTGCCCGCGCATTAAGATTGCCAACGAATAATCCAGAACGCCAGCAGTTGCGTGTACTTAAAAAATTGTTGAGAAAAGCACGCTTTACGGATTTTGGCAGGCAATACCAGTTTGACGAAATTTTAATGAGTGGCCATGTAGCAAAACAATTCCAGGAAATTGTACCGGTTCATAATTATAATTCCATGTATGAACATTGGTGGAAGCAGGCGCAGGCCGGCTTTCCGGATATATGCTGGCCGGGGAAAATAAAATATTACGCGCTAAGTAGTGGTACGAGTGAAGCTTCCAGTAAATATATTCCAATTACCACGGACCTTTTAAAAGGTAACCGAATGGTGATGGTAAAACAATTATTAAGCCTGCGAAATTACCAGGATCTGCCTATGCGTTCTATTGGGAAAGGCTGGCTGATGATCGGTGGAAGTACCGAACTGGAAAAAGGTCCCGGTTATTATGCAGGAGACCTCAGCGGCATCACTGCGAAAAAAGCGCCTATCTGGTTTCAACCATTTTATAAGCCGGGGAAAAAAATTGCGAAGGTGAAAGACTGGGATAAAAAAATGGATGAGATCGTAGAAAATGCGTCTTCCTGGGATATTGGTTTTATCGTGGGTGTACCTGCATGGATTCAAATATGCATGGAAAAAATTATTGAAAAATATAATCTCAAAACCATTCATGATATCTGGCCAAACCTTGCATTCTTTGTGCATGGTGGTGTTAGTTTTGAACCGTATAAAAAAGGCTTCAAAAAATATTTAGGAAAGCCTTTGATTTATATAGAAACATACCTGGCGAGTGAAGGTTTTATCGCTTACCAGGACAGGCAATATGCAAAAGGTATGCGGCTTGTAACGAATGAACATATTTTTCATGAATTCATTCCATTTGATGATAAAAATTTTGATGCATCGGGTGATATTCTTCCCGGCGCAGAAGTGCTTATGATCAATGAAGTGGAAGAAGGAAAAGATTATGCATTACTAATAACAACTTCTGCAGGCGCCTGGCGTTACCTGATTGGTGACACGATTCGTTTTTCAGACAAACAGAGAAGCGAGATTATCATTACCGGCCGTACCAAACATTTCTTAAGCCTCGTGGGAGAACATTTGAGTGTTGACAATATGAATAAGGCAATTCAGAACCTCGGGGAAGAGTTAAATATTTCTATACCAGAATATACTGTTACCGGGGAAAAGTTTGGAGATTTTTTTGCGCATCACTGGTACATTGCCTGTGATGATGAAATGGATGCAAGTGAGGTAAAAGAATGTTTAGACAAGCAGTTAAAACTTTTAAATGATGATTATGCAGTGGAGAGGAGTAGTGCATTAAAAGAAATCTTTGTAGATATTTTACCACATGAAAAATTTTTAGAATTTATGCGGTTGAAAGATAAAGTGGGTGGCCAGCATAAGTTTCCACGCGTTTTAAAAGGGTCAATGCTGGAAGAATGGAAAGCATATCTTGAAACATGATGTTATAATTTTTGCCGGCTTTCAAGTAAACCTTCTGCGTAAAGTTGTGTTTTTGTTTGAAACTTTTTATTTTCGTAAAGGCTATCCTGCCATTTATAAAAAAAATCACGCATGCTTGCTGCCCTGGTGAAAGGCCTTGCTTTAGGTTTAATGCTCAGCATTTCTGTTGGGCCGGTGATTTTTTCCATCATTAAACAAAGCATAAATAACGGGCATAAAGGGGGTTACTTTTTTGTTGCCGGTGTTTCTGCCAGTGATATTACATTGGTTGTGCTGTGTAATTTTTTTACAAGTTTATTTCATTCCGCCATGAATCATGAAATGATCATTGGCACTATTGGCAGTATGTTTTTGATCAGCCTGGGGGTATTTAATATTTTTTATAAAAAAGTTGACGTGAATATTGAAGGCAATGCGCAGATCAAAGCATTCAGTAAGCGGGATCTTTTAGGTATTTTTCTATCCGGCTTTTTTATGAACCTGTTGAATCCGGGTGTTTTTCTTTTCTGGATTGCAGCTTCTGCAACCATACTTGCGGATTCTAAAACGGAGATGCATGATATACAATACCGCGTTATCGTATTTGCTACCTGCCTGGCTTTTGTTTTACTCGCAGATATTACAAAAGTGTTGCTGGCCAACAAGATCCGCGCCCGGCTTACACCACACAACATTCATATTATCAATCGTATTTCCGGGATTATTTTAATTGGCTTTGGCCTCGCATTATTCATTGGCATCGCATTACATTCAGATGCTTTTGTTACCGGGCATGTTTAACGATTTTTTGTGTGTACGCAATTTGCTTTGATTTTACTTTCATGTGCCTGATTAATTTTCCATGAAAATATTTTTTACTTTCATTTGCCTTTGTTTCCTGCATCATTCTTTTGCACAACAAGATTTTATTATCCTTCAAAAAAAAGGTAGAACCATCGAACGTTATTTTCCCGGGAACTCAATTTCTTTTTATACAAATGAAGGATCTTTAATTAGCGGGATTTTAAAAAAATGCAGGAACGATTCCTTGTTTATTGATATACCCGTTACGACATCTATTCAAACGATGTTTGGAGTAGTGCTGGATACGACCGGCTATAATTATTATAAAACAAATTTAAAAAATGTTGCCAACATCCCCGCTAAAAGACTTACTGCGGCTAAAGTTGGCAATATTGCAGTAAAAGCCGGCGTACTTGTTGGCAGCATTTTTTTGGCTAATAAAATTGACATTAATGGTAATTCAAATGCAACTTATGCTGTTCAAATTCTTTCCGCAGCAGCTATTAATGTAGCCATGGCATTTGTGACTCCATTTCATTCACATTCGCCGGAAGGTTATGCAGTCGGAAGAAAATATAAGCTGATATTTATGCAGGTTTCCAATCCATAATATTTATTTTTAGACGATGGCCAGGAAAAAAAATTTAAAAAAAAACCGTGTTTGGAA
This sequence comes from Chitinophagales bacterium, assembly GCA_038257845.1. Classification (GTDB taxonomy): domain Bacteria; phylum Bacteroidota; class Bacteroidia; order Chitinophagales; family Chitinophagaceae; genus JAFDXJ01. The sequence continues at coordinate 58,338 of JBBSQL010000015.1, forward strand.
ATGGGCGAAACGCATTTTTCTCTTTTGTTTTCTTTCTTCTTTTTTATATATTCTCATTTGCAAATGGGTGATGCCGCCAATTACGATTACGCAGTTGAGTGACTGGGTCAGTGGAAATGGTTTGCACCGGGATTATATTTCGTGGGAAGAAATTCCTTCCAATGTAAAGCTGGCAGCGATTGCCAGTGAAGACCAGTTGTTTCCCGTGCATGGCGGTTTTGATTGGGAAGCTATTCAAAAAAGTGTTGAAGCCAGTAAAAAAAATAGTTCTAAAAAAGCGGGAGCGGGAACAAGTACCATTAGTCAGCAAACGGCAAAAAATGTTTTTTTGTGGCAGGGTGAAGGTATCACTAAATACATTCGAAAAATTCCTGAAATTTATTTAACTAAAATGATCGAATGGATCTGGGGTAAAAAAAGAATCATGGAAGTATATTTAAATGTGATTGAAATGGGCAAAGGGATTTATGGTATTGAAGCCGCTGCGCAAACTTATTATCATGTACCCGCAAGCAAACTAACACGCACCGAATGTGCACAGATCATAGCCTGTTTACCAAATCCGAAATTATATACGGTGCAGCCAATGAGCAGGTATGTAAGCTGGAAATCTAAATGGATCCTTAGACAAATGAATAATATTTCTGATGATAAAGAAATCCGCACACTGATCCATTTATAAAATACCATTTTCGCGGTATACGCTGAATCACAAAAATCAATATCTATGCGACTAATATGATTTTTGCAAATAAATATAATACATTTTTGTCTCCGACCTTTCTATTGCATTTGCTGGGAAATTTTTATTGAATTTATTATTTATCGGAGGAATTTTATTTCCATCTATTGTAATCAATTTTCCATAAAACCTTCCAGTCAAGCTACAAGCTTTTAATGACGAATTGTGGATAACTTGTTGGATCAGTCAAATAGCCATCAAATAAACAACATATTGAAAACAAATGGTTTAGGACTTATCTTGGGGATGTGGTGGGTTTCAAGTCAAATAAAACTAAGCCCATATTGGAATATATTTAACAAATTTACGAGATGTATTTTCAGGGTCTTCTTCTTTGATCAATCCAGCAGCGTTAGTATCTTTTATTATTCTTGACACCATTGCAGCATTTTCATCCGCAATTTTAAACCTTTCACGTAATGTTGTATTGGTCATTTTTTGATTCGTAACATATTTTAAGCAAGCATGTTGATAACAAGCTCTAATTCGGTCTTGCTTGTCCATATCTGAAAATTTTTGATAAGCATACAAAATCACTTTGGTATGTTTTTCCTGAACCCTGACATCGTAAGCAGGAAGTTGAAAAATTTCAATATTAGCAACTACTTTGTCAATTCCACTTCCACGTTCCTCACAAATGCTGAATCTGCGCATAATTGAAGCTAAATCTTCATTGCGGCTTTGATATTCATCAATAAAACGATTGGGTGTTATTAAAGGCAAACCAGGATTTGAAATTTCGATACGGTCAGAAAAAATTTCTACGACAGGACCAGTTCCCCTTTCTTCAAAATCCTGGTGAATAATGGCATTGGCAACTAGTTCACGTATAGCAATTTCCGGATACATGTTAACTGTATTTCTGAATGCCTGACCAATGATTTCATTACTCGGTAATAAATTATTGATATATAAAATCATTCCTTCAAAACCTACAGCATATCCAAATTTTCCTTCGTGTTCTTTAACGGGTTTCAGTTTGTTATTTCCTGTATACTGAATAACACGAACGGCCTTTCGTTTCACAGTATCAAAGTCTCTTATATTTTTGGCAAACAATAATGCCCCGAGATTAGTAATCGAAAATCCATTCGAAGTATTTTTAATGAATTTTTCTTTCAAAAATTTTTCGATAACAAACTGTTGATTTGTAGGGTAGGGAATTTTTAGTAAATCAAAATAGCATTGTGTGTCCAAAAGCGATACAACTTCAGCACTTGATTCAACATTTAATGCTATTCCTTTTTCGAATATTTGTTTTGTAGCCCTAGTCCAAATCTTTTTTTCCTTTTCAGGAAAATCTTTTAAAGAGCGGGTGATACTTCCAACTCTGACAAAATCTTGTTGAGAAAAACATGTTGGTTGAGAGTTTGCTGCCTGAATTTGAAAAAGTGAAATTGATTTGTCATTATAAATGGTTTCATAAATCGAAACTTCTATTCTGGGAGAAGTGCGTTGCAGAAGCCAATGCTCCAATTCTTCATTGCCAACTTTATGAAATTTAGGATGAAAATTTGTTCCTACAATTTGAAGTGTTTTATCATCTATTCCAAAAACCAAATAGCCATACATTTCATTTTGAAGGCATGCCCCATTGCTCAAGGCGGAAATATATTTACCTATTTCATCATCCGTTTTAAAATTTAATTTAAACTCAGCCCACTCACATTCTTTTGGTAATTTTAAAAGGCGGTCAATAATTTTATGTAATTCTTTATCTGCCATTACGCGTCCAATGCCTCATTTATTTCATGAATAAAATCATCCATACCTTCACCAAACAAAACAGAAACTGCACCAATTCCTCCATTCAGATTTATCTTGACCTTGTCCTGAATAACCCAGCCACAAGCAATCAAATGCCTGGTTATTTTATTTCTTGCAATTTGTTCTGGGTTCTGATTCACTGCATTCAAAATTAATTCAATTTATAATTGGTTTAAGTAAGCAAATTAATTTTGTTGTGAAAGTTATTCTCATTTCAATACTGTGGTATAAGAATAGATTCAATTTACCTTGATAGAATATCAAAAATATTTAAAACTCTTGAATAATTGAAACGAGAAACATTAAGTCAACAAGATAAAAATTTTTTTTTAAATTGTGAAAAAAACAAGCTCTAATCCTTAGACTTTTCTCATAGAAAATTATTGAATGAATAAATTCTCTTACTTAGATAATACCACCGAATCAATCCGGCCTACGAGGAAAAAACCTTTATATCCGATTTGTGAACGGCTGCGGGAATACCTGGTTGAATATGGCCGGGAAATGAATCTCCCTGCGGGTTACAGGGATTTATTGCGTTTTAACTATACGGTTCCGCTAAAAGATAAATACGGTAAGGATACACATTGGGAAACGGTGAGCTATGATATGCGTGACTGGAAATATCTACGCGAAAGTTTGGTAAGTATTTATGCAAGTATTAAAACAGAAGGAGACTTTAGTTTTATAAATCACCTCGATGTAGCCAGGATAGACTTTTGTAGTTTTGGGAACAGCCAGCCTTTCCGCATTCGCATTATCAATAAATTTAATGATAACTATGATCACTATTATATAAAACCTGCGGATGCCAACCGTGTCTATGGCCTCGAGTTGGAACACTTATTATCGCCCAATCGAATCATATATCTTACGAACCAGCAGACGCTGGTCGAGGAGCATATTCCTGGAATTCCAGGAGATATTTTTATTCAAAATTATTTGAACAGGCCCGATACAAACCCCATCAGGCTTGCCAAGGAATTTGTGAAATTTAATGAGCGTTGTTTTGTGCGCCTGCTGGGCGATATGCGTAGTTATAATTTTGTTTTTAATATTACGCCGGACATTGAAGATGTGCAATATAATATCCGTGCAATTGATTTTGATCAGCAATCTTATGAAGGTCGGAAAAATTTATATCTCCCGCAGTTCTTTAAAGAAAATAAGCCACTTGTGGAAGTCGTAATGAAATATTTGAACACATCTACTATTGCACAATACCAGGCTGAAGAGCACAATATGATGGCATTCCGGCTTATTTCCTCACGCTATCGCATTAAAGAATTGCTCGATATCATGCAAAGTGATCATATTTCCAAAACAGAAAAAATGGAACAACTCCGCGATGAATTATCCGGACATTTTCACCAGCGCTTTTATTTAAGATCAAAGAATATGGGCGAAGTTTTAAAAACACAGTTAAAACAATCACTGCATACAAGTCTCAAATTAATCCCAAAAACGAAAAGCAGGTTTGGTGATTAATTGCTTAAAAATTTATTTTGCTTCCTGGTTTTTTTTAATCGCCAATAAAGAAAAATCACTGTCTTCTTTTTCAATTGTATTTTCCAAAATACCCAGTGCATCAATAGTTAAATTGATTTGATCACCGGCCTCTAACCATTGCGGCGTAAAGTTGGGATCGTTAAATTTTCCTGTGCCGTTCAATTCCAGGAAACAG
>JBBSQL010000016.1:0-57967 GCA_038257845.1 Chitinophagales bacterium
ATGGTGCAGGCGCATCTTGCCATTGCATCATCATCCAATATTCTGTACATGGCGATTGGAACTACAGAACCCAACGAATATGGAACCGGCACCGGCATGGGCATTTATCGCTCCGATGACGCCGGTGAAAACTGGCTAAAAATCTCAGATGATGGCAGACCTGAAGCACGAATTGGCGGAGGTGATGTACCCGAAATAATGGTTGATGCTAAAAACCCTGATATTGTTTACAGTACCAGTATTGTTGTATGGAAATCAGTTGATGGGGCGAAAAACTGGACCGGTATTCGGGGCGCTCCGGGTGGCGACGATTACCAGAATATCTGGATCAATCCACTCAATACAAAAATCATGTTGGTGACTGGCGACCAGGGAGCCATCATTACAGTGAATGGTGGCGATACCTGGAGTTCATGGTATAACCAACCAACTGCACAGTTGTATCATGTAAGTGCCGATAATGCTTTCCCATATAATCTCTACAGCGGTCAGCAGGAAAGTGGTTCTGTTGGCATTGCATCGCGGGGAAATGATGGAGAAATTAATTTCAGAGACTGGCATCCGGTAGGCGCACAGGAGTACGGCTATGTGGCACCAGATCCACTGAATTCAAATATTGTTTACGGAGGAAAAATTACAAAATATAATAAACTTAACGGGCAGGTACAAAGCATATCTCCCGGACCTGTACCAAATATAAATTATCGTTTCGTACGCACGGAACCTGTACTATTTTCTCCGGTCGACAATAAGACATTATATTATGCGGGCAATGTTTTGTTTAAAACGCAAAATGGTGGAAATAGCTGGGAGGTCATCAGTCCTGACCTCTCGAGAGAAAGCTGGGATGTGCCTGCAAGCGTTGGTATATATTCCGATTCAGCTGTAAAGAAAATGCCCCGTCGTGGCGTAATTTATACTGTTGCGCCTTCGCCTCTTGATATCAATACGATTTGGGCAGGAACAGATGACGGACTAATACATGTTACAATGGATGGTGGTAAAAACTGGAATGATGTAACTCCACCAGCCATTACATCCTGGAGTAAAATCTCTTTAATGGATGCCGGGCATTTTGATGTAAATACAGCGTATGCCGCGGTGAACAGGCTTCGCTGTGATGACTCGCATCCTTATATTTATAAAACCCATGATGCCGGAAAAACATGGACGAAGATTGTAACCGGATTACCAGATGACCCAATAAATGCGGTAAGGGAAGATCCCAAAAAGAAGGATTTATTGTATGCATCTTCAGAAACGGCAACGTATGTATCTTTCGATGATGGTGGCCACTGGCAGTCACTTCGCTTAAACATGCCGGCAACATCTGTCCGCGATCTGATCATAAAAGATAATGACCTGGTGGTAGCAACGCATGGCAGAGGCTTCTGGATACTGGATGATATAAGCAGGTTAAGACAAATCAACAATAATATTGCAAAAAGTTCAGTTTTGTTCAAGCCCGGAAATGCAATTAGGGTAAGATGGAATCTGAATACGGATACACCCATACCGCCTGATGAACCCGCCGGGCAAAATCCTCCTGATGGTGCCAGTATTGATTATTATTTAAATGCTGACATCTCGGGAGAAGTTACCCTTGATATTTTGGATGCATATGGCAATCCTGTAAGGCATTACAGCAGTAATGATACTTTATATAAAGTGCCTGATGTTGATATTCCACTATACTGGATAAGGCCACAGCAGATTTTATCCAACCAGCATGGTGCGCACCGTTTTACATGGGATTTACATTATGATCCACTTAATCTTCCGGCTTCATTTCCCATGACGGCTATTTATAAAAATACCGCACCCTCTCCCACTTCACCCTGGGTGATGCCCGGTAATTATACCATTAAACTTTCAGTAGCGGGGCAAACTTTTGTTCAGGCCATCACCATAACTATGGATCCAAGAGTGAAAACATCGAATGCAGATTTAAAGCAGCAATTTGATCTGTCAATGATAAGTTATGAGGGGAGAAAAACAATTTCCAATATTACCAATGAAACTGAAAGCCTTCATCAACAAATAAATTTCCTGCTGTCGAAAGATGCCGGAAAACTAACTGATGTATTAACCCATCTTGATAAAAAAATAAATGATCTGGCAAATGCAAATGGCAAATCGAAAAGTTTAAATGCTTTGTACGGTTCATTTGCATCTTCCTTTAACCAGCTACAGGAATCAGATATGCCGCCATCAATAAATGTAATAAATGAAGTAAATGCTTCTTCGACAAACTTGAAAGAACTTTTACAAATATGGGAGAAAACCAAGTCCGTTGATATTTTGGAAATCAACAGGCAATTAAAAAAAGAAGGGTTGGATGAACTGAAAATTAAATAATATTAATTCTTAACTATTTGGTAGCCTCCACCAACCCGCACATTTTTAGTTTTGACTAAAAAGAACCTTTTTCGTGTGCCATGAATCGTGGCAGTTGAATAATTTAAAACACCAAATCATCCTTAAGTCTTTGATTAAGTTTCCTGAAAACATTGGAACAACTTTTCTTTCCGGATGAGTTCAAATACCAGAACACTTTTATCAGGGCCGTTATTTTTATACACACCAACCACCATAGTAAAAAGCTGAAATGCCTGTCATCAAAGACATTGCACAGAAAAGAAATAGTAACGGAATTTCATTTAAAAATTAGTCAGGCCAAATAAATTATTACCTCTTTTACCAAATTCTTCTTACCAATACCCTGTAACACATATAAGGAACGTTAGATACGAAAGGCGCTCTTCATAAATTAAGTTTGCAATAGTAAAGAAACACTATCACCCAAACACATCTTAGATCAGTTAAAAATGCCGACAAAAAATGAAAATGAAAAAGGATATATGAATTTTTAAGGATAAAAAATGCTGCGATAATTAATAGAAAAGTTGAACAGGAAAAGGGAATTACAATTGCGAATTAACAACAACAAAATAATATCATGACTTTTGAAACACTAATTAATGATAAACACACATCGCTTATAAACAGTGGTAGTAATATAGGAGACCCAATAACCGAATTTACGCCAATTGGGCAGCGGCGACCAACTGGAGGTTTCAGAGATTTCCAAAATGGAAGTATCTATATCAGCCTTAGTACGCAAGCACAAATGATAACTGGTTTAATAAGGGATTTATGGAGAAACATGGGAGCACAGTTAAGCCCCCTGGGTTATCCTATTACCGATGAAGTAGATGGTTCAAGCCGTGGTGTAACAAGGTATAATGACTTTAAACATGGAACAATTGTATGGCGGAGCGGTGAAAATAAGGCATTTGCAGTTGTGGGAGTTTTTTTTGAGAAATGGGCACAATTAAACTTTGCTTCTGGGCCAATGGGTTATCCAAGCGGAAATCAATTTGAAGTAACAAATACAGAAATGCAAATGACTTTTGATCATGGTACAATATGGAATGATTCTAAATACGGCACAAATATTATTTTTAATAACCAGGTGTGTGTAACCAACAATACAGAATTTAATGCCACTATACGTTTTTACAATATAACAGATTCCGGAGTTCTTGGACTATCAATTACCCTTCCAGATGGTGAGCAGGTTGTTAATGCCAATAGCTCATTAAATTGGAGTTTACCTGCTGGAGTAACAAGAGTAAAAGTAACTTTTGATGGCAACTTTAAGGTTTCTTCTTTTCAAATTGTTGCGGGGGGTGGCCATATCACTTTTAGCCAGGATCAACGTATTTTGATAAAAAACAAATCGGATAACCAGGGAACTTTGAGGTTCTATAGATCAGATTTGCTGATAAGACTTTTCACGCTGCCTAACGGGGAGGTTCCGATTGGTGCGCATGATGAATTATTCTGGACTATGCCGCAGGAATTGATTGACGTAATTGTAACATTCAACAATATTGAAGAACAATTTGTTTTTAGAGGAGGAATCGTTGAATTCAATATTGACGATAAAATCCATTTTATAAATAACTCTGCAGCAAGAGTAAGGTTTCTCCTTTTTAATAACGCAGTCCCCAGCAGGCTCTTTACTCTTCCCGGTGGCGATGTTACAATTGACCCGGGGGGCCAAGCTACATACATTGTACCAGTAGATGTAATGGAAGTTTCTGTGGTATCAGATGTACGACCCATTGACTTTTTTAGTGATAATAGAAATAGTATTGTCGCTATTCCTGCTATCAGGGGGGCGCAAATAATATTTCCATAGTGTATTTTGTTTTGGCTAAAGGAACTAAAATTTTGTTATGGAAAAGATGCAACAAATGAATTGAGTTGAAACGGAAAGCTTATTGAAAAGAGCGTATGGCTAAAACATAAAAAACAATTTTTCGTACTAAACATTTTACAAAACTAAACGACATGAAAAAATTATTACCATTATTAATTCTTCAACTTACATTTCAAATTACACAATTGTTTGCACAGCTCCCTGTAACCAACGGGTATAAAGACAACACCAGTTATGGAATGCAAATGTTTTTAAATGGTGAGCTCTTCTCTCTATCTTCTGCTTCAAATAATATTTTACCTTTTATACCATTACAATTCGGCGACAATCCTGCGAATGGAAGTAATGAGCTGAAAAACGCAGATGTTTCTGATATTGAAAGAAAACAAACATCTGATTATTTTTCTCAAAAATATGACACGCCTCCTGCAAATGATGATTGTACGGGAGCTATCAATTTATCTGTTGGCACGGATAAATGTAATGCAAAAGCATATTCCGGTTCTACACAATTGGCCACTGCAAGTACCGGGGTTTCCGCGGCTACATGTGATGCAAGCGCCAACATACAGGATGTTTGGTATAAATTTACACCAGTAACAAATGACTCCATAACTATTGATATAAATAATGGAACAGGTACATTTATTACACAACTCCTGACAGGCACATGCGGCTCATTTACAGAAGTGGGCTGTGCTTCAGGTACCAATACTAATAATTTTGCAGTTATTGCCAATACCACTTATTACATTCGGGTGTATGTTGCCAGCAGTTCAAGTTCTTTTAAAATTAAAGCATATCAACTACCCTCAAGTGGTGCATTTGATTTTGAACACACACCGTATTATTTAGCGACTGGAAATGCGCTCACCAATACCAATACTACATTAGCAGATTTTAATTATTCCACGGCATCACCGGATCATCCATTATTAAATGACGGTGTTTATTTTGCGATAACAAATTTAGACGGTCAAAATATATGGATGAGGGTGCGGCATATTGCAAGTGACCCGAATGGTACAGGAATAGGTTTTAATGTACCTGAGACGCAAAGTTCACCTTTTCGCTCAGGTGGTTTTGGAGGTTGGTGGGGTTTTCTTTATCAATTTGATATTTACAAAGATGAAAATTTAATTGGATGCAGGAGTAATACATTAAGTGGCCTTTATCCCGTAAACATTATTATGGAAAGTATTGAAACACTTAGCCAACCGGAATGGGTGATGTTTGAAAACTTAAACGCGGAAAGTTCAGACTGGATTCTTAGTTCAATTAATTTCACTGGTAACAATCCCGGAAGCAACCCTGGTTTTAGTGGAATAAATATCCCCTATCCGGATCCATTTCCCGGCGGCTTTTCTTCCACATTTCCTGCAGCAAGCAAAAATATATATGCCATTGATTTAGGCGGCACGTCTTATGCCGAATTTAAAATGAGTTCCAATAATGTATCACAGTTTAAATATGGTTATGAATATAATTCTAATGGCGGCTACCAGGGCATACGATTATCTTTTGGCACAGCCCTCGTACTTCCACTAAATCTTTTACGTTTTGATGCATTTAAAAACAAAACAAATGTTCAACTTTCCTGGAAAACGACCAATGAAATAAACACAAGCTACTTCATGGTACAACGCAGTACGAATGGTTCAACTTTCAACAACATTGGAAAAGTTGAAGCAGTAAATACTTCCGGCAATAATGATTACAATTTTACAGACGAAAGCCCTGTCAATGGCATCAATTATTATCGCTTACAAATGGTAGATATTGATGGAAAAACAACGTATAGTTTCATCATAAAAATTGCATTTGGAAATGCAAGTGAATTGCAGGTATTTCCAAATCCTGCAAAAAATATTATTACCGTAAAGGGCTTGCAAAATAAAGGAACTATAAAAATTATTGCAGCCGATGGAAAATTAATAAAGCAAGTAACAATTACTGGCACAAGCATACAGGTTGATATAAGTAATTTGGCAAAAGGAATGTATATTTTACAGTACAACAATGAAGTAAAAACAGATCAGGTAAAAATTATTAAACAATAAAAATCACTACTATGAATCCATTCCTTATTGCTGCACTTTTTTTGGCATGTGCAGCGCCGGCAACTATAACAAATTCCGAAAAACATTTAACCACGCAGGAAATTAAAATCAATGACGAAACGGTTAAAGATTGCGATGGTAACATCTATCATACAGTAACCATCGGCACACAGGTATGGATGGTGGAAAATTTAAAAACTACCAAATACAGGGATTGTACGCCTATCCCAAATGCAAAAGCTGATGCAGCCTGGGAAGCACTTACAACAGGCGCTTATTGTGATTATAAAAATGTAGAAAAGAACTCGGAAACATACGGCAGGCTATACAATTGGCATGTCATAAGTGATAAACATGGCATAGCTCCGGAGGGTTGGCATGTGCCTACCAATGATGAATTTAAAACACTGGCTGCTTTCCTCGGTGGTGATGATGTAGCCGGAGGAAAATTAAAAGAAGCCGGCTTTGCGCATTGGCCCACACCCAATAAAGATGCAAGCAACAGCAGCGGATTCACGGCATTGCCCGGAGGAGATCGTTCAAAAGATGGTTCCTTTTATGCACTTGGACAATATGGTTATTTCTGGACAGCTTCTGAAGATGGAAGCGATACCAAAAGAGCTCATTGCCGCCACATTTTATTGTATAGCGGCGCATTTGAAAATGATTATATTGATATAAAGAATGCAGGATTTTCTATCCGTTGCATAAAAGATTAAACGGTGGTATTTAGCTGCGCATAAAAAACTATAATTCAAATAATTTCAAACTTGCGAATAATGATTGGTTTTCTTTTATCAACCTTTTCTCTTGCAGGTTGAGCTTAAAAAATAAATATGAAAAAAATAATCCTCCTCGTAACATTGTCATTTTGCATCAATAACATACATGCACAGATTTTAAAAAAACTAAAAGACAAAGTAAATAATGCCGTTGATAAAACAATAGGTACGGACAGTACAAAAACGGACATTGAAAAAAAAGAAGATGCTGCAAGTGACCAATATAGTGATGTAACAGAAAATAATGAGAAGCCTATTTTTGTAGATGCTGCGCCAGCCAATGGTAAAATGGTATTGAAATTCAAAAAAGGAGACGTGTTTTGGGGCGGCAATATCACCATAACTGGCCAGCCCAAAAATGGTGATAACAATGCGAATGTGTTAGATTTTATAAATGCAAGAGTGGGTAGTTTGTATAACGCAGGCGAGATAAGCGGCTATGCAATTTATTTTGATGGTCAACGGCTTTTAAATGATTTAAACATCATTCCATTGAGAACGGAATTTATCAGTTTTGATATTAATAAAACGCCGCTCTTTTCTTCGACTGAAGCAAAAGTAGATGTAACCGTAATGCCCCCAATGGTTACGCAAGGCACATTTTCCTTTAACTATAATGGAAAAACGTATGGGCCATTTAATGGCATAGGTGAAAAAATGCTGGTATTTAAATCAATGACAGATGGGAAACCAACGGAAAAATTTTATGGCTTTGGCTTAGAAAGTTATATCGGTGAGAAACAAGCTGGATTTAATGCGTTAATACAAACCGAAAAAACTGTTGTTCGTATAAAAGATGGTTATGAAACTGCACCAACATACCCGGGTGGTTTTATGGCAATGGCAAAAGGAAATACTGTAAATACATTTTCCAATGGTAAAACAGTGCCCGTCATGAATGTTGCAGGTATTGAAAAAAATATGTACGATGCTGTACCTAAGGGAGGTAAATATTATTCAGATATATATGGAACAGATAGTGGCCACGTAGTTTGTATAGTTACGGAAATTGATAAAACTAATAATATGGCTAAACCTTCTGTTGAAGCAATAATAGATTATAAAACGACACTTAAATATCCGGTAGAAATTACCAGGAAAAACTTGTTGGTAGCAAGGAACCCGGCTAAATCTGTTTTGTATAAAATGCACACCATATATTATCCGGATGGAACCAAAGAAACGATTGACAATGTGGGCGATGCACAGTTAGTAAGTTTTAATAACAAAGAATATATCGTTTGGTTTGAAATGAAGAAAGCTGCTGATGGGCATGAAATATATGTATGCCAAAAAGAATTGAAATAATTTTTAAACAAAATTAGTACCCTTGAAAAAATTAACCTGCTTATTCGTTGTCGTTTTTTTCCTAAGCCTGCAAATGATAGCGCAGGTAAAAAAACCGAGTACACAACCAGCCACTCCCCCAATGCCCGATATAGAAAAGATGTTGAAAGAGCTGCCTCCTGATCAGCAGAAAATGGCAAAAGAAATGCTTAATAATACGACTGCGAGTGCCGTCACTAAAAAAGAGCCGTCAAAAAAAATCATTTCTCCAATAGTTGAAATTAAAATAAAGCAACCGTTGCAGGTGCCAACGGAAGCGCAGGCAAAAGACCATCTACTCTGGTATAAAGGCAAAAAAATAAATGATAGCATGTTGATTACTACAAAGGCAATGCTGGTACTCTACAGTAATAAGCGAAATATGATTGTTGCACAACCATTAGAGAAGATTGACTCGTTTCGGGTTATGGTGAACAATATATCTAAACAGGCAAAAATGACGGAAGATTACATTGAGGCGGAGGCTGAAAAGAAAAACGGTTTCTTAAATTACCCTTTGATACAAATGGCTGTTGACCGGTTCGATATTTTAGATGAACAATTTAATAATGCGCTTAAAAATACAATTGATCTGCCCGAAATTCCAATGAATAATTCAGTGTCCCAATCAACAAAAGTGCCATCGAAAAATCACAATCTTGATCTGGAAAAAACCATTGCAGGAATGTATGAAAAATTAAAAACCCTTTTAGCAAATGAGCCCGATAATAATTTTGATGCACCGCCAAAAGATCAATTGGGCGTTTCTCACCGTTGTGATAAAAATGCACTGAAACTTTATGCAGAAGCAGAAGAAACCTGGAAGGAAAAGTTTAGTAAATACGAGGTTGATTTAATGCGAAGTGCTATGGGTATTGCTCGTGCGTTACAATTAAATGGTTACCAAGAATCTGAGATTGATGCTGCGTTTCCCGGGCTCAATGCAGATATACAAAAAGCACAAGAAATTTATTATTCAAGATTAGATGAAAAAGAAAGTAAACTTTTAAGCACCTATGGAAAAAATATTTTTATGCAGCATTGCGTAATTACAACTATACTTGCCTATGAAAGACAGAAACAATTACTCGGAAGAAATGAAGAAGGGGCAGACCTTTCAACAGTGCTAACTGGTTTAATAGATAATCCAGAATTTGAAATTTACATTAACGAACAAATTGAAAAGAAAAACTGGGATGTAATATTAGATTTACCCTACATGCTCGGGCTTCAAAGGCAAGCACAATTAATGGGAGCAGTCATGGCATCTGAGAAGCTGCAGAAACTTACCGAAAAACTCGTAAATTTAAACCGCTTTGTGCTCACCGTTGATATTGATTTTAATGCGCGGTATCATGACGATAATGGAGAGGATGTATTAAAAGTAAATGGCTCCATAAAAACCGCGGATAAGCAATACGTAAGCCTTTTTCCTCTAGGTTGTACCAGGTGGATACTTACAAGACCTACTTTTGATTATACCTTGGGTTTGCCTTATTTTCCTTTACAGGTAGTGAGTGGTTTAAAATCAGTAAAGACGGAGAAGAACTGGGAAAACTACTCGTATAGTGGCCCAAAAGATATGATTATATATTCCCCCAATTTTGCAATAGATTTTACAAGAACCAATGAGCCGGATACTGCTGTATTGCAAATTCTACGCTATGTAGATGATGTACCATTAATATCTATGTCTAATGCTTATACTACTGACCTCACGGGGTATTTAAACGATGTGTATATGAAGCCGGAAGAGATAGCACCCAGTGAAGAAAAAATAAAAGATTTTGGAAAAGATTTGTTGGTTAAATTTTCAAAAATTACCACCACACAAAATAACAACACCCCATTGGAGGAATTAAAATTTAAACATTCAATTATAACGCAAAAGCTGGAAGCAACAAGAACACCTTCTGAAATTTTTAATACTGCCCAAACAGTTCTTCTTTTCAATGCTCAAAATGGATCTTCTACTTTAATTGATGTTAAGATGGATACGAAACATAAAAATGATAAAGTAGAAGTAGTTTATGGAATTTTTAGGTTGAAAGTGGTGAATGATCCAATTGTTGAAAATTAATGCCCTTCAATAAAATGAATTAAAAATTATTTATGAAACCAATCACCATAACCGTCTGCCCATAATATTTATTTATGAAAAAAGTGATTATAACAAGTATTGCCATTGCATTTGCAATGCAACTATCAGCACAATGCACCGTAGATCTAGCTGCAGCGCTTCCTTATTCATGCATGCAAACGAACTCTTTAAAATACATCGGTATGAAAGAAAAAGAAAATAAAGCCAACACAGAACTGATGTATAGTAAGCTCGTAAAAATATACGAACTCTTTGATTCGGCTTTTACACACAATACAGGAATGGTGGGAAAATGGAGGGCACAGGTTGATAATATAAGTAATGAAGGACTTGTAAAAGGTTTAATAGAAATTAGTGTTCAACCCGTAACCTGCAAAGACAATGGAGAATTTATTAAAAGCACCGGCAACCCCACAGTAAATATTTATGTATACATCAATGGCTTTGTACCCAACTTAGTTAAAGATAAAAAAAAGCTACCGGATTTTATTTTAGATAAGGAAAAAACGGATAGTCTAAATGGGCAAACAGTTTACTATATTTCGAAAGAACAAGAGTCCGAAAAGTTTAATGGCTTTCCTTTATTTTTTTATAATTGGGATGGCTGGAAAGACGCATCAGTAATAATTACAAAAGATACTGTCCCTTTATTTAATGCCGTCAGTACAAGAGATTTTTTAGGCCTGTTTAAAAAATGGACAAGCAGCTATAATGCAGGAAAGCGACCAGATCGTTATACAGCTTCTCCTGAAACAATTGATAACTTTGCAGCGAGTTGCACCAAAGAATTTTTAAACAAACCCATGATTTATAGTGGAGATGATAGAGAGCAAACATCATATTTAATAAAAACAAGTTATACAAACGATGTTACAAAGGGCAAGCAATGGGTTACAATTAACCCGGATTATATAAATAAAAACTTGCCTGAAACATCCATACAATTTTTATCCATACAATTTGAAGGCAATACAAAGAATGCAGATCCTTTAACTGCAAAAATGATCAATGATTTCAGAACAAATTTTGATTTTAAAAAGTTGCAAGCCATGCTGGAGAAATAATTTATATAACATGAAAAAAATAGTTTTTATCTTTTTTTGTTTCATTTATTCCTCTGGCATTGTGGCACAGAATTGCACAAAGGAATTAGCCGCAATACAGCCGAGTGTGTTTGAAAAACCCACTGGCTATAATGGTTACAGGGCAACAGACCCGATAGTCAAAAAAAATGGGTTGGCTATGCTGGATATAATTTTTGCCTCCATTAAAGATGCCACAGGTTTACACGGTTTTTCAGACATCAGCAACAGTGATTATGGTGCAGGTGGCTTGTCAGCTTTCAGTTCTTATGTGTATACATTCAACATTTATTGCCAGATTGGTGGCGGCTTCAACTGGAAAGGCTTATACAATTTTGAAATACAATGCAAAGCGAATAGCCTGAACGATATCATCGACGATTTAAGAGATGATTATATTGGAATCGGACCGAATAAAGAAGTGAGGGTTAATAATAGCCCTGTCTATACGTACAATTCAACTAAAAGTAATTTTAAGATAAAAGGATTCCCTTATTATGAAACAAATGAAGGTGGAGGCGTACTTGTTACCAAACCCGGAAAGACTTTATTTAAACCGGTATCGCGAAGAGAATACCTCATACTGATGCGTAAATCTGAAGAAGCCACACTTGATAGATTGAAAAAAAACCTTGTCGAGTTTTTACAAACAAAATCTCCTGCCGAGAAGGGTTCAGAATTGTATAAAGGCTATAAAGAGGTAGAAGACATGAATAATAAAATGATTGATGATGCCACAAATGACCTGAAGGATATTGACCGTTTTACAGCAGCACAAACTGAAGCCTGGATGAATAAGCCCTTCATTTCCTACCACTCTTTTGACCCGCCTGTTAGTCACTCTTTTGCATCTGAAACAGATTACTTTCTTGATGTACCCGGCGAAGGAAATGAGTGGGTAATTATTAATCCGGATTATCTAAATAAAAAAGTACCCGTAACCGAACCACAGTTTTTTTATATAAGATGGGGAGCTGTGAGAAGCATTGCCGAAAAAAAAGCCAGTGAACTGTTCAGGGAAAATTTTAACTTTGACAAATTGCAGGCTTTGTTGGTGAAATAAATTCTGCATAAATATATTCCTGTTTCAATGCCTGTATCAACAACCAAAAAACCAAACTGGACATTTGCTCTGGTTATTCCCCTGCTTATATTTTTGGCTTGTTTCATCATCACACTCACTTCAAAATTCAAAGCGAATAGTACACTTTTATCAAATGCAATTTTGATAGACACACTGGTAGTAGCGCCTTTCATTTATTTCCTGGCAATCCGGAAAACAAAGATTTCTAAACTAACTGTGATCCGAATCTTTATCGCAGGGCTTCTTGTAGCAGGCCTTATTTTAAATCCTCAATCAAATATATTTCTTCAAATTATTAAGACCTGGATCTCGCCGGTGATTGAAGCAGTCGTCATTTTTTATATTGGCCGTAAATTTTATTTAGCCAACAAAAGAGCGAAAGCATCCAACATTGAAAAACCAGATTTTTTAATGCACTGCAGGGACGTTATGTTCCGCGTCTTTGGAAATGAAAAATTTTCAACAATCATTTCTTCAGAGATCGCTGTTATGTATTACGCATTTTTCAGCAGCAAAGACAAAACCATAGACTATGAAAAAAAATTCTCATCATATAAAGAGAATGGAATTTCATTGGTATTGTGGGTTATCCTGTTTATATTTTTAATTGAAACAACCGGCGTTCATTTTTTACTGAGGTTATGGTTTACAACAACAGCCTGGATAATCACCGCGTTAAGTGTATATACTTGTATTCAATTGTTTGCACATATAAAAGCAGTCAAAGCCCGGCCAATTATGATCAATAAAGATTCATTGGAAATTCATAATGGCCTGGCTGGTGATGCTTCCATTGAATTTGACAATATCGAAAAGTTTGAGTTGTCAAAAAAAATCCCTTTGGGCCGAAACCCTGCGAAGATCGCTCTTTTGAAAGGCATGGAAAATCACAATGTTGTGGTGTATTTAAAAAAGCCTATCGAAGTAACAAAAATATTCGGCATTAAAAAAACCACGGATACTGTTTTGTTTTATGTGGATCGGTCGAAAGATTTTTCAATCGCATTGACAGCACAATTAACTAATAATCTCTGAGATTAAAAACTAGTTTTAAGTAAAACAAGCAACGATTAATTTCTACTGATAAACTTACGGGGTATAAATTTATAATTCTAAAATAAATTCGGCAAAATTTTTTTTGATTAGGTCTTGGATTCATGTAATATTGTTATGTCTTTTGCTGACTTTATCGCATTTAAAATATTACCATGAAAAAAATCCTTGTTCTCCTCTTTTTCATTTCAATCAAAAGTCTTGCACAAAACGAATTAGTGCAATCAAATAAAGAAATTTTTCTGCCTGCTAACTTAACAGAAGGAAGGTTTTTCCTTAAGATCCCAACATTGCATGGAGATACGGTTTTAGGTTTTTGTGATACGGGTGGCGGCTTCACCGCGATTTATAATTCTACCATCAAATTACTCGGTTTAGAATCCAAAGTCAAGTTGATGGACATTGATGGCGACACCACAAAATATATCGCGGCCAATGAAATTTATAGCAATCAAAACATACCTTACCCGCAAATTGCCAACTACTATAAAACACATATTGATGTTCCCTTTTTGGAAGTGCCGGCAGATCGTTTAGAGAATGATCTTTTTTCAAAATATGTCAACCATCAAATTTTCTTAGGCCAATTTTTCTTCATCAATGACGCCTGGACTTTCAATTATCAAACAGGACAATTATCAGTGAATACACCTGTTTCACCGGATTTAAATAATAAAAATATATTGCCACTGGGTTTTAAAAAAGATAAGAAAGGCATAAAGAAATTCGGGCATCCAAGTTTGGCTTTAGAAATTGATGGAAAAATAGTTTACTTTTTATTTGATACCGGCGCTACGTTTCTTTTAAGCGATAGTGGAAGCAATGAATTGGGTATCGAAACAAAAGCAACTGCCGGTTCATTTATAGCAAAAAGTCTTTTTGATAAATGGCATCTTCAACATCCTGAATGGAGAATTATTGTAAAAGGAGAAATGAATGGTGCCGATTTAATAGAAGTCCCGAATGTAAAAGTGGGCGACTTATCAGCCGGCCCGGTTTGGTTTTCTAAAAGGCCGGATGAAGCCTGGTCTAAAGGAATGATAGGCAGTATGGACAGAGTTGTACAAGGCGCAATCGGTGGATCTTTTATGAAATATTTTAAAGTTACGATTGACTATAATAGTGAACTGGTTAAGTTTGAAAAATAAGAGGTTTTAATTTTTAAAAAGACCCGTAAAATTTTATTTAAGGACCGCAAAATTTACCATCGGCTGGTGTCTCACCAGCCGAAACAATGAAATTTTATTCTTGTTGAAAAACAAACTGGCAGTTGTATTTTTAGAAAAAATTCTTTTGCATGAAAGAGCGCAAAATTTTAATTTTTAGTTTAATAGCCACTTTTATACTTGTTATTGTTTTAATAGGTTATTTTATGAATGGCATCAGTGCTGTTTATCCTCCAATTAAAACGTATGAATTTTCATTTAATCAGGCTGAACTTACAAGTAAAATAAAAAAAATAGACGAAGCTGATAAGTATTTAAATTTAAAATTTACAGATACTACTGGCACGGGAAATGACCGGAATTATTTTGCAGATTTATATTTAAAAATAGATTCTACTTCATACAACTTCAGTTTTTTTTATACTGGGAAAAATAAAACCCAATCTTCCATAAACCTGGTTGGTGCTTTTGATAATACGCATCACCTGGGCGGCTATGAAAAAGATGAAAAAGAGATGCCTGGCCTAATTCAAATTTTTGAAAGCCTATTCATTGAAGGGATTTCCCATAAGTGAACTTGAATTTTTTAATTCAGTCATCGCTCTCGCTATTCCTGGAGTTGTCTCTCTCGCCCTTGTTGGAGTTGCCTCCAACAAGATTCAATTAATTTCATTTTAAATTTTGGAACAAACTATTGTTCTGCAACAATGGCCGGCTGCCTGCCCAGTGATTTGAGCAACCGGATATGCGACCCGATGGCACTGGCAAAACTGGCATTGTCATTATACCGCAAATTAAATTCTTCCGCAGTTTGTTTTACGATCTCGGAAATACTTTTATAATGCACATGGCAAACCTTTGGATATAAATGATGCTCCACCTGGAAGTTTAAACCACCGCAGAAAAAATTAAGGAAATCATTATTCCGGCCAAAGTCGGCGGTTGTATAAAGCTGGTGGATAGCCCATGTATTTTCCATATTACCGGTCTCATTGGGCATGGGAAAGTCAGTTTCTTCAACTACATGCGCGAGCATGAAAATCATTGCCATCGTAGTGCCTTGTACAATGTGCATCACGACAAAACCTAATAAAATCTGCCACCATAATGCATTGATAAAAACAAAAGGAATGACCAGGAAAAGCACATAGTAAATTGCCTTTGATATAAAGAGTATAAAATATTCTTTTTTCGGGTGTGTTTTATTATTGTAATTACCAATTTTCTTTTTAAAGAATTTTACATAATCCTTGATAAATACCCAGGATAAAGAAGCCAGGGAATAAAAAATAAATGCATACCAATATTGATGCTTATGAATCTTTCTGAGTTCCTGATGCGGGCACATACGCAAAATAGGAATCGAAACAATGTCTTCATCATGCCCGTCAATATTCGTGTATGTATGGTGAACAATATTGTGCGTAATATTCCATACATAACTATTAGCGCCGATTATATTAAATGAATAACCCAATATTTTATTCACAGATTTATTCCCGGATATGGAACCATGAACCGCGTCATGCGCTATATTCAAACCTATAAACGCCGTAAACAATCCAAGCACAGACCACAATAAAAATTGTATCAATAATGGTGCATTTGTCAAAACCAAAATAAGATAAGCCGAAATAAAAATCGTTGGGAAAAAGATTAATTTCACGAGCATCGTGCCATTTCCTTTTTTTGAGATTTTCCCGGATGTAAAGAAATCTTCAACTTTTTTATTTACTGTAGTATAAAAATCAGGACCTGAAGTTTTAGCAAACGTTATTTTAACTGACAAGAGAATATTTTTTAAATTAGGAAATAATATGTAAATTCATTGTATGTATATACGGTAAAAATTTGTACAAAATAACATTATAATTTTCAGGTAACTGTTAAATATCTTTCTATGCCTCCAATATTGCCGAAAATTGTTTTTCCTGATTCAAGAGAATAGAATATACTATCTATAACATTTTTCGCATGGCCCTTCAGAAATTTGAGCAAAAATATCAAATACACATGTTTTCTCATTAAGCCCATCTCCGCTGTTAAAAGGCACCGCACATATATTGCCTGTTAATATTTTTATGCTCGTTTTGATCACGGCAGGACTGGCCATATTCCCGGTTATTCCGGCAATGTTTCCTCCATGAAAAAGGTATAGCAGTTTTTAATGGTTTGGATAAATGACTGGCAAAATTTAAAACATACAGCCCTCGCAACCGGGCAGGAAAAAGGTTTTATATTTGTTGAAACAACAGAACCCAAAAAGTGTAGCATATATAACAATTGAAATTGAATGAAACAGATAGAAAAATCGAACGAATTAAATGATGCAAATCAACAAGCTCTGGATAATGAATTGCTCGGTATTTTGCAACGGAGAACTTTTACTTATTTTCTAAAAGAAGTGAATGACCAAACCGGGCTAATAGCTGATAAAACGCAGCCGGGATCACCAGCAAGTATTGCAGCAACAGGCATTGGACTTAGCTGCTATATAGCAGGAATTGAACGCGGATTTATAACGCGGACTGAAGCCATCAAAAGAACACTTACCCTTTTAAAATTTTTATATAACAGTCAACAAGGTACCGAAGCAGATGCAACAGGATACAAAGGATTTTATTATCATTTTCTTGATATGCAAACCGGGAAGCGTGTATGGAAATGCGAACTATCAACGATAGATACTGCTATACTTTTAGCGGGGATATTGACTGCAAGATATTATTTCACTGGAGAAAATAAATCCGAAATTGAAATAAGAAAGTATGCAGATGAACTCTATGCCCGGGTAGATTGGCAATGGGCATTAAACGGCAAAGATTCTATTTCGCACGGCTGGAAACCGGGGTCAGGATTTCTTCGTTCCCGTTGGGATATGGAGTATAGCGAAGCACATCTTATCTATATAATGGCACTCGGCTCCCCTACTTTTCCAATTAGTCCTTCTATATATAAAAAATGGACATCCACTTTTGAATGGAAAAAAATATACAATATAGAATGCATTTATGCAGGGCCGTTATTTATTCACCAGATGTCGCAAATATGGTTGGATTGCAAAGGCATCAACGACGATTTGAATAGAAAGATTGGCATTGATTATTTTGAAAATAGTCGTCGTGCCACTCAAATCCAGCAACAATATGCCATAGAAAATCCATTGGGTTTTCCGCATTATGGAGAAAATGGATGGGGATTTACTGCCAGCGAGGGACCCGGACCTGCTACCCGCACAGTTGATGGTGTTAAAAGAAAATTTTATGACTATATAGCAAGAGGCGCTCCATTCGGCCCTGATGATGGAACGATATCACCATGGGCAGTTGTATCTTCTCTGCCGTTTCTACCAAAAGTTATACTCCGCACAATGCGTCATGCGATTGAAAGACTGGAATACGAAAAAGATCATGACTATGGTTTTGATGCAAGCTATAATTTATCCTTCCGTGAGAAAAATAATAAGTCAAAAAGCTGGATATCTGAATGGCAATTTGGGTTAAATCAGGGGCCGATTATCCTCATGATTGAAAATTATAAAACAGGCTTAATATGGGATATAATGAAAAGATGCCCGCACATTATTAATGGTTTGCGCAGGGCGGGTTTTAGCGGTGGCTGGCTTGATTTAACAACAATAAAAGAAAATTAAACAATGAAAATAGATCCTTACTGGCGGGCTGCAAATTATCTTTCTGTTGGCCAGCTTTATCTCCATCAAAATCCGTTGTTACATGAACCACTAAACCTGGAACATATAAAGAAGAAGTTAAAAACCGGTTGACTCAAACAGGAAAAAAGGAACTTATTTGAAACAAAAGCTTCAGAATAAATTAGTAAAGCATAAACAATACATTCATAAATATGGAGAGGATATGCCTGAAGTTCGTAACTGGAAATGGAAAAATTTAAACAAATGAAAATAAAAGAACTAAACAATACTGCCAATGCAATGATGGCCAAAGGCTTGCTTGCAATGGATGAAAGTATCGCTACATGTAATAGACGTTTTGCTGAATTAGGTATTCCGCAAACAGAAGAATATCGCAGAAACTATCGCGAAATATTAGTGACAACACCAGGTCTTGGATCATGCATTAGTGGAGCGATATTAAGTGATGAAACCATTCGTCAACATACATCAGATGGAAATTCTTTTGTAGAAATTCTTGCCCGGTCCGGAATAATTCCGGGCATTAAAGTGGATAAGAGTGCAAAAGATATGGCAGGTTTCCCTGGCGAAAAAATTACAGAAGGCCTGGACGGTTTACGTGAACGACTCAAAGAGTATCACAATTTAGGCGCTCGTTTTGCCAAGTGGCGCGCTGTTATTAAAATCGGAAATGGTATTCCTTCAAGAGGATGTATAGAAGCAAATACGAATAGCCTTGCACGTTATGCTGCATTATGCCAGGAAGCAGGTATCGTTCCGATGGTAGAACCGGAAATATTGATGGATGGCACACATACTATTGAAAAATGTGCATCGGTTACTGAAGAAGTACACCGGAGTTTATTTCATCAACTCTATGAACAACGAGTAAACCTTCAGGGAATTATTCTGAAACCTAATATGATTTTACCCGGCAAAGATTGCCCTGTGCAGGTGGATGATGAAACCATAGCAAATGCAACCATTGATTGTTTTCTCCGGTCAGTTCCTGCCGCGGTTCCGGGCATTGCTTTTTTATCCGGAGGCCAGCCTTCTATAAAAGCAACTACAAGATTAAATGCGATGCATTCAAAAAACAGATCACCATTACCCTGGGCATTGACTTTTTCATTTTCAAGAGCGATTGAATATCCGGCCATTGAAATTTGGCGTGGCAATAAAGATAATATTGAAGCAACTCAAAAAGCGCTCTATCATCGTGCATGCTGTGATAATGCAGCACGTCATGGTGAATACAATGCTGCAATGGAAGCGAATGAAAAAGAATAAAAAGATATTACTAAATGTGACCTAAGAACCGTATGGATAATAATTAAAAAACTCAATTAAAAAATAAAAATATGTTTCCAAAAATAAATCCCACTAAAACAGCCGCATGGAAAAAATTGCATGATCATTTTAAAGAAATGAAAAACGTTTCTATAAAAAACCTGTTCAGTGAAGACCCGGCCCGGTTTAAAAAATATTCTTTTTCAATGCCGGAAATAGTTTGCGACTTATCCAAAAATATTGTGAGCGATATCACCCGGCAGCTTCTCCTCGACCTGGCTCAGGAATGTGAATTAGAAAAAGCTATAAAGGCAATGTTCTCCGGTGAGATAATTAATGGTTCCGAAGGCCGCTCAGTTTTGCATACTGCCTTAAGAAATTTTTCAGGAAAACCTGTTTATTCCGAAGGAAAAGATGTGATGCCGGAAGTAAAAAAAGAATTGGATCACATGAAAAGATTTTGCCAGAAAGTACATAAAGGCGTATGGACTGGATACAGCGGAAAGAAAATAAAATATATAGTAAACATTGGTATCGGTGGTAGCGACTTAGGTCCCGTGATGGTTACAGAAGCATTGAAGCCTTATTGGAAGAAAGATATTCAGCCTTACTTTGTAAGCAATATTGATGGTACTGACCTGGCCGAAGTTTTCAAAAAAATCACTCCCGAAGAAACCTTGTTTTTAGTTGCTTCCAAAACATTTACTACACAGGAAACGATGACCAACGCTCATTCCGCGAGGGCCTGGTTCTTAAAAACGGCTAAAGATAAAAAAGCTGTTGCCAAACATTTTGTGGCATTGAGCACCAACGAAAAAGGTGTTGAAGAATTTGGGATTAATAAAGAAAATATGTTTGTGTTCTGGGATTGGGTAGGAGGACGATATAGTTTATGGAGTGCTATCGGCCTTTCCATTGCATTGACAATCGGCTATGATAATTTTGAAGAATTACTGAAGGGAGGATATGAAACCGATAAACATTTCAAAGAAAAACCATTCGAAAAAAATATACCTGTGTTGCTTGGATTAATCAGTCTTTGGTATATTAATTTTTTTGGCGCGCAATCAGAAGCTATTCTTCCTTACGACCAATACATGCATCGTTTCCCCGCATATTTCCAACAGGGAAATATGGAAAGCAATGGCAAACACGTGGACAGGAATGGTAAAAGAGTCACTTACTCTACCGGCCCGGTTATATGGGGCGAACCTGGAACCAACGGCCAGCACGCTTTTTACCAGTTGCTCCACCAGGGAACACCTTTAGTTCCCTGCGATTTTATTGCACCTGTAATTAGTCATAATCCGATGGGCAATCATCATAAAATTTTATTATCAAATTTCTTCGCACAATCAGAAGCATTGATGAATGGAAAATCGAAGAAAGAATTGGAAGCAGAAAAGGTTCCTGAAAAATTAATTCCGTTTAAAGAATTTGATGGCAATAAACCCACCAATTCTTTTTTAATAACGAAGATTACTCCATTCACATTAGGAGAACTTATCGCGATATACGAACATAAAATATTCGTTCAGGGAATCATCTGGAACATTTACAGTTTCGATCAATGGGGAGTAGAATTAGGAAAACAATTAGCGAAAAAAATATTGCCCGAGCTGGAAAATAAAGACAAGATTACTACGCACGATTCTTCTACTAATGGGTTAATCAATATATATAAAAAGCTGGCGGATTGAAAGGATGTGAAAATGTGATCCGCTATTAATTTGCAATAAAATAAAAAATAAATGACGCTTTGTGCATGGGAAAAAAAGAGATTGTAAAACTACGGAAGTATCTTATTGCTTTGATGTTTTATTAACTTTCAACATAAATTAAAAAGTAAATCATGACAGAAAAAAATGTAAAAATCCTTTCTATTGATATCGGTGGCACACATATAAAAGCGACCATATTAAATGGAGATGGAAAACTATTGAAAGAATATGAAGGTGAAAAAACACCGCAACCTTCTTCTCCTAAGGAAGTGATGGCTGTAATAGAAGATCTTGCGAAACGCTTTCCCGAATATGATAAAATCTCTGCAGGTTTTCCTGGGTATATTAAAAATGGAATTGTAAAGACTGCGCCAAAACTTGGAAATTCAGTATGGAAAGATTATGCTTTACGCAAACAACTTGAAAGTGCTTTGGGCAAACCAGCATTATTAATAAATGACGCTGACCTGCAGGGTTTGAGTTTGGCATCCGGTAAAGGAGTGGAAATGGTCATCACATTAGGAACGGGTTTTGGTTCAGCTATTTTAAGGGATGGCGTATTGATGCCACACCTTGAATTATCCCTGCACCCAATCACAAAAAGTAAAAGTTATAATGATTATGTGGGAAAAGATGCGCTGAAAAAGAAAGGAAAAAAGAAATGGAATAAAAGAATGAAGAAAGTAATTGAGATTTTAAAAACAGTTTTTAATTATGATCATCTTTATATCAGTGGAGGAAATGCAAAATTATTGACCTTTAAACTTGACAAGAATATCAGTATTGGTGATAATAAAGAAGGTATAAAAGGAGGAGCGGTTTTATGGAAGCAAAAAGAAACCCAGGTATAAATATTACTTATAAATCTTTTAGAGAAACCTGGTATGGTGCATCATTGTTTTAAACCAGATGAATGAAATTATAAAAAAAAGACGAAATGAAATTAGGCAGAGCTTGTGACCAATGAGGATTTGAACTTAAAAATTTTTTATCACTTTTTCTTAAAGAGAAAGATTATGAAGTCAAAGATTTTGGCGCTTTAGTTTTAGACTACGAATTGGGAATAGAGGAGAATGCTTTAAGTACTTAAAAGTGATTTAGAAAAAGACAAACCAGTGAGAATAATCCGCTAGCCTGTTTCAACAAAAAATATTAGATGAAATAATAAATCACGGTAGTTTATAGAAAATAAAAGTGCTTAATTTTATTAACGGGATATATAGCAATTTTACTTTCGACAGAAGTGCGCGTAATATTTTAAGAAGGCATTCAAAACGCATAAATCATTTCAAAAAACGAGGTCAATAGAAACGAAGCCAAAAGAACAAAATAGTTAAACAATGAAAATCTCTCCTTTAGCAGGAAAGCCTGCAGAACAAAATATTCTCGTAAATATTCCGGGGCTTGTTACCGCTTATTACACAGGAAAACCCGATGCCGCAGTTCCGGCACATCGCATTTCGTTCGGTACATCGGGGCATCGTGGATCATCATTAAAAAATTCGTTTAATGAAAATCATATTCTTGCTATTACACAAGCAATATGTTTTTACCGGAAGGAACAAAAGATTGATGGCCCATTATATCTTGGCTTTGATACGCATGCATTGTCAGCGCCTGCTTTTGCTACCACGATGGAAGTGCTGGCCGCAAATAATGTCGAAGTGATGATCGCCGATAAAGATGAATACACACCAACGCCTGTTATTTCTCATGCTATTTTAAAATATAATCATCAACGAAAAACAGGTTTGGCCGATGGCATTGTTATTACACCTTCGCACAATCCACCGGACGATGGCGGCTTTAAATATAATCCACCCAGTGGCGGACCGGCGCCAGGAAATGTTACTGATTGGATAGAAAAGAAAGCCAACGAATTGCTACAAAACAATCTTCAATTTGTAAAAAGAATTCCTTTTGAAAAAGCTTTGAATGCTGCTACAACGCACCGCCACGATTATCTGAATACGTATATAAATGATCTTGGAAATGTCATCAACATGGATCTCATTCGGGATTCTAAAATAAACATAGGAGTTGATCCGCTGGGTGGCGCTGGCGTTCATTATTGGGAACCGATTGCAGAACGCTATAAACTGAATTTGAAAGTTGTAAACAAAATTGTTGACCCAACTTTTAGTTTCATGACAGTAGATTGGGATGGCCAAATCCGCATGGATCCCTCCTCTCCTTACGCCATGCAAGGGTTGATTGAAATGAAAGACGATTATGATATTTCTTTTGCCTGCGATACTGATCATGACCGGCATGGAATTGTAACCAAAAGTTCAGGGCTGTTAAATCCGAATCACTATTTATCTGTTGCCGTTTTTTATTTACTTCAACATCGTCCTGATTGGAATAAAAAATCGGCTGTTGGCAAAACTGTTGTTACCACTCAACTCATTGATCGCATCGCAGCAAAAATGAAAAGGAAAATTGATGATGTGCCTGTTGGTTTCAAATGGTTCGTTGATGGTTTGTTAGATTCATCACTTTGCTTTGGCGGCGAAGAAAGTGCAGGCGCCTCTTTTTCAAGATTAAATGGGCATGTTTGGACGACTGATAAAGATGGTTTTATTCCTGCGTTGCTCTCGGCTGAGATAACGGCAAAAATGAAAAAAGATCCGGGAGAAATATATAATGAACTCACCAAAGAATTTGGCGAACCTTTTTATGATCGTATTGAAGCAAAAGCAACGCCTGCACAAAAAGAGAAATTAAAAAAGCTGTCCGCTTCGCAAATAAAACACAAAGACCTCGCCGGGGAAAAAATTAAAAATATATTGACCCATGCACCGGGAAATAATGCAGCGATAGGTGGCGTGAAAGTGGTCACAGAAAATGGTTGGTTTGCAGCCCGTCCATCCGGCACAGAAGACATTTATAAGATTTATGCAGAAAGTTTTTCAGGGAAAAATCATTTAAAAAAAATGATAGAAGAAGCGCAAGCCCTTGTGGATGATGTGTTGAATAAATGAAATATAGAAACAAAAATTCTTATAGTTAAATGAGTGAATTCACTTCCAGGATTATCCACGCTTTGAAGCGCTGTTGATTATTGATTAACGCTTACTTAAACCAATGCATTTTCAAGCCCTGAATCATTGCAAAAAATAGCAGATATTTTTGCCCTGTTTACAATCGCAATCATTTTTTGTATATCCATTTCATTTGAAATACTTATAATGTTGAGGTCTGAATTGATATCGGTAAATACTTCGTCTATAATATTTCCCTGGTTCAACTGTATGGCTGTATCTTTCGGAAAGCGAATCATTTCCTTTAAATCAAGAAGATCTGTTTCCACTATATTATCATTCTTAATGATATGCACGTTTATGTGGCCCTTCCAGTTTTTAGAAATCAATAGTGACAGTAGAATGGCGAGGTCGTTATTATGTAAATTAAAATTTTCTTTCCAGGCAGCAGGCAAATTATTTATCCAGAGCGAAACGTTTTTTTCCATAGAAATACCCGAAGTTCCATAAGGGATAAAAAAGATTAACCCATAGCTATTCTTCTTTGTATCCACCAACAAAGTATTATATTTCTCTATATCATCTCTTCCCGGATCTATCCCAATAAAAATAGTATTCGGTTTGAAAAAAGCGGCATTTAACGATTGCATACTTATGTTCATGGAATTACTGAAATCATAATTATCAACCGTTGTAGCTGAAATAGGGATATTCATTTCCTTAAACTTTCTGATGGTTAAAATCATAAAATCATTCAGTCTTTTTTGTTCTGCAGCATCTTCATTTCGTATGGCCATAAGCTTCAAGGAACCCTTTGGATAAATGATTGAATTAATTAACTGAAATGAAGAACGAATTTCTGCAGGATAAATAACAGGCACCAACAGATCAGGCCTCCACGATCTTGCCTCACGCCTGGGGCTTAGTTCAGTTGTTTTTTTTGTTGCCCATTCGGCAAGGGCTGTAAATAAACCGCTTCTGGAGTCTCCGGCAGTTGAAACTAAGTGTTTCCTTACCAGGTAAAAATAAAATGTAATGATTAAGATCAATGAAAGCAAAGCCACAAAAGCATTAATAATAAACATAACAGTAAGAGATCCGATGGCCCCGATAAGCGGAATAATGATAGGAATTTTTAGCAAAGGCCTGTAACTGGGCAACCCTAAAAATTGTTCTATGAATGCAACTACATTTACCATCGCATAAGTAATTACAAAAAACATGGTCAGCAAAGGGGCGATCGTATTCAGGTCTCTCAGTGATATACCGAAGATCACAATAACTGCTGTTATCAACATGGCATTCACCGGTTCCCCGCGTTTAGAGATTTTGGATATAAATTTACTTTTCGGCAAAATAGTTCGTTCACCGAGGGCAAGTAGTATTCTTGGTGCGCCTACAAAAGAACCTAATGCGGACGATAAGGTGGCGCCTAATAATCCGGTAAGCACCAAAGGTGGAAAAAGAGATTGATCTATAAAGACATTGTAATTTTTCACCAGGTTATCAGGCGTACTGATAAGCGCTGCAACAAAAATCAGGGAGAGATAAATGATGGTAGTGATAATTAAAGATGAAAGTGTTCCCCGCGGAATGTTTTTACCCGGGTCTGTAAGATCTCCCGACATATTAGCCCCGGCCATGACGCCTGTTACCGCCGGAAAAAAAACAGCAAACACTGTCCAGAATGAGGTTCCGCTAAAATTATCTTCCGGCGAGCCCGGGTATTTACCAAACCATTCAAAATGATTATTTAAATGGTGCGTAAATAATGAACCATAAATACATATCAGTGAAAGAGCAACTATTCCCAGGATGATATACTGAATTTTGAAAGCAAAACTTGTACTGATAAATGCAATAGTCATTACCAGGACGAAGGTGTAAATATCCAACAGAAATGGATCATAATTTTGAAATATTGACTGCAGACCTTCCCTGAAACCGAAGACATACATAGAAACCGCAATCGCCTGCGCAAGGTAGAATGGGATACCAATTGCGCCGCCAATTTCAAGTCCGAGTGATTGGGAAATAACACTGAAGGCACCTCCTTCTCCAATGCGAATATTGGTGGTGATGGAAGATATACTGAGCGCTGTGGTGAAGGTAATAGCTACAGCTAAAAAAACAATTGCAAGTGCACCGACAATACCTGCATTGCCAACCACCCAGGGCAAACGGATATACATGATAACGCCCAGAATCGTTAGCGTCGTTGGTGTGAATACGCCGGTAAAAGTTCCAAAGGTTTTACCTTTCATTTTTTATAGATTGAATGTTGTTGCATTTTATTAATAGAAGGTTATAGATGAATTGAAGATAAAGGTACTTACCTTTCATTAAAAATTAAATTGAAAAAGTAATGTTGAATTAAAAGAGTACCAACCTTTAGAAAAGGTATTCTTTACGTTGAAATTCTTCTTCAAGGCTTCACACTTTTATTAATTAACATCAAAATATCAGATGAAAAAAATAGGTTTAAAAGAAGCCATATCAATTGGCATTGGCGGAATGGTGGGCGGCGGAATATTTGCCGTCCTGGGTTTGGCGGTTTCTTTGGCCCGTGGCGGAACTCCTGTCTCTTTTTTCATAGCGGGAATTATTGCGCTCTTAACCTGTAACAGTTACAGCCATCTTTCTGTTATTTATCCTGACAGGGGCGGCACTGTTTATTTTATTAACCAGGGATTTGGCAAAAGCATTTTCAGCGGAGCTGCTAATAATTTATTATGGCTGAGTTATGTAATTATGCTCGGATTATATTCATCAGCCTTTGGTTCTTATGCGCCTAATCTTTTACTCATTAGCGCCAGCAGAAATATTGACTACCATATATATGCCAGCGCCATAATTATTGTAGCCACTTTAATTAATTATTATAATGTAAAGGTTGTTGGAACTATTGAATCTTATGCTGTTTTTATAAAATTAATTATCCTGGTTGCATTTGTATTTATCGGGGCTTACGGCCTTTTTGCTTATTCCCATAATGTTCCTCAACTTTATATAAATAACTGGGTATCGCCTGTTCAACTGATTACGGGAGGCATGGTAATTTTTGTAGCTTATGAAGGTTTTGAGTTAATTGCCAATGCGGCGCCGGATATCGAAAACCCAAAGAAGAATATTCCAAAGGCATATTTTTATTCAGTAGTATTTGTAATAATTTTATACATTGCCATAGCCATTATTACTGTGGGTTCGCTTCCCTTTAGCAGGATTGCAGTTGCAAAGGATTATGTTTTGGCAGAAGCGGCAAAACCCATGCTTGGTAACATTGGCTTTATCATTATCACAATCGCTGCGCTTATTTCAACTTTTTCAGCAATCAATGCTTCGCTTTTTGGAGGAAGCCGCGTTAATTATCAAATTGCTGTTGACAATGAACTGCCTAAAGAATTTAAAGATTTTTTCTGGAACAGGCCCATCGGTTTGCTGATAACTTCCGGGCTTACATTGCTGCTGGTAAACACCGTGAATCTTCAAAATATTGCCATTGCAGGAAGCATAAATTTTCTGATCATTTTTACATTAGTAAATTATGTGTGGTTCAAATCGGCTAAAAGAAACAATGGAAATAAAACAGTGCCTTTGCTGGGATTTCTATTCTGTGGAATGGCTTTGATTACATTAATTATTAAGCAGTATTCATCGAATAAAGTGGGCGTGTATGTATCTGCGTCCATTATTCTTGTATGTATTATTTATGAAACTGCTTTTAAAAAATATGCATTATATAAAAAAAGTAACCACTCAAATATCTAAAGTATAGAATGAACATTGATTGTAATTTATTAAATTATATTTGTTTAAAGGCTTTTAAAAAACCTCCCTGTTTATATGAAAGTTGTATTAGTTTTTGTATCCTCATTAGATGGAAAAGTTACCAAATGGGGCGATTCACATGTAAGAAAATGGACATCCAAACAAGACCAGGAATATTATAAACAAACCTGGAAGGATGCCGGGTTAATCGTAATGGGTAGCAATACTTATATCCAGGAAAAATTTTCTCCTTCCCCTCAACATCTCCTTTTAGTGATGACGCAACATACTTCAAAATACAAACAATATGAAGTTCCGGGACAGATAGAATTTACAGACAATGAGCCCAAAGAATTAGTTGAACGATTTCAAAAAAAAGGTTTCGAAACAATGATCGTAGCTGGCGGTGGACATGTAGCGACTTCTTTTTTTGAAAAACAATTAATTGATGAATTATGGCTGACGATCGAACCAAAAATATTTGGAACAGGTGGCAATTTTGTCATTGAACAAAAACTGGATATTGATCTGAAAATGATCAGTTGTGAAAAAGTAAATGAACAGGGAACATTGATTACCAAGTATGCTGTGATAAAAAAATAATTTAGTGAAGCATCTTCTCAAAGAGGACGATGCGTTATTGAACTAACGTAATTATCTCAAATTAATCAGATCGTTTTTAATGCGGGAGGATTCCTGGTTTTAAACCTTTTATTTCCTTTTTGTCTTGATACAAAAAGTAACAAAAAAATCAAGGCTGCACAAAAAAAGCTAAAAATTTGGATGCAAGTCTAAAATGAAATTAGTCGGATCTTTTACTCCTTTCCCCAGCATTGTGCGACTTACCAGCTAATTGCAAGATTGAACTTTAGGAACATTAATTTCATTTCTTAACGCCATTCATCCAAATTTTCTTAACGCTTTTTTTCTGAGGCCTTTTGCCCCCCCCGTTTTGATGGTATAATTGTTTTCGTGTAATATTGTGCTGACAGATATTTAAACTGCCTCAACACTAAACTAAATAACAATGAGAAAAACAATTTCCCTTTTCCCGAATGCAAAATTATTATTACTGGCTTTTGTTATACTATCATTCGCCGCTTGTAATAATACGCCCACTGCAACAACACCGTCAGCCACCACAGACTCTGTTGCTGCCAATATTAAAATGTACACGCATGTTTGGGATGAGATTGTGAATAATGGTAAACTTGAATTGTTTAACGACAGCAATTTCACAACAGATGTAGTGATGCACGCGCATCCCGATATTGTGGGCATTGATAGCGCCCGGGCGTATTATGCGAATTACCTCACCGGTTTTTCTGATATAAAATTTACCATCATAGATGTATTTGGAATGGGGAATAAATTAGTCAAGCACTGGAATTTTAAAGGCACACATACAGGTACATTTTTCGGCATCCCAGCCACCGGGAAAAAAGTGGATATTGAAGGTGTTACACTCGTGCGCATGGAAAATGGAAGGATCGCGGAGGAACAGGACTTCATGGATAATTTGGAATTTATGCAGCAGTTGGGGGTGATAGCGAGGTAGGAAATATTTAATTTTCAAGTTAAGTATTGTATGTTTAAACGTTGCGTACATAAAAGGATGTTTTGCATTTTTATAAAAATACATTGATATAATAGTATATTTGATCAGCATTGATTTGTTGAAAAGCTGATTTTATGGAAATATCAAATAATGAAACTGCTTCCCTTTTAAATGCCCAAAATTTTTAAAAGAACTTGAATCAAAATCCTGAACAAATTGCAAATTTGAAAAAAATTGAAGTGCCAAATTTTGTTATTAAAGAACAAATCCTAATCGTACAAGCCATCGAAAGCCGCCTTAGCGTAGCTGATAAAATGGAAGAAAGCATCACACAAAGTTTGCAACAGGCAGAGGCTTTGAAGCAAAGTATTTTGAAAAAGGCGTTTGAGGGAAAACTAATTTGAATTTTTGCAGACCATAATATCGGTTTCTTTGCGACGATTTATAGTTGAAAGCGCGTTTTTTCCCCATCCGCTTTAAAAACTTAGTTTACATTATTTTTTCTTTATAAAGTAAATGACGTTTTAGTTACTATGCCTCTTATTTACGATTTTGAAAAACTCTATAATTTAGTTTACAAGAATTTATACTTGTAAACTAATTACGTATTTAGTTTACATTTGTGAAAATTTAAACATGTCTATTGGAAAAAATATTGTACAACCTGAAGGCTACACAGCTTTTATACCCGAACCTTTTCCAACAAAAGAACTCCTGAAGTTTCCTGTAGAAATTATTACCAAAGCTGCAGTAGCGGAAAGGCTTATAGGAAAACTGGATGGAATTACACATGTTTTACCAGATGCCGATTTTTTTCTAAGTATGTACATTATCAAGGATGCGACCAGTTCTGCGCAAATAGAAGGTACGCGGGCAACTATTATGGATGCTCTGGAAATGAGAGCGGGGATAAATGTAAAAGATACCGATGCAGATGACATTTTATTTTATATAAAGGCATTAAATTATGGAATCGACCGCTTAAAACAATTTCCTTTCTCGTTAAGATTTATTCGTGAATTACATAAAGAGCTAATGACAAATGCGAGATCATCCCATTTTGCTTCGCCGGGCTACTTTCGTACATCTCAAAACTGGATTGGAGGCATTACATTGAAGGACGCTGCCTATATACCTCCACCCGCTTCTACTATGACTGAAGCTTTGGGATACCTGGAAAGATTTATCCATAATAAAGATTTAATGCCCGTATTACAAGCAGGCCTGATTCATGCTCAGTTTGAAACCATACACCCATTTCTTGATGGCAATGGCAGAACGGGAAGGTTATTGATATCGCTGTTTTTATTTGAAAGGGCAATATTAGAAAAACCTGTACTGTTTTTAAGCAGTTTTTTTAAACAACATCAAAAATTATATTATGATAAACTTGATGCCTATCACAATAACAAAACAAATGAGTGGTTACACTTCTTTTTAGATGGCGTTATAGAAACAGCAAAACAAAGTATAGAAACATCGAAAAAAATAACTGCTCTGAGGGAAACGGATATGAGAAAGCTTCAGTCTTTAGGAAAAAGAGAAGCTGCAAGTGGTGTGTTGTTTCTTCAACACCTGTTTAAAAGCCCACTTGTAGAGACTTCAAGAGTAGCTAAAATGATGGAATTTAGCAGGCCCGGTGCTGCAAAATTAATAGAGCGGTTTGTAACGCTCGATATTTTGCAACCATTTAATGAAACAGTAAATTATGGTAAAACTTATAGTTACAAAAATTACATTTCTATATTTAGTGAATAAAAAGTTTTAAAAAAAAATTCATGAAATAATGATCAATTCTAATTTAAATAATTCCTCTTCCATCGTCTCCAAAGTATGGGCCTTTTGCAACACGCTTCGTGATGATGGCGTGGGCTATGGTGATTACCTGGAACAGCTTACTTATTTGTTGTTTTTAAAAATGGCAGATGAATATAGCAAGCCGCCGTATAAGCGTGTAATGCCTATTCCTGCTGCATTTAGCTGGGAAACTTTAACCACAAAAAGCGGCGATGAATTAGACAGGCATTATGCAATTCTACTGAGAGAGTTGGGAAAAGAAAAAGGCATACTGATATTGTGGGCATTGATAGCGCCCGCGCGTATTATGTGAATTACCTCACAGGTTTTTCTAATATAAAATTTACCATCATAGATGTATTTGGTATGGGCAATAAATTAGTGAAGCACTGGAATTTTAAAGGCACACATACAGGTACATTTTTCGGCATTCCGGCCACTGGCAAAAAAGTGGACATTGAAGGTGTAACACTCGTGCGCATGGAAAATGGCAAGATCGCGGAGGAACAGGACTTCATGGATAATTTGGAATTTATGCAGCAGTTGGGGGTGATAGCGAGGTAGGAAATATCATTTTTATTTGAGCCAGTTCATATTTTGTGTTAAGAAAACACAGTTCCGGTTTATGAATACTGAACAAATATACTGGGGATAAAATAAACATTAGTCACAAATTGAAACTTTGTGCTCCGAAACAAGCCCGCACGGTGAACAACAACTCTTAGCGAAACATGCTCAAAAAATAATGGAATCTAAAAAAGAAAAGCAGGATAATCTATTATCTAAAATTGGACTAAAAAGTTATATGGTGTTGGGTTCATATTCTTCTATGATCTATGATAGAAGCCAATTTGTAAGTTATGTTTCTTCAGAATACAAAAACTCGCAGCGAAAAGAAGTTGATGAAGTTTATCGCATGTCTGAGATCATCATACTTCATAATACAACCGGATTACGAATAGGTTATACAACAACTAAAAGCTTTGATGAAGTAGTAGAAGAGTATAAATTGAATGATATTTTTATTATTACAAATACTAATGAATCACATAATGTTATGGATATGGATCTTGATAAGGAAGTGTTCTTTTTAAAAAATAATACAATACCTTTTAGAGAGGTAAGCAAGCTTATCTATTGAAAATATGCAGTAAGACAAAATTCAACTTACACTTAAGACAGGGCAGGAACAACTCACGTTCGAAGACAAAGATTTTATACAAGATTTTCGATTGAAGGTTGCACACATGAAAGGTTGTTTTACACTTTTCCTGAAAATATATTGATATAACAGTATATTTGATCAGCATTCATTTGTTGAAAATTTAATTTTTACGGAAAAATCAAATAGTGAAACTGCTTTCCTTTTAAATGCCCAAAATTTTTAAAAGAACTTGAATCAAAATCCTGAACAAATTGCGCGTGATAAGATTGATGCTATGCTCATAGCTTCAGGTTGGGTTATTCAATCTAAAAATAATATTAATCTCGCCGCGGGTTTAGGCGTGGCTGTCAGAGAATATCAAACAGATGTTGGCCCTGCTGATTATGTATTATTTGTTGATAGAAAACCGGTGGGCGTTATTGAAGCAAAACGCGAAGAAGAAGGTGTTCGTCTAACTTTTCATGAAGATCAATCTGAAGGTTATGCTTCTGCAAAATTGAAATATCTTGAGAATGAAAAATTGCCTTTTGTATATGAAAGTACCGGAGAAGTAACAAGATTCACTGACTATCGTGATCCTAAACCCAGGTCGAGGCGGGTCTTTACTTTTCATCGTCCTGAAACTTTTAACGAATATCTCAAACAGGAAAAATCGCTACGGGCCGGTTTACTTGATCTTCCTGCGTTGCCGGAAGAAGGCTTGAGAGATTGCCAAATAAACGCGATTCACAATTTAGAAAATTCCTTCAAAGATTTTCATCCGAAAGCGTTGATACAAATGGCAACAGGTTCGGGTAAAACCTATACAGCCATCACTTTTATTTATCGTCTTTTAAAACATGCAAAAGCAAAACGTATTTTATTTTTGGTGGATACAAAAAATTTAGGTGAACAGGCGGAACAGGAATTTATGGCGTATGTGCCCAATGATGATAACCGGAAGTTTACAGAATTATACGCGGTGACAAGATTGAAAAGCAGTTTTATCCCGGATGACAACCAGGTATATATTTCTACTATTCAAAGAATGTATTCAATTTTAAAAGGTACTGAACTGGATGAAAGTGCAGAGGAAATAAATCCAAATGAGTACAAACAAAAAGATCCCGCACCGGTAGTTTATAATGAAAAAGTGCCTATAGAATTTTTTGATTTCATCGTGATTGATGAATGTCACCGCAGCATTTATAATTTATGGAAACAAGTGCTGGATTATTTTGATGTATTTCAAATCGGTTTAACCGCAACGCCTGATAACAGGACGTTTGGCTATTTCAATCAAAACCTCGTGAGTGATTATGGGTATGAAAAGGCGGTGATTGATGGCGTGCTTGTTCCATACAATGTATTTACCATTGAAACAAAAATTACCAAAGACGGAAGCAAGATTGCATTGGGAGAAAAAGTAGATAAACGCGAACGTTTGACAAGAAGAAAATTCTGGGAATCCGTGGATGAAGATATTGAATATTCTGGTCAGCAACTCGACAGGGATATTGTAAATCCAAGTACAATAAGAACCATCGTTCGGGCAATTAAAGAAAATACGCCGGCGATGTTTCCTGACCGCGTTGACAAAGATGGTCATTTCGAAATCCCTAAAACTTTAATCTTCGCAAAAACAGATTCTCATGCGGAAGATATTATAGAAATCGTGCGGGAAGTATTTGGTGAAGAAAATAAATTCTGCAAAAAAATTACTTATAAAAGTGAGGAAGATCCGAAAACTGTGCTCAGCCAGTTTCGCAATGATTATTATCCGCGTATTGCCGTTACGGTTGACATGATTGCTACGGGAACAGATATTCGACCTTTGGAAGTGTTGGTATTTATGCGTGATGTAAAAAGCCGCAGTTATTATGAACAAATGAAAGGCCGCGGCACACGCACCTGTTCGCTCGAAGATTTGAAAGCCAAAGGAACGCCTTCCGCAAAATTTACCAAAGATCATTTTGTAATTATAGATGCGATTGGCGTAGAGAGTTCACAAAAAACAGACAGCCGGCCTTTGGAAAAAAAGCCCGGAATGAGTTTGAAAGATCTTTTACAAAATGTGGCCATGGGCAATACGGATGAAGAAATATTAAGTTCATTGGCCAATAGGTTGATTCGTTTAGACAAACAAATTAATGAAAATGAGAAAGTAACTTTTGATGAACATGCGAAAGGATTTTCCATTCATCATGTAGTGCAAAAATTATTAAATGCCCATAATCCGGATACAATCAAAGATGCGGAAACCATCATCCGGCAAGACATGCAGGAGCAAGCGCCTGTTGTGATAGAAGCTGCCATACAAAAAGAAAAACAAAAATTAATTAGCAGCGCGGTAGATATTTTTAATAATCCTGACTTGCGGAATTATATTGTGGATGTTCGTAAAAAGTATGACCAGATTATTGATGGAATTAATATAGATGAGATTACCAATATTGGTTGGGTAAAGGACCAGGAAGCTGCGGCAGCACTAACTGTCAGTAATTTTACTGCATGGATAGAATCTAATAAAGAGGAAATAACAGCGTTGCAAATATTTTATGGACAGCCTTACCAGCGACGGGAACTTACTTTTAAAATGATCAAAGATTTGTATGATAAAATAAAGATGGAACAACCATTACTCGTACCGCTAACCGTTTGGCGTTCGTATGAAAAATTGAAAGAAGTAAATAGTTCCCCTAAAAATGAATTGATTGCCCTGGTAAGTCTTGTGCGAAAAGTGAGTGGCGTTGATAAAAATCTTACGCCTTATGATAATTCAGTTGACAAGAATTTTAAAGACTGGCTGTTTAAACAAAATGCAGGACAGCATAATAAATTTACTGAAGAACAAATGCAATGGCTGCGTATGATAAAAGATTATGTAGCCAATAGTTTTCATGTGGGCAAAGAAGATTTTGAACTGGATCCTTTTAATAAAAATGGCGGGCTGGGAAAAATGTGGCAATTGTTTGGGGAGAAAACAGATGAAATTATTAATGAGTTAAATGAAGTATTAGCGGCTTAATTATGAGTATACCTTATATACATATTTTACTTGAAGAATTGTGTGCGTATGAAAATGAGAAAACATGGTTAGAGTTCAAACAGAACTATAATAATCACGAGGACATTGGTGAGTATATTTCTGCACTTTCAAACGGAGCCTGTATTGATAATAAGCCATTTGGTTACCTGATATGGGGAGTAAAAAATGATACCCAT
This sequence comes from Chitinophagales bacterium, assembly GCA_038257845.1. Lineage (GTDB taxonomy): Bacteria > Bacteroidota > Bacteroidia > Chitinophagales > Chitinophagaceae > JAFDXJ01. Next base: position 36,022 of record JBBSQL010000016.1, read on the forward strand.
GAAATAACTGGCACTAGTTTTAAAATTTCAAAAGCAAAAAAGGGAAATCAGGATCTCGAATTATGGTTAAGGACATTTCTTCATCCGAAAGTTCATTTCGATATTTTTGAATTTGTTTATAAGAGTAAAGTTATTACACTCTTAAAAATTCCTGCTGCTGTTTCTGAACCTACACATTTTCAAAAAAAGCCGTTTATTAGGATCAATAGTCAGAAAACAGATTTGCGAAACCATCCGGCATTAATTCGGAAAATTTATAACTCTCAGGAAGACTGGTCGGCAAAAATTTGTGAACAAGCAACACTTAATGACCTTGATGCTACGGCCATCTACATAGCCAGAAATATCTATGCAGCAAACCATGAAAGATACATGAATGAAATATTGAAATTGGATGATGCCAGCCTTTTGGATAAAATGAAGATAACTGTAAATGGTAAAGTCACCAATACTGCCCTTATTTTATTAGGTAAATCCGAAGCTGCAAGACTTCTTTTACCGGCTGTTGCTCAGATTACCTGGAAACTAGACAGCGATGAAAAGGCTTACGAACATTTTCATCCACCTTTTTTATTGAAGACTACTGAATTACTGAACAGGATCAGAAATATACGATATAAAATTTTCCCTGATACACAGTTGGTAGCAATAGAAGTTTTGAAATATGAGCCACGTGTTATACTGGAGGCTTTACATAATTGTATTGCTCACCAGGACTATCATTTGAACAGCAGGATTATTGTTACAGAAAAAACGGAAAAACTGATATTTTCTAATGCGGGTTCTTTCTTTGATGGGAAAGCCGAAGACTACAGCCTTGGTGAAAAAACTCCTGAGCGCTACCGCAATCCATGGATTACAGGCGCGATGGTAAACCTGGGCATGATTGATACTATGGGTTATGGTATACACACTATGTATAAAGAGCAGCGGAAACGATACTTCCCATTGCCCGATTATTCAAAAACCGAGGCTGATAAGGTGGTATTAGAAATTTATGGACAAGTACTGGATATAAATTATAGTAAACTATTGCTTGAAAAAACTGATTTGGCTTTAAGCACGGTTATAATGCTAGACCATATACAAAAGAAATTGCCACTAGAACAGTCTGCTTATAATTTCTTAAAGAAAGAAAAACTTATTGAAGGCAGAAAACCTAATTATTTTATATCTGCTGTAATAGCCAAAGTAACCGGCCAGCATACTGATTATTTTAAGAAAAAGGGTATTGATGATGAATATTGTAGGAAAATGATTCTTGAATATCTGAAAAAGTTTGGAGCTGCAAGCCGTTCGCAACTTGAAGAAGTTTTATTGGATAAATTGCCTGGCGTTTTAACAGAAAAACAGCGTAAAGATAAAGTGAAGAATAATTTACAGGTTTTAAAGATAAAAGACCAGATAAAATTAAATGATGAAAAAAAATGGATTCCTGTCTAAGTGCCCGGCGCGATATATGAATTAGACGGCGCCATAGACGTGATTTAGACGAGAAGATAATATATGTTCCTGGAAATCAAAGTGTTTCAAGAAAACGATAGATAGAGTTTAGACGGGTTATAGACGAATAAAAGAAACCTGTCAGGTTCATATTAAAATCTGGTATAGTGCACTGAATAAGTGGTAGAATAATGTCTTCATACCGGTGTTGTTACGGAGTTGTTGAATGTTTTTAAAATAAAAAATGACTGAAAAAAATAATCATACAAATCAATTACCAAAAGGATGGAAGTGGGTGAAGTTGGGAGACGTATGCGATAAAATGTCTAATGGTGCAAATGCAAAGCAATCGGAAGAAAAAATTGGTTTTCCTATTTCAAGAATTGAAACTATCTGGAATGAAACTATTGACTTGGGAAGAGTAAAATACATTCAGGAAAATGATACTGCTTTTATAGAAAAGTATTCTTTGAGAAAGGATGATATTTTATTTAGTCATATTAACAGTGACGTTCATTTAGGCAAAACTGCAATATTCAAAAATCAAACTAAAACATTAATTCATGGTATTAACTTATTACTAATAAGGTTAAATCAAGAAGTCCAACCTGATTTTTTTAATTATCAATTTAAATATAAAAGAAGGAATGGTGAATTTATAAGCATTGCTCAGAAATCCGTTAATCAATCTTCAATCAACCAACCTAAGTTAAAGAATCTTGATTTTGTTCTTCCTCCCAAACCCACCCAACTCGCTATTGTTTCCAAAATTGAAGAACTCTTTAGTGAATTAGAAAAAGGTATAGAAAGTTTATTAACTGCAAAGCAGCAATTAAAAACTTATCGGCAGAGCGTATTGAAATGGGCGTTTGAGGGAAAGCTAACTAATAAAAATGTAGAAGAGGGTGCGTTGCTGAAGGGGTGGAAAAAAGTTAACCTTAATGAGATTACTAAAATTGTTTCAGGGTTTGCTTTTAAAAGCACGGATTTTGTAACTGTTGGAATTCCAGTAATTAAGATTTCAAATATTGGGTACTCAGAGTTTGTTTGGAAAGATCAACAATACTTACCTAAAGAATTTTTAAAATCCAATTCGGATTTCATAATTAAAGAAGGCGATTTACTAATTGCTTTAACTCGCCCAATTACAAATAATACGATCAAAATATGTAAGTATCCTTTGAACACGACTAATGGTTTATTAAATCAACGTGTAGCTTGTTTAAAAGGATTGAAGATAAATAATACTTATTTATTCATGTATTTACAAACTTCAGGATTTAAAGAATATATAAGAACAAAATTTTCTGAAACATTGCAGCCAAATCTTTCGCCAAAGGATTTGGCGCTAACACCTGTTCCATTATGCTCTGATGAAGAACAATACAACATCGTTCAAGCCATTGAAAGCCGCCTCAGCGTTGCTGATAAAATGGAAGAAAGTATAACACAAAGTTTGCAACAGGCAGAGGCATTGAAGCAAAGTATTTTGAAGAAAGCGTTTGAGGGTAAACTATTATATTTATGTGAATAAAACTCAAGCTAAAGTACATTAAGAAATAAATTTTAAGAAACTATGAATAAAAAAGAAACAATCCAATCAATAAAAGATCTCACTAGTCTAACTTCGATAATTGCAGACTTATGTCAAAAGTCTGGTTTATCTGATGTTAAAATAATTTCGCAAAACATAGTGTCCGCAACAGAAAAAAGTGCATTTAAAAACAAATCACATAAGTTTGTTGTCACTTTAAGTGAGCTAGACGGAAAGGTTCAACACATCGTCGAACTTATCAAAGAAAACTGCACAAAAGATGATGAAATAATAGTAATTACGAGCCATCTAAAAATTTCAAATTATTTTAAAAAATGGATTATTGAGCAAGTAGAAACTACAAAAATCGACTTCTGGAATGAACTTACACTTACGGAAGCTATTGATAAATATCTACCGAACTATTGGGGTCATAATGATTTATTTCTAAAATCATATGAAGAAAGTTTTATTACGGATCTACTTCGAGAGGTGGAATTAAAAAAAGTTTTAAAGCTGGAAAAAAAATTTGACGAATTACTAAATGTTTTTATCGAGCCTAAAATTTATATATATAAAGAAGACAAAGAAACTGAAAGACCCATTAAGGTTAAGATCTCAATAGAACATCTGCTGCGCGAAATAAATTACATAATATCCGGAGATGCTGGAACTGGTAAAAGTACGTTACTTAAACATGTAGGCAAATTAATAATCGATCAAAATAGAGAAAAAGGCGAAAAAGTTTTTCCCATTTTCATAAAGCAAACAGATATTCATGATGCAGGATTTACAATTGTAAATGCAATCAAAAACATTCTTAATAACTTTGGAATACAAGACATTGATAAAGTTTATAAAGATTATCATATTGTACTTCTAATTGATAGTCTTGATGAATTTGAAAAGTCTAATCAAGAAAAAGTTATTAGTGAATTATCCAGACTAACTGAAAAATCAAATCTCAATTTTATAATTGGAACTAGAAATTATGAAAGCTTAATTCGAGATCGCCAGGTTTGCGAACATAAACATGTTGACTTATCTAATTTTGATCAAAGGCAAGTACGACAATATTTAGACAATTTTTTCAAATTTGATTTGGCCAAATCAACAAAGCTTTGGGAGAATTTACAAGAAAACAATATCTTAGAGAGAATTCCAGTTACTCCCCTAACTATCTCATTAGTATCGATACTCTTCGAAGAGCGTCAATATGAAGTTCCTGCGACATTGACTGATGTGTATGATAACTTCAATATCTTTCTTCTTGGTCGTTTAACAGTAAAGAGTCGTTTAGAGTTTTTAGATATAAATGTAAAAGAACGAATTCTTTCAACCTACGCTTTAAATGTTATGCGATCATCTAATCGGGAAAGAAAGTCAAAAAATGAATTCATTATTTTCATAAAAGAATTTTTCCAGAGTAAGTCTATAACAGTTAACGAAGAGATTGTTCCAGAATTATTAAATAGTATAACTGAGGGAACTGGTATTTTATATTTGGATGATAAAGGACAAGTTTCTTTTACTCATGACCATTTTATGGAATATTATGCATCCAGAGAAATTTTTACTCAGCATGATAGAAAGGAGTTGGAAAAAGAATTGATCAAGAATTTTACAGAATATAATTGGCAAAATGCTTCCATATTCTATGCTGGACGTACCAAAGATATGCCTGAATTTTTAACAGCATTGATTAAAAATATTAATAATTATAGTCATTTAAATGATTGCTTACTTGCCGTTTCTGGTCTGGGATATGTACTTCAAGCTTTATGGATGACAAATTCAACTATAAGAAAAGATGGTGTCGTCACTGCTTTGAACTTATTATTAAAAGCGGATTCAAGGGTTAAGGAATTAGCATCTGACAAATTTTATTTCTTTGATGGCATTAGAGACATTGATGTTGCAATTTTAAATCTGTTTTGGTTTTATAAACATTTTAATTCGATAGTTATAAGAGATCCTTTAAAGCTAGCTTTTGAAGAATTACATGAGGAAATGGAAAGCTTAAAAAGAAGTGTATTTGAGAAGGATCAAGTTTCAAAATTGTTTCAGCTTTTTTGTATAGCATCAACACTCAATACTGGAAAGAATGAGGATGAAAGTAAACTCAATGAATTGTTTAATAATGATGAAATTTTAAAACATCCTCTATTTATTTTATTATTTGATATTGGACTTGACATTTTGGAATCAAGTAATGCAGTCAAACTCAAGGAGAATTTTAACTTAAGAGAAAAAGGACGAAGATACGTAGATGGAATAAAATTTTATCTTGAAAAACCTTCAGATGAACTGAGGTTTACAACATACGAGCAACTAATTCCAATAAAAAAAGTTGAATTATTTACAGAAGGTAAAACTGATGCTTCAATTATTTCTAATGCCTTTTCTATATTGACTTATTCTTCTGATCCTTATTGGAATATTACAAGCATGGACAAAGTAAATAAAGCAGGTGGTGGTGCACACGATTTGCATAAATACCTGTCAAATTTGGGTAAAGTAATAATTACAGATTCTGATAAAACGAAAATTATAATTGGAATTTTCGATAATGATTCAAAAGGTAACCAAGAGTTTAATGGTTTGAGTTCTGAAATATTTTTAAGCATAGACCATTGTACAAAAAAACACAAAGATTTAAACATATATGCTATAAAATTGCCGATTCCTCATAATGAAAATTATAATTCTTATCATCAAGAAAAACAAGAATTCAGATTTTTTTCTATAGAACACTACTTTCCATTAGATTATTTGAAAGCAGAAAATATGGTAAAAGAAACTAGCATTAGTAATGTTTACGAAATCATAGGTAATAAAACGACATTTGCAGACAAAGTAAAAACTCTTAAAAAGCCTGAAGAATTTGAAAATTTCGCTTACCTTTTTAGAGCAATAGACAAGCTAACAAATTATAATATAAATTATATGGACTAATATTAATTAGTTTATAATCTAAAGATTAAAATACTTTAAAAATAAACTGGTCGAAAGATATTTTAAAATTAAAAATAAAAAAATGCTGTCAAGAAACACTTTAAATGAAAACAACTAATTATTATAAAGAAATATGAGTGCAAATTCCAACAACACTTCTTCCATCGTCTCCAAAGTCTGGGCTTTCTGCAATACGCTTCGTGATGATGGTGTTGGCTATGGCGATTACCTGGAACAGCTTACTTATTTGTTGTTTTTAAAAATGGCAGATGAATATAGTAAGCCGCCGTATAAGCGTGTAATGCCTATTCCTGCTGCGTATAGCTGGGAAACTTTAACGACCAAAAGTGGTGATGAATTAGACAGGCATTATGCAATTCTATTGAGAGAATTGGGAAAAGAAAAAGGCATACTTGGGCAAATATTTATCAAGAGTCAGAATAAAATTCAAGACCCTGCCAAACTATACAAACTCATCGCGCTCATCAATGCAGAGCAATGGGTGATGATGGGCGTTAAAGACAAAGGCGATATTTATGAAGGCTTGCTGGAGAAGAATGCAGAAGATACCAAGAGTGGCGCCGGCCAATATTTTACTCCACGCGCATTAATAAAAGGCATGGTAGAATGCCTGCGCCCCGAACCGTTGAAAACCATTGCTGATCCGGCATGCGGCACGGGCGGTTTCTTTTTAGCCTGTTATGATTGGATGACACAAAATCTTGATTTGGATAAAGAAGAAAAAGAATTTTTAAAGTATAAAACTTTTGCAGGTAATGAAATTGTTGCCAGCACAAGGCGATTAGCACTCATGAATTTGTTCCTGCACAATATCGGCGACATAGACAGTGAAACGATTATTTCTCCCAACGATTCTTTAATTGCGGCTTCGGAAACACGATATGATTATGTGCTGGCCAATCCGCCCTTCGGTAAAAAAAGCAGCATGACTTTTACCAATGAAGAAGGCGAACAGGAAAAAGAAGACCTTACATATAATCGCCAGGATTTTTGGGTAACCACCAGCAACAAACAATTGAATTTTGTACAACACATTAAATCAATGTTGAAAACGACAGGCATGGCTGCAGTGGTTTTACCGGACAATGTTTTGTTTGAAGGCGGCGCTGGAGAAACAGTCAGAAAAAAATTATTGGAAACAACAGACCTGCATACGATCCTTCGTTTACCAACAGGAATATTTTATGCCAATGGCGTAAAAGCAAATGTACTTTTTTGGGATGCGAAACCATCCAGCAAAGATCCGTGGACAAAAGAGGTGTGGGTGTATGATTACAGAACCAACATTCACCACACATTAAAAAAGAATCCGCTGAAGCTGGAAGATTTGAAAGAATTTATTGGATGTTATAATCCAGCGAACAGACATAAAAGAAAAGAAACTTTTTCTGAAACTAATCCTGATGGGCGTTTCAGAAAATTCAGTTATGATGAAATTATTGCAAGAGATAAAACCTCTCTCGACATAACTTGGCTGAAAGATAAATCACTCGCTGATTTAGATAATCTTCCTGATCCGGATGAACTAGCTTTGGATATTGTAGAAAATTTAGAAGCGGGGTTGGAAAGTTTTAGGGCGATAATTGCTTCATTAAATTCAAAAGAAAATTGATTAACTATGACAAATAATTATACAATAGAGGAACATGTTCACAGGTATGCTTGTTGGGCTGCTGCGAGAGCGGCTTCTTCCAGTCGTTTCAAAAATATTGAAGTTTCACAATTCATAAATCAAAGTGCATTGAGGGACGCATTAAAGGAACTTCGGTTGAAAGATGAAATGAATCATTCAATTTATAAAAAGTGGTATGTCAAACAAGTAAATGTTTTAAAGAAGCGCCTGGAAAATTACAAAAATTCAAAAGATAAAGAAAGACATATATCATTTGGTATCGCTGCAAAGATTGTAAGCATTTATGTAAAAACTGCAGAGGTCTTGCCTAATAAGGGAAAATCAAAAATATCAAAAGTTGCGTTTCCGCCAATAGATCGTTTTTTGTTGAATAGATTGCAGAAGGAATTAGGACTAAAAAATGTAAGTTGGTCCAAAATGGAGCAGCAAGAATACATGGAAACTATTGAAACTTTAAAGAACTTTATGAAAGATGAGCCTTTCTGGAAATTAGAATTCTATTGGGATTTAAATCAAAAATGAATTGTTTAAAATATCTTTTATATAAAAAATAAATTAACGAGTTTCGTTTTGATGAAGTCAATCAATCACGACGATGTCTAATAATAAAAAATCTATAAAATGGAAGAACAATTAATTAAAATGGACTGGCATCCAAGAGTCGGACTTAGTGAGCTAGCTAAAGTTGAGAAAGAAAAAATAGGATGTCCAGGAATATATGTTTGGGGTTGGTTTGATGAAGAAGAAAAATTTGTTCCGTATTATGTTGGGAAGGCAAATAATATAGGACAAAGATTATTTGAACATATTGGCAAGCTAAAAGGTGGACTATATGCTATTTATTCAAAAGAATTCGCTTTTAGTAAGGGATTTCATCCATTAATGGACCAAGATGATGAATTATTATATATTCCTTCAGGTATTGAAAACTGGATAAATAATTTTCAAAAAACCAATGTGCAGGAAAGTCTAAATTGGTTACTTGAAAAGATAAAATTTTCGTGGTGCATAACAAAGAAGGAAAACAATACTGATTTAGAAAGATATACTTATAATTTATTTAATTCTAAACCATATAAAGTAGGCGCATCTGTAAGAGGAAAATGCAGAGAGGGCATGAAGGTTGAATTTACAGGTGATGAAGTTCTGGTTAATTTATGCAAATAATACACACTTTCACTTGGTGTCAAAATATTCATACTAGGATTTCATAAAGGCTTGTTTTGACAAATTAAATAAGTATTAAATCAATTTATAGAAGACTGAAAAAAATAAAAACCAAATTTCTTACCCCTCAACCCCCATCTGCTTCTCCCCCCAAACCCGCATTTGATCTACAAAGGGAACGAGTTCCAAACCACTTTCACTCAAAGAATATTCTACACGCGGCGGCACTTCCAGGTACACTTTTCGCTTCACTAAATGGTCCTGCTCCAGTTCCTTTAAAGTTTGTGTAAGCATCTTTGGCGAAATGCCTTCCACCACTCTTTTTAATTCTCCATAACGCAAAAATCCATCTTTTAAATACCAGATTATCCTGCCTTTATATTTTCCGCCAATACGCTGAAAAGCATAATCAACCGGGCAATAGGCATGGCGCTTTAAATTATTTTTCATTTTTTTTTGTTTTGAAAGCATTACTACCAGCAATAGTTTCCTTTTGGTAAGTAGGCTACTTTATGGTATGTACTTGCTGTAAAGGTATAAAGATGTTTTCTTTGTAAAAAGAAAATCATCTTAAAGTCACTCCATAAAAAGATAGCATGGCATTACATAAAAATATTCAGGTGATTGAACTTCGCAACTACTTACTAAAACCAGGATCAACGAATAGTTTCAATACCTATTTCTCCAATCATTTTGTACAGCCGATGCGTGAAATGGGCGTGGAAATTTTAGGCAAGTTCAACCTGGAAAATAAAACAAACAGGTTTATTTGGATCAGGGGTTATGAAAGTATGCAGCAACGAAAAAAATTTCTACCGGATTTTTATTTAAAGAGTGCCGTTTGGAAAAAATATAAAAAAGGCGCGAATGAACTGATCCGGAATTCAGACCATGTTTATCTCCTCCGGCCTTTACAAATTGGACATACAATCGAAGACACAAACACCGGGATCAATAGCAATATTTTTTTTAATGATAAAAATTTCGTCGTAATTGATTTATATATTGCCAATACGAGGCTGCATGAATTAATCACTTTTTATAACAACAATTATTTTCCTATCCTGCAATCATTGGGTATGCAAACAACATTGTGGGTAAGTGAAATGGCGGAAAATGATTTTCCGCAATTACCTGTTTTTCAAAATAAAGATTTACTGGCAACTATCAGCTTTTATCAAAATGAAAGCGAATACAAGTCGTTGAAAAAGCAAATTAAAATGGAAATAAAAAAACACCTGAACTTCGATATAAAAATGCAGGACATCATTACAACCCACGAAGAATTATTACTTCATACAATTTAAATTTTCAAAAATGAAAAGAATACAAAGCATTGATATTATGAGGGGCCTGGTAATGATTTTAATGGCGCTGGACCATACGCGGGATCTGTTGCATATCACATCAATCGTGCAACAACCAACAGACCTGGCAACCACAACGCCGGCTTTATTTTGCACCCGCTGGATCACGCATTTATGTGCACCGACATTTGTATTTCTCTCCGGTGTATCTGCGTATATTTCCTTTCAGCAAAAAAAGAATTTGGCGCAAACCCGGAACCATTTAATTACAAGAGGCATCTGGCTGATCGTTTTAGATTTTACCATTATCAATTTTGCGTTATGGTTTGATATACATTTTAATGTTTTTCTTTTTGATGTTTTATCAGCTATTGGTTTCGGTTTTATTATCCTGGGATTATTATTAAAATGCAATTCAAAAACCATTGGTGTGATTGGTTTACTCATCATTTTCTTACACAACTTATCGCCGTTGGTTCCTTTGCCGGAGACTTCATTATTCAAACAAATATTCATGCCTTTCTTTGCCCCGGGTGCTTTTCCGATGGGTGGAGGAAGAACTTTTGTAATGGGTTATCCGCCAATTCCGTGGCTGGGCGTTATACTTACAGGTTTTGCACTGGGCAAACTATTTGAACAACCCATAGAAAAAAAGAAAAAAATATTTTTAAAGATCGGGCTTACGAGTTTGTTGCTTTTTATAGTCATCCGATTCATAAATATATATGGCGATCCTGTACCATGGGCGACACAAAAAGATGGCTTATTTACTTTTCTTTCTTTTATCAATGTCACCAAGTATCAGCCTTCCCTGTTATTTTGTTTACTCACTTTGGGTATCATGTTTTTAATTCTGTCTTTGATTGAAGGCATGAAAAATAAACTCACAGATATTATATCCGTATATGGAAAAGTTCCTTTATTTTATTTTGTGATCCATTGGTTTATCATTCATCCGATTATGTTTGCCATGGTTTTTCTCCAGGGTTTTAAAAGTTCAGATTTATTGTTTGGGTTTAATTTTGGAAGACCTAAAACAGGCAGCGGCGTTGAGCTTTGGGTTATTTATTTAATCTGGATAGGTGTTGTAATACTGCTTTACCCGGTTTGTAAATGGTATGGGAAATATAAGAAAGATCATAAGGAGAATAAATGGCTGAGTTACCTGTAGGTATAAATGTTTCTTTCCAGCTAATGAAGGAACTCTCTTTGAAGAAAATAAAGAAGTATGATTTATTATTCTTTTTTTAAAAATTATTCATTAAATTTGTACAAGCAATTTTTGATATGGATAATGCATTTTTATATAATAAAATAGCCGCTTTACCGGAAAATTTAAAGTCCGAAGTTGCCAGGTTTATTGACTCTTTGATGGGTAAAGAAAAGAAACCTGGTAAGATCAAACCTAAGTTTGGAAGTGCAAAAGGCATCATACAAATGAAAGAAAATTTCGATGATCCTATTGAAGACTTTAATAGATACCAGTAGTAATGAAATATTTGTTGGATACACACGCCTTAATTTGGTTTTTAAACGGCGATGCTGACCTTTCAATTGATGCAAGAAAAGCAATTGAATCTAATGAAGCAGTAAATTATGTAAGCATTGCCAGCTTATGGGAAATCTCAATTAAACTTAGCCTCAACAGGCTCATTTTGAAAACATCACTTGAAAATTTAGTTGAAAGAATAAGAGATAATAACTTTCTATTTCTACCAATATCTATTGAAGATACAATGATTATTGCTGGCTTACCCTTTCATCATAGAGATCCCTTTGACCGGCTGTTAATTTGCCAGGCCATCAATAATAAACTTATTCTAATTTCAAAAGACCAAAATTTTATACATTATGAAGTCAACTTAGTATGGTGATTCAGTATTACAAATTCACTTTTTTATTTTAATAATCAAGCATAGTCTCTAATAAAACAACCCATTTAAAACTTCTTAATAATTTGCTCCAGTAAGATTATTATCCTTCAATTTCCCCACCCCTGTTGGTCGCCTGACCAACGGGGATATTATTATAAAAATTCATTTATGAAAAAAGAATTATCAAAAAATCAGCAGGCAGAAATTCTCGAATTACTAAAAACGCGTTTTGAAAAAAATAAGGGTCGTCACAAAAATATTGACTGGGAAAAGATCCATGATAAATTAATTGGCAGCCCGGGAAAATTATGGTCGCTCGCTGAAATGGAAAAAACAGGTGGCGAACCGGATGTCATTGAACAGGACAAAAAAACCGGGGAATATATTTTTTATGATTGCTCGCAGGAAAGTCCCAGAGAACGCCGCAGCCTTTGCTACGACCGGGATGCATGGGAAGGCAGAAAAGAAAACAAACCAAAAAATAATGCCCTTGACATTGCAGCTTCGATGGGTATTGAATTATTAACAGAAGAACAATACCGTGCGTTGCAAAAACTTGGAAATTTTGATACAAAAACATCCAGTTGGATAAAAACACCATCTGAGATCAGGAAATTAGGGGGTGCATTATTTTGCGATCGTCGTTATGATTCCGTTTTTCTTTATCACAATGGGGCAGAATCTTATTATGCAGCCAGGGGGTTTCGTGGTTGCTTAAAAGTGTAATTACTTTTACTTATTCCCCGCAACTGACTAATTTTAACTATGTTTATCAGCTTCAACAAATACCAGTTTTATGGAAAATTTTTTGTGCTGGTATTGATTTCCTTTGCAGCCGGTTTCTTTATTTATTATCATCCCCCATTTCCAAAAAGCTTTGACTGGCAATTAATTTTTCCCTTTGTGATATGCATTATTTTAGCTGTCGCCTTAATTTTAATTGTGATGCAATTATTATTTTTTCCACATGGTGTGCTGATTGATAGTACCAATCAATCATTAACTATTCATTATTTTTTAAAAAGCGCAAACACAGTGAATGCTTCTGATATTATGTATTATACAACAACAAAAATTATTACACGATCTTCAAGGTATGAAGGCATTTTAGTGCGAACAATAAGCGGGCAAAAATTCCTTTTTACAGATTTCAACCTTGCAGATTATAAACCTATCCGGGCGTTTTTAGTAAATTCAAAAATTACTTTTTCCGGCCATGAGAAATTTAAAAATATTCCCTATTTTATTAATTTCTTCAAGCATCGTTAATGTATGACCTATAAACTAAAGGAGGAAACGATTATTGAGAGACCATAATTTCTTTTGCCAAAAAAAGTCTCATTTGTTTTTTATTCCCTTTTGTTTCCACGATCTTTACCCCATGAAAAATATTTCATTTATCCCCGAAAAAATTGTTACCCCGGACAATGCATTGCGTTTTACCTATGCTGCCCGACTCATCAGCAAAACCATTGCATTTACAAATGGCTGTTTTGACATTTTGCACGAAGGCCATATTTATTCACTTACACAAGCTGCAAAAGAAGCTGATTATTTAATTGTTGGTTTGAATGCAGATAAAATGGTCACACAACTCAAAGGCGCGGGAAGGCCTGTCAATAATGAGCACTCCAGGGCATTGATTCTCGCATCACTCGTGATGGTAGATTTGGTGGTGATCTTTGAAGAAGAAACACCATTGGATTTGATCAAAGTAATTATGCCGGATGTTTTGGTAAAGGGCGGCGACTACAGCATCGAAACAATTGCCGGCGCTAAAGAAGTGATTAAAAATGGCGGCCATGTTGTTATCAATCCTTTACTTGAAGGCTTTTCCACTTCGATGCTGATCAATAAAATCAAAGAGAAATAAAGTTGGTATCACTTCCTGAAAAAAATTAATGTAATAAAAACTTAACATTGCAAAAATACCCGCTGTTGTATTTTGCGTGCTGTATAATAAAATTTCATGAAAGGATTAAAAGCAAGGGATATAAGCTGGCTGAGTTTTAATGCGCGCGTATTGCAGGAAGCAACGGATAAAACTGTTCCGCTCAAAGAACGCATTCGTTTCCTGGGAATTCATTCCAATAATATGGATGAATTTTTTCGCATTCGCGTGGCTACTTTAAAACGCATGATCGAACTCGGTGGCAAAAAAGCCACCATGCACCTCGAAGAAAAACCGCAAATTATTTTAGACCAGATACAGGCCATTGTTTTACAACAACAAACACAATTCAACATTACCTGGCAGGGCATCCTGCAGGAATTACGGAAAAAAAATATTTTTCTCGTCAATGAAAAAAGGCTGAACCTCCAGCAAAAAACTTTTATCAAAAATTATTTCGAAGCAGAAGTGCGCAGCATCATCAATCCACTGATGATCGAAAGTATTTCGCAACTTCCTTTCCTGCGGGAAAAAAGTATTTATCTCGGGGTGGTGATGCGTAAAAGCAATGAACCGGATAAAAAAAATTATGCAGTCATTGAAGTTCCGAGTAAACTCATGGGCAGGTTTGTTCAAATTCCTTCAAAGCCCGGTCAGCATACAATCATTTTACTGGAAGACCTGATCCGTTTTAATTTACCATTTATCTTTTCCTATTTTGGTTATGATGTGTTTGATGCACATATTTTTAAAGTGACGAAAGACGCTGAATTTGATATTGACAATGATGTCTTTACCACTTTTGTTCAAAAAGTGGAGAAAGGCGTGAAAGGCCGGAGATTAGCGCGCACCGTGCGTTTCAGTTATGATCGGGAAATGGATGCTGACCTGTTGTCCTTTCTTTTAAAAAAATTAAATGTTTCAGGACAGGACAATATTATTGCCGGTGGCCGCATCCACAACTTCAGGCATTTCATGGATTTCCCGGATGTATTTCCCAAAAATACAAAACAGAATAAACCTTTCATTCATCCTGAATTAAAATCGGCAAAGCGCGTAACAGACATCATAGAGAAGAAAAATATTCTCCTGCATTTTCCCTATCATTCTTTTGATCCACTTATTGATTTGTTGCGTGAAGCGGCAATAGATCCACATGTGTTTTCTATAAAAATGACCGCTTATCGTTTAGCGCCGCAATCCAAAGTGATCAATGCGCTGATCAATGCAGCCCGGAATGGAAAGCAGGTGATCGTGATGCTCGAACTGCGCGCACGCTTTGATGAAGAAGCAAATCTTGAATGGAAAAAAATTTTGGAAGAAGAAGGTGTGAAAGTTTTATTGGGTGTTCCGAATATGAAAGTGCATGCAAAAATTTGCGTGATCAAAAAGAAAAAAGGTAAAAAAACTTTTCAATATGGTTTTGTCAGCACGGGAAACCTGAATGAAAAAACAGCCAAAGTATATGCGGACAATTGCCTGCTTACCAGCAACCGCAATGTGATGGCGGATATCAGCCGGATATTTAAATTCCTGGAAAACCCTTCAGCGGGCATGAATCATTTAAAATCATGTAAAACTTTATTGGTTTGCCCGGTGAATACACGCACTACATTTTTGAAATTAATTGCAAATGAAATTCAACAGGCGAAAGCAGGAAAACCTGCATATATTTTAGTGAAAGTAAATTCATTAAGTGATAGCAAACTGATTTACAAATTATACGAAGCCGCGGAAAAAGGTGTGGATGTGGATCTAATTGTGCGTGGTATTTTTTGTATCCGTTCAGAACAAAAAAAATTAAAACACCGCCTGCATGCAATCAGTATCGTAGATGAATATTTGGAACATTCACGTGTCATACTTTTTCATAATAAAGGCAAAGAAAAAGTTTTTATATCGAGCGCAGACTGGATGGTGCGCAACCTCGATCATCGCATCGAAGCAACTTTACCTTTGACGCGCGAAGCCAATAAAAAAGAATTGAAAGATGTGCTTGACATTCAACTGGCAGATAATGTAAAAGCACGTATCCTGGATAATACTTTGTCTAATCATTATGTACCTAAAAAAGGAAAAAAACGAGTCCGATCGCAGATCGCGACGTATAATTATCTTTTACAAAAAAATAATTCCGCTGATTAGTTTGTACTTTGCCGGCATCGTAATTTTTATTTTTATAAAATAATATGTCTTGAAATTAGCCGCTATAGATATTGGCAGTAATGCAGCCCGTTTATTGGTTACAGAAGTTTATACAAGTAAGGAAAGTGAACCACGCTTCACGAAAATCTCACTCGTAAGAGTGCCGCTCCGCCTTGGTTTTGACGTTTTTGAATTTGGCGAAATAAGAAAACAAAAGTCCCGGCAACTGCGCACGACCATGAGAGCATTTCGTTTTTTAATGGATGTATATGAAGTAGATCATTATAAAGCCTGCGCTACCAGTGCCATGCGCGATGCAGGAAACAAAAAAGATATTTTACGAAAAATAAAACTGGAAAGCGGCATTGACATTGAGGTCATCAGTGGTGATGAAGAAGCCACGTATATTTTTGATAACCATATCGCGGAGAATATGGAAAAAGGCCATGCCTATTTATATATTGATGTAGGCGGCGGCAGCACTGAACTCACTTTTTTTTCCGAAGGAAAATTGCAGTACAAAGAATCATTTAATATCGGCACAATACGTTTATTAAAAAACCAGGTGAAAGAAAGTCTCTGGGATGAAATGAAGGAACACATCCAGAAATTTACAAAAAATAAATTGCCGTTGATTGCAATTGGTTCCGGCGGTAATATCAATAAAATATTTTCCCTGAGTAAAAGAAAAGAAGGGAAACCTTTATCCATCGAATTGCTGAAAGATTATTACCATGAATTATCCAATGTAACCTTGCAGGAAAGAATGCGCTTGTATGGCTTAAAAGATGACCGGGCAGATGTGATTGTACCTGCATTACAGATTTATACGAACGTAATGAAATGGGCGGCCATTGAAGAAATTTTTGTGCCGCGTATTGGCCTGGCAGATGGCATAATTCAAAAATTATTTGAGGATATTCAGAAAAAGGAAAAATAACTTTTACAAACACTTTTCTCATAAGGAATATGGCCGGGCAATTTCGTATTTTTGCAAATTAATACACTACCCATGTCTGTAAATAAAGAGATCAAAAAAATAACGACACTTACTTTATTAAAAATGAAAAAAGCGGGAACGAAAATTTCCATGCTCACTGCGTATGATTTTTCATTTGCAGGAATCATTGATGATGCAGGCATTGACATCATCCTCGTGGGAGACAGCGCCAGCAATGTGATGGCCGGTCATGAAACTACACTCCCCATTACTTTAGACCACATGATTTATCACGCGTCTTCTGTTATCCGTGGTGTAAAAAGATGCCTCGTTGTAGTGGATCTTCCTTTTGGTTCTTACCAGTCCAATTCACAAATTGCACTGGCTTCAGCCATCCGCATTATGAAAGAAACTGGTGCACACGCTGTGAAACTTGAAGGTGGTGTGGAAGTGATTGAAAGTGTTAAAAAAATTGTGTCTGCCGGTATCCCGGTGATGGGCCACCTCGGACTGACGCCGCAAAGCATTTATAAATTTGGCACCTACAATGTCCGAGCAAAAGGCGATGACGAGGCTTTGAAGTTGCGAAAAGATGCGAAACTGCTGGAAGAAGCTGGTTGCTTTTCCATTGTTTTAGAAAAAATCCCGGCGCAGTTGGCAAAAGAAGTTTCCGAAAG
The DNA here is from genome assembly GCA_038257845.1 of Chitinophagales bacterium. Taxonomy (GTDB): domain Bacteria; phylum Bacteroidota; class Bacteroidia; order Chitinophagales; family Chitinophagaceae; genus JAFDXJ01. The sequence continues at coordinate 53,609 of JBBSQL010000016.1, forward strand.
TTTAGAAATTCCAACCATCGGTATTGGCGCGGGAAAAGATTGTGATGGCCAGGTGTTGGTGATGCATGATATGCTGGGCATTAATGTAGAATTTAAACCAAGATTTCTCAGGCAATATTTAAACATCCACGAGCAGGCAACCAAAGCGGTTCAACAATATATTGCGGATGTCAAAAACCAGGATTTCCCCAATGAAAGTGAACAATACTAACTGGCACTTTTAAGTTTTCATTTTCCCATCTTCACAAAGCCTTATGCAATGTTGTGTGCAAAAATCACGATATTTGCACCTCAAAAATTTATACTATGGATTTTTTAAAAGAATTAGGCATACAAAATGAAAATGCCGGTGTTTCTACCGGTGTAGAATGGATGAAAGGAAATGGAAAAAAACTGGAATCTTTTTCTCCGGTTGATGGAAAATTAATTGCTTCAGTAAATTGTGGCGATGCGGATGATTATAAAAAAATGATGCAAAAAGCCACTGCTGCCTTCAAGGAATGGCGCAACTGGCCGGCTCCACGCCGTGGTGAAATCGTTCGCCAGGTGGGCGAAGCATTGAGAAAAAATAAAGAGCCATTGGGCAAACTTGTGAGTTTTGAAATGGGAAAAAGTTTGCAGGAAGGCCTGGGTGAAGTACAGGAAATGATTGATATCTGTGATTTTGCTGTGGGGCAGAGCAGACAATTATATGGCCTGACCATGCATAGCGAAAGACCAAAACACCGCATGTATGAACAATGGCATCCGCTGGGTGTTGTAGGAATTATTTCAGCATTCAATTTCCCCGTTGCCGTATGGAGCTGGAACGCAGCAATAGCATGGGTTTGCGGTGATGTATCTGTATGGAAGCCTTCTTCGAAAGTGCCTTTATGCGCCGTTGCCTGTCAGAATATTATTTCAGAAGTTTTCAAAAAAAATAATGTACCCGAAGGTGTAAGTTGCTTAATAATCGGCAATGCTGCCGGTGATTTAATGACCAGCGATGCAAATATGCCATTGATTTCTTTTACAGGTTCTACGCGAATCGGCAGGATGGTTTCGGGAGCAGTTGCTCAAAGGTTTGGCCGCTCCATTTTAGAATTGGGTGGTAACAATGCCATCATTGTTTCTCAAAATGCAGATTTAAATATGGTGTTGGTCGGCGCAGTTTTCGGAGCAGTAGGTACTGCAGGACAACGTTGTACTTCTACGCGCAGGCTCATCATTCATGAATCTGTGTATGATAAAACAAAAGAGATTTTGAAAAATGCGTACGCCCAGTTAATGATTGGTGATCCTTTGGATGCATCCAATCATGTGGGGCCATTGATTGATACCAGTGCTGTAAAAGATTTTACCAATTCTATTGAAAAAGCAAAATCAGAAGGTGCAAAAGTATTGGTCGAAGGAAAAGTACTTTCCGGTGCAGGGTATGAAAGTAATTGTTATGTAAGTCCATGCATCCTGGAAGTAACCAATGATATGGAAATAGTGCAACATGAAACTTTTGCTCCAGTTTTATATATCATGAAATATAATACCATAGAAGAAGCTATTGACATGCAGAATAATGTTCCGCAAGGATTATCTTCCTCAATCTTTACTACAAACATGATTGAAATGGAGAAATTCCTTTCCACTAACGGAAGTGATTGTGGTATTGCAAACGTAAATATTGGCACAAGCGGTGCTGAGATCGGTGGCGCTTTTGGCGGCGAAAAAGAAACAGGCGGTGGCCGCGAAAGTGGTTCTGATTCCTGGAAAGCCTATATGCGCAGGCAGACAAATACGATCAACTGGGGTTCTGAATTGCCATTGGCACAAGGCATCAGTTTTGGTTTTTAAATTTTAATACAATCAAATAAATTTTATACATGTTTTCAATCAATAAATTAAAACCAATTATCCTAAGTGCAGTTCTATTCATTGCATCATTTGCAAATGCGCAGCAGGATAACAAATTAAAGATGTGGTACCAGGCAGACCTGGTGCAGGATACACTCAATGGCATCAGCCTGAAACAGGCGTATGATTTTTTGAAGGATAAAAAACCGGTACCAATTATTGTTGCTGTATTGGATTCCGGTATTGATACCACGCAAGAAGATTTAAAAAATATGTTGTGGACAAACCCCAAAGAAATTCCCGGTAATGGTATTGATGATGATAAGAACGGCTATATAGATGATGTACATGGCTGGAATTTTTTGGGAAATAAAAATGGCACGAACCTCGTCACCGGCGGCGGCGAAAATGCAAGAGTTTATTATCGTTTTAAAAATCAATTTGAAGGAAAAAATATTGACACATCTACTTTATCGCTTTTAGATAAATGGCATTATGTTCAATGGAAACAGGCGGAAAGAGAAATGGCCATCGGGCCGCAGGAACAAATGGAAGTAACCATGCTGGAAAATGTAATTGCTGTGTTGAAAAAAAATGATGCCATTTTACGCAGTGATATGCAAAAAGAAGAATTCAATATGGATGACCTGGAAAGCTATTCACCCACAACAGATGAAGCAAAAAAAGCAAAGAATGTTTACCTGACTGTTTTCAAACAAATGGGTTTTGATCCCGGGAGTACCAATCTTTCTTTAATGAATGATTTGGAAGAATATACCAAAGGCAAGAAAGAAGGTTTAGAAGCAAAAATAGCTCCCCCACCCGATTACAGGGCATTATCCATTAAAGATAATTACAATGATTTCAATGATCGCTTTTATGGCAACAACGATATCATGGGTCCGGACCCAAGGCATGGCACACATTGCAGTGGCATCATTGCCGCACAGCGAAATAATGGACTTGGTTTAGATGGCATTGCCGGCATCCCGGATGTAAAAATCATGATGGTACGCACAGTACCGGATGGCGATGAATATGATAAAGATGCAGCCCTGGCTATTATCTATGCCGTTAATAATGGCGCTAAGGTGATCAGCATGAGTTTTGGAAAAAAATTCTCGCCGGAGAAACCGTGGGTGGACAGTGCTGTAAAATATGCGGAATCAAAAGATGTTTTGTTAGTACATGCGGCTGGAAATGATAACCAGAATGTGGATTCAGTTTCTAATTTTCCCAGCCCGGAAATGCTTTCTGATAAATCAAAGGTGGATAATTTTATTACAGTTGGCGCAAGCGGCGACCCACGTATCGGGGACGGAAACACCATTGCCAGTTTTAGTAACTATGGCGCAAGAAACGTGGATGTGTTTGCGCCGGGTGTAAATATTTATTCAACCCTGCCCGGTGGTAATAAATATGGCAACCTTAGCGGAACAAGCATGGCAGGGCCTGTTGTGAGTGGCATTGCCACACTGATACGTGCGTATTATCCATTTCTTTCCGCAAAACAAGTGATCTATGCGTTGGAAAAATCAGTTGTTCCGGGTACTGCGTTGCTGGGAAGTATTACAATTCCCGGTACTGATGTAAAAACAAATATGCTCGACCTGGCCGTTTCAGGAGGCGAAGTGAATGCTTATAACGCTTTAAAAATTGCATCAACATTAAAACCCGATAACCTGAATAATCCAAAAGATACAGGTCAAAAAAAATCGAAAAAAAATTAATAATATGGCAAGACCAATCACAGGCGAAGCGACGGAATATTTTTTCAAATATATTGGACTCACAGAGGGTGACTCCATACAAGCAATTATAGAAAATCATTCAAACAAACTGGCTGACTTTTTTAATTCTCTTCCGGAAGGTAAAGCGGAATTTAAATATGCAGAAGGTAAGTGGACTGTAAAACAAGTGCTCCAACATCTTATAGATACCGAACGTGTTTTTGTGTACCGTGCTTTGTGTTTTGCAAGAATGCAAGCAATACCACTTCCAGGTATGGATGAAAATGCATTTGCGGAAAATGCAAAACTGGATGACCGAAGCCTGGCACAAATCAAAGAAGAATTAATTGCACTCAGGAAATCAACGGATTTATTTTTAAAATCGCTAACAGAAAATGATTGCAAAATGAAAGGAAACGCGAGTGGTAAAGATATTTCTGTAAATGCGTTGGCATATATTATTTACGGGCATTTAATTCATCATAAAAATATTCTGGAAGAAAGATATTTATAAACAAAGCAGTTGATATAAAGTAAAAAGCCACCGAAAATTCCGGTGGCTTTTTGAATTAAAACTAAATGGGATTATTGTATTACCTGCATAGTTTCTGAATAAACTTTTCCATCTATGATAGCCACAACCCTGTAAATACCATTCGGAGCACGGCTGCCACTTGTTGACTGGCCATTCCAATTGATGCTATGAGCGCCGCTGCTTTGATTTTCACTAACCAATACTTTAACCGGTTGCTGCATCATATTGTAAACAGTAACGTTTATGGAAGATGCTTTCGCCAGGTTA
>JBBSQL010000017.1:0-53405 GCA_038257845.1 Chitinophagales bacterium
AAAGCAAAATGATGGCAAACCGGATAATGCTTTATATAAAGATCCTGCGAACCAATTGAATGATGCGTATAGTTTTGAAACAGACACTTCGAGTTATTTTTTAACCATCAATCCAGCCGGCGGCACTAAACGTTTTATCAATTCAATCAATGATGTGGCTGGAAATACGTTGCCACCCGATCCTTATTTTATGTATCATTTCCGCATTGATTTTAAAGATCAGATCAATCGCGGAAAAGCTGTAAACTATGGTGAATATGTGTATTCTTCCACGTATGATGTGGGCGAATTGTGGACGACAGGCGACATTCACCCGGACGGACCAGCCAACCAGCAAACAAGTAGTTTGCATGTAGCAGCTTCAGGCCCGCAGGCAACTTTGTCGGTATGTTTTACAGGAAATTCTTTTTTGGGAAATGGGCGCACGGTGAAAACGGATATTAACGATGTCAATTATATCAATGCGCCGCTGCTGCCTTTTGAAGCAAAAATAATTACGAATAGTGCAGTGCCGCTTTCTGCCATTAATGCACCAACTGTAAAATTTACTTTATCTAATGTCAATTCAAATGTGAATGACCGTGTCGCTGCTTCTTTTTTAGATCTGCTGTACCCGCATATTTTTGACTTTGATAGTAAGTCAAATTTCTTATTCACGCTCGCACCAAATGCACAAGGCAATTATTTGGAAATTCAAAACTTTGTATGGTCCGGCTCGGCGCCTGTTTTATATGACTTCACTTCGCAAAAAAGATATATCGCGAATACATCTGTAAATGGTTTATTGCGTTTTGCTTTGCCGGCTTCAGCGGTGGCGCGTGATTTTGTGCTGGTCAGCCAGGACGCGACAAATGTTTTTAACGTAAACAGTTTGACACAACGAAATTTTATCAATTTTGCTTCATCATCTAACCAGGGAGATTATTTAATTATTTCAAACAAAATTTTATTTCCCAATAATACTGTTGAAAATTACCGGCAATACAGGGCATCTGCAGCCGGCGGTTCCTACAATGCAAAAATTTATGATATAGATGAACTCACAGATCAGTTTGCTTTTGGCATAAAAAAACATCCTATTTCCATTCATAACTTTTTAAGATATGCCCGGAAAAATTTTGCGGCTGCGCCAAAAATGGTTTTCCTCATTGGCAAAGCGGTAACGTATGACCAGGCCAGGATAAATGAAAGTTCGCCGTATATAGACCAATTGAATTTAGTGCCCACTTTTGGCTGGCCGGCATCCGATAATTTACTGGCATCAGATAATCTCGATCCTTTACCGGCCACACATATTGGGCGGCTTTCTGCTGTGAGTACAACTGAAGTAAATAATTATTTAGATAAAGTAAAATTATTTGAACAGCAACAGGCAAGCACCCTGCAAACCATTGCGAATAAAGCCTGGATGAAAACGATGGTGCATGTGGTTGGTGCGAATGACGCAAGCCTCGATGCATCACTTACGGCACATTTAAATGCTTACCGCGACATCGTTATTGATACTTTTTATGGGGCGAGTGTTACCAGTTTTAATAAAACATCCACTGGCCCGGTAACCCCGATTACGAATGCTTTGATGGAACAACTGTTTGATAATGGGATCAGTTTATTGAATTATTTCGGCCACTCCGCGGCTACGGCATTGGATTATAATTTGAATTCTCCTGACCAATATAATAATTATGGCAAGTACCCGATGTTCCTGGTGAATGGTTGCAGCGCGGGAAATATTTTTTCTTATGACACTTCGCGATTAGGACTCATCACTTCTTTATCTGAATTATATGTACTCGCCAAAGACCGCGGTTCTATTGGGTTTATAGCCAGTACGCATTTTGGTGTGGAAAGTTATTTGGATGTTTATTGTAAGGGATTTTATCAATCTTTATCCATTGATGATTACAATGATCCTGTCACGTATAATATTTATGACGCCATCAATACTTTATTAAATAATAAAAGCCTTGATTCGACAACACGTTATTTGCATGCAGAAGAAAATGTATTACACGGTGATCCTGCAATTAAAATTAATGCGCATACCAAACCAGATTTTGTAATTGAAGAACCGCAGGTAATTATTAATCCCACTTTTATTTCTGTAGCCAGCGGAAGTTTTGATATCAAAACATATATTTATAATATCGGGAAAGCATTGGGCGATTCAGTTTCATTTTCTATAAAAAGACAATACCCGAATGGGAATATTGTTTCACTCTTTTCAAAAAATATCAAATCAGTTCGTTATATAGATTCTGTAAAACTCACCGTTCCAATAGTTTCATCAACGGATGTTGGTGAAAATAAACTCATCGTGACCATTGATGACAATAATAAATATGATGAACTGAGTGAATTAAATAATACGGTTACCAAATCATTTTTTATTTATGAAGATGAATTGAAGCCGGACTATCCATACAATTTTGCCATTGTAAATAAGCAGGGAATTAAATTGGTTGCATCCACGGCAAATCCCATTGCGCCGTTGCAGCAATACAATTTAGAAATGGATACAACAGAATTTTTTAATTCACCATTAAAATATAATCAATCCATTAGTTCTGTGGGTGGTGAGCTGGAATTCAATGCAGGCATACCTTTCACGGACAGCACGGTATATTATTGGCGTGTGGCACCAGTGCCAACTGATGGCGTGTATCATTGGAACACCAGTAGTTTTGTGTATTTACCCGGCAGTAGTTTTGGGTATAATCAATCACATTTATACCAGCATTTAAAATCTACCACGGACAGAATATATATTGATAGTTTTTCACGCAAATGGAGATACGACAGCATTTTATCTTCTTTGCAAATCATCAATTCAATTTTTGGATTCAGTGGTGTTCAGGATGCAGATTTCCAGGTACAAATTAATGGATATACAATTAGTTCATATCGTTGCCTTGGTCATTCTGTTGTTTATAATGTTTTTGATCCTGTTACTTTGAAACCATTGTATAACCAGGCAATTCCTTCAACAATTCCGAGTGGTAGTTATGGTGGGTTCATGGGCAGTGGCGGTGTTTGTGGCAAAATCGGATCGCAGTTTAATTTTGAATTTTCTTACATGGATACCACGGGGCGCAGAAAGATGCGCGACTTTATGGATTGGATTCCCGCTGGTTATATTGTTACCACGCGTTTATTTTTGGATCAGCCATTTGATCAAACTCCTTATGTTGATGTTTGGAAAAATGATGCAACCATTTATGGTGCGGGTAATACAGTATATGACCGCATGATCGGTGTTGGCTTCAGTGGCCTGGATTCATTTACTTACGCGCGTACCTGGGCTTTTGTTTACAAAAAAAATACCGCCAATTTTTCTACTTCATGGGATTTGAGTGATGGTTTATATGATAAAATTATTTTGGATAAAGTCATAATTTCCCCGGATAGTTTGGGCACTATTACATCTCCTTCATTCGGTCCGGCGAAAGCCTGGAAATCCGTGGTATGGCGCGGTTACAGCCTGGATAATAAAGCAGGAGATAACGTAAGTATAGATGTCATCGGCGTAAATACTGCTGGCAATGAGTCTATTTTATATACCTTAAATATGGCGCAGCAGAATTTTGATATTTCTGCTGTGAATGCCGGCATGTTCCCATATATAAAATTGCGCATGCGCAATGCAGACAGCATCAATCTTACACCATATCAATTGCGGTACTGGCGTATTTTATATGATCCGGTTCCTGAAGGAGCGCTGGCGCCAAATATTTTATACAACTTTAAAGATACACTTGGCCTGGGTGAAAAAACAAATTTCAGTATTGCATTTAAGAATGTGAGTGAAACTGCTTTTGCCGATAGCATCGCTGTAAACATGACCGTGTATGACGCGAATAATGTAGGTACAAATATTATTATTCCAAAATTAAAAGCATTAAATCCCGGCGATACCGCAACGATCAATACGATCATTGATTCAAAAAATTTTAATGGCTTAAATAATTTGTACCTCGATGTGAATCCCAATAATGCACAACCGGAACAATTTCATTTCAATAATTTTTTATATAAAAATTTCCTGGTTGCTTCGGATAATTATAAACCCACACTGGATGTAACTTTTGATGGCATCCATATTTTAAACAACGATATTGTTTCCGCTACACCGCGCGTGCTCATCAAAATGAAAGATGAGTCGAAATATTTATTGCTTGATGATACCAGCCTTTTCAGTGTACAACTCGTGTACCCGGATGGCGGCCAGCGCAGGTTTTATTTTAATAATGATACACTGGTATTTACACCGGCAACAGGCAGCGCAGATAATATTGCTTCTGTTGATTTTACACCATATTTATTGACCGATGGCACTTACAGGTTGCTGGTACATGGACAGGACAAAACCGGCAATCCCGCGGGTTTTGTGGATTATACCGTTTCATTCAACGTGTATAATAAACCCATGATTACCAATTTATTTAATTATCCAAATCCGTTTACAACGTCCACTGCATTTGCATTTACGGTGACGGGAAGTGTATTGCCGCAAAATATTCGAATTCAAATTTTAACCATCACCGGGAAGATCGTACGCGAAATAACTTCTGCAGAATTGGGCCCGTTGCACATTGGGCGCAATATCACGGATTTTAAATGGGATGGCACTGACCAATATGGGCAAAAACTCGGGAATGGCGTTTATCTCTATCGTGTATTGACAAATCTGAATGGAAAGGCTTTGGATAAATTTCCAACTTATGATTCCAATGGCAATGAAGTGAACACGGATAAATATTTTAATAAAGGGTATGGGAAAATGTATTTAATGCGCTGATATTTGCAATATGAGAAGAGTAGGCATCGGCACACGCGTCATGAATTTTTTAGTGGATACCACTATTATATTTATCATCACTTATATCGTTTATAAAATATGGAGTTTTAATGTGTTTTATTATCAAATTCCCTATTTCCCGATTTATGATTTCATGGCGGTGATCCTGTTTTTGTATTACCTGGTTTTTGAAAGCATCAGTGGCCGCACACCTGGAAAAAAATTAACCATTAGCATGGTTGTAAATAAAGATGGAAATCGCCCCGGTTTTTTGGCAATATTTTTTCGCAGTCTTATAAGAATTACCGTCATTGATTGTTTTTTTATTCCATTTCTCAATATGCCCTTGCATGATTATTTGAGTAAAACTTACGTGGTTGATTACGAAAAAAAAGCGCCTTCAAAATGAAAGCGCTTTTTCTTAATGTTCAATAATTTTTATTCAGTCCCTACATTAAATTCTACGAGGTTATCGCCCCACATCAGGTCCACAGTACCATCTTCATCTACAGTAAAAGTCATTTTTTCAGTAAATGTATCTGCTTTTTCTGCAGATACTGTTACACGTAAAGCATCTTGTGCAGCATCATATTTAAATGCGCCCCATTGATTTGCAACTTTATTAAAAATAATGGTCCAATCATCGCCGGAATGAATGGTGAATAAGGAATAAGTTCCTGCTGCTAAATTTTTTCCTTCAATGCTCACATCCTTGTCCACTGTAAAAGTAGTGGCTTCATTGGCACCGGTACGCCAAACTTTTCCTTCCATGGGTTCAAGGTCTTTACCAATGGTGCGGCCTTTTACGGATGGCTGGCTGTAATTAATAGTGATGGTAACGCCATCTTCAGTTTTTTGAGAAACGATTGCCGGAGGACTCGGCCTTTTTGATTTGTCTTCCGGAACTTTCGTGGCTTCTGTTTTTTTAGGAGCCAGGCTTGTATCCTGTGCCTGTGCTGCATTTTGAAAAAGGCAGGCAACAGTAAATACACCAATAGCAAATAATTTTTTCATGTTGTTTTTTTTGATTTTTATTGAAATAATTTTTGGATGGTTTTCCATAATCAATAACCTTTCCAAAAGTTGAATATGGAATTAAAAGGAAATAATTTATGAAGTTAGATAATTAAAAGTGATGTCAATTACCGTTTCTATAATTTATTACCTTCTTTTGGGAATACCAATGCCGGTTGAAAAGTTTTTGCTTCTTCAAAATCCATTGTTGCATAAGAAATGATGATCACCACATCGCCCACCGCGCCCATCCTGGCGGCCGGACCGTTCAGGCAGACAGTGCCGCTCCCTTTTTTACCCTTGATAATATAGGTTTCTATCCGCGTGCCGTTATTGGCATTGACAATTTGAATTTTTTCATTTTCAATCAAATTCGCCGCATTCATCAGGTCTTCGTCTAATGTAAGGCTGCCCACATAATTCAGATTTGCCTCGGTAATAACTGCCCGGTGTATCTTCGATTTTAATATCTGTATCTGCATAATCCGGCAAATGTAGGCTTCTTATTATATTTTTAGAAAGCAGTAAAAAGTTTGTTAACAGAATTTTTTTCTTTCGGGTTTTATATTTGCGCTTTTGAAAAGGAAATAAACTATGATTTGGAAAATCTCTTGCACAATTTTTTTGGTCTTATTTTTTGTAAATGGCTTCGCGCAAGTGGATATTCCTGTGAAAGATGTGCCGGTTGAGCTTTTCCGTACAGTAAAAAAAGATCCGGCTGATACCAGCACCTGGATTTGGAAAAGAAGTGGTTTGTTTAATTTAAATATTGCCCAGGGTTCGTTATCCAATTGGGCCGCTGGTGGCGATAATTTCTCCATGGCCATTGTGTCTTACTTTAATTATTATATGTTAAACCGGGGCAAGCGCCACAACTGGGATAATAATTTTGACTTCAATTTTGGTTACCTGAAAACCTCTTCCCAGGGTGGCCGGAAAAACGATGACCGCGTAGATATTTTATCCAAATACGGGTACAAACTTGATACTACAAAGAAAATTTATTTATCGGGCTTATATAACCTGCGAACGCAATTGTTCAATGGCTATGGTTATGTGGGCGACAGCGCCTATTTATCATCTTCATTTATCTCACCTATGTATATTTTATTGGCGGCAGGTTTTGATTATAAACCCGTTTCAAATTTTTCTTTATTTCTTTCACCACTGACAAACAGGTTTACTTATATCGGCAATAAAACTTTATCTGCGAAAGGCGCGTATGGAGTTCCGCCCGGGCTGCATTCAATCAACCAAATAGGCGCATTTGCATCCATCAATTACAGTACGAATATTTTAAAAAATGTAAGTTATAAAGGCAGGCTTGATTTATTTACAGATTACCGGAATAACCCGCAAAACGTGGATTTATTTTATACCAATTTCCTGGTGTTTAAAATTAATAAATTTATGACGGCTACGTATGGCCTTGATATGATTTACGATGATGATGTAAAACTATTTGGGAAAAATAATGATAGTCCTGCTTTACAAGTAAAAAGCCTGATTGGGATTGGGGTTTCCATCCCTTTTGAGCAGGTGAAGGATTGATGATTTTCAAACTTCTGTATTATTGTAGTGGCGGTTTTCGATGTTAAGTTTTTGAAACATTTATTTCATTATCCATTTCTTTGATGCATACACAAAACGTTCCTCCGGAACGATATGAATTCTGTTTAAAATTTATTACCCATGAAATGTTCCTCCGGAACATTCGCTCAAATTAAAAACCTCACACTATAATTTGTCAGGGGAATTTTTAAAGTTAAGTTTACTGGTATTTTTTAAATCTCAATTAAACCGTATCTGCATTCATCTGCGTCTTCTGCGGGACCATCACTTCTAAAATTTTTCTGAACTTTATTATAGGGAGATTTCTACAAGTTATTCCCGCAGATTTTCGCTGATCTTTTAAAAATAATTTGTTTCAAAATATTATCTGTGTTCATCTGCGGGAAAAAACGCAACGCTTATTTCTTCAACAAAATATTACTGAACTTTTTTAATTCAGAAATTTCAGCAGGAGAAATGGGTTCATCATTTTCAAACTTTGCTTTCAGGAATAAGACTCTTTTATGTTGTGGGTATTTTGCCAAAATTTCATCTAACATTATTCGTGTGCTTTCATCTTTTTCGATGATTTCTGCATGCACCGGAACGTCCGATTTATTTCGCGTGCTCATTCTTTTCATGATGGCTTCGAGTCCTGCCAATTTTCCGTGTGAAATGCCTTCGATTTCCGCGGCTTTACTGTACAAACCCTGCAATTGTTTTTTGCTCAGGCTGCCACGCTCCATATATTGCTGGTACAAGCTGATAATAAAAGAAGAAACAGGATACGCAATGATGCATTCTTCCAGGACAATATTGACAATATCGAGGCGCGGTTTATTTCTGTCCATGATAAAAAATAATGGGGATGGTGTTTTACAAAAATTTATTTTCCGGCAAGGATCTTATGCCCGAGTTTATCTCTTTTTGTTTTGAGGTAAACTTCATTATGCGGATTAGAATTAATTTCAATGGGAATGATTTCCACGATTTCCAAACCATAACCCATCAGGCCTGCGCGTTTTTTAGGATTGTTAGTCATGAGTTTTAATTTGGTGATTCCCAGGTGGCGGAGAATTTGTGCACCCACGCCATAATCCCGGTCGTCCATGCCAAAACCCAGGTAGAGATTGGCTTCCACCGTATCCATGCCTTCTTCCTGTAATTTATACGCTTTTAATTTATTGACTAAACCAATCCCGCGGCCTTCCTGGTTCATATACAGGATCGCACCCTTTCCTTCCTTTTCTACCATTTGCATAGCAGTATGCAACTGATCGCCGCAATCGCAACGGAAACTCCCCAGGATGTCGCCTGTAAAGCAACTGGAATGCACGCGTGTAAGGACAGGTTCACCAACTTCCCATTTACCTTTTGTGAGCGCTAAATGTTCACCACCCGTGGTTTTTTCTTTAAATGCATGAAGGGTAAAACTGCCATATTTTGTGGGCATATTCACTTCTACAATTTCTTCGATCAGCGAATCTGATTTCAGCCTGTATTCAATGAGGTCTTTGATGGTAATGATTTTGAGATCAAATTTCTTGGCAATGATTTCGAGTTCCGGCAACCTGGCCATCGTGCCATCTTCATTCATAATTTCCACGAGTACTCCAACAGGATCGAAGCCAGCCAGCCGCGCGATGTCCACCGTTGCTTCTGTATGCCCGGTCCGGCGGAGTACACCACCATCTTTTGCGCGAAGGGGAAAAATATGTCCCGGCCTGCCCAGGTCTGCCGGTTTTGTTTTTTTATTAATCAGGGAAAGGATGGTTTTGCTGCGGTCATGCGCACTGATACCGGTCGTGCAGCCATGCCCGAGCAGGTCGATGCTCACGGTAAATGGCGTTGCATGCAAAGCTGTATTATTAGAAACCATCATATCCAGCTCCAGTTCTGCTGCGCGGCTTTCCGTGATGGGCGTACATATCAGGCCGCGGCCTTCCTTGCTCATAAAATTGATAACAGCCGGTGTAGCATTGGCCGCAGCGGTGATGAAGTCCCCTTCATTTTCACGATCTTCATCATCCACTACAATGATCAGTTTCCCCTGTTTGATATCTTCAATGGCGCTTTCAATAGAATCTGGCATATAGATAATTTGTGCTGCAAAATTACATCATTCTGCTGTTTGATTATATAACTTTATGATTGAGATAAATACGTTTTATCTACAGGGTAACAAATTTTTTTATGACAATGAATACTTATTATTAATCGGGGAGATTAATGTTGAGTAGTATTTTTTGGTAACCTACTATTTTTCTTTGAGCAACTTCATTGCGCTTGTCTCTACGACCGTAGCGATGACACTTGTACTTTCTGTTCATTTAGCAGCATATCAATTGGCTGCTGAAAAACTATTTTCCAATAAACAAAAAATATTCAATTTTTTCACGAGGTATATTAAGTTCGCTTGCAATTTTATGAATTTCTGTAATGTAATTAATATAAGAAGTTGAGTCTTGTTTTGGTTGAATATTCATGATTGAAAATAATCGATGATTTGTAGAAGTCAATTGACCTATTGTCGGTACAACTCTTGCGTCAAAAATTAAAGAATAATGTGTCAAGTCAAGCGACAGCCCTAAGAAATACAAATATTTAGAGAAGAAGTTTTTAAAACGATGGGTAGGGGGAGGTTTGTCGCCAAAATAAAATTTATGTTATGAAACACTATATAGAAGTAACTTTCAGTCAGCAAAATAAAAATGCCAATTCTCTGCCAGTATAATAATCAAGGAAATCTTTTTTGACAAATCCATAACCTAAATCTATCCGGTTTCGTTCAACTATGGTTTCATTTCTTGCCCGTTGGGCAAAACGAAACCTTAGTTATTATTGGCAGTAGTTTATTAATCTTTAGGAAGTTATTTTTCTGAAATTACTACCCTGAATTTGTTCTTATATACAACGCGCCCATTGCTTTTGATATACGGTTGAATAGCATCCAGAACTGAGGAATAAACTTTTTCATATCCTGCATTTTCAATGGCTTTTGAAGCAGGCCCCGCAGAAAGCAAACCTTTTATAGCAGTTTCAACATCAGGGTAATCCCAAATGGAATCAACATCATTGCAGCATAAAATTCGTAAGTCCATTTCTTCTAAAACATTTTCCAGCAAATGATTTTCGGTTAATGCAAAAGGGCCGGGGGCACCAGGTGGTGGAGGTGGCATTAAACTTCCCACAGCTTTTAAATAGGTGGCTGCTTCACAATCTTCTTTGTCGCCCCAAATCATTACAACCAATTTTCCTTTCTCTTTTAAAACACGTTTTGCTTCGTTGAATGCATGTTTAACGTCAGATGCATATTGAAATGAATTAAACCCGGTAACAATATCAAATGAATTGTCGTCAAATGGGAGTTCTTCCATCTCGCCTGTCAAAAATTTTATAGAAGAATTCCGCAATTTTGCTTCTTCAATTAATTGCTGTGTAGCGTCAAACCCGGTTACATCTGCACCTGTCTTTGCCGCGAGGCTTGCAAAAAATCCCGAGCCGCAACCGATATCCAGCATTTTATCCGATGGTTTTGGTTGAAGAAAATGAAGTGCATATTCATAGCCTGAATTTCCGGTGGGCTCCTGCACGGTTGCCCAATCATTAGGACGTTGTCCCCAAAGTTTACTTTGTATTAATTGTGAACCCATAACATTTATTTTTTATTATATAAAATTATGATTTTTTAATGAACCATGAAATATTTTTACAGGTGGCCAAATTACTGCCATGCGACTGTTGTAGGCATAGGCATTATTCGGCCCACCTTAAGTAAGTCTCTATGTGAAATTTCTTTTGACACGCTGTTTGCCTTTTCTTTGAAATTTTCTGTTTTTGAAATTTTATCTTGTTTGTTCCGTACCACAGCCGAACCAGATTTTGATAATTTTTTTTGTTTGCGTTATTAGATAAATAATCGAAGAAACTCCAACAGTTTGTCCAAATGAAAATGTCAAAATATGAAGAAATGAAAATGTCGCAATGAATTTTTTCATTAAACTTTTTTGTCAGGATGCAATAGTCAGTTAAAGTAGGTAATGTACTGAAAAATGATTGATAATTTTTTAGATTAAATACTTTATTATGCGGCGGCTGACTTTTTTATAAAGTATTGGGAGAATGCATTTGACATGGAAGCGGCGTTGCTGATGTTAAACACTAAACGCACTTGCTCATAAGAAATAAAAACTGCGTGAAGATTTATTTATCGGCGGTTGATGCACGCTTTACCCTGATTTTTCTTGATAAGTATTCAGAAAGATAAGTAATGCAGGCAACAAAGAATACAACGAAGAAGATGTATGTAAGCATGAGTTCTTTCTTTGAATTGCCCAGGCCTTTCTGCGTCCACACATCGGTGTTTACCCTTCCGAAAGAATCAAGCAATGCACAGGCATCATTCCTCAGCCGCGGATGATACTTCACAAATATATCGGCATCTTCTGTATAATCAGATGGCGAAGCCAGTATTATTTGCTGGGTTGCATCTGTGTCGTTAAAGGTTTGAAATCCACAAACAAGTGAAGTTGCCTTATTCATGTATATCCCGAAACTGACCAACGTAAGCACCAGCAGAATACTGCTAATAATAAGTTTGATCTTTAATTTTGCTTTTGACTGGAAAAAGGCAGAAACAAACAAACTGATAAGTAATGATAATACCCAGGTTATAGCCGTAACATCCCAGCCGATATTGCTGGTTACAAATATTCTTGTAAGTGCTGCACCGCCCGCAGAAAACAAGGCGGATAAAAAAGCAATCTTTGAATTCAGCACGTTTTTCATCGTTGCTTATTTGGTTACATTAATGGTAAAACTATAGGGATATTTCTCACTATCCTGTTTGGTAATTACACCGATATTCCAGGCACCTTCGTCATTTACAATTTCATTGGTACTAGCTAAAACCGCGATAAAATAATATTTAGTCCCTGCCAGGTTCTTTGAAGATGTAGATGCCAGGTCCTGGCAACGCGAAGCAGATATTACGTTGAGATCCCTCTTATGCAATTTGAATTTGAAATAATCAGCCGGCGTAACACAATAAATCCTGTAAAGATCTCCCACCGATGAGTCTGCGGTAATGGGCTTACCCTTTGCATCGTATTTTGTAATAAAAAAATAAATCTGGCGTAAACCATTGTCTCCATCTGCGCCCTTATTTTCTTGTTGATCTATTTCATTCATACCCAAAGAAATCTGCGGCCCTTTGGCAAATGCAAAGCTTTCATTTAAATCATCTTGTTGATGAATAGAAGCGGAAGTATATGTAGAAAGAAAACCTTCAAGATCTTGTGTATAAGCCTGCAATATTTCATTGTCTGCATTATACAAGCCGCGGTTGATGTTAGAAATAGTTTGATAAGTAAGAATATATGAAATGGAATTCAGTTCATCATTAATTGTTATTGCCGTGGCCATCCTGATGTTGTAAGCGATATCTTGCCCGTTGCTAATTACAGCAGATAATTTTAATAATATATCCCTGATACTGTCGGCTTCATCTTTTATGTTTGAAAGATTATTCGTGTTGATATATTCTATAAGCCTGGTGACGTTAGTACTTCTCTGTAGAAACAATTTGCTTTGCGTACTATCTGTATCGTTATCCTGGAAAAACTGCGCTGCATATTTTTCTTTTTGCACTGAAGAAATACCGGGGAAAGGCGGCAAATTTACAACAGTGCCTTTCTGCACCGTTCCGCTGCCTGTTATGGAAGGGTTGTAGCTGTCTATAAGATACAATACATCCTTATTCGGGCAGATATGGTTCTTCAACAATTCAGCTTTAATGACGGTTTCTTTTGGTCCCGTTGTGCTGATAATGATCTTTGAAACAATGTCACTTCCATAACTTATATTATTTGTTACGGGCACTTGCTTTGAGGTGTCTTTATGGATATTATTTTTTAATTCACACTTCAACTGGAAAAGAAGATTGCTTTTACCCATTGAGCAGTAAATGGTAATTGGCCCTGCAGTTTCAGTGATACCGTTATTTGTGCGACTGGCAAACACGCTAACGGAATCCTTTCCCTTCATAAAAGCACTATATGTTAGTTGAGCGGAAGAACCATGCATACTAATATCTAATATTTGCCCTGAAGGCCATGGCTGGTTAAGTGTGAAAATGATTTTCTCTTTTGTAAATTCACTCCCATCTTTTTTAGTGACCGAAAAGAATGTTTTAGTAATATCTTTTTCATCGAACGAACTTATATAAAAAAGAATATCTCCATTAGAACTTACATCACTTTTATTATGGGGTGAATAACAGTAGCGATAATTTAAATTATCTGCCTGTTGTTGTGCATTTAAATTTAAAGCACACAGAAAAACGTAAAATACCAGGAAGCAGCTTTTGTAATACATGATTACATTGTTTATAACGTTACACTGATTCTAAAAAATTACAGGTGTTTGGAGGAGTATTAATAGAAATAAATAATAAAATTATTAAAATTAAAACAATTATAAGTACAGCATACAACATTTGTATTTCCGCTAATATACACTACTTTTTTTATACAACAATCTTTTTTAAACCTTGACTTTTGTGTTTTATGAAAAAGTTTGATTCAAAAATTATAACGCGAATATGAAATATGTAAAAGTCAATTCTTCTAATAGGAATTAAGCAATGGAGAGGATTCCAAAATACTTCTTTACTATGGTCGCCTTTTTGAATTTAGTAGCGGGAGCAGTATCCATGGGAAATCCAGGGTATAAACATGGCGGCTAAAAACTTACGTGATGTTTTATTAACCCGAAAAGATCGGGTCAAGTTGTGCGCCATGAATGCCATCAAAACGAACGATGCCTGCAAGGCATTGTATGAGCTGCTAAGTGCCAATGGAAAACTGGAAATCAAGTATTAAAATAGCAGTGTGTAATAAACTTTAAAACGGTACTATGTATCAACCGAATTATTGTTCAACCAGGCCTTAAAAAAGTTGAAATTTTATTTGGTTTTTTACACAGTTCATGTTATAGCCAGTGCTGGTTAGTACTCTTTTAGATTTAGTCCCTTGTCTTTAAACTGATTGAATAATATATTCGTGAAAAGAGGAAAAGACATTAACTGAAATGCTTTATTCCTCAACCAAATGCCGAAATTACTTTTTGGAACAAAAGATTTTGCAAATGATTGTGCCGATTTTTGTTTCTTGTCAATAAATGGTTTGAAAAAGTCCTCGTATTCAGCAAAAGCGGATTTATAATTTCCATTTGCAAGTTTCAATTCTCCTGCAAGAATATAAGCACCAACCATAGCAAGTGTCGAACCTTTGCCTGATAACAGTGACGGACAATAACAAGCATCGCCTACCAAAGAAATTCTTCCTTTGCTCCAACGTTCCATTTCTATTTGGCTAATTGAGTCAAAATAAAAATCCGACGTGGTGTCAATTCTTGAAAGTACTTCGGAACATTTCCAACCTGCATTCATAAATTCGTTTTTCAGATTTTGCTTCTGTTTTTCGATGTCGTGATACTCATAAATTAATTTTTCGGGTGAAGTGAAAATAAAAAATGATGCAGCTTTATCTTTACTAATTGTATAAACAGCGACTTGTTTATTAGGCACATTAAACATTGAAAATGCTCTTCCTTCATTAGAAAAATTATTCATTGTAAAAGAAGAAGTATAATAGCCGTAATATTTTTCAAATTGAGATTCTTCGCCAAAAATTAAATTCCTAACATTAGAATGCAAACCGTCTGCACCAACAAGCAAGTCAAACGAACGTGTTAAACCACTTTTAAATGTTACACTAACTTTTTCTTCATCTTGTTCAATTTGTTTTATGGTGTCGCCAAAAATAATTTCGGTTTCTTTGTCAAGAGAGTTGTAAATAACTTTTGCCAAGTCACTACGAAGTATAGTGAATGCTCTATTTTTAAGAACTTTTTTGATTTTTTGATAGTTCATACTACCTTTTTCAATATTGTCCTTGTCCACAAATGCGACATTTGAAATATTAAGGTCGGCTTTTTCTAAATCAGAAATAATGTTCATTTTTTCAGCCACATCAAAACCTGCTCCCATAAAATCAATTGCATAACCACCCTCACGCAATATCGGCGAAGCTTCAATTATTGTCGGGTTAAAACCAAATTTTTTTAACCAAAATGCAAGTGTTACACCTGCAATTCCAGCTCCTGAAATTAATATGTTCTTATTGTTCATTTTTTAGAATTTTTGAATATTTAGTAAGTAATGCTTTTTCTAGTTTATCGAGAGGATATTCATTCTCAGAAAAATAGAAATAATGTAAAGCTATTCCATCCATTAACGCACCTAATTGGTAAGCTTCCATTTCAGCATTTTTAACACGGCCAGCCTTAAATGTTTGTATCATATCTTGCGTTAATGACATAAAAATTTGCCTTAAATTCAGCATCATTTTTTCTGAAATTGCTTTTTGAGTAATTACTGGCATTACAGTTTGCCAGAACTCCGACTTTTCTTTTAATAATTTAAAAGTAGTTTTTATTATAAGTCTTATTTTTAAGGAAGGGTTTTGAGTATTTAATATTTGCTTTGAAAACTCAGACATTTCTAAAAGGATTTGGTCTATGATGTGCTTGAGAAGTTCTTCTTTTCCAGAAAAGTAATTGTATAATAAACCTTTTGAAATATTAGCTCGCCTGGCAATTTGCTCAATGGTTACATTGAGGTATCCAACTTCTATGAAGAGCTTCGCCGCCGTATTAACTATATTTTGAATGCTTGCCTGGCGGACTTGCTCATTTTTATTTTTTTCTCTCGGGGACATTTATTGACTGACTGATTAGTCAACAAATATATAATCTTATATTTACTGAAACAAATGTTTTATAGATAATATTGAATGAGTCTGAATATTGATTGAAAACGGAAGTCTGTTAGCATTGGCATTAACGTTGAGTATTGATGCAGGCAGGGGATTCAATGCTGGTCAAGCCCAGGAACTGAAGCCGATTGAAAAACTAAAGTACAAGATAACAAAATCCAAATAGGTATTCGTCCGCCGGAACCGCTGCTGATAGCGAACTACAGCCGATTGTTTCATCGTGAAGCCCTGCTCGCCGCCATACTTTTGTTAGCGGTAGTATTGATCATTATAGGTTGTTCATTTTCAATTAAACTTCCTTTTGTTTTAAAAAAAATAATTACTGCCGAAACTATTAATAACAAAATCCAAATTAGCAATGGTCTTAATTCTTCACCTTTTATATTTCCATAAAAGTATGCGGCACTTGTGTTGATTGCATTATGAAATAGTATGCATGTAAGAAGGCTGCCCTTAGTGGAATTATAAAGGTATGTGGCAATGATAGAAAGAGCAAAACATCCGATGAACATCATAAGAAAGAAAATAATTGTTTTATCTCCGTATGGGTTTAAAGCAAGATAGATAGGCAAATGCCATAACCCCCAAACAAAACCAATGATTATACTGCTTTTTATTGCAGTATATTTTTCTTGTAAAACGGGAAGTAAAAAACCACGCCAACCAATCTCTTCCCAAAATGCACTTAAAGGAAGAATTAATATAAAGTAAAAAATAAAATTATATGGTTGGTCAGGCTTAATACTTTGTCCGGTTAACCAATTAAAGATTAGTAATGACAGTCCACATAAAGCAATACCCAAAATAATTATTATTATATACCATTTAAATTTCACTCTCCATTTTACAATTGCTTTAAATAATGAACTTAGACTGTTTTTTCCAAAATAAATTGCTGTGAGTATGATGGCTATAATTCCTGGTGAAAGGGTACAAATTGTTTGAAGCCCCTTTGAAATATTTATGGTTGCATATCCATGTTTGGTTAAGGCCATTGGAATTTCTACAGACCATGTAAGAATGTAAGTTAAAAGGACAAATATAAATCCTACTTGTTTTTTCATCGTTTCTTCTGTTATATCTATTTGTAAAATGGTCTAAAAATATTATCGCTAGACGCAAATTTATATTATAACACGCCATCCAACAAAAAATACCGTACGTGAAAATCAACCATTTATCGTTATACTTTTTTAATTGTTGTTAGTACAATCCAATTTTTAATAATTAATAATATATTCCCTCAATTTTCAAAAATATTTGGCGACTTCCTTTCACATATTGCTTTTTCTTTTTTAATTAATTTCATTGAATTCTTTGTAATTTTATACTATGAAATTTATAAGAAAGAAAGCAATCATTATCCTGCTGCTGTTTTGTTCCATCAAAGGTCTATCACAACAAGTAAATTTACCCGATCCTGTTTTACTTCCCAACGGATGGAGTTTAACGCCCGCCGGTAAAAGCCTGCAACTCGGCGACCTGCCATTAAATATTGCGGTGTCATCTTCAAAAAAATACATGGCTATTACCAACAATGGGCAAAGTACACAAAGCATCCAGTTGATTGACGTAAAAAATGAAAAAAGATTGGACAGTATTGATATTCCAAAATCGTGGATGGGTTTAAAATTCAGCGCTGATGAAAAATATTTATTTGCTTCCGGAGGTAATGATAATCGCATTTTAAAATATGCCATCATCAATAATAAACTGCTTTTAAAAGACAGTTTTATTTTAGGCGATGCATGGCCGGTAAGAATTTCTCCCACTGGTATAGATGTGGATGATGCAAAGCAATTAATGTATGTAGTAACAAAAGATAATAATAGTCTCTATGTTATTGATATGCATTCAAAAAAAATTATTCAGCAGGATGCATTGGGCGCTGAAGCATACACCTGCTTATTATCACCCGGTAAAAATGAATTATATATTTCTGTGTGGGGCGGCGATAATGTAAAAGTATTCAATACCATTACAAGAAAATTAATAGACAGTATTACTGTTGGTGATCATCCAAATGATATGTGTTTATCAAAGAGCGGGCAATATTTGTATGTTGCCAATGCCAATGATAACAGTGTTTCTGTGATTGATATTAAAAAACGAAAACTGCTTGAAACCTTGAATGCTGCGTTGTATCCTGATTCAAGAGCAGGTTCTACAACGAACAGTGTTGCGTTAAGTGCCGATGAAAAAACTTTATATATTGCCAATGCAGATAATAATTGTTTGGCAGTTTTTGATGTAAGCAAGCCGGGCAACAGTATATCCAAAGGTTTTATACCTGTGGGCTGGTATCCAACCTGCGTGCGGGTTGTGAATAATAAAATATTTGTAGCAAATGGAAAAGGCTTTACTTCAATGTCGAATGCGGAATTTGATCCATTCAAAACACGTTCAAAAATTGGTTATCAAACGGGTGATAATGTTGCATGGTATATTGGCGGTTTATTTAAAGGCACTTTAAGTATCATCCCTATACCAACTAAAGAATTATTGAGCGTTTATTCGCAACAGGTATATAAAAATACACCTTATAATAAAAACAAAGAGCTTGAATCGGCAGGTGAAAAAAATAATCCAGTCCCCGAAAAAGTTGGCGATATTTCCCCGATAAAATATGTGTTTTATATCATTAAAGAAAACAGGACCTACGACCAGGTGCTGGGCGATATGCCCAAAGGAAATGGTGATGCAAGCCTTTGTTTATTTGGTGAAAAAATTACACCCAATCTACACGCGCTGGCCAATGAATTTGTATTGCTGGATAATTTTTATGTGAATGCTGAAGTGAGTGCAGATGGCCACAACTGGAGCCTGGGCGGTTATGCAGATGATTATTTGGAAAAAACATGGCCCACAAGTTATGGTGGCCGCGGTGGCGATTATGATGGAGAAGGGGGGCGTGATATTGCAAATAATAAAGGTGGTTTTATTTGGAATTATTATGAAAGGGCCGGAGTTAGTTACAGAACGTATGGTGAGTTTGCCGATGATTATAAACCAAACATTCCTGTTTTAAAAGATCATTTATGTACGCATTTTACGGGTTGGGATTTATCGGTAAGAGACACCGTTCGTTTCAATGAATGGAAAAAAGATTTTGATTCTTTGGTTGCTATCAATGCACTGCCACATTTTAATTCAATACGATTTCCAAATGATCATACGGCTGGTTTAAGGAAGGGAAATTATACGCCATTTTCTTATTTAGCAGATAATGATATATCTGTAGGTATGTTTATAGATCATTTAAGTAAAAGCCCTGTATGGAAAGAAAGTGTTGTTTTTATTGTTGAAGATGATGCACAGGATGGGCCGGATCATGTAGATGCACATAGAAGCACAGCCTATGTTGCAGGTGGTTTTGTAAAGCGCAATTTTGTGGATCATACTATGTATTCAACAACTTCAGTGTTACGCACTATTGAATTGATTTTAGGTATTCCGCCGATGAGCCAATATGATGCAGGATCGCCATCCATGTGGCGGTGTTTTCAATCAACGCCCGATCTTACTACATACAATGCAAAGCCTTTGCAGGTGGACCTGGATGAAAAAAATACGGGAGAAAATGCCTGGCAGCGTAAAAGCGAAAAATTCAATTTTTCAAAAGAAGATGCTGTGCCCGATGATGAATTCAGTGAAGTAATTTGGAAAGCAGTAAAAGGCATTGATTCAAAAATGCCTGCGCCAAAGCGGGCTGCATTTGTAAAGCAAACGGTGATAAAAGATGATGATTGATTCTGCAAATAAGTAATTAAGAATCCCCGCGCATAAAATCACGCAATTTCTGTCCATGCACCAGCATTTTAAGGCCGCTTCTTTTCAAAGAGATCACCGGCTTTTTGCGTGTATTATTTTCCATATCCGCTTTATAGGAGGAAATAATATTCTTGTAGGACAACATGCCTGCAAGGTTGTTTTCATTGGACACCACAGGCAGTATATCCAGGTTTTCTTTAGCCATCATTTCCACGGCATCTCTTAAAGTTTGATGACTGCCAATAGAAGTGTGTTTGCGTTTTATTAATGAAGAAACAGGTTTGCTTTCATCCTGGTGATTACCAAACAAACTCGAAGAACTAATGATTCCACGGAACGAATTATTGGCACCGACAATGATAAAATAATTACTGAGATAATCGGGTTCTCTTTGCAGCCATTGGCGCAATTCACTAATTGTATTTTCATCACTCAGCACAACGCCATTTTCATTCATCACTTGTGATACAGAAATTGTTTCTAAAATATCCGGCTCAAATGAATCCGGTGTTTTCACTCCACGACGGGTAATTTTTTCAGTCATGATGGTATTTTCCATCAGGAAAAATGAAATGAAATAAGCCGCGGTACAAGAACATAAAAGTGGAAGCAACGCAACGGATTGTCCCGTAACTTCAAGGGCAAAAATAATTGATGTGATCAATGCGCGGGAAGCGCCTGCAAACATGGCCGACATGCAAACCAATGCAGCAAGTGGTATGCTAATTCCCGAGCCGGGGAAAATATTCAGCGTCAAAGTTGCCAATAAAATTCCTGCGGCACCACCGATGGTGAGCAATGGAGCAAGTGTTCCTCCTGATGTACCACTGCCAAGCGCCAACGCCCAGGAAATAAATTTTAAAAAACATAATGACACTACTACATTCAACGCTAAATTACCTGAAAGAATATTCGTGATATTTTCATAACCAACACCTAATGTTGAAGGATTCAGGTAGCCAATAAAACCAACAAACAAACCGCCAATGGCTGGCCACCACATCCAGTGAATAGGTAATTTTTCAAAAACATCTTCTATAAAATAAACAATTTTTGTAGTCAATACTGAAATAAATCCCATCACAATTCCAAGGATACTATATGTGAATAAAGCAGTGTTTGATGGAGGTGCCATAAAGCCTTTCATCTCAAAAACCGGGTTAGCATCAAATAAAAAATGATGACCCGCTGCGCCCGTGATACAAGCAAGTGCAACTGGAATTATTGATCGGGGTGAAAACTCAAATAATAATAATTCAATCGCCAGGAATATTGCTGCGAGTGGACTTCCAAAGATCGCGGCCATACCCGCACATGCACCTGAAGCCAATAAAATCTTTCGTTCGTTATGGGAAATTTTTAATAATTGTCCCAGCGTAGAACCCAATGCACCACCCGTTGCAATGATTGGTCCTTCCGCACCAAATGGCCCGCCCGTTCCTATCGCAATGGCGGATGATAATGGCTTTAAATAAGTAATCGTAGGTTTGATCTTACTTTGATTCGTAAGAATTTGTTCCATGGCTTCAGGAATGCCATGACCTCTTATCGCTTTTGATCCGTATAAAGCCATAAAGCCGACAATAAGTCCACCAATAGTTGGTATAAAAATTACCCAAATTCCTAACGTGTTTCCAACAGGCGTTATATGTTCTACAGTAGTATTTCCATAAAAAGAAAGGTTTGTAATAAAGTAGATCAGGTTAATTAAAAACTTTGCAATGAAACTGATACAGATCGCAATGCCAATGGCAATCAGCGATACAGGAACAAGCCTTTTTTTATCTGGCGGTATTTTCCTGGAAATATTTGTGGCCTCAAGCGTCGGATCCAGCGAAAGAGAAATTGGAATTGCTCCTTGTGTAAATTGCTTTTTTACCATGTCAAAATGAAAGTAAATTTTAAATTTATTTTATAAAATCAAACCAGGCTTTTTCCGGGATTGTTTTGAATATGTTTGATCTTAAACTGAAACATCTGTGCCATTTTTCCCGCACGCCACTTTGCTTCATCAGCCATTTCACCTTCGAATAAATGTTCGATAGTTTCGCGGAATAATTTTAACCAGCGTTCAAAATGTTTTTGCTCCACAGGTAATGTTGCATGTGGCGGGAAAGGACTACCAAAGTATGTGTGATTGCCCAATAAAATCGTTTCCCAGAAAGTGTACATTTTTGCAAGGTGTGCAGGCCAGCGCCCCTCAATGCGCTCATTAAAGATCGGCCCGATCAATTCATCCTTTTGCACTTTGCCATAAAATTCATTGACAAATGCCTTGATATCATTTATATTTTCTATGTCTTTCCTTTTCGTTTCCACCTGCAAATTTTTTGCAAAATTAAACCGAATGTGTTAGCTCTGCAAAAGAAATTGAAATGTAAACTGTTTCCTGCTTGTTTGCGTTATAATTTTTTCATTTATATTGATAACATGCAGTTAATTACCGGCCTTACTTTTTCTGGTTAGGTAACTGGCGGTAAATATATTTTTGGTAAAATATGTAATTGGTGAGCAGATGCATCTTTATAACATAGATTTTAATTTCAACAAACTATATTTGTACAGTTAAACAATGACTATGTCCAAAGAAAATTTTGAACAGCAGCAATTTGAAAAACAAAAAAACACGAAAGCTTTTTTTCTCACGCTTTCCGTATTGGGTGCATTCTTTCTCGTGTTTTTTTTGGTGAGCTGGACGATTCCACAAATACCACCACCGCCTGCGAGTGAAGGCATTGAAGTGAATTTAGGAAATAGTGAAACAGGTTTTGGCGATGTGGCACCACAAATTCCTGGTGAACCTTCGATGGCTACACAAACCAATTCAAACCCGCCGCCATCGCAATCATCAGTGGCTGAAACACAGAAAGAAGTTGCAGAAAATAATGACATGTCATCACCTGCAATTAAAACTTCTCCAAATCCTTCCGTAAAGAAAAATGTAAATACAGATAACGCTGTTTCCAATAAAAAATCAACTGTTGTACCGGTAAAAACGCCGCCTTCTCCGCCTAAGCCAAAAGCTGTTTATAGTGGCGGCACTAATAAAGAAAATGGTGGAAATAATGCGGACACATATAATAATTCACGTAACCAGGGAATTGCCGGCGGCACTGGTGACCAGGGGAAACCAAATGGTAATCCGAACTCAGACAGTTATACCGGGAATGGCGGAAAAGGGAATGCAGGCATCAATATCAACAGTGGTCTTTCAGGACGTAAAATTAGTAGCAGCGCACGTTTTGAAGATACCTATAAATACGGCGGCAAGGTAATCGTAAATGTTTCTGTAGATGCTGATGGAAATGTGACCAATGTTTCCATCAACCAGGGAAGTCCTTTTAAAGATATTAATGATATTGCTTTGAAAAAAGCCAGGTTGTTGAAATTCTCCAAAGGCACTGAAACTCAAAGCGGAACTGTTGTCATCAAATTTGAAAATCCCAAAGGTTAGTTTTGCTTCCATGACGTACACGGAAACTTTGGATTATATGTATGCGAAGTTGCCTATGTTTAGCCGCGTGGGAACTGCTGCGTATAAAAAAGATCTGGGAAATATTGTTGCCCTTTGTGAAGCCATTGGCAATCCCCAACTAAAAATAAAATGTGTTCATATTGCCGGCACAAATGGGAAAGGTTCTGTAAGCCATATTATCGCTTCTGTATTACAGGCCGCAAATTATAAAACCGGTTTATATACTTCACCGCATTTAAAAGATTTCAGGGAAAGAATTCGAATTGATGGAGAAATGTGCAGTGAAGATTTTGTAGTGGATTTTATAGAAAAAATAAAACCACAAATTGATATCATAGAACCTTCTTTTTTTGAGATCACTGTTGCGATGGCATTCGATTTTTTTGCAAAAAATAATATTGATATTGCTATCATAGAAACCGGGCTGGGCGGGCGTTTGGACAGTACAAATATTATTACGCCTTTAGTTTCCGTAATTACACAAATCGGCTATGACCATACAAATTTGCTAGGGAATACACTCACCGAAATCGCCGGTGAAAAAGCGGGCATCATCAAAGAAAATGTACCGATTGTGGTGGGTGAAATGAATCCCGAAACGATGCCTGTTTTTGAAAATATGGCCATGAAAAAAAATGCACCATTTTTTCGGGCAGCCAAAATAAGATACGTGGAAGACTGGCAATACAAAGATCATTTTTTAGAAATGACAATTGTTGATTCAATCTCCAATGAACATGAAAAATATTTGTTGGATCTCACCGGTATTTACCAGGTAAAAAATATTTTGCCTGTGTTGGAAACCATACACCAATTACAATTATGTGGATTTTCAATTTCAACTGCACAAATAAAAAAAGGTTTATCACAGGTTAAAAAAAGTACAGGCCTGCATGGCCGGTGGGAAAAAATTCATTCATCGCCGGATATCATTCTTGACGTTGCGCATAATGCCGATGGTATCAATGCTTTAAAAGAACAACTGGAATATTTTCATTACAATAAAATTCATATTGTTTTTGGGATGGTGAATGATAAAGACACGTATGGAATTTTAAATGCTTTACCGAAAACTGCCAATTATTATTTTACCAAAGCCTCCATTCCGCGCGCTATGCCGGCAGAACAACTTGCCGAAAAGGCTGCTGCAATTGGTTTGGAAGGAAATGCATTTCCCAATGCTTCCTTAGCCATGCAGGCAGCCATGGCGCATGCGCATAAGGAAGATATTATTTTAGTTTGCGGAAGCGTTTTCCTGGTTGCCGATGTAGGTATGGAAAAGATATGATCAGGATTTCAAAAATTCAATTTTATTTAAATAGCGCAATGCATAAAATATCGTGCTTAAATGCATGGATTGCATGATGCGTTTTTCATTGACCAGCTTTTCCAGTTCTTCGAAATCCACTTCAAAAACTTCGATCTGTTCGTTGCTATCCATTTCCTGATCCTGGATTTTTTTACCGCCGGTTGCGATAAACATGTGCATCAGGTTATTATTGGTAGAAGGGTTGGAAGAAATTTTTCCCAGGAGATGAACTGATTCAAAAGCAAAGCCGGTTTCTTCCAGCATTTCACGGCGCACGGCATCTTCCAGTGTTTTATCTTTTGGGTCAACACAACCGCCCGGCAATTCAATACATACTTCACCCAATGCATGACGGTATTGGCGGATAAGAATTATTTTTCCTTCTTCAGTGATGGGCAACGCAGTTACCCAATCCGGAAATTCATATACATAATATGGATCAATGATTTTTCCGTCATTGCGTTCACATACATCTTTGCGGACAGTGAACCAATCTTCTTTAAAAAGATATTCGGAGGAGAGGGTTTTCCAGGAAAGATCGGTTTTCATAATGGTTAATTGTTAATGATTAATGGTTAGTGGTTAATGGTTAGTGATGTTTAGTTTCGTGGTTTTTAAAATTGCGGTGATTAGTTTAATGATTTCAATGGCATTGTTATTTATACTTTCAAATTGTTGATCTGTCAAATATTCTGTTTGCCATAATAATTCCAGCCAGTAAATTGTTTCATTGATTTCTTTTGTGCAATACCCATTTTATGTTTAAAATCAATTTTGCTTTCGCCATGTTCTGCTTCCCGTATTAAAGCACCTACGCTGGTACCGCTTCGTAATAGTTGTTTTGATAATACATATTCTTTGTGGCTTTCACATAAATATTGGTATAGTTTGACTATACTTATAGCAAACAAAAAACTCTTATTTTTCACTACATTTTCCTTCATTAATAATTTACCATTTACAATTAACCATTAACAATTAGTTGGTGCATTGTCTTTCATTAACAATTAACAATTAACCATTATAATTCCATTTCCGGTACTTCATCCGGCACAATCAATTTTCCTTTTGTCTTACTTTTAATTTCTTCTACAGTCACGCCAGGCGCGCGTTCCAGCAAAACAAAACCATCATCGGTTACGCTCATTACAGCGAGGTCTGTAACAATTTTTTTCACGCAGTGTACACCTGTTAAAGGCAATGTGCAGGCAGGCAATAATTTACTTTCACCTTTTGGATTGGTATGCTGCATGGCCACAATAATATTTCGTGCACTTGCTACAAGATCCATAGCGCCGCCCATACCTTTTACCATTTTCCCCGGGATTTTCCAATTCGCAATATCACCGGTTTCGCTGACTTCCATAGCGCCCAAAACGGTCAGGTCTATCTTTCCGGCGCGGATCATTCCAAAACTTTCAACGCTGTCGAAAAATACACTTCCCGGAATTTCTGTGATTGTTTCTTTGCCGGCATTGATGAGATCGGCATCAATGTTTTCTTCAGTCGGGTAAGGACCCATTCCAAGAATACCGTTTTCACTTTGTAAAATAACGGTTATGCCTTCGGGTATAAAATTCGCGACAAGGGTTGGTATGCCGATTCCTAAGTTTACATACATGCCATCTTTTAATTCCTGTGCAATGCGTTTTGCGATTCCAAATTTATCTAAAGCCATATTTTTTATTTAAAAGTTTTATATGAATTTTTTTTGATGCCCAAAGAACAAAGCGTTTAAAGTAAGCGGTCTCTATGGTCATAGAGACAGGCGCAACGATGATGCTCAAAGACATGTTGCCCGGCCCAAAAAAATACTAATTTTTATTTATTTGAACTGTTTTTCTTTCAATGCGTTTTTCATAATTTTTTCCCTGGAAAATGCGATGTACATAAATGCCGGGTACATGCACACAATCCGCTTCCAGTTCGCCAGGCGCTACCAATTCTTCAACTTCAGCAATCGTTATATCGCCGGCTCTCGCCATTGATGTAGAAAAATTCCTGGTGGCTTTGCGAAAAACAAGATTGCCCAATGAATCGCCTTTCCAGGCTTTTACGATGGCGAAATTCGCGTGCAGCGCCATTTCCATTAGATATTTTTTGCCATTGAATTCACGCACTTCTTTTCCTTCAGCGATCTCGGTGCCGTAACCTGCCGGTGTAAAAAAAGCCGGGATGCCCATGCCTGCCATTTGAATGCGCGTGGCAAGTGTGCCCTGTGGAATCAGGTCCACATCCATTTCGCCGCTGAGTAATTGCCGCTCGAACTCTGCATTTTCACCAACATAACTGCTCATCATTTTTTTGATCTGTTTTCTTTTCAATAAAATGCCGAGGCCAAAATCATCTACGCCGGCATTATTGGAAATGCAGGTCAGTTGATGTACATTTTTTTCATACAAAGCGGCGATAGAATTTTCCGGTATGCCGCAAAGCCCGAAGCCGCCAAGCATAATGGTAGCGCCGTCTTTTATATCATGTATTGCTGACATGGCATCTTTAAAAACTTTATTCATGTGTAAAATATTGATTCAGACAAATGTATTTAAAAAATTAGCAATGAGCAATCTCAATATTTCGAATCAATTAATGAATCGTTTTTATAAGCTTTTAAACATTTTTTCTTCATCGGAAAGCTGCCGCCGCCTTGTCTCCTGACAAGCGGCTTTTTGAATTAATGCTGACAAATGTTCAATTGCTGGAGGAAAATAATTTTTAAAATTGAATTGACTAAAATATAGTCAGAAATACTTTTTTAAATGGGTAAAAATAATATTCTGTATAATTCTTATGCTCATTTTAGCAGCTTGTCAGGAGACAAGGCGGCGGCAATCAGCGTGATGGAATAGTGCACCACAATTTGCTGTAATAGATTATAGAATTGGAATAGATTTATATTTTCCACTAAAATGGTGTTTGATTTTATGCTCATTTAGCCCGCAATGAGGACGCTGGAAGAATTTTAAATAATGTATAACTACCTGTTTTGTATTCTGCCCAATCGGTTACCTTTGCCGCGAATATGAAAGCGAAGACATTAAAAAAAGACAAGGTCAACATTATCACCCTGGGCTGCAGCAAAAACCTCGTGGACAGTGAAGTGCTGAGTGGACAATTGCGTGCCAATCAGATAAATGTCTTGCATGAAAATAAAAAGCCGGATCATAATATTGTCATTGTGAATACCTGTGGCTTCATTGAAAAAGCGAAAGAAGAAAGTATTCAAACTATTTTGGAACAGGTAGAAATGAAAAAAAAGGGAGAACTGGATAAAGTATATGTAACTGGTTGCCTGAGTGAACGCTACCGCGCGAATTTAGAGATTGAAATACCTGAAGTGGATGCATGGTTTGGAACGCTGGAATTAGCGTTGATCCTGCAAAAATTTAATGCCGATTATAAAAAAGAATTATTGGGAGAAAGGTTGCTGGCAACACCTGCGCATTATGCTTATTTAAAGATCAGTGAAGGTTGTAATCGCACCTGTGCATTTTGTGCAATTCCGTTGATGCGCGGAAAACATATTAGTAAACCTATTGAAGATATTGTTCGCGAAGCGGAATTGCTGGTGCAGCGCGGCGTAAAAGAAATCTTGCTGATCGCGCAGGAACTAACGTATTACGGTTTGGATATTTATAAGAAAAGAATGCTGGCAAATTTGCTGGAAAAATTAAGTGACATTCCGGGTTTAAAATGGATTCGTTTACATTATGCATATCCAAATAAATTTCCGCTGGAAGTATTGGATGTGATGCGGGAAAGAAAAAATATTTGTAATTATCTGGATATGCCTTTGCAGCATGCAAGTGATAATATGTTATTGGCCATGCAGCGGCAAAGTACGCGCAGGGAAATGGAAAAACTCATCTTTGATATCCGTGAAAAAAATCCGGGCATTTGTCTGCGTACCACGCTGATCGCGGGTTTCCCGGGAGAAACGAGAAAAGATGTAGAAATTTTAAAAAGCTTTTTAATAGAACAACGATTTGATCGTGTGGGGATTTTTACCTACAGTCATGAAGAAGGAACTTCCGGTTATTTATTAAAAGATAATGTACCGGCCAAAGAAAAAGCGGCAAGGGCGCAGGAAATTATGGAAGTGCAGCAGGAAATTAGTTATGAAAAAAACTGTGAAAAAATCGGGCAGGTTTTGGAAGTATTGATTGATAAAAAAGAAGCCGGAAAATATTTGGGTCGTACAGAATTTGACAGTGTGGAGGTAGATAATGAAGTGGTTGTAAAAAGTGATATAGTTTTAAAGCCCGGAGATTTTGTACAGGTGAAGATTACGAAAGCGTATGATTATGATTTGGAAGGCGTGGTGATTTCGAGATGAAACCGTGAAAAATAATTACGGTTTAAAAATAATAGTTGGCGCTTGCATAGTTTTATAACATTCAAAAGGAATCTTTATCTTAGCCTGAAACAAAATGTAATATGGTAGAAATCATCCGCTGGAAATTGCGTTTTGAAAATTTTTTAAAGGCATTTAAAAAATTAAAGGAATCTGTTGACAAAATCAACAATAATCTATGGACAGAACAAGCTATTAAAGATTCAAAGACAAGTGATCTTTTATCTGAAATGATCAAGGAAGGATTAATACAACGATTTGAATATACACATGAGTTGGCATGGAATGTAATGAAAGATTATGCTTTCGACCAGGGGAACGACAAAGTAGGCGGATCTAAAGATACAACCCGGGAAGCATTTTTGCTGCAAATAATTTCTAATGGCGAAGTTTGGATGGACATGATCCGAAGCAGGAATAAAACTTCGCATACGTACAACCCGGAAACTGTGGAGGAGATTTATAATAAAATTTTATCTGCATATTTCCCGGCTTTTGCTGAGTTTAAAAAAACTATGCAAGAGAAAATTTCAACAGCCAAATAAATTTTTAGTGATGATTGACATTGGTTTAAAAGCTATTGATATTGAAAATATAAATGTAATTTTTTCGCAGCATAAAGCGGTGGAAAAAGTGATCGTATATGGCTCCAGGGCAAGAGGTGATTATAAACCATTTTCGGATATTGACCTGGCAATCAAAGGAGAAAATATGGATGATCGGATGCAGCAAGAAATTGAAAATGATCTGGATGATTTATTACTTCCGAATAGATTTGATTTATCTGTTTATGAAAAAATATCGGATAAGAAATTATTGGAGCACATTGATGTTTCCGGGAAAACCTTATATAGCAGAGTAAATAAAAAATAAATTTGCGAAGAAAAAGCACTTTAATTCATTTCCAAAAATTCCCGGCGCAATCGCAAATTTATAGAACTTTTCAAAATGCAGATAAATTGTACACATATTCCTTATAGCAGCACAGGTTATTTTTCAAAACTCGTGATTGATTATCTCAATGGCGCTGAAACGCTTACTGATTTTTACAATCAATCACCAAATTTGGAGGGAATAAAATCGGTGATGGAAGCGAGGAAAAATTTTCCGCACAGGAAAGAACTTGTTCGTATCCTGCGTACTCAATACCAGGACCTGCCTGCATTTGAGCAGGTGGACAAAAACCTGGAACTCCTTTTATCTAAAAATACTTTTACTGTAACGACAGCTCATCAGCCAAACATT
Source organism: Chitinophagales bacterium (assembly GCA_038257845.1). Taxonomy (GTDB): domain Bacteria; phylum Bacteroidota; class Bacteroidia; order Chitinophagales; family Chitinophagaceae; genus JAFDXJ01. The sequence goes on from JBBSQL010000017.1 coordinate 30,355, forward strand.
TTTACCGGGCCATTATATGTTATTTATAAAATTTTGCACGCGGTAAAATTAGCAGCATCATTAAAAAATTCTTTCCCGGAAAATAATTTTGTACCTGTTTATTATATGGGCAGTGAAGACGCTGACCTGGATGAATTAAATCATATATCAGTTGATGGAAAAGTATATGAATGGACAACCAGCCAAACCGGCGCTGTTGGCCGCATGTTGGTGGATGATGCATTTTTTAATTTGATCAATGAGATGCAGGGTCAATTGGGTGTCTTACCTTTTGGTAATGAACTCGTGGAATTATTCAGGAAAAGTTATCAAAAAGGAATCAGCATTCAAAAAGCCACGATGTTTTTAATGAATGAACTCTTCGGGGAATTTGGTTTAGTCATTTTGATACCGGATGATGCGGAATTAAAAAAAATATTTGAACCTGTTATATTAAATGAGATTGAAACGCAATTTTCGCACAATGCGTTGGAGCCTGTAAAAAATGCATTGGGCAAACATTATAAAGTACAAACATCCGGCAGGGAAATCAATTTATTTTATTTGATTGATGATAAAAGAGAACGTATCGAAAAAGAAGGTGAAATATTTAAAATCAAAACGCTTGATCTTTCATTTACGAAAGAGGAAATCATTTCAGAAGTAAAAAGTTTCCCGGAAAGATTTAGCGGAAACGTAGTACTACGTGGATTATTCCAGGAAACGATTTTGCCAAACCTGGCTTTTATTGGCGGCGGTGGTGAACTGGCATATTGGATGGAACTCAAAAAAGTTTTTGAAACTGTCGGCATTTCGTATCCTGTTTTATTATTGAGAAATTCTTTCTTATTGCTCAATGCAAGACAACAAAAAAGCCTGGAACAATTAGGTTTCACGGCAGAAGAATTGTTTCAGTCAGAATATGAATTGGCAAAACAATATGTATTAAAAAATACAGATAAAAATATTTTACCCAAAAAGGAAATAGAAAATATCAATCAAATTTTCGTATTAATCACAGAAAAAGCAACAGATGCTGATGCAACATTAGAGAAGCATGTTCTGGCAATGAAAGCGAAAAATGAAAAGTTACTACATGGTTTAGAAAAGAAAATTATCCGCGCTGAAAAAAGAAAGAATGAAGAAGCGATTCGAAAAATAGAACAATTGAAATCAGTATTATTTCCCGGTGGCAATTTGCAGGAGCGTACAGAAAATTTCGCCGGTTTTTATGCGCGTTATGGCCGCAATTGGCTGGAAAATATTGCGGCTTGCAGTGAAGGTTTAAGCCAGGAATTTACAATCGTATTTTTAGAAAAAGAAAATTAGCGATCAAAATTATTCGGCCATTTTCCGGAAGTGTCTTTTACTTTTTTCAACACCTCTGCTTCCATTTTTTTCTTGTACTCAATAATCGTATTGGAAACATTTTCATCAAAAGTGCCGATAATTTCTGCGGCGAGAATGCCCGCATTTTTAGCAGCATTTAGTGCGACTGTAGCAACCGGAACGCCATTGGGCATTTGCAAAATAGATAGAATAGAATCCCAGCCATCTAATGAATTGGAAGATTTTACAGGCACCCCAATAACCGGCAAAGATGTAATGGCAGCAACCATTCCAGGCAAGTGCGCTGCGCCACCAGCACCTGCAATAATTACTTTAATACCCCGTTCTTTTGCAGTCGCTGCAAATTCAAGCATTCGTTTTGGTGTGCGATGCGCTGATACAATAGTAAGCTCGAATTCAATCGAAAATTCTTTGAGCATATCTGCGGCAGGTTGCATCACCGGCAGGTCACTGTCGCTGCCCATTATGATACTTACCATCGGATCTCGCATATAGAAATTTTATGTAAAAATAGTGTATTGTGATAGATTCCATTAGATGCTTTTTACAACAATGGTATGTTTGATTTTATTGGCCTGGTAAGCAAGTTCACTGTAATCATTTCCCATAATCGTTGCGTGGCCCATTTTCCTGCCGGGCTTTGTATCTTTTTTTCCATATAAATGAACAAAAACATGGTCCATTTTCAACACATCATCGAGGCCTTCATAATGCGCTTCGCCGGAATAACCTTCAGCGCCAATAATATTTACAATCGCTGATGGAAGTATTGCCGCTGGATTTCCTAAAGGATAATTGAGCATGATGCGCCAAAGCATATCATACTGACTGCAATAATTTGCTTCTATGGTATGATGGCCGCTGTTGTGCACGCGCGGCGCAGTTTCATTGACAAGTACCTGGTCATTTTCATCTATAAAAAGTTCCACTGCAAATAGCCCGGGACTATTCAGCGCCTTCACCAATTTTTGTACAATGGCTTCGGCCTTCCATAAAATATTTTTGGAAATGATCGCGGGGCTGAGTTGATAATCCAGTAAATTTAATCGAGGATCAAAGATCATTTCTGCCGGTGGAAAAATGGTAAATGTACCGGCATCATTGGTCGCAATGATCAATGCAATTTCTTTTTTAATTTTTACTTTTTTTTCTAAAACCGATGGGTTGTCAAAAGCTTTGTCCAAATCCTTTTCATCTTCCAGAACCTGTACCCCACGGCCATCATAGCCACCTTCAGCAATTTTATGTACAGCAGGTAAAAATGAAATGGCTGCTTTTAATTCATCTATATTTTTTGTAATAAGAAATGGTGAAGTCGGAATTTCATTGTTTACATAAAATTCTTTTTGCAAAATTTTATTCCGGAATATCCTGATGGCTGATGGCTTCGGAAAAACTTTTACACCTTCCTGTTCTAATTTTTCAAGCGCTTCAATATTCACGGCTTCTATTTCAATCGTCAATACATCCAGCGTTTTACCAAATTGATATACAGTGTCAAAATCTTTGATATCTCCCTTGGTGAAATGATGGCAAAGATGCGCCGCCGGGCAGTTTTCATCATTTTCAAGTACGAATGTTTCCACTGTATAATTGGCCGCTGCCTGTAATAACATTCGTCCGAGTTGACCGCCACCAAGAATGCCTGCTTTCATAAGTTGTAAATAATTTTGTGCGAAGATAATTTTCAACGATCAATTTGCAGGCTTTTTTAACTGATTTGAAATTTATGGAAAAAATGTTCTGCTGCATCCCAAAGGAAATACATTATTTTTCCACCGTGAAAGATGCACAGATAAAAAAAATGAGTGACCAGGAATTGCTGCAGAAATACCTGGAGGGAAAAGATAATAATTTCCTGGGTATTTTGCTGGAACGCTATACCATGCTCATTTTGGGTGTTGCCATGAAGTATTTGAAAAATGAAGAAGATGCCAAAGATGCGGTGCAGCAAATTTTTTTAAAAGTGTCTTTGGAATTGCAAAAGTATAAGGTGGATTATTTCAAAAGTTGGTTGTATATGGTTACGCGCAATCATTGCCTGATGCAACTGCGGAAAAAATCCACTTCGAGACTATCTGCCATACCGGATAACATTGCTGCTTCGCCGGATGAAATATCTGCGAATGAACTTTTTGAAAAAGAAGCATTACTGGAAAATATGCACGCGGCGCTGGATACGTTGTCAGAAGGGCAAAAAACTTGCGTAACTTTATTTTACCTGGAGAAAAAAAGTTACCAGGAAATTACCACACTTACCGGCTTAGATAACCTGCAGGTGAAAAGCAATATTCAAAATGGCAAACGGAATTTAAAAATATTAGTTTTAAAAAAAATGGAAAACGGAAATCATGGATGACCTTACTTCAATATTTTTTGACGATGAACTTACAGAAAGCCAGTTGAGGGATTATCTTGATGGCAAGCTTAGTGGTGATGAACTTCTTGCAGTGGAAAAAATTATCAGTGAATCTTCTTTTTCCCGGGAAGCCATAGAGGGTTTGAAAAATATTTCATCACCCCAAAGGCTGGATCAAATGGTGCAACAACTCAATGAAAACATGCATGCCCATTTAGCCAAAACCAAAGAACGCCGCAAAAAAAGAATGATACCAAACTTATACTGGGCTGTCCTTGCGATCCTGATCATTATAACCTTTTGTTTCCTGGGTTATTGGTTGATTTATATGAAAACATATTGAATAGTATCAAGCAGACTTGCAAAAACCTTATTTCTGTGACTACATTTTTTCCCGGATAAATTTATGCCGGTGAAAATTCATTTGAAAAAATAATGGAGTGATTGTTCATAAATCAAATTTAATTTCTAATTTGTTTTTTATTTTTTGAGAAAAAATTAAGTAAAAACTTTTTGATAAGAGATAAATACAAATTATGGTATCAAAACTGACCTCGGAAGAAGTCTTAAATTTTTTAATCATTGTAACGATCGTTTTGATTGCGGCACGTTTTCTTGGTGAGATTTGCCGCAAGCTTAAACAGCCTGTTGTTATTGGTGAAATCATTGCCGGTATTATTATTGGCCCTTCAGTTGTCGGCACTTTGTTCCCTAATTTCTTTAATCAAATTTTTCTCAGTCAGCCTCGCGCTTTTGGCGCTTTTGATGGCCTGGCAAATATTGGCGTGATCCTCCTGATGTTTGTTGCAGGCATTGAAGTGGATCTGAAACAAATAGTCAAACAAGGCAAGCAGGCTGCATCTATCAGCCTTTTGGGTATTTTATTTCCTTTCACCCTTGGCTTTATTTTTATCTGGTTTTTTCATGATTTTATTTTTACCACACCCAATTCTAACCGACTTATTCCTGCTATGTTTTTTGGTACAGCCTTATCCATTACGGCTTTGTCTGTGATTGTAAAAGTGCTCATGGATCTGCAAATCGTACGTACAAAAATTGGCAGCCTCGTACTCACTGCTGCTATGGTGGATGACTTTCTGGGGTGGATATTATTTTCCATTATTGTAAAAATGATGGATGCCAATAAATCAGACGGCGATATGATGTCCGTCATTGTGGTATTGTTCTTTGCGATTTTTATGGTGACGATTGGTAAATGGATCGTTAATCAAATATTGAGATTGTCTGTGAAATATCTTACACCACCCGGGGGCATTATTACGGTGGGAATCTGTTTATGTTTTCTGGGCGCGGTTTTCACAGAAGCATTACATATCCGTGGTGTTTTTGGGGCATTTCTCGTGGGCGTTGCGGTGGGTGATTCCAAGTATTTCTCCATGACATCTCAAAATGTAATGGAACAGTTTATCATCAATATTATTGCGCCACTATTTTTTGCTTCCGTCGGCTTGCGCATTAATTTTTTAACACATTTCGACTTGGGCGTAGTACTTACTATTATCGGTATAGCATTTACAGCAAAATTAGTCGGCGCCTGGATCGGCGCGCGGGCCAGCGGAATGAATAGAAATGAATCCAAAGCTGTTGCATTTGGCATGAATGCACGCGGATCGCAGGAAATTGTTTTGGGACTTGTGGCATTGCAAACTGGAATAATTGATGAGACAATATTTGTTGGCCTGGTAATAATGACTGTATTAAGCATATTGATAACCGGTCCGGCAATGAAATATTATTTTAAGAAAGATTTGGAATCCAGGACCGTTTTGCCTGCGTAATTGTATGCAAACAGGCCTACTTTTGCGATATGAAAAAATGCGGTCTTTTTCTCTTCATGGTGATCATTCTTTTTTCCTGTGAAAAAACCATTAAAGTAAGTGTCTTAAACCTGCCGCCAAAATTGGTCGTGAATGCAGAAATTGAAAATGGCAAACCACCGCTTGTTGCATTATCAACTTCCCTCAATTTTTTTAGCGCTATTACGCCGGAAGAATTAACCAATACTTTTGTGCATGATGCAATTGTAACGATTACAGCCAATAATAAAGTGTATCCATTAACTGAATATTCATTTACAGACACCACTGGTTTTAAATATTATTTTTATACAGTTGATACAACCAACATTAGCAATTTATTACTGGGCAGTTTTGGTACATCTTATTTATTAAGTATCAAAACCCCTGATGGTGCGCAATACAGCAGTACGACAACGATTCCTTTACTGACAAAATTATGCGATTCACTATGGTGGGAACCTGCTATAAATACAGATGACACAACACTTTGCCGCATGTTTGGAAAATTCACAGACCCACCGGGCCTCGGTAATTATGTGCGTTATTTTACACAAGAAAATGACGGGCCTTTTTTACCGGGTTTAAATTCCACCGCTGACGACCAGGTGGTGGATGGTATCACATATACTTTCCAGTTTGATATGGGCTGGGATAAAAACAGTACAATAAAACCAACCGGCGATAATTATGGTTTTGCACATCGCGGTGATACGGTCACTTTAAAGTTTTGCAATATAGATAAAGGCACATTTGATTTTTGGAATACCTGGGATTTTGCGTACCAGAGTTATGGCAATCCATTTTCTTCTCCCATTCAAGTCACAAGTAATATTTCAAATAATGCACTCGGTGTATTCAGTGGATATGCTGCGCAATACAAAAGCATTATTATTCCTAAGTAACAACTTTGTAAGCAGAATCTTTTGCCAAAAAAAATGAGTACTTTTGCAACTCGTTTTTTTTAAAATTTATTTCATTCATTATTTATTCCAATATGGACAATAAGGTTACAGAAAAAGTGCATTGCCTCATCATTGGCAGCGGTCCTGCAGGATATACGGCAGCGATCTATGCGGCGCGTGCCAACATGAAACCCGTACTCTACCAGGGTATTCAGCCCGGCGGACAACTGACCATTACAACAGATGTTGAAAATTATCCCGGCTACCCGGATGGCATCCAGGGTCCGGAAATGATGGTGCATTTTGAAAAACAAGCGGTACGTATGGGCGCTGATATTCGTTATGGTTTGGCTACGAATGCAGACTTTACAGACCCGGTACACAGAGTAGAAATTGATGAAGAAAAATGGATTGAGGCGGATTCAGTAATTATTGCTACCGGAGCTTCTGCAAAATGGCTGGGCATTGAAAGTGAGCAAAGGTTGAATGGCTACGGAGTAAGTGCCTGTGCAGTTTGCGATGGTTTCTTTTTTAAAAATAAAGAAGTGGCGATTGTGGGAGCTGGTGATACAGCTTGTGAAGAAGCTTTATACTTATCAAAACTTTGTACAAAGGTACACATGATCGTACGTAAGGATGTGAACCAAATGCGTGCCAGTAAGGTCATGCAGGACAGGGTAAAAAATACAGCGAATATTATCATTTACTGGAATAGTGAAACGAAGGAAGTGTTGGGAGATAAAATGGTAGATGGTGTGAAAATTATCAACATTAAAACCAGCGAAGAAAAAATAATTCCTGTCAGCGCTTTTTTTGTCGCGATAGGTCATACGCCGAATAGTGAAATTTTCAAAGGCTGGCTGGAGATGGATGAGGCAGGATATTTAATTACAAAGCCAGGCACATCTAAAACAAAAATTGAAGGTGTATTTGCGGCCGGCGATGTACAGGATAAAATTTACCGACAGGCTGTAACAGCCGCTGGAAGCGGTTGTATGGCGGCACTTGATGCGGAAAGATATTTAAGTGAAAAAGGATTGGTTTAAAATATTTATATGCTCTATGTAAATTTATCGAACCTGCATTTTTTTGCGTCGCATGGATTTTATGAAGAAGAAAAAATCCTGGGCGCCGCTTTTGAAGTGAATGTGCGCGTAGGTTTTCAACCCAAAAAAATTCCAGTAAATCATTTGGATGAAACGATTGATTATAGTGCAGTATATGAACTGGTAAAAAATATTATGCAACATCCTCAACCTTTACTGGAAACAGTTGCCAGCACTATGGCATTACAAATTTTCCAAAAATTTTCACTGGCGGAAAATGTACAAATCAGTATTGTAAAAATAAATCCGCCTATATTAGAATTTATGGGAGAGGCGGGTGTGGAGATTGAATTGAAAAGGGAGGATTTGATGTAAAGGATAATTTTGACATGGCTTTGATGCTTAAGCTTTTCTATTTTTTCACTTAGCTAGTAATTGGCTTGCAAGAACGATTTTATATTCTATAACATTGCTGACATTATATGTGAGGTTTAAAAAATGTAAAATGCAAAAAAAATACTCATGTCAGATTTATAATGTTTTAAAGATATCTATTTTTCTTTTTCCGTTATATGTATTTGCAACTGTGATATTGATCTTTTTAGGAAGATTTTTAAATTTACCTCCTGTATTAGGTGTTTTTCTAATAATATTAATTTGGGTTTTGCCGTTTTTTTTTGAAAAAAAGATTAAGGCGAAATTTACAAAAAATGTTTTATTAGAATTTAATAATGATCATTTTTCTTTAAGCATTTTAAAGTTAGGCAATGAAGAAAGTACAAAAAATCTGTCTTTTAAATGGGATGAAATAAAATCTTATAAATTTTACTTCACGCCAAGCAAACTAACTTACCTGGATCTTTTTTTTAAAAACGGAACATTTAAAGAGTTTGGATTTAAAGACGATAAAACAGAAGAAGAATCAATTAAAACTGAAAGTGTTTTTAGCATTTTTTACGCCTTCGTAAATGCATATAATTTAGGTAAAGAGGAAGAATTCAAAATACATTTTATACCCGGTCTTTTTGCACGTAAAACTGGTTCTATTATTTTATGGATTTTGGGTTTGTTAACTGTTACAGATATAATTCTGCATATTTTAAAATATAATACAAATTATGGATTTATAATTTTTGGAGCAACATTTTTTCTTTCTATTTTAGCAAAAAGATCACAGCAGAAAAGCTTTTATGAAAGAATGATTAAACTGGATATGAAGTCAATACCGGATTCAATTTGATTTTCGCCTTTGCCGGTGTTGTCACCAGCAATTATTTTAAAATTTAATGAAGTAGGAAGGAAATGATGGAATGATTAATTTTTAGACTGGCTTTAATTTGTCTGATTTATAATAAAACTAAAATTTCAAAACTTATTTCGTAGTTATAATAATAACAATTTTTATGGGAGATTCGGAATTATCATCTTTGATAATTTCCATGTTGAGTATGCTATCCTTATTCAATTCTGTATATTCTTTTGAATTTAATTTGTAAAATTTATTATCAATAATTATAAGTGTTTTTTCTAGCTGTGCCAGGTAATCAAGATATAGAATATTTGAAGGTTTCCAATTTCCATTTGAATAATCATAGTATCGGAAATTGGTAGTATCTGCTTTACTTACAATTTGCCCAAAACAAATTTGATAAGAAAAGAAACACAAAATCATAATAAAAAATCTATTTAGCTTTTTCATGTTTTATTATTCAATTTAAAGATAAATAAAAAAAAGGAGCAAATTGAAAACATATTCTCTTGCCGTAGCCTTCGCAGACAATTATTTTGGAAATTAATTAAGGCGCAAGGTGATGATGAAATGTTTTTATATTATAATTCGCACGAAAACTCCAAATAATAATTATCGGGAATAATTACTCCTCGGTGCAGGGCCGCGTCTTTCTTCAGCTTGTTTTACCACCAGTGGTTTTTTACCCAGTGAAATATCATTTAAATGTTCGATCGCGTCCTTGCCATCCTGGTCTTCTTTCATACTTACAAAACCGAAGCCACGACTCTTACCGGTTTCTTTATCCATCGCGACTTTCGCCGAAACAACAGGGCCGAATTTTTCAAAAATTTCTTCCAGTTCCGCGTCATCCAAATCATAGGGTAAGCCTGCAACAAAAAGATTCATATAGATGTTTTTGTAAATATACGTAACAAATCCCGGCAGTCTGCTTTCTAAATAATTCTCTTTGATTTTTTTAACATCCTGGTTTATGACGGTTCAAAAAGACTGATAAACCATAATTTTACTTTAAAACCAATGACTTTATTTTGTATAAACTTTTTATATGGCAAAGCTTTCTTCTTTCCTTAAGAAAAATAACGATACCGGATTTGGAAATAATGCCGATGATTATGGTGGAAGGTTTGTAAATAAAGACGGCAGCTTTAATATTAAAAGGGTAGGCGTGCCTTTCTGGGAAAAATTCAGCATGTATCACAGCATGATTAGTATGCCTACCTGGCAATTTTTCAGTATCATTGTTTTGTCTTTTGTCTTAATGAATTTGTTGTTCACGGTTTGTTTCTGGCTGATCGGCGTGCCGCAGTTCACGGGCGTTTTGGTGGATAATGAATGGTTGAAATTCCGGGAATTATTTTTTTTCAGTACCGAGACTTTCAGCACCGTTGGTTATGGAAGAGTGAATCCCGTAGGTGGAATGGCCAATGCATTTGCGGCGGCAGACGCATTGAGTGGTTCCTTATTTTTTGCATTGGTTACCGGCCTGATGTATGGACGTTTTTCAAAACCAAAAGCCTATTTATCTTTTTCCCGTAAAGCGTTGATTACGCCCTACCAGGGAATTACAGGACTGATGTTCCGAATAGTTTCTAATAAAAACAAAATACTTTTAACTGAAGTTGAAATAAAAGTGAATGTGAGTATGCTGGTGGAAGAAAATGGCATAAAATCCTATCAATTTTTCAATCTTCCTTTGGAAAGAAACAAGCTGGATAACCTCGCATTAAACTTAACCGTGGTACACCCAATTGATGAAAATAGTCCAATAAAAGATATGAATATTGAGGAAATGAAAAATGTTGACCTGGAGATTTATGTATTGATAAAAGCATACGAAGATGGTTATGCAAACAATGTCTTACAAAGAACTTCTTATACCTATGACGAAATAATTTTTGAAGCAAAATTTGATAAAATGTATAACGAAGCTTCAGACGGTGGAACAACTATCTTGCATTTGGATAAACTGAATAGCTTTAAGATGTTGAAATGATCAACAGCATCTAAAGAATATTTGCTTCAGATTTTTAACAGGTAATTTTTATTTCTTTTTTTACCTTTCATTCATATTATTTTGCAATGCTTAAATTATTGTTTACAAAATATGCATCACTTATTTTAGGGATTAGCTATATAATATTGGGTTTCCTGGTAGCTTTTCGTTTTTTCACAGCCGATTTATCGCGGAATGCAGGAATAGTATTTATAGTAACGGGCTTCTTATTTCTTGCATTGTATTTTTGGAGAAAAAAATAATTTGATTCTTAGATAAACGCTGGAATATCCGGTATGACAGGTTTTCGACATATTCATTAATTTAAAATAAAACAAATAACCATGAACGATTATCACCACTACAAATCTTGTATAGATGCGTGCCTGAATTGCGCCGCAGTTTGTAATCATTGTGCATCATCCTGCACAAGTGAAAAAGAAATTGCAATGATGGCAAAATGTATTCAACTGGATATGGAATGTGCGGCACTTTGTTATGCAGCAGCCCAGTTAATGAGTTTAGGCAGTGACAAGGCTAAAGAAATTTGCGCACTTTGTGCAGATATGTGTGAAGCCTGCGGCAAGGAATGTGGTAAACACACGCAGATGGAACATTGCATGGAATGTGCAAAGGCATGTAAAACATGCGCGGAAGAGTGCTGGAAAATGGCCGCATAAATTGTACATTTAATTTCTTTTAAATTATCTAAATTGATATTTGATGGGAAGAGGATTGCCTTTAAAATTGAAAGTTAAAACCAGGAGTGTGGCTGTGGTATTAGTTTTTGGGGCGATTTTTTTTGTCGTACTTACATTGTTTTTGGACATATTGCGTTCAAAGCTCCAGCATACAGGTTATTATTTTTCAGAATCATTTTTGTTCTCATCTTTTTGGTGGCTCTTCCCGCTAATTTTATTTGCGCAGTTTTATTTTATTAAAAAATATCCCTTCAATACTTTTCTGTTTTACCCGGTATTCATACTGCTTCCAGTTTTGATTCATTTAATTGCATTCCCTTTGCTCGTGTGGATTTTATCAGGCATATTTTATGATCATACATTTTCTATTACACAAACATTTCGGTTTACTTTGTCTGAGCACTTCTTTGAATTACTGATTTTGTATGCACTTCCTGTTTTGTTTCGAAGATCCATTCTACAAAAAGTTTATCCATCAAAAAGAGAATTCACACCTCAGCCATTAAAAAAATCACAAGGATTTGTAACGTCAATTTTAGTTAATACCGGGAATGCAACATGCAAAATTGACGTTGCTGCAATTCATTTTATTTCCGCCAACCCGCCTTATGTCAATATTCATACAGGTGGAAAAAAATATTTGCACACAGCAACATTAAAATCTTTTACTGAATTGTTAGATCCCTCAATTTTTATTAGAATTCATAAATCAACGATTGTACATATAGATTTTGTTGAAAGTTATACATCCAGGCATAACGGCGATTATGATCTTACACTTCAAAATAATGAGTCCATTCGTCTCAGCCGGAATTATGCAAAGCATTTCTTGGCATGTTTTACTTCTGCCCATCATGTTGCACTAAAATAAAAACGCCTGAGCACATTTTACTTGGAATGGCTGTAAGGAAAGGGGAAGTTTGTAGATAAAATTAAAACAGATGATGCGATCAAAATTTTGCCGTGGCTTATTTCTTCTTTTCTTTCCTTTTATTATTTTCAGTTGTCATGGACAAGAAGCAAATTCAGAGAATGCAAATAAAAATTCAGCAACGGGCAAGCAAATTGTTGGCGGACCATTTGAAAATGCAGATTATATTTTTATGGGCATGCCGGAAAAACTCAATAGTGTGGATACAAGCCCGGGATGGAAACTAAATGGCCAACATTTATTGATCACCGGAACGATTTATAAAGAAGATGGAACAACGCCAGCGCCCGGTGTAATACTTTATTACTATCATACGAACCTTGAAGGAAAATATCTGCCTGACACTTCTGAAAAAAGATCTATGCCTAAAAATAAATTTGGCCAAACGCATGGTTATATCCGGGGCTGGATCAAAACGGGGGATGATGGACGTTATTCAATTTACACGGTTCGGCCCGGCGTTTATCCTTCGCGTGATGAACCGGCACATATTCATTTAACCATCAAAGAACCAAATATTTCAAACCCATATTATATTGATGAATTGGTATTTGATGATGATCAATTATTGACCAGCGAAAAAAGGAGAAAGCTTGAAAACCGTGGTGGTAGCGGCATCCTGCGTGTTTTAGTAAAAGATAATTTGCAAGTTGCGGAGCATGATATAATCCTGGGTTTAAATATTCCTGGCTACCCGGGCAAAAAAATTAGTGGCATTCAATCTGGCCTGCAGGTTGGAGAAAGCCAGCCTTCATTCACGCCATTCCATGCATCCGGCCCGGATAAAGGAACGCACACATGCCCTGTTTGTAAATATGGGCGCTATTTTGGAATTCTATTTTTTGTGGGCAATGATCCGGATTGGAATGGTATAAAAAAATGGCTGACATTTTTAGAGCAGGAAAGTATAAGCCGCGGCAAATATGTAAAGGCATATTTTATTTATGGAAATGAAAATAATTTTTCAAAAAATGAACGGCAAACTCAACTTGAAAATATTGGCCAATCATTAAACATTCAGCATGTAGCGCTCACGTTTGTGCCATCTTTTGATGAAAGTGAAAGTGATGTGTATTTAAATAAAATAAATCCCGGTGCAGAAAATACTTTTATTATTTATAAGCATGGAGTGATCATTGGTAAATTCATAAACCTTCAACCTTCAAAAGAAAACTATAAAGAGATCTCTTCGTTATTAGATCGTTCAAATGTTGATTACTTTAATTTGCCTGAACCACTCCATAATTAATACATATTTGTGTTAAATATAAACGCTATTTTATTGTTGCTTAATTCCATTTAAAATTTAGTGGCACATTTAATTTTATGCCAATATTCCTACCCATATTAAACACGCCCTGTCTGCCTGTCGCATTATTTACTTCAAGATATTTGAAACGGCTTAAACTATTTTGATACGCAATATTTCCCAGGTTTTCACCCGTGATACTAAGCGTGGCAATGGTACTGCCTTTGCGTACAAAATCAACGGAAGCATTTGCGCCAAACAACCAATAGGCGGGCGTATTTGTTTCTGTATTAAAACCTGTAAAAGGATGATCCTGGCGGAATACATAATCACTTTCTAACCCAATATAAAAATTACGAATCTTCTTTCCTTTTTTAAAAAAATCACCACCTAATGATGTGAACAAACGCGCTGCCGGGATGAAGGGAATGTTATCAGAGCCACCAATCGTTTCTGTAAATTGGCCGCGTGTATAGGAAAAAACATTTTTAAAATGCAACCAGTCTAAGGGATGCGGATGAATATCCAGGCTGAATTCTGCGCCATATAAATTGGCCGTATGCTGGTCAAATTTATACACGTCCAGTGATTGCCCGCTTTCAGGATCAGTAATCACAGAATCGCTGCCAGCCTGATTTTGAAGCCTTTCATAAAAAATAAAATTGTTGATATGATTATAAAATAAACTTGCATCCAATGAAACGTGTTCAGTTGTTAATTCGATACCTGCATCACCTTGTAAACTTACTTCTGATTTCAAATCGTTGTTGCCAATTTCATAACGGTTTGTTCCTTCATGAGCACCGTTACTTGCGAGCTCTGCAAAATTTGGTGCACGAAAACCCCTGGCAAGATTTGCTTTTAAAGCCAACGCTTTTGATACTTCATAACTCAAACCAACACTACCAGAAATATCAGAAAAGGTTTTTGTAAAAGCAGCAAATTTCATTTCACCATCTTTCTCCAGCGGATCACCTTCATCATGCCGGGTATCATATCTTAAGCCACCACTTATATTTATTTTATTTTTTGAGTATTGTGTAAAAACAAATCCGCCAATATCAAATAATTTATATGCAGGTATCAACACATCTTCCGCTTTATTTTGATTGGTTTGATACATGCCTGTGATACCGATACTTGTTTTAAAATTTCCGGTATAAGGTAAATGCCAGCGAAGTACATAATCCCAGGTTTGCAAATCAAACCATGCACCAGGCGTGGAAATATCATCCGGGTTTCCAAATTCCTGGCGTTGGTTATGCTGATAACCCAATACTAAATCAATACTGTTTGTTCCAATTTTAAAATTATTATCTGAAGTAATTTTGAAATGACGAATATGCTGAAATGGAATTTCATTTGATAAAGATTTGAAGTCGCTATTTGTTGCAATAGCTTCTTCACCATTGGGCAATGCTTTTATAAATTGGCCGGTTGTACTATCCCTGTTGCCTTCCACAATTCCAAGATGCTGATCAAAATTACTAATAAGAATATGGGAATGTCCCCAGTTGCCACCATAGCCAATCAAAGCGCCAAAATCTTTATTATAAAATTTTGAATTAAAAACATAACCATCATATTTATTTTTATAATCAGAAGCGCCTTTATAACTCCCATAAGCATTCCAGCTAAAACCATTTTTTGTACCGCCTATGTTTCCATAAAATCCACGCAATACATTGTTGGATTGATATTCACTTAAAAAATTTGCTTTAATCGTGCCTTCGGGAGCAGGTGTTTGTGAAATAATATTGATCACACCTGCTATCGCATCACTTCCGTAAATCAGTGATCCGGGACCTTTTAATACTTCAACACGTTGTACACTATAATCATCTATTTCAATGCCATGTTCATCGCCCCATTGCTGCCCTTCCTGGCGAACGCCGTCATTAATTGTAAGTACCCTGTTATAACCAAGTCCGCGGATAAAAGGTTTTGAAATTGCCGGTCCCGTGCTAACTGCATTTACGCCCGGAACTAATTTAGTTAATGCATCAATCGTGTTTGTAGCAGGTGTATTTATAAACGCGTCTCTCTTTATAACTGTTACGGGCTGCGGGTTTTGTTTGATCCGCGTCGCTGATGAAACACCGGTAACGATCACTGCTTCCTGTTCCACTGCAGTTTGTTCCAGTTTAAAATTGACATCAATATTCTGCCGGATATCAATTGTTTGCGCAACTGCAGCAAAACCTATATACGTTACTTCCACCAGGTATTTACCTGCAGGAATATCATTTAAAATATATGTGCCATCGTTTTTTGAAGCAGTGCCTTTCTTTAAATCGTATATAAAAATAGAAGCGCCGGGTAATATTTCGCCTGTTTTTGCATCTGTGATTTTACCGGATAAACTGAAATTTATAAGCGTTTGAGAAACATTATTCGGGATAGTTGATTGTACGTTCTGTGCCTGAGTAAATGTTGACAGGCTAATCGTAAAAAATAAAAGGAAACTTAGTTTGTATATTGTATTATATAAATTTTTCATTGCTTAAATGATTAGATAAATCCCTGTTGGGATTAAGAATTAAAAATAAAATGATGTAGTTTGCTAAAGAAAATTTCTACGCAAATGAAGGAGGGCCTCTTGCAATGAAAGTGGCTGAAGTGCTTTCTACGAACGGCAAAGCATAATACCAGGAAGTAGAAATGAAATGAACCGGGCAGGTAATTTCTACATGCGCAACTACCGCATCGCTGTCTTTGGCAATTTGAAAATCACAGATCGCACAGGAAAAATTTTCATGGACTAACGGAATGTTTTTTGAGTGTAAATCTACTTGCTGAAAATAAACAGGATGGGTATGAAAAGTTTTTACAACTTGTATAAAAAAAATGAGCGCTATTAAAATAGCGGCACTAATTTTTTTTATAAATAGTCTGCGTAAAAAATTCATATTTGCAAAAGTAAATGCTTTTTATTATTTGCAACATTGTTGTAAATAATTTATGAAATAATTATTAAAATAAAATCAATGGATTCGTCAAATCATTCCCGTAAAGTGCCGCTTGAAATAACCAAAGAAGAATTTCTAAAAAACGGCCATCGTTTAATTGATGCTATTGCGGATTTTTATGACACCATCCACACGAGGCCGGTGACAAGCGGGGAAACGCCTTCGCAGGTTCAGTCTTTATTAGGCAATGAAGTTTTGCCCGCTGACGGAAAACAGGTTGATGAAATATTCGATACAACTGTTGATTTATTATTCAATCATTCATTACTGAACGGCCATCCGAAATTTTTTGGTTATATCACATCTTCTCCAACACAATCCGGTGCACTTGCAGATTTGCTCGCTGCTGCTGTGAACCCAAATGTCGGTGCAAATATTTTAAGCCCAATGGCCACTGCAATTGAAAAGCAAACTATTAAATGGCTGGCGGAATTTATCGGCGTATCTACTGACTGTGGTGGCGTATTAGTGAGTGGTGGAAATATGGCCAACTTTACCGCGTTTCTTGTGGCAAGAAATGTAAAAGCGCCGAAGGAATTTAAGGAAGAAGGTTTTAAAAATAATGCTTCCCGTGAAATGGTTTTTTATTGCTCGAAAGCAACACATACCTGGATTGAAAAAGCCGCCACTTTATTTGGTCATGGTACAAATTCAATTCGCTGGATTGCCGTGGATGCTAACAATAAAATGAATACAGAAATTTTATCCCAAACAATTAAAAATGATATTGACCAGGGCAAAAAACCATTTCTCGTTATTGGAAATGCGGGTGATGTAAGTACGGGTGTAGTGGATGATCTTTCTACAATTGCTGCAATTTGCAAAGAACATGATTTGTGGTTTCATATTGATGGGGCGTATGGAATTCCTGCTGCAATTTTACCTGAACTTAAAAATATATTTAAAGGAATTGAGGAAGCAGATTCCATTGCACTCGACCCGCATAAATGGCTGTATGCCCCACTGGAAGCAGGTTGTACGTTAGTGAAAAATCCGCAACACATGCTGGATACATTCAGCGCGCATCCTGTTTATTATAATTTTGATCAGGGTGCGGAAGAACCAACGCATAATTTTTATGAATATGGTTTACAAAATTCCAGGGGGTTTCGGGCTTTAAAAGTATGGATTGCTTTACAACAAGCGGGGAGGAATGGGTATATAAAAATGATCAGCGATGATATACATTTATCCAAACTTTTATTTGATGAAGCAATTAAACATCCGGAACTGGAAGCAGTAACACAAAACCTGAGCATCACTACTTTTCGCTATATCCCGGCAGGAAGTGAAAACAGCAATAATGATTATCTTAATTCAATTAATGAAAATTTATTAAATGCTTTGCAAAAGAATGGCGATGTGTTTTTATCCAATGCCGTTGTGGATGATAAATATTGTTTACGTGCCTGTATTGTGAACTACAGGACAACCGAAAAAGACATTCATGAAACAATAGAATTAATTGTACAGGAAGGCAGGAAAGTGCATGCCGCTTTGCAAAAAAAATGACGTTAATATTTAAATGCATATTTTTTTTAAAAACTTTAATTTTTTATTTTTAAAAAAACATCAACGATGAAAGAAACTACTTTAGGCCAACTTTATACGCAGGAACTAGAAGCAGAAGTTGCCGCCACCAAAAAATGTATTGAGCGAATTCCATTAGATCTGTACGGTTATAAACCACATGAAAGATCAATGTCTTTGGGCAATCTCACAATGCTTGTTGCAGATATTCCAAGATGGATCACACTGGCGATCAAAGATGGTGTTGTAGATTTTGCCACCTATGAACATTTTAAACCCAATAGTCCCGGAGAATTAGTGAAGCATTTTGAAGAAAATGTAAAAGGTGCAAAAGCAGTTTTGGAAAATGTAACGGATGAAGCGCTGGAGGAAATGTTTTACCTGAAAAATAATGGCCAGGAATTAATGCGTGATACAAAAAAAGATACTGTCAGTTCATCCATCAATCACATGGTACATCACCGTGGGCAATTGACTGTGTATATGCGTTTAAATGATATTGCTGTGCCATCTATTTATGGGCCATCTGCAGATGATCCTACGTTTTAAAAAATTAATTAAAATATTTTATTGAAAAGCAATTATTGGGAATTTCAAAATGCTTGTTGTATAAATCATTAATTTTGCAGACTTGCTTTGAATAAACAACAGCAAAGTTTGACCTAATCATGTTGCAACAATCTCCATATCTTTTATATTCCGATGGCCAGGGAAATATTTTTGAAGATCTTTCTTTGTATGCCGTTGGCCGAAGTGGCTGGGATGCTGTTGAAGTTCCGGAAAGTGATTGGATAGAATTGCCTGAAGGTGGTAACTTATATGAACTCCCGGGACGACATGGAATTGGCATTGATGTGGAAACTGGTGATATGCGTTTATGTGAAAAAGGTTGGGCTGTAGCAGCTTTTATTCCACCTGCTTATACCGGCCTTTATATTGCAGCTTATGAAACCACGGACAATGCACCAACGCTTCCGTTATTTTGTTATACTGCAGCAGCCTGGCTCGATGAAAAAATGTATGTGCCCGCAATCAGAATCGAAAATGATATTCGCCAGGAAAGTCGTGGCTATGATGAAAATAATATTTTATCCGGCATGCAATCCTTGTTGAAAGCATACCCGGAAAACAGGCTGGTGAAGCATTTGATGGAAACCTGTTGCGCCACGTATCATTGTCCGGCTGCAAGAAATCTTGCATTGGGCCGATGGGAATGTCCCGTTCCATCTTCGCCGGCCTGCAATGCAAATTGTATCGGCTGTATTTCATTTCAACCGGAAGATGAAACAATTGTTTCCAACCAGGACAGGCTCACATTTAAACCAACAGTTGCAGAGATCGTGGAGTTTACTGTGCCGCATTTACTGGAAGCGCCATTTCCTTTGGTGAGTTTCGGCCAGGGATGTGAAGGCGAACCATTATTGATGTGGGAAATATTGCGTGATGCAATTCTTGAAATTCGTAAGCATACCAATAGAGGTAGTATTAATATTAATACAAACGGTTCCAAACCAGATGCTGTGAAAGCCTTATGTGAAGCGGGTTTGAACAGCATTCGTGTAAGCACAAATAGTGCGCGGGAAGAAATTTATAAACCCTATTACCGACCCAATAATTATGTGTTTGATGATATTGTCGAAAGTATAAAAGTGGTGAATGATTTTGGGGGATGGTCTAGTATTAATTATTTTGTTTTTCCGGGCATTACAGATAACGTGGAGGAATATGAAGCGTTACGAAATTTAATTAAAAAGAGTGGACTCAAAATGATTCAATGGAGAAATTTTAATATTGACCCGGACTGGTATTTAGGTCAAATGAATTTAACCGAAACAGGTGAAGCCATGGGTATTAAAAAATTAATGCAAAGGATTCGCGATGAATTTCCTTTCATAAAATTCGGTTATTTCAATCCTTCTATTGAACGGATAAAAGGAAATTTCGAAATGGATTTCGCGCATTAATAATTTACGTTTATTCAGAATAAGATGAGCAATTCAACAATTATATTGCTAGCAAGCGCGCGCAAAGAAAGTGACACACTTCGTATAGTGGAAAAAATTTTTCATGCAAAAGATATTCCTTGTGTTGATTTGCTGGATGAAAAAATTTCGCCCTACAATTATGCGCATGAATACCCGGAAGATGATTGTTATCTATCTCTTGTTCAACGATGTCTTGAATTTGATAAAATCATTTTTGCCACACCTGTTTATTGGTACAGCATGAGTGGATTATTAAAAAATTTTTTCGACCGGCTCACAGATATTGTAACAGTTAAAAAAGAAATAGGTAGAAAATTGGCCGGAAAATCAATGGCCGTCATTGCAGTAGGCACCGATCTGCAAATTCCTCCAGGTTTTGAGACGCCATTTAAATCTACTGCGGAATATTTTGGTATGCGTTTTTTAGGTTCCATTTATTGTTGTACCAAAAATGATGGGCGAATGGATTTGAATCGGGCAAAGGTCAATGAATTTTTAAAGATTGTTGAAATTGATTAAGAATAATTTTTTGTAAAAAATCTATTGTCGTTTATATATTTACCTGTTTTATTTTTTTGCACAAAGCGTTCCTCTGGAACGCAATCTTATTTTTAGCTGAAATGTTACCCATAAAATGTTCCTCCGGAACATTCTGTTGGCAAAGACCAAATGAAATTTGGAGTTCATTTTTGAATGTACATTATCATTAAATATTTAAATTCAACTTTTTCTTGACTGGATAATTTTCTTTTGTTCCAGCGGAACAATTTGTGGGTAATAGAACTCTAAATCATTTAATAAAGCGTTCCAGAGGAACGCCTTGTGCTCTTTCTAAAAATAGAAGTGGTAAAAAAAATAATAAAAGAAAATTATTTGGAGTTAAATATTATCCCTGAAAATTACTCAGTAAAGATTGCACTTAAGTTTTCTATGATTCTTACACATTTTTAGTTTAAATTGACATTATACATCCATTGAATTTTATTGTTTTATTTTTGCAGCGCAATACAAAAAAAATTTATGAAAGATGTTTATATAATTGATGCCATTCGCACGCCCATTGCTCGTTATGGTGGGAAACTCAGCAACACTAGGCCGGATGATCTGCTGGCGCTTGTAATCAAAAAATTAATGGAACGCAATCCAACCATTTCGCCGGAAAAGATTGAAGATGTTATTGCGGGTGCAGCTAACCAGGCGGGGGAAGATAATCGCAATGTTGCACGCATGGCCGCATTGCTGGCGGGTTTGCCTACTTCTGTGGCGGGGAATACAGTGAACAGGCTTTGTGCCTCTGGCTTGCAGGCGATCATGGATGCGAGCCGCGCTATTGCTTGTGGTGATGGCGAATTTTATATTGCCTGTGGCGTGGAAAGCATGACACGTGCACCTTTTGTAATGGCAAAACCGGATGCTGCCTGGAGCCGCAAAACTGAGATGTATGATACCAGTATTGGCTGGCGTTTTACCAATCCAAAACTAGCTGCGATGTATCCGCCTTTTGCTATGGGAGAAACGGCAGAAAATGTTGCGAAGAAATGGAACATCAGCCGGGAAGACCAGGATGCATTTGCCATGTCTTCTCAGGAAAAATATTTTGCCGCACTGGAAAGTGGAAAATGGAATGATGAAATTATCCCGGTTGAAATAATAGAAAATAAAAAAACTGTTTTATTTGATACAGATGAACATCCACGTAAAACTTCATCGGAAAAAATGGCTGCTTTAAAACCTGCATTTGTCAAAGATGGAACAGTTACTGCAGGAAATTCCAGTGGCATCAATGATGGTGCGGCGGCATTAATGTTAGTTGGCGAAGATAGCCTGGAAGCCACTGGTTGTAAGCCTTTAGCAAGAATTG
Organism: Chitinophagales bacterium; assembly: GCA_038257845.1. GTDB lineage: Bacteria > Bacteroidota > Bacteroidia > Chitinophagales > Chitinophagaceae > JAFDXJ01. The sequence continues at coordinate 52,282 of JBBSQL010000017.1, forward strand.
TCAGCAGGGCAGTGGCTGGTGTTGATCCGGCATTTATGGGGATTGGTCCCGTGCCTGCGATTAAAAAAGCATTGGAGCGCGCACTTTTAAAAATGAGTGATATTGGTTTAATAGAATTGAATGAAGCATTTGCTGCGCAAAGTCTTGCTTGCATTCGTGAATTGGATTTAAATACAGAAATAATCAATGTAAATGGCGGCGCGATTGCATTGGGACATCCGCTGGGATGCAGCGGTGCCAGGATATCTACAACTTTGCTGCATGAAATGAAAAGAAGAAATGTGCGTTATGGTTTGGCATCAATGTGTGTGGGCGTGGGGCAGGGAGCTGCGATAATTTTTGAACGCGTGTAATATAAAATAAATTTATTTATTCTACCTTTTCTATATCTAGAATTGATTTCTGAATTATTTTTTGCATTTCACTTAAGTCGAAGTGCGTAATACCTTTTTTGGGCATTTTTTCAACTTTATTATCTAATTTCTTCTTGAGTTTTTTTAAAAAGGTTAGTTCTGTTTTTAAATGGTGGGCATAATATTCGGTATATCTGCTAGTCCAAATTCGCAATATTTCCCAACGGGTTTTACTATTTGATTTTAATATAAGGGAATAAAACTTATGTGAATTAAAAGATTTAAATATGGGTTTATATGAATGCAGTTTTTCTTTATTCATAAACTCAGCGTAAAATTCGTCAAAGTTTGTAAAACATAAATACTCTAATCTTCTAAAATCTTTAATATTATTGTCTTCATCAATAGCCTTATTCATATTCAATGAAGCGTCTTTAATTCTTTCTAAATTATCTATATATTCTGAGTTTGAAGGCAAGTTGAGATAAGATGCAAGTGAATCGTTAAACTTAAAATTAGTCTTACCTTTAGTCATGCCTTTAATAATTCTTTTTTCAAGGTTTTCAACATTAAAATTAAAAGGATTTGCAAATCTTAATGCATTAGAAAATATAGAACAATAATATGAAAGAGACTATAAAGCAGATTGTGTAAACACTATATTATATCCTGCATCTATTTTGAAAGATAGTTAAAAATTGATGAAGAATAATTCCCCAACTGTGAATACTGCCTGTCCAGTTTTTTTCGATGTTTTGTATGGATAAGAAA
>JBBSQL010000018.1:0-50866 GCA_038257845.1 Chitinophagales bacterium
GAATTAAAAAATGAGAACCCTTTGCATATATGGAGGACTGTGAATAATAAATTAACAAAAGAGGTAATTCAGTAATATTAGTTTGTAGTATTATCCTAAAAATTTTCACTCCATGGCTTATAACAGAAATAAAAAAAATGTTGATTTATGAATAGTAATTATGTTGAAAATTAATTAAAAGGATCAAATATGAACGGAAGAAAAATTAAAATAGTCGGGTGAAAAAATGGGTTATCAATTCAGCGGTTTAAAAAATATCCGGCAATGTTTGCTGCAGTACTTAAAATTAAATTTTAAAATAAGCAGGACTTTTAAATTATTCTAAAAAAGTAAAATGCAAAAATCAGTTTTTTCTTTTTTAATGCTGCTATTCTTTTTTTCAATTGGGCAAGCACAAACAACGCTTTCCATTAAACATGCGGAAAATTATACACCGGTTTTTTCTTTTCATAACCAGATACTTGCAGAAGCACCCAAGGAAGGATTGTGGTCAATTGCTACCGGTTGGAAAAATGACTGGAGTGACGACTGGCATTATGCTTCCGCTGATAGTATGGTGAAAGAAAGTGAGTGGACCATTCTTTATGGAGAAATTAAATTGGATAACGGCACCTGGAAATTGCGGGATGCTTATCGCGCGGAGGGAAATAAAATAAAATGTGTACGCCGCTACGAATGGCATTCAAATGAAACACTGTCAAAGGTTACGCTGGCTATTCGCTGGGACTTACCTGATTATACAAAAAAAATTTTCATGCCGGGAATTCTCTATTATGGAAATCCTTCAGGTTATAAGAATTGCAAGACCTGCGTTGCAACGTTTGACAAAGATTATGCTCCGGAAGCATTGTTCGAAGAGCATCGGTTTTCGATGCCATTTGTATGCGCAGAAATTCCTTTAGGCAACCAGATATTTGGCGTCAGTTTACATACGCAACCTTCTCTTGCGCCTTATGCAAATATTCCAGATCAGTGGTGGTCGCTTGGTGTTAGCGCAAAAAATAATACAACGGAACTGAAATTGCTTTCTGGCCCTGTTGCAATGAACGGTCAGCGGAGTGTTGCAAAAGCGTTGCAGGATAAATCGCTTCCTTATGGTGATACCTGGCTGAATGTAAAACCCAATGCCGTTATTGAAAAAACATTTTACATTGAAGCACATGCTGTAAAACAGGAAGGCTTTGCATTTAAAGAAGCGATGCAAACCAGTATAGATATCTTTAAACCTTTCTATTCGGAGGATATGCCAACATTTAAAGAGATCATCAATTCAAAATATAAATTTGCCAACACAAGATGGTACGAGGATAGCAAGAGCGCCGGTTTTGGTATGTATCAATTTGAAAAGAATCCTGAATATGTAATGGGCTGGTGTGGGCAAGCCGGCTCCCTGGGCTTTGCCCTGCAAGAGTTAAAACCAATTTTAAACGATAAGCGAATTGATAACCAGGTACAGCGTTCAATGGATTTCTTGTCAAGTTCTCCTTTTAATGAAAATGGATTTTTCTTAAATTATCTTGTTGAAAAAAATAAATGGGAAGCGCAGGATAATGTGTCGCAGGGACAGGCTATGTATAATTTTGCCAAAGCAATTGAATCAGCAAAAAAGACTAAAGAATATAATTATTCAAAATGGGAAATCTTTTTAAAGAAAGCCTGTGATGTACATGCAACAAGAATATTGAAAGATGACTGGAATCCTGTTTCAACAAACGAAGCATTTTATATTGCGCCATTATGTTTGGCATCGAAGATGTTTACCAACAAGCAGTATGCACTGGCTGCCCGCAAAGCATCCGACTATTATGCGAAGCGCCATCTCTCTATGAAAGAGCCATATTGGGGAGGAACACTTGATGCGAGTTGTGAAGACAAAGAAGGTGCCTGGGCTGCGTTCCAGGGATTCTTGGCCATGTATAAGTTTTCCAAAGAACAAAAGTATTTAGATGATGCTACTCATGCCGGGTATGTTACGCTCAGCTACATGGTTGATTGGGATATTCCAATGCCGCCTTCCCGGTTGGAAGATCATGGATTCAAATCACGGGGCTGGACGGTGGTATCTGCGCAAAACCAACACCTGGATGCTTTTGGCGTTTTTTTTACACCGGAAATATATAAGCTTGGCATGTACCTGCACGACGAAAATCTGAAACGTATGGCTATTTTAATGTTCCGTTCCTGCGGGCAAATGATTGATCCTTTTGGCTCGCATGGCGAACAGATACAACATACCAATTTTGCACAAGCTGGAGACCTATCGAACATCTATACTTTTCGTGGTGGCTATGTTGAGCACTGGACAGTGTTTTGGTTGACGGCACATTTTTTAAATGCAGCCGCAAGATTTTATGAGATTGATAAAAATATATTGAATTGATTGGGCGCATTTCAAATTGTCACACCTTATTTCGGCCGGTGTGTACACCGGCCGAGGCTGAGCCGTGGTTGGTGTCTCACCAACCAATTGATGCAGCGACAATTTGAAATGCACCCAATTGATTTCATCAACATTAATTTTTAAAACTTTCAATACAATGATAAAATATCTTTTTAAATCCGGTAATTATCTGTTCATTTTTGGTCTTTCCCTGTTTGGTGTATTTTTTCTGAGTACTATCAATTTGTCGGCTCAGACGAAAGGCAACTTTTCAAACAATAAAAAAAATATTGATACTACTAAGTTGGAACAATTATCGGAAGGGCTGCACGGATATATTTCCATGAATTTACCAAAGCAAAAAGAAGGCTTTGGTTATGGAGTAAGTTTCTATGTAAGCGCATGGCCGTTATTAGAAAAACCGCTTACAGGTTTTCAAATAGGCCTTCCCGGCACATGGATTGAGCCCGACAACAGAGGCTTCGAAGAGCCATTATGTCCTGTTGGAACTTATGCAAGAGATAACTGGCCGCAAAGAGGTCCGTCCTACCGTGATGTTTTTCAAACGATAGAAGGGAGCCTGGGTTTTTGGGGAAGTACCCAATTTGGTTCTTCTACAGCAAAGTTCCGGATGAATGGAACGCCTAATTGTTATAATGGAGAAATATCCTCACCCGGCTGGGGTTTTGGAGAAACCAAGGCCCTTGAAGGGGATGTGATGGGAATCGCTCAATTGAGTAATCATATTTTGGTACCTCCTGATGGGCTCACCTTTAAGAAAGGAACTTCCGGCGAATTAATGGGCTATGCCTGGATGGCTTTACCTATTATTCCGGCTCAGCCTAAGAAAGATGGTAACGCTGCTACAGGTGATGAAAGCTGGACATGTTTTTTGAATGCTGCAAATTTTAAAGGCCCTGTTGCATTTTATATTCCCCGGCTGTGGAGCAGAATAGCAGATAAATATCCTACCGCAGAAGGTCGTACCCTTGATACGAGGGAAGGAGTTGTTGGTTCCGGTGCTATTGAAATAAATACGGTTCCCCGTTTTGAAGCTATAGACTCAAAAGGAGTTGTTTATACAAAAATCCCCCGCTTACAATTTCCGATCAATGAAAAAGGCGTTACTGTATTGATGCAGGATGCGACCATATACTCAAAAGATGCCCTTTTTCAGCCATTGGAAAAATGGTTTGATGGCGGAAATAATTCTTCTGGAAAATTTGATGCAGATGCTTCTTTTATTCCTGAATGTACGACCCGGCCTACATCTTACGACCAGGGTCCGAAGGCCACAAAAATTTTCGGTGTAAATGATTACTTCCAGGAAACGATGCTTGGTAAATCATCTTATGGGTTGAAATGGAAGAAAGAAGCTAAAAAAGGGATGGGATATTTCCCCGAATATTTTAAAAAAGAAGGCGATAAAATGGTTGCAATTGATGCGTCTGAAGTGCCTGACGATACTCATTTGAAAGCGCAGAATTTTGCTTTAGCTGAAAGAGGAAAACCATACACTTCTCCATCCGGAAAAGGTACGGTATGGGATTCGCCTGGTCCAAAAGCAGGTCCTTTCAAAGCAACATTGAGCGATGGGTCAGTGATAACTTACTACTGGTATAAGTTTATAGATCAGCCTTCTTTACAATCTTTGAAATTGAGTGATGCAGAAAAAAATGAAATTCAAAAAAGAGTAGAAATGATTCATAAAAGCTGGACTTCAAATAAAGAATATATGGCTCCTCCCTCACAGGGGAAGTTGGCGACCATGGATAATGCAATCATCGTTAATCCTCCCAAAGGTTTGGAAATAGGATATGTGCCGATTGTCACACGGCAGGAAGCGGGCAAATAAAAAGTACACTATGAAAAGATTATCCATTTATATTATATGTTTTTGTTTTATTATCTGTTTTGCCGGTGTTTTAAATTCACAGGGACAATCAATAACCGAAACAATTAAAAATTCAAAGCCATCTGTTGTTTTAATGAATGGTAGTTTATCATCTGAAGTAAAGGTTGACAGAAAATGGAACGGTAATAATTGCAAAGTTTCTATTACTAATAATTCTTCTTCAACGTTAAGAATTAAAGAAGTGGTGCTATATAAAGCTGATAAACTTTTTGCAGGCGGCACACCGGTGTATGGAGAAGGGTTTCAGTTGTTATCACAAACGGGCGGTACACTTGCCCAGCCTAAAAACATAGGTTATTTCACTGAAAGTAAACATTATCAATTGGCAGAACCACCCGGCTACAAAGTGGTGAATAATCTTTTGCACCTTTCTCCTTCAGCGAACGATCAATATTTATTGGGCTTTAGTTCTGCCCATCGTTTTGTAGGTAAATTCTATTTATCTGCCGATACTGTAAAAGTGGTAATGGATATTGAAAACCTTGAAATGCCCGCTGGTGCAACATGGCAGCTCGAAGATTTTTTTATGGAACAAGGCGATAACAGGAATACTTTATTAAATGATTTTGCTACAGCCATCGAAAAAAATCATCCCCGGTTAAAAATACCTTTTCCAAGAGGATGGAGTTCATGGGCAGCTTTCGGCCCTGAGGTAACTGCAAAAAATATTTATGCTAACCTGGCTGAAATAAAGAAAAAATTTCCTGCATTAAAATATGTGCAGATAGATGATGGTTACCAGGCAAACATGGGTGATTGGTTAACGGTAGGTAAATCATTTAATGGAGGAATTAAAGAGGTGTTATTAAAAATTAAAGTTGAAGGTTTTGAGCCTGGCATTTGGGTGGCGCCTTTTATTTGCGATACCAATTCAACAGTTTATAAAGAGCATAAAGATTGGTTGGTGAAAGATAGTTCTGGCAATCCTTTGCGAAGCGATAAAGTTGGTTTCGGTGGATGGCGGTTAGCGCCCTGGTATGTTTTAGATGGCACCAATCCGGCAGTGCAAAAGCATTTTGAACAATTATTTGCAACCATGCGCAATGAATGGGGATGTACCTACTTTAAGCTTGATGCAAATTATTGGGGAGCTATACATGGAGCAACGTATTACCGGAAGGGAGCAACACGCACTGAGGCTTACCGTGATGGTATGAAAGCGATTCTGAAAGGTGCTGGTGAAGACGCATACATACTAGGTTGCAATCAACCTATGTGGCCATCGCTCGGATTGATCACGGGATCAAGATCATCAATGGACATTGATGTGGATTTCAAAAATATGCAACACACCGGCTTAGAAAATTTATACCGGAGCTGGCAAAATAATAAGTTGTGGTGGAATGACCCTGATTGCTTATTACTCGCCGGCAATCTGCCCGAAAATCAGTACCTGTTTCATGCGTCTTTATTGTATGCTACAGGCGGCGCTTTACTAAGCGGAGACGACATCACGGCTTTGCCCGCAAACAAATTAGCCATCCTTAAAAAGATGGTTAATGCGCCCGGTATCGCGGCAGAATTTGATTCTGATAAATTTAATTATGGATGGATAGATAACCATTCAAAAAAACAATTGGTTGTATTGAATTGGGAAAAAACTTCTAAAACATTTCATATCCCAATTGGTAAACCTTGCACACTAATCAATTTTTTTACGGGTGAAAAAATCGGAAGTTTTGATAAAGAAATTGTGTTGAAAAATTTTGCAGGTGAAGATGGTTGTGTATATGATGTGGAATAGTAATAAAGCCTGCTTTCTTTGCCGGGAGCCAAATGACAAAATAGAAATTTAGAAAAAATGTTTGTTTACTGTGCATATTTTTGATTGCTGGTAAAAAACTAATTCGTATTATTCAAATCGCATTTCAAATGTTTAAAAAACTATCGCACTTTACTTTATCTAACATAGCACTTAAACAATTATTAACTATATAACCGCAAACAATTTCTTATGAATTTAAAACGAAAAGATTTTATAAAACTCGGAGCCTTGTCTTTTACCGCAAGTGTACTTCCAGGCCTAAGTTCCTGTTCAGCACCGGATTCTTCAAAAGAAAATAATAGTAGTTTATCATCGCTTTCTGCCGATGCAAAACCAATCTCTAAGGCCGAAAGAGAATCACGAATTGAAAAGGCGCAACAACTGCTTGTAAAAAATAATATGGCGGCTTTGGTACTTGATTGCGGCACTTCGCTGGAGTATTTTACTGGTGTAAGCTGGTGGCCCAGTGAAAGAACAATGGTTGCCATCATTCCTGCAAAGGGAACAGTAAAATATGTTTGCCCGGCATTTGAAGAAAGCCGTTTTAGAGAACAGGTAACCATTGGAAAAGATGTGTATGTGTGGCAGGAAGATGAGAGTCCTTATCTTTTAATTGTAAATGTAATGAAGGACGCAGGCATACAAACAGGTACCATAGGAATAGAAGAACGACTTCGGTATTTTATTTTGGATGGCATTCAGAAAGAGGCGCCGCAATTAGTTTTTGTAAGCGGAGATCCCGTGTCGGTTGAGTGCCGCATCATTAAATCGGAAGCTGAGATTGCCCTGATGCAAAAAGCAAATGATATTACTTTGACAGCAATTCAGCATGGTGTAGCACAGTTGAAAGAAGGTATGTCGCAGGGAGATTTATCTTCTATAATAATGAATGCCCAAACGCAATTGGGAAGTGATCCGGATTTTGCATTGTGTCTTTTTGGTAAGGATGCCGCTTTCCCTCACGGCACCAAAACACCGGCGAAATTGAAGAAGGGAGAAATAGTATTGATGGATTGTGGTTGCAGGGTGCATGGTTATAGTTCTGACATTACACGGACCATTGTATTTGGTGCAGAACCAACTGCCCGTCAACTTTCAGTATGGAACCTTGAACACGAAGCACAGGCTGCTGGATTTGCTGCTGCAAAAAACGGATCACCATGTGGAAATGTTGATGCGGCTGCCAGGAAAGTAATCACAGATGGAGGCTTTGGACCGGGCTACAAACTTCCGGGTTTGCCACACCGTACGGGCCATGGTATTGGTATGGACGGACACGAGTGGGGCAATGCTTTGAAAGGCAATAAAAGATTATTGCAGCCGGGTATGTGTTTCAGCATCGAACCTATGATTGCTATTCCCGGCGAGTTTGGGATACGGCTGGAAGATTGTATTCACATGACCACCGATGGGCCAAAATGGTTTTCAAAAACCAGTAAGTCGTTAGCGGAACCATTTGGATAATGCAACATGGAAATATCAGATATATGCAAAGAATATTTAGGAAGAAATATTGATGTGGTTAAATAATCAAAATTATTAACCAATGCAAAATTTATTCACCAAGAAATAACCAGGTACTGAACTGGTGTTAGAAAAAAAATTATTAAGAACAGCACAATGAAAAAACAAACTTTATTTTTTTTAATGATAAGTTCCCTGGTATTAATTGCAGGCATTTGCAGCGGTCAAAATACTGGCGCATATACTGCTGATTGGAAATCCCTTTCAGCACATCAAACTCCTGAATGGTTTCGGGATGCAAAATTTGGCATCTATACGCATTGGGGACCAAATACAGTAGCCGATGAAAATGCGCCTAATGATGAGGCTCAATGGTTCGGAATGAGAATGTATGTAAAAACAAATCCAGTGTTTGGATATTCTAAAACGACATTTGGAGATCAGCATGTTTTCGGCTACAAAGATTTTATACCAATGTTTAAAGGCGAAAATTTTAATGCCAAAGTATGGGCTAAACTATTTAAAGAGGCGGGTGCAAAATTTGCCGGACCGGTTGCCATACACCACGACAATTTTGCCATGTGGGATTCTAAAGTAACCAAGTGGAATAGTGTACAAATGGGGCCGCATAAAGATATTGTGGGTGAACTCGAAAAGGAAATTAAAGCGCAACATTTATATTTCATGACTTCCTTTCATCATGGTTTTTCCTGGGATTATTATCAATCAGCATTTGATTACGATGCTAAAGACACTGCATACGCTGGGCTCTATACTATGCCGCATGCAGCGGGAACCCCACCCAGTGCTGAGTTTCAAAAACTGTGGCTCGATAAAATAAAAGAGGTAGTTGTAAAGTATAAACCTTCTCTGATTTGGTTTGACATGGACTTTGATGAAAATCTGCCGGATTCGGCACAAAAAAAGTTGTTCGCATTTTATTACAACTGGGCACTTAAAAATAATATTAAGACAGTTGTTAGTCATAAGAGTACAGTCATTCACAAATATACCGGGGTGCTGGATTTTGAGCGGGGCAAAGAAGATGCTATCACCCCTTTTCCGTGGCTCACAGACGATTCGATGAAAGGCGATTCATGGTTCTATCAAAAGTCTGATACCTCCTGGAAATCTGCAAATGATTTGATCTGCTTTTTAAGCGATATCGTTTCTAAAAATGGCAACCTGCTCTTAAATGTCGATCCCATGGCTGACGGAACTTTCCCGGAACGTACCATAAAAACTTTACAAAGCGTCGGCAAATGGTTAAAAATAAATGGGGAATCAATTTATAATACACGACCATGGATTACTTATGGCGAAGGATCTGAAAAAGCCGCCCGGAGTGTACGCTATACAAGAAGTAAAAACGATAAAACGATCTATGTGATTGTATTGAATAATGTGGGCAATGAAAAAAAGGTTATCAGCCTAAAATCCTTTACGGAGGATAAACAAAATATCAAATCAATCGACATTATAAATCCTGCTGCAAAGGCAAACTGGAAATGGAATAACGGGCAGCTTGAAATAGAAATGCCTACTGTTAACTTTGAGAATGATGATGTAAAGGCAATTGCTTTAAGAATAAATTTAAAATGATAATAAGAATAAATTTTATTTAGCAACTGGACATATAATAACAACAGAATAAATTAAATTCACGAACAATAGATAATTTAATAGGATGCAAATTAGAAAATTAAGTCTTTTATTATGTCTGATGCTGGGTGTTGCGGCAGTAGTGTCTGCGCAGCAAACTGATATAGCAGCGTCTATTCAGAACCGTAGTTTTGATCCGGCCACTTTGTTATGGTACGATACACCCGCAAAAGTCTGGAATGATGCTTTGCCTGTTGGTAACGGTCGCCTCGGGGCAATGGTATTTGGTACGCCGGATAATGAACGCATACAGTTTAATGAAGAAACCTATTGGTCAGGTGGCCCATATTCTTCTGTAACAAAAGGCGGCGCTAAATATCTTCCTGAAGTGCAGAACCTGGTGTTCCAGGGTAAATTCCTGGAGGCGCAGAAATTATTTGGCAGTAAATTAATGGGCTACCCGATTGAGCAGCAAAAATACCAACCCCTGGGAAACCTGGTGTTGCAGTTTGATAACGGTAAGGAACAAACGAATTATAAAAGATGGCTCGATCTTACAACCGGTATCAGCGGCGTGGAATATGCTGCCAATGGCGTAAAATATCACCGGGAAATTTTTTCTTCCATTCCGGACCAGGTAATTGTAGTGCGGTTAACTGCAGATCAACAACAGAAAATTTCTTTCAGAGCTACTTTAAGAGGTGTGAGAAACCAGGACCATTCTAATTATGCCACTGATTATTTTCACATGTCATCTTCCGGAAACAATACTTTGATATTAAACGGCAAGTCTGCAGATTACCTTGGTGTAAAAGGACAGGTAAAATATGAAGCAAAATTAAAAGCAGTTTGTGAAGGTGGCAACATGACAATGGATGGAGATTATCTTGACATAAAAAATGCTACTTCGGTAACGCTATACCTGGTTGCAGCTACCAATTTTGTAAATTACAAAGATGTAAGTGCAGATGAACATGCCCGTGTAGAAAACTACCTAACAGGTTTTCAAAACAAGTCTTATGATGCAATGAAATCGGGGCAGGTTGAAGGTTATCAAAAATATTTTAATAGGGTTACTTTAAATCTGCCTAAAACGGAGCAATCTTATTTGCCAACGGATCAGCGGTTGCAAAAAAATGTTACGGTAACAGACCAGGCGCTCTCTGCTTTGGCTTACCAGTTTGGCCGATTTGTATTAATTACTTCTTCGCTACCCGGTACGCAGGCGGCCAATCTCCAGGGCATTTGGAATGAAGATTCTGACCCGATGTGGGATTCAAAATATACCACTAATATTAATCTGCAAATGAGTTACTGGCCGGCCGATGCCGGCAACCTTTCAGATTGTGCAGAACCATTGTACCAGTTTGTAAAAGATGTGAGTGACCAGGGAGCACAGGTTGCAAAAGAAAATTATGGCTGCAATGGCTGGGTACTTCATCAAAATTCAGACTTGTGGATGGTGGCTGCACCGATGGATGGCCCTACCTGGGGCACTTTTACAACAGGTGGCGCCTGGTTGTGTAACCAACTCTGGCAGCAATATCTTTATACAAAAGATCCTGAATTTTTAAAAAAGATTTATCCACTTATAAAAGGATCAACAGAATTTTTTATGGACTTTTTGGTAAAACAACCCGGCACTCAATGGTATGTTACGAATCCTTCAACTTCGCCTGAAAATTTCCCGGACAGGCCGGGTAATAAAACTTTTTTTGATGAAGTTTCCGGAAGCTTTATTCCCTTAACGAATATCTGCGCCGGATCTTCCATTGATATGCAGATAATTCAAGATTTATTTTCGAGTTACACGGCTGCTGCTGCACTTTTAAAAATCGATGGTGACTTTTCAAATAAAGTAGCAGAGAGAAAAAAATTGTTACTGCCGCCAAAAATAGGAAAGGACGGAAGCTTGCAGGAGTGGGCGCAGGACTGGGGCCAAACAGAACACCCGCATCGTCACATGTCTCCTTTATATGGATTGTATCCGGGAGATGTATTGTCATTTGCAAAAACGCCACAATTGATGGATGCCTGCAAAGCAATATTGATTCAAAGAGGTGATGAAAGTTCGGAGTGGTCAAGGGCCTGGAAGGTTTGCCTTTGGGCGAGAATGAAAGATGGCAACCATGCACTTAAAATATTAAAAGGATATTATAAAGATGAAAGCCATGCCCAGTTACTTTCAGGTAGGGGAAGGGTAATGCAGATAGATGGCACCATGGGCGTTGCAGCCGGCATTTCAGAAATGCTCATTCAATCGCAGGATGATAAAATTGAATTGCTGCCTGCGTTACCAACAGAATGGAGTGACGGAGAAGTAAAGGGAATGTGTACAAGAGGTGCCTTTGTAATTGATATGAAATGGATGCAGAATAAATTAACGAACCTGGAAATATTGTCAAAGCAGGGTGGTACCTGCCGGTTACAAATGACCGCTACAATGAAAGTTTATACCAATGGCAAAAATGTAAAAGTAAAAACAAACAAAGATGGAACAATAGAATTTGAGACTGTAAAAAATGCAACTTATATTTTTAAATAAATAAAACAATATTTCCAATCGAAACAAAAAACTTTAATGCCTGGCAATATTTTAGAGTTAAAAAATCACACAATTAAATTGAAAAAAATGAACAGAAACCGCATCTTGATTTTCCTTATTTTTTTAAGCATTTGCTTTTTACAAAGCAACAATTTGCGTGCGCAGAAACAGCTTACGCTAAAAGATATTTACGCCAGTGGTACCTACAGTCAAAAAGGGTATGGCCCTGTGCGCTGGATGAAAGATAATGAAGGCTACTCTACTTTAGAAAATGATGCAGCGTTTGGCGGGACAGATATTGTACGCTATGATGCTAAAACAAATGAAAGAAAAGTGCTGGTTTCTGCAAAGCAATTGATTCCAAAAAATGAAAAAAATGCTTTGCGGATTTCAAATTACGAATGGTCCGACAATGACGGAAAATTATTAATTTTTACAAATACCAGGCGGGTATGGCGATACAATACACGTGGCGATTACTGGGTGCTCAATCTGAAGACAGGCAACTTACAACAGGTTGGTAAAAACGTAGAAGCGACCACTTTAATGTTTGCAAAATTTTCGCCTGATGCATCTAAAGTTGCTTATGTAAGCAAGCAGAATATTTATGTGGAAGACCTTGCAACAGGCATCAGCAAGCAACTTACGTATGATGGTGGTGCAAATATTATTAATGGCACTTTTGACTGGGTGTATGAAGAAGAACTGGATGATAGAGACGGGTTCCGCTGGAGCCCGGATGGAAATTATATCGCCTACTGGCAATCCGATACAAAAAATATCGGCACATTTTATTTGATAGATAATGTTGATTCTATTTATTCAAGACCAATTCCGTTGCCATATCCTAAAGTGGGTACCAAACTTTCTGCCGTAAAAGTGGGTGTCATTCCTGCCGCAGGCGGCAAAACAAATTGGTTTAAAATTCCGGGAGACCCTGCAAACAATTATCTGGCCCGAATGGATTTTATTCCCCATTCCAACGAAGTAATGGTGCAGCAATTGAACCGTCCTCAAAACGAAAATAAAATATGGATCGGCAATGTGAAATCAATGTCGCTTAAAAATATTTATACAGAAAAAGATCCTGATTTTCTAGATCTGCATGATGACATCCGCTGGCTGGATAATGACAAGTATTTTACCTGGACGAGTGAGAAAGATGGCTGGAATCACTTATACAAAATTTCCCGGGATGGAACACAATCATCATTAATTACAAAAGGAGAATTTGATGTGGTACAGATCAATTGTATTGATCCTCAAAATGGGTATGTTTATTACATTGCTTCGCCGGATAATTTTACACAACGCTATCTTTACCGGAGCAAAATAGATGGAAGTAGTGATGCCGAAAGAGTTACGCCTGCAGCGTTTTCTGGTCAAAGCAGTTACCAGGTTTCCGGCAATGCAGAATGGGCAATCCAAACTTTTCAAAATACAACTACGCCACCAGTAATTTCTTTGGTTCATCTTCCAGATCATAAAGCTGTAAGAACCTTACAGGATAACCATGAACTGAAAGAAAAATATGAAGCATTACACCTAAATCCAAAAGAATTTTTAAAAGTAGATATCGGTGATGTGACACTGGATGCATGGATGATAAAACCCAAAGATTTTGATCCATCAAAAAAATATCCATTATTATTTTATGTGTATGGCGAGCCCGCCGGCTCTACCGTTCAGGATGATTGGGAAGGTGGCGCTCTTTGGGATGAATATATGTCGCAGCAGGGATATGTGGTGATGAGTGTGGACAACAGGGGAACGAAATCGCCCCGTGGTAAGGACTGGCGAAATTCTATTTACGGACAAATTGGTATCCTTGCATCGCAGGATCAGGCCGCCGCAGCTAAGAAAATTTTCAGCATGTATTCATTTATTGATACTTCCCGGGTTGGTATCTGGGGCTGGAGTGGTGGCGGACAAATGACACTCAATTGTATGTTTCGTCATCCGGACATTTATAAAACAGGCCTTGCTGTTTCTTTTGTTTCTGATCAAAGATTGTACGATGCTACTTACCAGGAAAGATACATGGGTTTGCTGACTGATAATGCAAAAGGTTATCACGATGGTTCGCCCATAAACTTTGCAAAAAACCTTCAGGGTACATTAATGATTATTGCCGGCACGGGAGATGATAATGTGCATTACCAGAATTTTGAAATGCTGACAGATGAATTGATAAAAAATAATAAAATGTTTTACATGATGTCTTACCCGATGCGTTCGCATGGCATTTATGAAAGAGAAAATACATCACTTCACTTACGGGAAACAATGGCTAAATACTGGAAAGAGCATTTATAATAAATGTATCATTAATAAAAAAATATGGAAAATTTCCCAAGTATATTTAATGATGTCATAGGCCCTGTAATGCGTGGCCCGTCCAGTTCTCATTGTGCAGCTTCTCTTAGAATTGGAAGGTTGTGCAGGGATTTGATGCAAAATAATATAACAAGTATTTTAGTTGAATTCGATCCGGCGGGATCGCTGGCAGATACGCATACCGGGCAGGGTTCTGATATGGGATTGTTTGGTGGTTTTTTAGGATGGGAAGCAGATGATGAGCGTTTGCCCGAATCTGAAAAGTACATTGCGGAAGCTGGTATCCCTGTTCAATTTGCAGTAAGAAATATTAATGCAACACATTTAAATACCTACCTGATTACATTAACTAATGCTAAAGAAACAAGAACCGTAACCGCTATCTCTACGGGCGGCGGTATGATTGAAGTAATCGCCATTGATGGAATCAAGGTTTCTATGATGGGTGATTTTTATGAAACGTTGATTTATTGCAAAACGCCCGATAAAATTTTAGAATTAATTAATAGCGGGATGTCTTTTGATTACTTAATTGTGTCCGATGAAAATCCACATTTTATTGAAATAAAAGCGCAACATTTTCCGGATGAAATCATGCAAGAGAAATTAGCATCTATGGAAGATGTACTGTTCACAAAAAAACTATCCCCGGTGCTTCCTGTTCTGTCCAGGAAAGATGTAAAAGTGCCTTTTACTACCTGCAACGAAATGTTGGAATATAACAGTGACAAAGATCTTTCTTTATTAGAGTTGGCTATCCGTTATGAAAGTGAAAGAGGAAATATCTCTACAAAAGAAATCATGGAGAAAATGCGGAAGATAGTGCGCATTTTAAAGGACTCTATAAAATCCGGGTTAGAAGGTACAAATTATGCAGACCGATTATTGGGTAGTCAGTCTGTAAACTTTAAAAGTCAATTGCAAAATAAAAAATTAGTAGATACCGGGGCGCTGAATAATGTAGTGATGTATGTATCAGCCTTAATGGAAGTAAAGAGTTCAATGGGCGTTATTGTAGCGGCACCTACTGCAGGTTCATGTGGTACTTTGCCGGGTGCTGTTATAGGCACTGCTGATTTTGTAAATGCATCCGAAGATGAAATGATTGAGGCTATGTTAGTCGCGGGTATCATTGGAATTTTTATTGCGACACAATCCACTTTTGCCGGTGAAGTGGCAGGATGTGGAGTAGAGTATGGGTCTGGAGGTAGTATGGCTGCGGCAGGCATTGTTTATCTTTTAAAAGGTTCACTTTCGCAATCTCTTGCTGGTTCCTCTATGGTGTTACAAAGTACGCTGGGCCTATCTTGTACGCCAATAGCCAATAGGGTAGAAGCGCCATGTTTGGGTAATAATGTAATGTCAGCAACCAACGCAGTTACTTTCGCAAATATGGCACTCTCCGGTTATGATCCATTGATACCATTGGATGAAGTAATTCAAACCATGCACACTATAGGTATGGCAATACCACACGAATTTAAATGCACTAATATAGGTGGATTGTGTGCTACAAAAACAGCTAAAATGTTGGAAGCGAAATTAAATTCGATACAATAAATTTTTAGGAGACAATTTTGATTTCAAACTAAGCTTACAAAATATCAAGCAATAACAGTATTTAAAATAAAAATAAAAGTGCGTTATGTTCAGTAAAGAAACTTATAAAACAAGACGGGAAGAATTGAAAAAACAAGTTGGCCATGGTTTAATATTGTTATTGGGTAATGCGGAAAGCAGCATGAATTACCTGGACAATACTTATCACTTTCGGCAGGATAGTAATTTTTTATATTTCTTTGGAATGGATCGTCCGGGGCTTCATGCAATAATTGATGTGGATACTAATACGGAAATTATTTTTGGTGATGATATAAGTGTGGAAGATATCATCTGGACCGGCTCGTTGCAATCTTTAAATGATCATGCTGCACAGGCTGGTGTTTTAAAAACTTCCTCCTCAATATCTATTACAGAAAGTATTGATGCTGCCGTTATTCAGAAAAGAAAAATTCATTACCTGCCACCATACCGTGCAGATAATATGCAAAAACTAAATGCCTGGTTGCATATTCCGTTGGAGCTGTTAAAAGCCAGTGCAAGTGTTGAACTCATTAAAGCAATAGTGGCGCAACGGTCAGTAAAATCTTCGGAAGAAATTATAGAAATTGAAAAGGGTGTGAATACTACCATCGATATGCAAACGACGGCTGCGAGGCTTGCAAAGGAAGGAGTTTCGGAAACAAATATTGCGGGCATTATACATGGCATGGCACTCAGCGCCGGTGGTAATCTTGCATTTCCAACTATCCTTACCGTAAACGGACAAATTCTGCACAATCATTCACAGGGAAATATTTTAAAAAGCGGCCAGATGTTGTTGTGCGATTGTGGTGCAGAAACGGCGATGCATTATGGGGGCGATCTTACCCGCACTTCACCGGTTGATGAAAAATTTACCAGCAGGCAAAAAGAAATTTATGATCTCGTCGTACAGTCGCATGAAGCTGCAATTGATTTATTAAAACCGGGTGTTTTATTCAGAGATGTTCATTTGCATGCCTGTGAAAAACTGGCGGAAGGTTTAAAATTGCTCGGCCTTATGAAAGGTGATGTGAAAGAGGCAGTAAGCAAGGGAGCGCATGCGATGTTTTTTCAATGTGGCCTTGGTCACATGCTTGGTTTAGACACACATGATATGGAAGATCTGGGTGAAGAATATGTTGGCTATACAGAGACATTACAAAAGAGTACACAGTTCGGATTAAAATCTTTGCGACTTGGTCGTAAAATTGAAGAAGGATTTGTATTAACTGTAGAGCCCGGCATTTATATTATTCCTGAATTGATTAATTTATGGAAATCAGAAAAAAGATTTACTGATTTTATTAATTATGAAAAACTGGAAACCTACAAAGATTTTGGCGGCATAAGAATAGAAGAAGATCTACTGATAACAGAAAACGGCAGTCGGATATTAGGTAAAACATTAAACCGGGATACGGAAGAAATAAAGAAGAATGCTGTGTAAATTTCAGTGCTTATATTAATGTTTAGGAGAAATAAATAAAATTAAAATCTCAAAATAGAATTTTACAATGATCACAGTTATCTGGATTTCTCTGATAGTATTAGCGATTTTGTTCATTATAATTTTTATCCGGGATTTAATAAAGCATAGAAATAACCTTGGAAATTCGAGCGCGGTGAAGACATCTATTATAGGATTTGTTGTTAATTTTTTTGATACGCTTGGCATTGGTGCCTTTGCACCGCAAACAGCATTATTAAAATTTACTAAACAAACGGACGATGGGGTGATGCCCGGAACCTTAAATGTTTCCAATACCATACCGGCTTTAATCGAAGCTATTATTTTTATAAAAATTATTGAAGTTGATCCGCTAACGCTGGTACTGATGTTGCTTTCAGCAATGGCCGGCGGGATTATTGGCGCCGGGATAGTTTCAAAACTTCCCGTAAAAAAAATAAGAATAGCGATGGGTTTAGCGCTTTTGGGGACCGCTTTTTTTATGACGGCAAACAAATTAGGATGGATACAGGGTTCGGGAGATGCACTTGGTTTAACAGGCGAAAAATTGATCATTGCTGTGGTAGTAAACTTTATTTTGGGTGCATTAAATACAACCGGTATTGGATTGTTCGCGCCTTGTATGGCACTTATTTTTGCCCTCGGTATGTCACCTAAAGTTGCTTTTCCAATTATGATGGGCTCCTGTGCATTTTTAATGCCGCCGGCTTCTGCAAAATTTATAAAGGAAGGAGCATACAACCGTAAAGGATCTATGTATATGGCGATTTTTGGTTCAATTGCGGTGCTGATTGCAGCACTGATTATAAAATCTTTACCACTGGATATTTTACGATGGTTAGTTATTGGTGTAATTTGCTTTACTTCTTTCGTAATGCTTCGTGCTGCCTTTCAACCAAAAAAAACGAAAGAAGTAAGCGTTGGACTTTGTTGATAAAAATAAAGCCGAAGACATTTATTGCATCGTGAAATCTTTTCTTATCCTGTGCAATATTTGTGTTGCGCTTGTCAAAAAAGCTTTGTAATTATCAGCAGAATTGATAATGGATTTCATATTAAATTTTGGTTGGTGCTTAAATTCCTCTGCACAACATTTAATAAACAAATAAAAAAACTTGCTAATCTTATGCCGTCAAAAGATTAGAAAGCCTTATGAAACCCGGGGTAAAATGGTTTGGGAATTGTACACCCCGGTACACATAAAAATTAATCGGTCGTTGAACACGTTTTTTTTATTTAAAATTTAAATAAAAGCTTCTTATTTTTTTTAAAAAAATAATTTGCAACCCTTCTGTATTGACTGGCGTATATATTGATTGAAAGCTTTCACTTAAAACGCATTCCGCGTTGAATAAAATTTTGCAAAAGTCATTTTGATTGCCATTTGAAATCATATTGCTATGCATTATTTTATGTAATCAACAATCATTTGTTACCTGGTATAAAAGAATCCATGTGACATATTAATTCATTCAAAAAATACAACAATGTGTACTAAAAAAAATCAATTGATAGCCATACTGCTCATAGCAGGTACAATGGCTTTTGTTTCCTGTAAAAAAAATGACCTCTCTTCTGTTCAAACGCCCGGCCAGGACAACGAGACGACTTTAAAAACAATGATCAGTGAAAATGGTAACAATCCCGATGAACTTGATCTATTAAATCCTGTTTTATCAAAAGTTGTTGGATATGTTTATTCTGAAACCAATGAATCCGGAATGAATAAAATAAACAGGTTCAGGCAAGGAGAAAATGGAATTCTTTTACCACTTTCTTCAGTTGAATCCGGAGGCGCTGGAAATGGCCTGGGGCTTGGTTCACAAGGGGCTGTAATACTGGATACAAACCATGAATGGTTATTTGCAGTAAATGCAGGAGACAATTCAATTTCTTCTTTCTCAGTAGGTAGTGATGGTTCATTAACTTTAGCGCACACTATTTCTTCCGGTGGTACTACGCCAATCAGCTTAACGACGTATAATAATTACTTATATGTAGTAAATGGTGGTTCTTCCAGTATTTGTGGCTTTGAATTAAGTGCAGGCGGTATGATGACAAAGATTAATGATTCCAATCAGCCATTAAGTGCAAATCCCGCAGGACCGGCTCAAATTGCATTTCAACCAGAAGGAAAAGTGTTATATGTAACGGAAAAAGCAACCAATAAAATTGGTATTTTCAAACTGGATGGAGGTAGAGCAATGCCCGGAACATTTATGAACTCAGTAGGTGAAACGCCATTTGGTTTTTCTTTTACACAAACAGAAAATTATATGGTTGTGTCCAATGCAGCAGGAGGCGCTGCGGGCATGGGTTCCGCGACATCTTATACAACTGATATGATGGGAAATACCAATGACGTGAATGGTGCTGAGCCGGATCAACAAGCTGCTCCATGCTGGGTGGCTGTTACAAAATCTGGCAGGTTCGCTTATGTGACAAATACGGCAAGTAATAATATTTCTGCCTATTATGTATCTCCTGTTGGAGCATTGCATTATATCTTTTTCAGCAATAGCACAACCGGTGAAGGCCCGACTGATTTGACTGTAAGCGGGAATAATATGAATGTTTATGTACTAAATAGTGTTTCCCAAAGTTTAGGACAATATAAAAGAAATGCATTTGGACAATTACAACTTATCGCAACAATAACCGGCTTATCTGCCTCACAAGCAGGCATGGCAGCTTATTAATAATCATTTTTAAAAAAATAAAATAGCCGCAGTATTGAGTATTGCGGCTATTTTATTTTAATGATTTTTTATAGTAATAAACCTGGTTTTACTCACCTCCTGACAGGTAATTTTTGTATATTGCTTTTTCAAATTTTAAATACACTTTTTTATGACAACAAAAGAAATTGCAAACCAACTCGTATCTCTTTGCCGTAAGGGAGATTTTCACAAAGCGCTTGAAGAATTATATGCAACCGATGCGGTGAGCCTGGAGCAGCAAGCTTCTCCTGCTTTTGAAAAAGAAACCAAAGGCCTGGATGCTATTTATGAAAAAGGAAAAAAATGGAATGACATGGTACAAGAAGTGCATGGCATCACCGTTTCAGATGCCATCATTGCTGATCAATCCTTTGCCTGTACTATGCGTATGGATGTAACAATAAAAGAAATGGGTAAAATGGATATGACAGAGCTTTGCGTGTATAAAGTAAAAGACGGAAAAATTGTGCAGGAAGAATTTTTCAGCTAAGATTTTTGACCAGGTGACTTTGTTTAACAGGTATATATAGATTGTTGGGTTCATAAAAACTAACCTCGGTTTTATTGCATAAAATTTAAACGCTCATTGTCCGTTTGAAATATAATGCTTCACAGATGCGTTTATTTCTATATTTTTGATGCCCGATAAACTAAATATGCGGAATTTTTTAATCATCCTTTGTTGTACAATTTTCAGCGTGTCTGCTTTAAAAGCACAAGACCCGCATTTTTCGCAATTTTTTTCTTCACCACTTACGTTAAATCCAGCATTCACCGGCAAGTTCAATGGCAATTTTCGCATTGCAGGCAATTACCGGGATCAATGGCCGACGATCAACCGCGCTTATCAAACTTCTACTGTTTCTGTTGACTTTCCGATTCTTAAAAACAGGATCGCCAGCAATGATACCTGGGGTGTTGGCCTTATGGGGTTTTCGGATAAAAGTGCGGCCGGTGCAGTATCATTTAATTATGTTTCTCTTTCAACGGCATTTCATAAAGGCCTCGATGAAGAAGGTTACCAGCAACTGGGCGCGGGTTTCCAGGCGACCTACAGCAATATGCTCATCAATCCCGCTAATTTAAAATTTGAAGACCAGCTTACGCCATTTGGTTTTACGGGTGTCACCAATGAAACCTTTGCCAATGCAACACTTAAGTCAAGTTATTTTGATATGAATGCGGGTTTGTTATATACCACAAGCACCACTGACCGCAATAATATGTATGTGGGCGTAAGTGTTTATCATATCAACAGGCCAAAACAAAATTTTAATAATGGTGCGGAATTTTTAATAAATCCACGCAGTACAATTCATGCAGGCGGTTATTTTGGTTTGGGGGAAAATGTGACGCTGCACCTCAGTGCTTTATATACGTCACAAGCCAAAGCGCATGAAACAGTTGCCGGCGGCGCTGTTGAATTTTCAACCGGAGATCCGTATAATCCTTTTAGTTTATATGCAGGAAGCTGGATACGACTCAATGATGCCGTTATTCCTTATGTAGGCATTGAATACAATAGTTTCCGTCTCGGCATTACCTACGATGTAAACACCTCTTTATTGAAAACAGCTTCTGAAAGCCGCGGTGGGCTTGAGATCTCGCTGATCTATATCAATAAGAAACCGGATAGTAAAGGCGTTCCCTGCCCTAAATTTTAATTTTATTTTTTCCTGAAAAATAAGCGGATCGGTACGCCGGAAAAAGAAAATTTTTCACGCAGTTTATTTTCCAAATAACTTTTATAAGGCTGCTTAATATCGTCCGGGTAATTACAGAAAAAAGCAAATGATGGAACTACAGTGGGCAACTGTGTTACAAATTTTATTTTAATAGAATGCCCGCGAACAACAGGTGCATGATACAATTCAATGGCTTTCAACATCACATCATTCAGTTTACTGGTCGGTATTTTTTTGGATTTATTTGCATACACATCGAGTGCGATTTCAATAACTTTAAATATCCTTGTTTTCTCTTTGGCAGAAATAAAAAGTATCGGCACATCATTAAAAGGTGCGATCTTTTTTCGCACTTTATCTTCAAATGTTTTGGCCGTGTTGGTTTCTTTTTCAATGAGGTCCCATTTATTTACGAGTATCACGATGCCTTTGCCTTTGCGGGCAGCCAGTGAAAATAAGTTCACGTCCTGTGCAGTGATACCTTTCTCTGCATCAATCATCAGTAAACAAACATGAGCCTCGTCCATGGCGCGGATAGCACGGATGATGGAATAAAATTCCAGGTCATCTTTATCTTTATTTTTTTTACGGATACCTGCCGTATCAATTAAAATAAAATCTTTTTGAAATAAAGTATAGTGTGTATGAATGGTGTCACGTGTAGTTCCCGGAATATCGCTCACGATGGTTCGTTCTTCACCTAACAATGCATTCAATAAAGAAGATTTTCCCACATTTGGTTGTCCCATAATTGCAATGCGCGGCAATTCATTTTCTTCAATGGTGCTTTCTAATTTTTCTTCTGTAATATTCTCTGCCACTGCATCGAGTAACTCACCAGTGCCTGTGCCACTGATACTGCTGACAGTATAAAGCGGATCGAAACCCAAACTATAAAATTCTGACGCTTCCATCAGCCGTTCGTGGTTATCCACTTTGTTGACGCAAAGCAAAACAGGTTTATTCGATTTGCGCAGCATATTTGCCATGCTTTGATCGAGGTCCGTGATGCCCGTAACTACGTCGCACATAAAAATAATTATGTCTGCTTCATCAATGGCAATCTCTACCTGGCGGCGAATTTCTCGTTCGAAAATATCCTGGCTATTTGGCACAAAACCACCGGTATCAATGAGGTTGAACGTTTTGCCGTTCCATTCTGCAACTCCATATTGCCGGTCGCGCGTAACGCCGCTGATGTCGTCCACGATGGCTTTCCGCTGCTCAAGTATGCGGTTGAATAATGTACTTTTCCCTACATTGGGCCTGCCCGTAATTGCTACTGTGAAACTCATAATCTCTTTTTTATTCCTCTTAAAACTTTATCCTGTTCAACTAATTTTATAAAAAAATTAATAACCATATTCTCTTAAATACAACTCATTATCGCGCCACTTCGGTCTAACGCGTACGAATAATTGCAGGTAAACTTTTTGTTGTAAAAATTTTTCAATATCAATTCTTGCAAGTGTGCCGAGTTCCCTGATCATATTGCCTTTTTCTCCCAGGATAATTCCTTTCTGTGTTTCCCGCTGCACGATGATATCTGCCTGTATCTTAATAATATTTTCTTTTTCTTTAAATTCATTTACCACGATGGCTGTGTCGTAAGGAATTTCTTCCTTGTACAATTCAAATATTTTTTCACGCACAATTTCTCCGGCAAAAAACTTCACCGGCATATCCGTAAGGTCATCCTGCGGATAAAAGGCTTCGCCTTCCGGCAACAGTTCCACCATTTTTTCCAGCAACAAATTGATATTGCTTTTTTCTAATGCAGAAACCGCAATGATATTTTTGCCATAAGGTTGCTCTGCGAAAAATGAAATGATTGCATCCAGTTTTTCTTTATTGATCTTGTCTGTTTTATTGACAACAAGAATTACCGGAACTTTTAATTTTAAAGAAAGAAATAAAGTATTAATTTCTTCCAGGTTTCCCGTAGCATCTGCTAAAAGAACCGCTACATCTGCATCTTCAAGCGCGCCCTTCACCTGCAACATCATTTTTTCATGCAACTTATATTTCGGTTCATCCATGATGCCGGGTGTATCAGACAAAACAATTTGATATACGCCGGGCTCATTGATAAAGCCTTTGATACGCTGGCGTGTCGTTTGCGATTTATGCGAAACGATGGCCAGTTTTTCACCGAGCAATGCATTCATTAAAGTGCTTTTGCCGGCGTTTGGTTTACCGAAAATATTTACAAAACCTGATTTCAAAACGTTGATTGAAGTTTAAAAATACGTAAAACTAAAAAGTCCCGCAAGTGCGAGACTTTTTATCTGGTTGCGAAGGGAGGGTTCGAACCTCCGACCTTCGGGTTATGAGCCCGACGAGCTACCGCTGCTCTACTTCGCGATTTTAGGATTGCAAAGATACAGCGATGGAAGTTACCCGCCAAACTTGAATGAAATTAATGTCGTTAATCTTTTTTCTTAATAATTGATCCACCACTTACATCCATGGAACTGGTATTGCCGGTGCCTTTATAATTAATGATAGAACCCCCGCTGGCATCGGCTTTCAGGTCTTTGTTGACAGTGATGTTTATAATAGAACCGCCACTTGCATCTACGGAACATGTATTTACAGATAAACTATAATCTTTGAAAATACTACCACCACTGAGTTCAATATTCAACTGATCTAATGAACCTGATAATTTGGAAATGCTTCCACCACTCAGTTCTGCTTTCATACTGGAACCCTGGAAACTCCCTTCAATGATGCTGCCACCACTGGCATCCATAGAAATGTTACCCACTTTAATATTATCCTGGATCTTCGCGATAGAGCCGCCGGAAGCGCCCAAATAAGTAAGATCGGTGCAGGTTACATAGGCTTTTAATTTTTTACTTCCCCAGTTAAAACCATTCCAGATACCGCTTTCTACTTTAATTGTTAGCACACCATTTTTGACCGTGGTAATAATTTTGTCCACGTTTTTTGCATCATCAGCGCTTACAGCAACGGCTTGCGTGCTGCCTTGTGACAGGTATAAAACAATACCATTACTCACTTCAACACCATTGAAACTACCCACTTTGCGGACTTGTGCATTGGCATCATACACCACGCTTTGTGCAAAAGCCATACCTGTGAAAAGGGTAGCAACTGCCAGGAAACCGAAATATTTTTTCATGTTGTTTGATTTATACCCCTGTAACGGTTCATGAAATAAAAAGTTACAAATAATTTTTTGATCCGTAATTTTGCAGCAACAATTTATACAAATTGTTCCCGGGGTGCCGATCAAAAGGCTGAGATAATACCCGTAAAACCTGATCAGGATAATGCCTGCGGAGGGAAGCGAAATATTCACACACTTTCTTAAGCTCCATCCCTGTTCAGTATTTTTTGATTTTTAAAAAAAATGAACATGCTAAAAATATGTATGGCGCTGTTTGCACTTTTTTGCAGCGGTTTTTTAAACGCACAAATTGTTATTTCAGGAAAAGTTACGGATGTGCAACAAAACGTTTTGCCCGGCGCAGCGGTTGAGCTTATTACGGCAGGTAAAACACTTCAAACAATTTCCAATGATGCAGGAATTTTTGAAATTAAAAGTGCAGAAAAAAATGTACCTGCCATTTTGCGCTGTATATATGTGGGTAAAAAAACAACTGATATAAAAGTTCTTTTAAATAAAAATCAGCAAATTGATTTTCAGTTAGATGATGAAAATTTATTTTTGAAACCATTGGAAATTCAATCTGTGCGGGCTTCTGACCGCGCGCCATTTACCATCACCAATATTAAAACATCCTCGCTCGCGCAAAAAAATCTTGGCCAGGATCTGCCATTTCTTTTAAATCAATTGCCTTCAGTGACCATCACTTCGGATGCAGGAAATGGTATTGGTTATACAGGCATTCGCATTCGCGGCACGGATGCAACAAGAATCAATGTTACCCTAAATGGAATTCCTTATAATGATGCGGAAAGCCAGGGCACTTATTTTGTAGATATTCCGGATATTTTTTCTTCGGCGGGTTCCATACAAGTGCAAAGAGGCATTGGTACATCCACCAATGGAGGTGGGGCTTTTGGCGCAACAATCAATCTTTTTACCAATGATTTTATTGACAGCGCCTATGGAGAAATTTCCAATACGTATGGTTCGTTCAACACATGGCGCAACAGCATCAAAGCCGGTACTGGTTTATTGAATAATCATTTTACGGCGGATCTCAGGCTGAGCCGCATTTCCAGTGACGGTTTCATTGACCGCGCCACAAGTAATTTGCAATCATTATATTTTTCTACGGCATATATAAATGACAAAACTTCATTGCGTTTTAATTTTATCAGTGGTAAAGAAAAAACATACCAGGCATGGTATGGTGTGCCGCAGGATTTATTGAAAACTGATCCCACCTATAATCCTGCAGGCATGGAAAAACCCGGTGACCCGTATAATAATCAAACAGATAATTATCAGCAGGATCATTACCAGTTATTTTATAATCAAAAAATAAATAGCCGCACAGATTTTAATATTGCCACATTTCTTACGCGTGGCAAAGGTTATTATGAAGAATATAAAGCCGACCAGGATTACGCGGATTATAATTTACCCAATGTGATTGTTGGAAATGATACAATTTTTGCAACAGATCTGGTGCGCCGTAGATGGTTAGATAATTATTTTTATGGGCAAATTTTTTCTATACAAAATCACACTTCTAAAAGTGATTTTACTATTGGTGGAAACTGGACAAAGTATAATGGAAAACATTTTGGCGAAGTGATCTGGGCGGAAAATTCTGCGCCAAAAGATTTTGAGTATTATCGTTTCCCTGCCACAAAATCAGATTATGCTGTATATGCGAAATGGCTGTATAAAATAAATAATCAGTGGAGCATTTTTAATGATGTGCAATATCGCCATGTGCGCTATGAAATGGATGGCTTTGAAGACAATCCAACTTTAAATATTAACAGGCAATTTAATTTTATTAATCCTAAAACCGGAATCAGTTTTAATGATGCAAAAACGCATGCGTATTTGAGTTACGCATTGGCCGGTAAGGAACCCAACCGCGATGATTTTGAAGCGTCTTTAACGGAGCAGCCAAAGCCTGAATACTTACATGATTTTGAAGCAGGTATTGATCAGAAAATGAATCGTTTTACTGCGAGTGCAACTTTTTATTATATGTTGTATAAAGACCAGTTAGTTCTTACAGGTAAAATAAATAAGGAAGGAAGTTATACGCGCGTGAATGTGCCCAATAGTTACCGGCTGGGATTGGAACTGCAGGGCGCGGCGCAATTACTTGAGTGGCTGGAACTGCGTACCAACGCCACTTTTAGCAGAAATAAAATAAAAGAATTCACAGAATATATTGATGATTATGATAATGGTACGCAACAAATTGTGCAACATGAACATGCGGATATTTCATTTTCACCGGCTATTGTGGGCGCATTATCTTTGGGAATAAAACCGGTGAAAAATATCTATATTTCATTGGACAGTAAATATGTGGGCAAACAATATTTAGACAACACGCAAAACGATGCGCGCATATTGAAAGCCTATTTTCATGAAGATGCACGGATCGTTTATAGTCCGCGTAAAAGCATTTTTTCTGCCTGTACTTTGATCTTACAAGTCAATAATATTTTCAATCATATATACGAAAGCAATGGCGCAACCTATCCATATATTTATGATAAAAATTTAGTGAACGATAACTACTATTATCCCATGGCGGGAACTAATTTTTTATTGGGGTTGAATATTAAATTTTGAAGCGAAAGCTAAATAATTTTTGTTGCTCGTTCCAGGGTCCTTGTTTTAGTTGAGCTGATTACTCATGGCTGAAAGCTCACAGCTTTTAGCTGTTATCTGTTCGTTGTTAGTTTCTCTTTTATAACCCATTTTTTATTTATTGAACACAATAGATAAGCATGGATTATTTTTGTATGCCCAAAAATCCTAAATCTTAATTCCTAAATAAACATAGGTATTTTAATTTTAAACAGCACCTATTTCTCCGCTTTTATTTTTGTCTTCGGAAAAAATAGAGATTTTAATTCAAACGCATCATCGGGTTTCATTTTGCCCGCCAGGATCAGGCGAAGTTGCCGCCGGCGCAATGCTCCATCATACAACCTTTTCTCTTCTTCCGTCTCTGCAATTACGGGTTCTACTGAACGCGGTTTGCCATTCGGGTCCAATGCCACAAAAGTGAAGAAGGCTTCATTACTTTCATATTTATATTGATGCAAAGAATCTTCCCCCCAAACTTTTAAATGTATCTCCATGGAGGTATTAAAAGCGCGTGTAACCTGTGCTTCTATATGCACAATATTTCCCAGTCTAATGGGCGTTTTAAAACTCAGGTTGTCCACGCTGGCGGTCATACTTGGCGCATTGCAATGTTTGCCGGATGAAATGCCCGCGGCAATATCCATCCAGTACATCAGCCTGCCGCCCATTAAATTGCCAAAAGTATTTGTATCATTGGGCAATACGAGTTCATTCATTACAATAAAACTATCACTTGCTTTTTTTCCTTTCATTTCAGAATTTTTCATCGCGGCAAAGGTAACATGGAGGCTGTGAAAAAATGAAAATGTTTTATATGTTTAAAAGAAGTTATTCCCTTAGCATTTCACATAGGAGGATGATGTCCTGTTGCTTGTATTGCAGCGTGGGAGTTTCAAAACATTTTGAAAATTCCTCCATCCATTTAAGCAAGGATTCCACAGGTGATAAAGATTTGAAATAGGAAGGGACAGATGGCACTGAAATACGTTTAAAATAATTATCTATATCATCATGTGTAAAAGGCCTGCCGGTAGTGGGATCAATAAAAAAATGAAATTGACTGCGTTGTCCGATCAATTGATCATCCTCTTCAAAACGCACGTCATAAAATGCCAGGACAAATTGCCGTGGAATATTTATTACACGTACCGGCAGGTCCAGTAGATTTGCCAGGCCAATATACAAGAGGCCATTTGAATAATTGTTTCCTTTTTTGGTTTGTAAAACTTTATTTAGTAAAAAGGAATCCGGGTTATTGTAATCAATTTCATTTCCATGCAGTTTATAATAATTATACAGGATGCTGGAAATCACATGAGCCTGTTCGAGCGGCGTTAAAAAACTATTGAGTTCAAGCCAGATATTCCTGCGAATTTTTTCTACTTCCTGCAGTAGGGGTGTAATGGCTAAATCGGGATATTGCAGTTTGGAAATGATCAGGGCACCCGTGATGATATCCTGTGTGGCTGAGGCTTTCCACGCTTTTAATTCTTCGGCAATGTCCACGAATTGTAAACGGTGAATGAGCATTTCAATACGTGCCTGTACCTGTTCACTGATTGACGTTTCCCATAAATTTTCCAGGTTTGGAATGATATTTTTTCCATAATCAAAGATGCGCGTACTCACGGTAGAATACACTTCTTCATCCGGGTCATCTATTAATCTTAGCAGGGCTGATATTTCTTTATTCTCTTTCATTGTACAGTTTGATGCTGTAAATACAAACTACGTATTTTTTTCTTTGACGCCCAAGACTAAGAAGACTTAAGATTAATTTTTTTTAATATAACACATATCATATCATTTTTTTTTGGTGGTTTGATTTATTTATACATATTTGTAATCCAATATCCAAATAAACATGAAAAACCTTCTCATTGCAGGCTTTGCTGCCATGTTCTGCATGCCGCAAATCAGCACTGCACAAATAAATCCACCAGTACCAGACAATTTTGGTATCTGGGAATCTTTTACCACATTTAATAATAAATCATCCTCCCCTGAATTGAAGGGCAGACTTTGTAATGCGATGTGGAAATCGCTTGAAATATCCCACGGTGTTTATACATGGGATGCATTGGACACAGTGCTTTACAGAGCGGCAAGTGATTCTCTGCCATTGATTTATATGGTTTATACAAAAATGGCAGCGCCGGATTGGTTATTCACAACCGGCAATGTTCCCAAAGTAGTAGAAAGAAATGATAAAGGCGATTCAACAGGTTATGCGCCGTATTACCTGGATATGAATTACCGGAACTATTTTAAAGAAATGGTGACGAGGGTAAAACAACATGTAGATTCTTTACCCTGGAGTGTCCGTCAGTGGATCATTGGGGTGCAACCATGTTTTGGTTCAACGGGGGATTATATATCTTATAAAGGGTATGTTGCTCCTGAATATCAAATTACCAGTCAGCAATTCTTCACTTTATTTAAAGAATTTTCACTGGATTATTATAATGAGTATAAAAATACTGATCCTATAATTACATTGCTGAGTAACCCTGATAATAAGGGGGAAATGCAATGGAATTGGTTAGAGGCTAATTGCCCTGGTGGCTGGATAAAACCAAGTTCGCTTGGTAAATCCTATCAGTTAACTGACGAACTGGACAAATCAATGTGGTTATATGATGTTTTGAATAAACAGCGGGCAAACGGTGATTACGTGAGGGCGCGATGTGAAATTGGTGGAGATGGTCTTTCATCAGGCTATTGGAATGTTTGTAAATATAAAAATGTATTTGCTGTTCTGGCGAATTGTATTTATTGGGGCCTTGACTGGAGCAACCAGAATTATGATATGATTGATGACCCTCTTTATGACCCTGCATTTTTTTACTTTAATCGGTATGCCGGTCAAAAAAATCCGGTTACCAGCACGAATGCTATGTGTGCTTTGAAGGATGCACTGGATGCCTCGGATACAGTAAGGTTTCCTGAAAATATTTACGGCAAAGCATTACGGAAAAAACAGGATCGCTATTTCTCCATTCTGGATAGTTTTGTTGCTTATGGAGCAAAAGAGGATGATATAAAATCCGCTACCCAGGGTGAAATGGGCAACAGGATGGCAACAGGCCTTAATGACGTATGCTGGAGAATCTTTCCTGGCAATTATGACCGCTACCTGCACCAGCTCACACCCAACGAAACAAGTGCAGGTTATTGGAACATTCAGTCCGCGGATAGTGCCACCACTGTGTATGGCCGTTTTGGCAGAGGGTTTGATCTGGCAAAAAATAAAGATGGTTTATACTTTATGATGGATACAGCATTCATGAAAAATGAACCTTTGAATGCGCAGTATCCTGTGACGCTGGATATTATTTATTTGGATAAAGGAAATGGCGCCTGGAAATTATTCTATGATGCCACAGACACAACAGACAAAGAAGCCCTGAGTGTTCAATGTAATAATACTGGTTATTGGAAAACAGTTTCTGTTACTTTATACGATGCGTATTTTGGACAACGCGCCAGTCGTCAATCGGATTTTTATATAAAAAATAATGGCGATGAAAATGTAATTTTTGAGTTAGTAGAATTTGCCCGGCCAGATAGTTTGCTATCAAATGTGGGCATTCATACTTCAGTATTGCCTGCTTTTGATACGGTTTGCCTAAATAGTAATTCAGTAAAAACGTTTACTATTTCTGGAGATTTTATGAATAATAAAGCTGTGCAAATTGGCCCTGCTGCAGGATATAGTTTTTCATTTTCAGATTCTGCCTTTGAAGATTCATTGGCCATCAGTGATTATGGAAACAGGTTTTCAAAACAGGTTTATGTAAAACTAAATACCAGTGATACAGGCACATTTACTTCTGTATTGCCCATCTCCACTTTATCCCTGGATTCAATCCTGCTGGATGTTTCAGGTACTGTGGTCAGTAGTGCTGTTGACATCAATGCCAGTATAATGAATGTATCCTGCTATAATTCAAAGAATGGCGCAATCACAATTCAACTGGAAGATAGCCTTAATGCCTATAAATATGCATGGTCTGAATCCACTATAAAATTTTCCTCAACCGATAAGGATATTGATAGCCTTGTCCCTGGAAATTATCACCTGGATCTCACTTCAACCGGGGGCTGTCGTTCTTCTGCTGATTATGCCATTACACAACCCGATCTGTTACAAGTAAGTTTATCAGCAGATTCCATGATATGTAAAAATGGTTTTGCAAATGTTACTGTTACTGCAACAGGTGGCACGATGCCATATATTGGAACGGGCGTTATACCAACAAGTGCGGGCAACCGGAATTTCACCGTGATTGATTCAAATGGCTGTACCATCAACAGAACAATTCAAATTAATAATGGAACTATGATTGTTCCAGTTAAACCTGTACAAATTTTTGGCGCAAATTCAGATTCAACAGGGCTATGTAATGGTGGAGATTTTAATTTTTATGTGGATACCGTAATGGGAGCTACAAATTATCAATGGTCTTTGCCTGTAAATTGTAGTATTGTTTTTGCTTCTGCAGACAGCAGCGCAATTGTAATGCATGCTCCGGCAGATTTTTCAAGCGGCGTTTTAAATGTTGTGTCTGCAAATATTTGCGGAACGAGTACCGGAACTTTGATAAAAAATCTTTCTGCTATTCCGGCATCTCCATCAGTTATAAATGGCCCAGTATCTGTTTTGCCATCACAGAAAAACATAACTTATTCTGTTTCTGCTATTACTGGTTTAAATTATACCTGGAGTTTTCCCGCCCAGGTAATAATTATTTCGGGGCAGGGTACATCATCCGTAAAAGTAAACTGGGGCGTGATTTCAGGAAATGTAAGTGTATCAGCACAAAATAGTTGCGGCCAGTCGGTGAATACTATTTTGCGGGTAAATACTGTTGGAAGTATGTTCACACTTTCAGATGTTTCATTGCCAAATTTTGATACAACCTGTGTAAATGGGTTGAGTGCGTCAAAATATTTCACAGCAAGCGCTTCCAATATTTATGGCGCACAGGTAATTGTTGGCCCTGCAGCCGGTTATAAATTTTCGCAATTTTTAACTGGTACTTATACTGACTCGGTTGTATTTATAAACTATGGAAATAATTTTAATAAATCAATTTATATAAAATTTGCTCCGGTGGTTCAAAACACGAATGCAGCTATGATACCAGTGAGCAGTGAGAATTTTCAAACTGCATATTTGTCTGTAAGTGGTGAAGGTATTAACAGCAACCCGGTAATATCTGCATTAGTAACACCGGTAAATTGTTTTGCCGAAAAAAATGGAACGATCAATGTGCAGACAGATGGCGGAACAGGCCCTTTTACTTATACATGGAAAAGTTCCGCGCCGCCATTCTCTTCCGCCGATTCTTATATCACAGGTTTGAAAGCGGCTGATTATACAGTTACCATCAATTCCTACGGTGGCTGTGTGGCAACTTCTACATTTACAGTTACTCAACCGGATATATTGAAGACAAGTATTACGGCAGATCTTATGTATTGTAAAAACTCTACAACAAATGTATATGTGGGTGGAACCGGTGGTAATTTGCCTTACGAAGGCACAGGCACTTTTTCAAAAGGCACGGGATCATCTCTTTATACTATTACCGATGCAAAAGGTTGTACGGCGCAGCAATATTTCAATGTTATAAATGGTAGTGTGGTTGCGCCAGTAAGACCAAACGTTATTAATAGTGCGGATGCGGATAGTAAAGGAATTTGTTATCCCAATGTAGCTGTTATATCAATTGATCCCGTAGCCAATGCAACTAATTATTCATGGAGTTTACCGGCTGGATTTAGTGTTGTAAATGCGAATGCAGATAGTTCTATTATAACTATTTTACCACCAACTGCTTTTTCTTCCGGCGCTGTTACAGTAATTTCCGGCAACACTTGCGGAACTAGTTTGGCCACAACGAAAACACTGAATGCAGCCCCTTCCAAACCTCCCTCTATTTCAGGCCTTACAAATGTGCTCATATCTCAATCCGGTTTAGATTATTCAACCGACCAGGTAAATGATATAAATTATACCTGGACAGTGCCCGTAAAATCAACGATCACTTCCGGACAAAACACTAGCAAGATCACGGTAAATTGGGGTTCAAAACCCGGGAATGTTTCTGTGAAAAAATCAAATGGTTGTGCTCAATCTTTGACGACTTACCTGTATGTGAACATGAATGCTGGTTTTCAAAATTCATTCTCCAATACATCACCTTCAACTGGTGAAGAAAAGAATATTGCGGGTGATGAAAAGCCATTCAAGGTAACGGTGTATCCAAGCCCGGCAAGGGATTTCACGACATTATATTTTAACATGAAATCCGCAATGCCTTATACAGTGCAGCTTACAGGTTTGGATGGGAAAGTCTTACAAAATATAAAAGGCATGAGTATAGCGGGGAATAATGAACTTAAAATAAATCTTGCTCAGTATGCAAATGGCATGTACCAGCTTATTTATTTTAATGAAAAAGGGGTACGGACAGTCGTGAAATTTACGAAAGAAAAATAGTTCATCGGGAATATAGGTTCTATAATGAGGTTGCCATGCGGAGCAGCCTCATTTTTTTTGATAAAAAAAAGTACCACCTTTATATTTTGTTATTTTAAATAAAAAAGATGACACCCAAAAATCTCTTCAATATTATCCTAAAAATCTTTGGGCTTTTTTTTCTGCGTGATCTAATTCAAATATTCACTCAGTCTGCAAGCGCAATAATTTTTAGCAGCCAGTTAGTAGATTCCCCCGGAAATTTTATGGAATTTACTGTTTTGCTTGCTCAAATTATTTTGTACATATTCCTGGTTTTTATCTTTTTATTTAAAACTAATTATTTGATAAAAAAATTCAAACTCACGCAGGATTTTGACCAGGAAATATTTTCGTTTCAAATTTCCGCGTCTTCGGTATTACAAATTTCTTTGATCGTAATCGGAGGTGTTATTTTAATTGAAGAAATTCCAAATGTTTGCAGGCTATTATATTTTTTGGTTTCAGAAAAGGAAATTGCACATCAGTTCTATGCTGGCATAATTGTTTCCGCTGTTAAAATTATTATTGCATTACTACTGATCGGAGAGCGTAAAAGAATTGTTGGATTTATGGAAAAAAGGAAAGAAGGAAAACAGTAAACACTTTTATTTTTTATACCTATAATGCCCAATAATTTTAAATTGAAATAAACAATCCTGCAACACTTGTCCGCCACCAATATTGTGTACGATCAAATTTCTTTTGCCATCAGAAGATTTACGGTCAACAACGATTCCAATATGTGTAATGTCCCTTCCCAAATTCCAGCAAACAATATCACCCGGTTTATAATCTGCAGCGTTCATGGTATTGGGTAATGAAGCATTTTTTCTCTCAAAAAATTTCATCAAATTTGGTACTCGCCGGTGATCAATATTCGTATCTGTATGTAATAAACCCCAAAGATTCGGATATGCTTTGAAATTGGAAATCACATCTGTATGCACTTCTTTTTGTAAATCAATGCCCAGCTTCCGGTATGCACGAATAACCACATCCGTGCAAACGCCTTTATCAGAAGGCACATCCCCATTTGGATAATTGATTACAAAATACTCCGGGTCATATTGTACATGCTGACTCGTTAAAGAAATTGCTGCGTCTGACAATTTTTTAAAAAATTCATTTTGGCAAAATGATATAAAATGCAGGCTGAAAAAGAAGACAAGGAAAAATATTTTCTTTAAATATTTTCCCGGAAACGTATGTGTACCAAGCATTTTAGCGAATTGCCTGATGCCTTTTTTCAAAACGGAATGGAAATGTTTTTGCAATTATTTTTTGCAATAAGATGCAGATGGTGGAAGTTTCCATAACCTGGAAATAAAAATCCTAACCGGGGTAAACTTTAAAATTAATTGACTGGCGATCTTGTCGTACTCACACCATAATATTTGAGCACATGTATTTTGATCATATCATCTTCAAAATAGATCAACTTGGATTCTTTGAAAGAGCTATCCTTATCCAGGAAACCAACAATGCAGGATGGCCGTTGATCACCTTTCATTATATCAACTGTTGGAATAATTCCAAAGTTGGGAATACGCAATGTATCTTCTACTTCGAGGTTTTTATAAGACACTTTTATCAGGTACCTGAAAACACTTTTTGTTTCATACAAACCCACATTGAATTCATCCGTTGTTTCAAAACTTTTTTTAGTTTCATGATAAGTTTTGATGGGTTTGGGATTGATGGTTGCACGTTCGGCTGCGACATTTATTTTGATAATTGAATCAGCCCTGTTGTTGGTAGGTGTATTTGAATTGCAGGCTAGGAGCATACAAAAAGCAAGTAAAGAAAAAAATATTTTCATATTGAATAGATGCCCGTAAAAATAAAAAGCGGATTTGAATTCAACAATTTTATGAAAGCCTATTTTTTAAAAATAAAATATACGGCTAATATTGAAAAACCAAATCCAATTAAATGATTCAATCTTAAAGTTTCGTTTTTAAAAAAGAATACAGAGAACAGTGTAAACACAACAAGTGTGATCACTTCCTGTATTACTTTTAATTGCCAGAGATTAAAAGGGCCGCCATTTTCCTCAAAGCCAATCCTGTTCGCAGGGACCTGGAAACAATATTCAAAAAATGCGATGCCCCAACTTAGTAAAATTACACTGAATAAACCGAGGCTGCTAAACCAGTTCATATTCTTAAACTTCAGGTGGCCATACCAGGCGAATGTCATAAAAGTATTGGAGAGAAATAACAGGCCGATTGTCAGGAGGATTTTTTTCATCTATCTATACTTTTTCTTTTAAATTATAAAAGTAAATTTAATGTTCAATTAAATATATATTGAAATTAATTTACCTTATTTAAAATAGATAAAGGTAGAATGAGATGTGGAATATCAATCTTTTTTATACGGAGCATATTCATGATTCCAAGTATTTTCAGTCATGCTTGTATTAAGTAAAATGCCGTTCGAGAATTTCAATTCAAAAGAATATCTTTTCATGTCGCCAAAATGATGATCGTTATGGATAACATCTCCTTCCTGGATTTTAATAGAATCTGAAAACCAAAATGCAAAGAAAGGATAATATTTTTCCCCAAAATAATCAATAAAACAATATTGTTTTCTGCAAAAAAAATCGCTTCCATAAAACTCAGTTAAATAGAGTTTTTTATTAAGCAATATCCATTCAGCAAAATAACCTTTATCCAGGGGGCAGGTATTCACTGAACTGAGAGATGGCTTATTATCTATTTGCTCCCAATAACTATTTAATGGTTCACCGCATACCCAGAATCTTTTATTGCGGATATATATGTAATTGCCAAATGCCAAGTTGATTTTATTTTTCTTAATGTAATATTTTTTCAAAGATTTAGTTACGAATCATTTAACCTCCACCAAATAATAATTCTTCTTTCCTTTCTGCACCAAAATATATTTTTCATGCAATAAAAATCCATCATTGATAATGGTTTGCAATTCATCTCTTTTTTTCCGGTTGATGCTGATGCCGCCATTTGCGATCATCTTTTTGGCTTCGGATCTGCTGGGAAAGATTTTGGTATCAGATAAAAATGAAATGATATCTATACCTGCTTTTAACTGGCTTCCATCGAAAATTATTTTTACAATTCCTTCCATATTTTCCAGGTCTTCCAAACTCAATGATTCTGCCGGCGTATTTTTATTCGCAAATAATTTTTGAGTCGTTTCTTCCGCTTTTTGTAAAGCCTCATTTCCATGAACAAATAATGTAACTTCTTTTGCTAATTTATTTTGAACAATTCTTAATGACGGATCTGCATCATGTTCCGTAATAATTTGATCAATGGTTTCCTTATCTAAAAAGGTAAATATTTTAAGCCATTTTTTGGCATCTTCATCAGAAGCATTTAACCAAAATTGATAAAATTGAAAAGGTGAGGTTTTCTCTGCATCAAGCCAGATATTACCAGTTTCTGTTTTGCCAAATTTGCCGCCATCGGCTTTCGTGATCAGCGGGCAGGTAAATGCAAAAGCTTCGCCGCCACTTTTCCTGCGAATGAGTTCAGTGCCGGTAACAATATTTCCCCATTGGTCGCTTCCACCCATTTGCAACCTGCAGTTTTTATTTTCATATAACCATAAAAAATCATAACCCTGCATCAATTGATATGCGAATTCTGTATAACTGATTCCCGTTTCGCTGTCAATTCTTTTTTTCACGCTGTCCTTCGCCATCATATAATTCACCGTGATATGTTTCCCGGTATCGCGCAGGAATTGAATGAAAGAAATGTTTTTAAACCAGTCATAATTATTTAAAATCTCTGCTACATTTTTTTTGCTTTCACCAAAATCTAAAAACTTTTCCAGTTGTTTTTTTATACCTTCCAGATTGATGTTCAATTGATTTTCATCCAGCAAATTCCGCTCTTCATTTTTCAAAGATGGGTCACCTATCATACCCGTAGCGCCACCGACCAAAGCAATCGGCTTATGCCCTGCCTTTTGAAGATGGATGAGTAAAATAATTTGTACCAAACTGCCAATATGTAAACTGTCTGCTGTTGGGTCAAAGCCAATGTACGCAGTCGTCATTTCCTTTTGCAATTGTGCTTCCGTGCCCGGCATTATATTTTGAATTAGCCCGCGCCATTCCAGTTCTTTAATTAAATTCATGAGTTCATTCCAGTTTTTACAAAAGTAAAGGCTGGGCTTTTATTTTCCTTTTTATTTCTGCGTATGTATACTTTTTGAGACTTGTCTTTTTAATGAAAATTAAATTGCGTAATTGACTGAATTTGTCTTATTTTCAGTTTTGAAACGCTTTCCCTAACCGGATATTATGAGAAAAATTTACTTTCTAATTATATTGCTTTCCACATTGGCAGGCAATCTTAGCGCTCAATCTTACCGCAATGAGTGGATTGATTATTCAAAAACCTATTACAAATTCAGCCTTGGCCCATTTGGCTATGATGCAATTGGCTGGCCAATACCCAATGGCGTGGTCCGTATTTCGCAAACAACATTGGTAGCAACAGGACTGGGAAATATTCCCGCAGAACAATTTCAATTATGGAAAGACGGAAAGGAACAACCCATATATATAAGTAAACCAACCGGCATTTTATCGCCCGGCGATTACATCGAATTTTGGGGGGAAATAGCAAATGGTAAACCGGATAAAGAATTGTATCCCGACAGCAGTTATCAAATGGATGATACCTGGAACCTGGAAACTGATACGGCGACTTATTTTCTCACAGCAAATATTTCTACAAATAATAAACGGCTCATACAGGCAATCAATGATGTGAATGGCGCAACGATACAGGCAGATAAAAATTTCATGTTTACAGTTGCAAGACATTACCGTTCTTATTTAAATCCCGGCATTGGGGTATATGAAGAACAGCAATTGTTTTCTTCTACATACGATATTGGAGAAGGCTGGGCCAGCCGGCCTGTAAACCCCGCTACATGCGGATGCGGCACACAAGACATTCCCTGGAATGCATTGAAATTGTATATGGATACGAATGGTCTTGCCATGACTGCTAAAATAAATATACTTGGAAATTCACCGCATTACCGCAATGCAAAAGTGCTGTTGAATAATGATTCACTGATACAATTTCCGCTGGATTATTTTTCTTATTCAAAAATTGTTGTTGCTGATATTCCTGCATCAAGAATTAAAAATGATACAGCATTATTTTTAATAAAGAATCTTGGAGCGGAAGCGGACAATGAATTGAAAGTAGCCAGCATCGAATTAAATTACCCGCATACATTTAATTTTACAGGACGCAGTTCTTTTGAGTTTAATTTAAGCGCTTCAGACACCGGCCACCTTTTAAAAATTTATAATTTTAATGCCAATGGAACTGTCCCGGTTTTATATGACTTAACCAATTTAAAACGCTATACAGCGAACACGGATATTACAGATACGTTGCGTTTTTATATACCGCCTTCCGCCGAAAACTCCCGCTACGCGCTGGTTCGACCGGATGGAAGTACGGCACAAAATATTTCAGTGATTCGCTCAAGGCAGTTCACGGATTTTTCTAAAGCTAACAACCAGGGAGATTTTTTAATCATTACAAATAGTTTATTGCTGGGTAGTGGCAGTGAAAATTATGTAGATCAATATCGTGATTACCGTGCTTCAGATTCCGGTGGAAATTTCACTTCCCGCGTGATTGACATTGAAGATATTACAGACCAGTTTGCGTATGGCTTAAAATGGCATCCATTGTCCATTAAAAACTTTTTGCGGTATGGCAGGGAAAAATTTTCTGTGCCACCAAAATATGCATTCCTGGTTGGCAAAGGGGTGAGTTATATTGAAAACAGGCCATATAGCCAGCAGGCAATTTCTTCGCAAATTAATTTAGTACCAACGTATGGTGATCCGGGTTCTGATAATTTATTAGCATCGGATAATTATAGTGCAATTGCAGCCACACCGATCGGAAGATTGTCCGCGATTTCTGTTGGGGAAATTGGTAGCTATTTACAAAAAGTAAAAGAATTTGAAGCAAGTCAGCGGGATACCGTTCAAACTGTTGATGAAAAAAGTTGGATGAAAAATGTATTACAATTAACCGGTGCATCCGATCCGGACCTGGGAAATATTTTGGATTCATTTACCAAAGCGTATGCGAAAATAATTAGTGATACTTTGTTCGGAGGAAACGTTACAAGCTATAGTAAAACCGGCGACCCGGTTGGTTATCCGCAGGCGATCGCCAATTTTACAAATACCTTCAATGAAGGCAGTGCGCTGGTAGAATATTTTGGTCACTCTTCTTCTTCCAATCTTGATTTTAATTTGGATGATGCCTCCAAATACAGCAATACCGGGCGTTACCCGGTGTTTATTGTGAATGGTTGCAAAGCAGGAAATATTTTTGATTATGATCCAAACAGGTTTGCATATCGTTCCACCGTTTCAGAAAAATTTGTTTTGGAACCGGAAAAAGGTGCAATTGCATACCAGGCGAATAGTAGTTTTGGAATCGTGAGTTATTTAGATATTCTTACACAGGAATATTATAAAGCTGCGTCATACAGCGAGTATGGAAAAGGCCTTGGAAAAATTTCAAGAGAAGCCGTAAAACAATTTTTAAATTATACAGGCCCGGATGATTTTTATGGCCGCTTCCATGCAGAGCAATTTGTTTTGCATGGTGATCCTTCCCTGCATTTAAATTCTTTTCCATTACCGGATTACGCAGTCGATACCAATAGCATCCAGGTTTTAAATAATCCGCTGACGGTGGCAAATGATTCAGTTTTAATAAAAATAAATTATTACAATTTAGGTCGTGCAATTAATGATTCTGTGCATATTTCACTTTCAAGAAAATTTCCGAATGGGGATAGCCTGGAAGTTTATACAGCGATTATTCCGCCGGTACATTCCAGGGATTCTATGTATATAAAAATACCTATTGTAAGTAATAGGGATAAGGGTGAAAATTCAGTTACATTTTTTATTGATGATAAAAAAGAAAAAGCAGAATTAAGTGAAAATAATAATATTTGTACCACCACATTTTTTGTAACGGATGCTGCTTTATTGCCCGTAACGCCATACAATTATTCCATCATTTCCCAGGATGTAATTGACT
Source organism: Chitinophagales bacterium (assembly GCA_038257845.1). Lineage (GTDB taxonomy): Bacteria > Bacteroidota > Bacteroidia > Chitinophagales > Chitinophagaceae > JAFDXJ01. The sequence goes on from JBBSQL010000018.1 coordinate 40,877, forward strand.
TAAATGCGTCCACGGCAAATGCCATTGATAGCATCAAGCAATACATTATGGAAATGGATACGACTGCATTATTCAATTCCGCTCAAAAGCTTACCCGGCGTGTAGTTGGGCCAGCAGGTATCATTTCATTTACAAATATTTCATTGACTTTAAATAATACGGTTTATTACTGGCGCGTGGCAGTGGACAGTGCCAATGCACCCTGGAACCAATTTTCATTTATACATAAAAACCCGGGCAATCCCGGCTTCGAACAGGCACATTATTTCCAACATACAGAATCCACGTTGAAAAATATTATTCTTGACTCTTCACGAACATTTTCTTTTGATAAAGAGTTGACCAATGTGTATGTTTTGCAATCCATTTACCCAACAAGTGGCACGGAAGATTACCAGTTTAGTGTACATGTAAATGGAAACCAGATTGCAGCCAGTGCGTGCGTAGGTAGTTCCATTATTTTTTCCATATTTGATCCATTGACCTTTAAAGCAGTTCCCAATCTTACACAGCCATATAATGCAGGGCCAGTGTGCGATCCCAGCCGCTTATATAATTTTGAATACAGTACACAATCTTCAGCTACAAGAAAAAATGCAATGGACTTCCTGGATTTCTATGTGAACAATGGATATTATGTAGTGGCGAGAAAAATATATGATCTCGGAAATGCAGACTGGGCGCCAACTGTATGGGCCGCTGATACATTGATTTACGGACATAACAACTCTTTATACAATCGCCTGAAAGATCAGGGTACAACGATTGATTCGTTTACATATCCGCGCACTTTCGTGATGATCTTTAAAAAGAATGACAGTACCAACTACAAACCTGTTTCTGTTTTTTCCAAAGGTTTGTACGACCGCATCACAGTTTCTGAAAACATTCCAACGACGGATACACTTGCTACCATTACTTCTCCACTGTTTGGTCCGGGTAAAGCCTGGAATAAAGCGATCTGGAATGGCACGAGTTTGAATGGCAATAATATCACGACAATGGATATTATTGGCATTGATAAAAATGGAAAGGATACCGTGTTTTATACCATTGATAAGTCACAAAATGAACAGGACATTTCTGTTATTAATGCGGCAAACTATCCTTATGTACAACTGCGCATGCATACACAGGATTCAATTACCACGCAACCTTATCAATTACATGATTGGCGTGTGGAATATGCACCAGTACCGGAAGGCGCATTGATGCCATCATTGGGAATAAGCATTCCTGATTCTATCAATTTTATGCATGCGACAAATGTGGCGTTTGATACATTACAGGGATATGTTGTATTTAAAAATATCAGCAATGCCGCATTCACGCCATTAAAAATAAAACTGGTATTGTATGATGAAAATAATGTGGCGTATTCTTTTGATGTACCACGCACAAAAGCACTGCTACCGGGCGATACCGTACATGTAAATTTCCTGGCAAACCTCACTGCATTGGAACAGGGAACGTATAATTTTTATATAGAAGTGAATCCTGATAATGATCAGCCGGAGCAATATCATTTCAATAATTTCCTGTATAAATATATTTACATAAAAAGAGAAACTGTGTTGCCCGTTCAGTTGCTGGATTTCACGGCAACCAAACAAAAGACCAGTGTATTACTAACATGGAAAGTGGACAATGAAATAAATCTTTCTTATTACCAGGTAGAGCGAAGCACGGATGGAAATATTTTTAAAGTGCTGGGAAAAGTTTCGGCGCAGGCAGGTAATTCAACTATTAAAAATTACAATTATACAGACACGGATCCGGGCAATGGAAAAAATTATTATCGCCTGAAAATGGTGGATGCAAATGGTACATTCTCTTATTCACCTATTCGTGAAATTGATTTTGAAATCAGCAGCATTGTATTACTTTATCCAAACCCTGTTCATTCTGAATTAAAGATACAAGTGTATAAAAATAATGCACTTGTAAACACAGCAACTTTGTATTCTTTATACGGCCAGAAACTATTGACAAAAGAATTCTCTGGTTCCGTCTCATTGTCCTTAAATGCACTGCCGGCGGGTACTTACATTGTATTGGTAAATGATGGGGAGAATGAGAAGGCATATAAGGTGGTGAAGGAATAGGGGATAGGATAATTTGAATTTATTTCTATTAAAACTTTGGAGGATTGTAATTATGATGTGATAAGAAGAAATAGTTTAGTTTAAGCAATTAAAAAAAGTATAAGCAAACGTTCTGATGGCAAAAAAAACATCAATAGAAAAAAGTGGCGGCTCCGCTTTAATAAACGACCTGGCTAAACTGATTGAGCAAAGCCGGCAGCAAGTGGCAGTTGCAGTCAACAGTACACTTACAATTTTATTCTGGCAAGTGGGTAAATGCATAAATGATCATATCTTATTAAATAAACGGGCGGAATATGGTAAAGAGATTGTGTCAACAGTTGCTACACAATTAGCGGAGAAATATGGAAGAAATTTTGCAGTGAAAAACCTGCATAGAATGATGCAGTTTACTGAACAATATACAGATATAAACATTGTCGTTACACTGTCACGACATTTGAGTTGGTCTCATTTTTTAGTATTGATTCCTCTCAAAACTAAGGAAGCTAAAGAATTTTATGCACAGGAAACCATTCAGCAAACTTTGAGTGTAAGAGAATTGAGACAGTTCCGAATTCTTCACAAAAAGAATTCTCCGGTATTGGTTCAATATCCTTAAATGGATGAGAATGCGTGTAAATTTGTCAAAGGATAGGGGATATTTATTTGTATATTTATTTTGTTAATTTATTGAAGAACTGTAATATTGTTACTGATAGCTTATCTTTTACTCATAGATAAGTTTACTATTTGGATTTAACTAACTGCTAAAATGCTTAAATATTTATTTTTCTCTAACTATTTTAAATCACTTGGTCTGACAATTAAGTTTATAGCAATTGTTATTGGCCGATTTTTTAGAATTCTGTTTAGAAGAAGAAAGAAATTAAAAGAATTGAAATTCGAATATTCCACCAAATATCTTTTCAAAGAAAGTTATCTTGTTTTAGAGCATCAATTTAAAAATGCTCTCTGGTATAAATTTAAAGGCTTAAAAAGCACAACTAGTAAACAAACAGCTGTTTTTAATCTTGCAAAAATCAAGGAACCTATTATATTGATTGTTTATGGTTTTTTTCAAAAGAAATCTTATGAGATTTCAGTCTTTCCTGAAAAGTATATAGAGTCTAAATCATTTCATATCTCCGTTCAAAATATTGATGAAAAAATCAATTTCATTCCATCATTTAAGATATTGATACATCAGCCTTCAGTTTACATCCCAATGATTATTCATACAAAAAGTAAAATTGTCATTCATCATTCTCCTTACAACCAAAACGATTATATATGAAAGAAAGAGACTATTACATTACACCCAATTCCAATAAGGTTATGCGTTTTTTATGGAAAGCAGCAGGGGGTGATAGATATTTATTAGAGCAAGCAACTTATAGTGACCAGGTAAAATACATGTGCCTAGGGGGGATTGTCTTTGCGACAGGAGCAATGGCTGGGCTTGCTGGTGGGTATGCTTTTTATACAATTTTTGCTCCGAGAGGTTCTGCTCTTGATACTGCAAAAGAAAAATTTGATGCAATTTCCAGTTTTAATACTCATGAAATTGTAATAACGATTTTATCAATATTTTTTGGAATCATTTGGGGGTTAATAATATTCAATATTGATCGCTTTATAGTCACAAGTACTGGAAAAGGAGATGGTACTGAGGCAATAACCAAGAAAGAATTTATTGGTGCAATTCCAAGAATTATAATGGGGATGATAATTGCAATAACTATTAGTAAACCAGTCGAGATAAGAATGTTTAAAACTGAAATTGATAATAAACTTTATGAAAAGCAACTAGAACTTCAAAAGGATTATGAAATTAGAACTCGACAAAACTTTGAGGAGAGATTTAAAGATTTAGATAAAGATAATTTTGGTATACAATCACGTATAGATGATTACCTGAAAAAGATATCAATTAAAGATTCATTATATAACATTGAAACTTCATCAGGACAAGGTGGCCGTATTAAAGGAGAAGGTCCAGTAGCAATTGCACTAAGAAATGAAAGGGATAGGTTGAAACAGGAGATGAATGACTTTATTTTTAATAATAAAGGGAGAATTGATGATATGGATATAAAGAGGAAGAAACTATATGCAGAACTTGACACTGCTTTAAATCAAAATCAAAAAATTTCATCTGGTTTAGATGGACTTGTTGAAAGGATCAAGCTTGCTGATGAAGTTTCAGCAAATAAAAACGAGGATGGCACATATGGGTTTCCATGGATTTCCCTTTTTATCACGCTCCTCTTTATGGCAATCGAATTAACCCCAGTGTTTTTTAAATTAATGCTTACTAAAACACCCTATGATTATTTAGCTGAGAACAGAGACGAAATGATCAAAGCTGAAAACGGAATTGAAGTTCAGTATGATTGTTATAAAGATAAAGTAGGCCAGGAACGACACCTCATTATAAATCATGAAGCTCAACGAATGATTTATGAAAAGATAGTAACTACAAACATTCAAAAGGAACTCACAGCTTACGCAATCGAAAAATATAAAGAACGGGAAAAAAGTAAAATTGATGAAAACCTGGATGATTATATTAAAAATATGAACACAAATGAACCAGGCAATTCATAGACTTCGTCGTTTCTTATGTACTTTTTCCGGCGAAGACGATTATATAATTCGAAGATGTGAAACACGCATCCAGGTTTCATTCGCCTTAATTGGTTTATTTGTTATAATTATTTTTATTGGTTGTTGGAAGAGTGCAGATTTATTTATGGATAATCTGTTTGAAAACTCAAAATGGATGAGTGCTTTTGTTGGGATTATTTGGGCATTACTGGTAACTAATTTATATTTATTGTTGTTATATACAATCTCTCCGGCAATACTCCCAGTTTCAAGCAAAAAAAGAAAAAAAAGAATTATCTCAGTAACTGAGATTGAGAAAAAGAATGAAACGGGCTTTATTGTTTCATTTTCGTTAAGAATTTTTCTTCTTATTTTGTTGGCTATAATAATTGTCCAACCTATAAATGTGCTTTTATTTTTATCCAACCCTCGTAACTATGCTGAAGCTATAAGACAATTATTATATAATTCAAATGAATCTTCAGTTGCATGGTTTGTTACAGCAGCTGCCTGTTTTGTTTTTTTATTACCAGTTTATTGGAAATATTCAATTCGTAAAAACACCAGTTTTTATAAAATGAAAAAGATCATAGAAAATAGGTTTGTTCAGGAAAATTATTTAAATTTTAAAGAAGAATATGCCGCAATATTTAAAATCAAGTTTGAAGAATATAATACGAAAACCTGGAATAATTTAATGCCATTGCTTAATAAGCTTCAGAAAGCAAATCCAGAAAAGTATGCGCTTATTTTAGAAGAAATAAAATCAGAAATGGAAGTTGAACCTGTCTTAAAATATGAATATTGGGCGGATCCGCCATTTCGAACTCAGCTTAAGGAATTGAACACGAATATATCTTCTGAGAAAGATTTTTTGAAACACATTTATTCTTAAATATTTGACATTATTTATATTCATAGTCTTCTTTTGTATACTAATGTATTTTTTATTTTTTCATGAGAAGAAAATTAAAAATACTAATGGAATTTCAATTAACGAGCCTCATATGCAAGAAGATGAACCAGAACTGGATAAAATATATCTGGATGAAAATGGGAAAAAGTATAAAATCGTTCATAAAACAAGAATACTTCCCAGGAAGACATATTTGTATGGGCGATTTAAAGGTAAATTTTGGGCTGAATTAAATGAATTAAAAGATCAAGAGTATAAAAATGAGAAATTTTATGACTTTACAATTTATGAGATAAAGGTAATTGATACAGAATATCAATTTATTCCATTTAATTTAGAAAACGTCACACCGTTTCCAAGAGAAAGATTACCGGAATTAATACTTATACAAAGAAAAGAAGATGGTAAGGAGTATGCCGTAAATATTCTTGAACCACAAATTGAAATTGCTCCTTTTAACAGGAAACATCAACAAGTAGAAGGCAATGAAGCATTTGGTACAATTGAGGGTAAGATTACCGGATACTTGTTGGATTTTATTGAAGAAAATTATAGTGAACCAGTTTACATTCAAGAACGAGAGCATATTGAATATCCTATAACAATTCCAGCACTATCTAAAACATTATTGCCCACTGGAAACGTAGAAATTAATGACAACTATAAAAGAATTGAATATTTTTATTCCGATTTCAATACAAAATACTGGAGCAATTGGAAATATATAAAATCGCCTCGGTCATCCATTCAAACTGGATGTGTATCTAATTTATTCGGCATTTTAAGTATTATTTTATTTATAATTTTTTTAATTGCTGCATTACCGAATTTTGGTGTTTTGCTACCTTTTATTTTACTTCCTATTTTAATCAGGTTCTTGCCAGATGTTGTATGGAAATGGTTATTTCGTATTCTCGGAGGAATTTTAGTTTTTGCCTTTCTTTTTGCTATAATAAACTCGATTAATGAGTCGACAAATAACCCTCTCCCAAAACCCGTTGTTAATTCCTCAGATACAAAACCACAATACACGCCAATAACTGATACATTAAACAATAAAAAAATATACGATACTTTAATAGTACATTTTCGTCATTGGAAAGATTATGATGGCAATAATTATAGTGGAAAATTTTGGGTAAAGAAAAGCGATTTTGCAAATGCCAATTCATATAAAAATAACTTAGATATTATTGGGAATACAGAGTTCAGTTATGATAAGATAATTTATTCTTTAAAAGAAAATGATAAAGAAAATTTAAACGGGATTTATCACTTATTTGATTCTTTAAAACTTGCAGGGAATTTGTCTCCCAGTAAATTAGCCGAAGTTATTGTTTCATTTGTACAGGATATTCCATACACGGTTGTTTTACCAAATGCATGCGATCCGGCATTATATTCAGATGATTTTATAAGAAACTATTTGGCATCGGCAAATTCAAGATGCGATGGATATGAAAAATTTGGTATTAATACTCCTGTTGAATTTATGGCTACTTTATTTGGAGATTGTGATACCAGAACATTATTTATTTATACAGTACTTTCACATTATGGTTATGATGTTGTATTGCTAAGCAGTGAATTTTATAATCACTCACTTATTGGAATAAACTTGCCATACGAAGGCATTACTTATACGTATCATTCCCAGCGATATGTTTTATGGGAAACAACAGCACAGAATATAAGACCTGGTATATTGCCAGAGGAAGTATCAAATTTAAATTATTGGAGAATCTCTTTAAAATCAAAATAAAATGAACACATCAAAAACAATAATTTTAGCAATTAGTGGCTTCATCACTATTGGAATTTTTTTATTGATAATTCAAATCCTTTCAAAAGTTCTAAAAATAAAAGCTGATGATAATGGTAAACTAAAAAATTCGTATGCCATTTGGTTTGCATCCTTATTTATTAGTGCATCAATTATTATTTCAAAAATTATGATGGTCTTAAATGAAGCTATAGATAACATTTACAAAATAAATATATCGAACTTGTATGTCGAATCTGTAAAACTAACTTCGATATTTATTGGATTAGGCATTATTTGGTTTTTAATATGGTATTATATTTCAAAGTTTTTGATAATTATGATAACGGGTAAGCGGATTGATGCTATTGAAATGGAAGCTGATAATATGGCTTATTTTCTTATACAAGGTGTTTCATTTTTTGTTTTTGTTTTTTGTTTTTTGCCAATTTTTGAAATAATATTAAGGATGTTTATGCCAAATATTGGCTTGCCGTTTTATCATTAATTAGTCTGAAATTTTCATTTGAGTATATTTCAAAATGGGAGTTTCAATATGATTATAAATTTAAATATCTTCGTATATCAAATAATCTCATGCAGTACGGTTATATTAATATAGATAAAGAAATCATGAGCGGTACGCCAGTATTTTACGGAACGAGGGTTCCTATTAAAAATTTGTTTGATTACTTAGATGGAGGAGATGATTTGGCGGAATTTTTAGATGACTTCCCTTCAGTTTCAAAAGAAGCTGCCCTCGCAGTCTTAGATATGGCAAAAAAATCTTTAACCTCAGAAAAAATGCTTGATAAAATTAAATTTGAAGACTTAGAACTTTTAGCAAAACTTGCGTAATGATTTTAATAAGAATGATAGCCGCAAAGTTTTAAATATCTCTATCTTCCTCTTTTCTTCCCACAAATCCCCTCCCCGGCAAAATATTTTAACGTTTACTACGTATATCTCTAGAGGCAAAATAATTATTCGCCTTACATTCGCCCTAATTATCACTTATGAAGCTCCCGTGCCGTCTGATTTGCTTGCTATTACTGACTATTTCAGCAGGGGCATGCCAGGCACAATTCCGTAAATATTCTAATGAATTTCTCAATATCGGCGCCGGCGCACGCGGCCTTGCAATGGGTGGCGCACAAGTGGCAACCACCGAAGATGGCGACGCGGGCTACTGGAATCCCGCCGGGCTCGTGTATGTATTCGACCATCCGTCCATCGGGCTGATGCACGCTGATTATTTCGCCGGAATTGGAAAATATGATTATTTATCAGGCGCTATGCCTATCGGTGATAAATATAAATCACTCGGCATTTCCATTATGCGTTTTGGCGTGGATGATATTCCCAATACACTTTTCCTCGTGGAGCCGGATGGTTCTCTGAATTATAATAATATCCAGTCTTTTTCATCCGCGGATTACGCGTTTATTTTATCCTATTCGCACATGTTTAAAGACGAGGAAAAAAAACAACTGAGCTGGGGTGCCAATACCAAAATTATTTACCGCAGTGTGGGAAGTTTTGCTACAGCCTGGGGCTTTGGCTTTGACCTGGGTTTCATGTATAAGACTCCTACCTGGCGTTTGGGTATTACAGCACGCGATGTTACTTCCACTTTCAATGCCTGGTCCTTTTCTTTTGATGAAAGGGAAAAGGAAGTTTTATATCTTACGAATAATGATATTCCAATAAAATCAACAGAACTCACTGCACCAAGACTCGTAATTGGCGGCGCATACAATTTTGCCTTCGGCGAGAATTTTCATTTGCTGGCTGAAACAGATTTAAACGTAACTTTCGACGGGCAAAGAAATACACTCATCAGCGCAAATCCCGTAAGTATAGATCCGCATTTTGGTATTGAAGCAAATATCAATGACATTGTTTTTATTCGTGCTGGTGCACAAAATTTTCAACAAGCGCTTGCAGACGGTGATACCTTGAATCAAAAAAAAGTATGGATATTCCAGCCCAGTATTGGTGCGGGATTTAAGATCGGGAATGTAAGTATTGATTATGCTTACACAAATTTGGCCAACCAGTCAAATCCTTTGTACTCGCATATTTTTTCATTAAGACTGGATATTTTACCCAAAAAAGCAGAGAGTGAAAAAGGCGGATATTTTCCTAAATTGCCTCCTTCGGAAAAACCTAAAAAACAGAAAGGCTATTATCCAAAATCGTGAAACGAAACATGAAGAAAATTTTATCCATATTTATTTTATTATTAATTGCGTCAACTACTTTTTCGCAGGCATATAATAATGAGTGGATAGACTATTCCAAAACCTATTACAAATTTAAAATTCCGAGGAACGCAGTTTACCGGATTAACCAATCAACTTTAGTAACAGCAGGTTTGCAAAATGTGCCGGTAGAACAATTCCAGTTATGGAGAAATGGAAAAGAAGAAACAATGTACACATCAGTTGCTTCAGGACCTTTACCTGCCGGTGGTTACATCGAAATTTGGGGAAAGCAAAATGATGGCAAACCGGATAATGCTTTATATAAAGATCCTGCGAACCAATTGAATGATGCGTATAGTTTTGAAACAGACACTTCGAGTTATTTTTTAACCATCAATCCAGCCGGCGGCA
>JBBSQL010000019.1:0-49800 GCA_038257845.1 Chitinophagales bacterium
ACACATACACCAACACAAACTCCTTCAACACACAAACCACACACACCGCTCCCCACCCCTCCCCCCCCGCGCGCGGCCCCCCCCCCCGCCCCCCGCCAGAATACCGGATGATCCAATGAGCAGCGATTCATTATCACCGGATGCCTCATTGAATTATTACACGCATTACACCACTGCCGGGAAAAATGCGGAGAATAAAAAATCCTTTTCTACAGCGTCACTTCCCGGAATCATTCTATTTAACCAGGGTTTCTACAAAGACATAAATGATGATGCAGGCAGAAGACTTATAAACCAATTTTCTGCCAAAGATTTTTATGTAGCGCCGGATTCTAAACAGGTTAGCACGCAACAAAAAAGTTTAACTTTCAATGTTCCCCCAAGCAGCCGGTATGATGCCTGTGTAATTTCACCGGTGAATTGTACAAACGACATGTCGGGCTATACCATTCCGCTTGACAGTATTAAAAAAAGTGATACTTTAACCTATGCCAAAAAGGGTGTTTCACCGATCCCTGATTATTATGATGTAAAATACAAAGATGATAATCCGGACCAGGGTGATGATTTTAATGGATCAGATGATGAGTTAAAAGGTTGTGCCGCACAAAGAAATTTTTGTGAAACAGATTCTTCAGCATTGCATTATATTGTTTATTTTCCAATGAACGTAAATTACAATAATTGCAAACTCCCGGCGATAATTCTTTTTCATGCAGGTGGGTATTCCGATTGCAGTAATTATAAATATGAAGATTCGCTTTGTTATGCACTGGCAAGAAAAGCTTTCATCGTTTATCTCGTGGAATACAGGAGAGGTAGAATTAAAGACCCGCTTGATAAAGGAATATATACCTCCGTACAACAAATGCTGGCAATATACAGGGCATTCCAGGATGGAAGAGGCGCTATAAGAAGTATCATTAAAAGGCAAAGAAATATTGCATACAATAATTTACCTTACCAGCTTGATACCAATAATATTTTTGTAGCGGGACAAAGTGCAGGAGCTACAATAGCAAATAGTTTGGCTTATTATAAAACACAGACAAAGATTGATGCTATTTTTCCAGTTCCGCCAGGCTACCCATCTTTTCAATCAGCATTAGGCCCAATAGATGCAGACTATTATTATGGTACTACAGATATTGAATATCAAAGTAAGATCAAGGGTTTATGGAGTATGTGGGGAGGTTTTGGAATTCCTACTGATATAAATGGTGTATCCACGGATATTTATAATTTTTTAACGGATAATGGAACGGACACTGCTTTAGTACCTATGATTGGGGTGATGGGAAGAAAAGACCAGGTATTTCCCTATCTACCCGCAAAACAGTTTATTAGCTACCCTCCGGATAGTGTAAGACATCAAGACTTTACGACACAATACTTGTGTCTTTTAAGTGCTTCTTTTAAAATTTTTACACCCTATGGTGATGTAGCATTTAGGATAGCATGCACAAATGATATGTACAACATGTTGAAAGCAAATGGGAAAGCTACATTACAATATATTGATTGTAAGATGGGTCATGGACTCACCAAAATAAATGGATCTGATTTATGCCCGTCAGATTTCGGCGCCCCGGGTGTACATCTTACCCTCAACCAGGTGAATGAATACCTCGCCTCGAAAGCCTGTTTCTTTTTCCAGTCTATATTAAATGGCACAGCAACAAGTCTCGCAGGCGCAAGTAGGTTTACTGATTGCCAGGATTACCGCCATTCCCATGGAGCATGTGTCACTGATGAAGATAATGACGGATGTACTGACGAGAAAACCTGTAATTAACAATAAAACTAATTTCAATAATATTAAAATTTTTCACAAATGAAAACATTAAAATCACTGATAATTCTTATTATCTTAATCAATTTTTGTACTACAAAAACTTTTGCACAGGCCGGCACACTTGACCCTACTTTTGGGGAGAATGGCCTGCTGGTTACACAGGCACTTACATTTAATAATCGTTCAATAATCCTGGAAGATGGAAAAATCCTTTTTTTCACTACTCCAAACACCCTTGATAAGTTCAATTCGGATGGCACTTATGATGTAAGTTTTGGAGATCACGGCAGGATCGTTCATAATTTCAATGGACAGATAAGTGATGCTACTACTAATTTTGCTTTACAAAGTGATGGTAAAATTATATGTACCGCTGCATACGAGCCCTTAACTGGAGACTTTTATTCCTGTGTATATCGCTGTAATCCTGATGGATCTTTAGACAGTAGTTTCGGCTATAATGGAAAAGATACCGTTTATATAGATAAATTAAATAGCCCAAGCGGTATAGTAGTTCAACCGGATAATAAAATTGTTATATGTGGTGACGTTCGGAAAAATATTTATGATGATAAACGAACATTTATTTATCGTTTAATGCCGGATGGGGGGCTGGATCCAAGTTTTGGTGACGGAGGAATTGTTGTAAATAAACATTCAAACGATATTAATTCGGATGCATTAATAATTACACATGATGGCAAATTAATAATTGGAAGTACTTATGGTCCTTATGATGACAGGCCTTCTTACCATTTGGAAAGTTTTAACCCGGATGGCAGTGTGGATGCCGGTTTCGGAAATAATGGAATTGCGCAATTTATTTTCGGTCAGGTACAAGGTGGAATTTGGGCTTCGGAAATGAAATCAATGATCTTACAACCGGATGGAAAAATTACCTGCTCAGGAATAAGCGGACAGGATTTATTTCAGTTGGCGCTTTGCAGGTTTAATACAGATGGTTCTACTGATGAAAGTTTTGGGGAAGGCGGGGGTGTAATAACTCATTTTCAGGATATACAATACCTAAAAAACTCTGACATTACGCTACAACCAGATGGTAAAATACTTACTACAGGTTTTGCTAAGTTTGGTGTAAACATTCTTTTATTAATCCGTTATAATACAGATGGAAGCCTGGATCAAAATTTTGCTTCTGATGGAATTGCATCAGTTTCAAATTCCCCTTCTTCAATTGTTCCAACAAGTGTACACGTATTAGCTGATGAAAAAATATTAGTTACGGGTGTAACATATGCACCACCTGGTAGCCAGGAATTTATATTCCTTTCCCGTTTTAATGGCGACAACGTACTCGCCGCTAACTTCAAAGACGTAAAAGCCTTTGCTAACAAAGACGCAATCACCATCACCTGGCAAACACTCAATGAAAGCGGTACTAAATCTTTTACAGTTGAAAGAAGTGGTAATGCATCGGATTATGCGGGCATTAATACTGTTCCTGCAAAAGGCGTTGCAAGCAGTTATAGTTACACCGATAAAAATCCTTTGGATGGCATCAGCTATTATAGAATAAGAGAAAACGCGGCCAATGGTACCAATACTTTCAGCCCGGTTGTAAAAGTAGTGTTCAATTCTACTGGTGTTATTTCTTTGTATCCAAACCCTGCAAAAAATACGGTGACAGTAAAAGGGTTAAATAAAAATAGTACAGCTATAATAAAAATTACCGATATGCAGGGAAGGGAAATCAGCAGCCAGAATTTTACACAAAGCAGTTCTGCTATTTTGAATATTCGGGCGCTGGCACAAGGAACTTATTTTGTGCAGGTAGCTCAAGATAATAAAGTCGTAAGACTGAAATTGATCAGGGAATAATTGTGAATGGATAATGGTTAATTGTAGATGTCGGCTGAGCGCAGTCGAAGCCGGTGGTGAAAGAATAAAATTGTTAATGCCTGCTGAGCTGCTGGCTGAGCGATCTGCACTGAGCGGCTTGCATTGAGCGCAGCCGAAATGAGCCGAAATAAACCGAAGCCAGCCGAAGCCGGAACTTAAAGAATAGTTTGTTGTTTTGTGCTTTATGTTTGGAGTTAAATTTCGATTCGGTATTTTATATTCTCTTTTGCGATTTGAATTTTTTATAACTCATTTTTATGTGTTGGAAACAAAGGATAGGAATGAGTTTTTTTTATTGACGCAAACCCAACCGGGACGATATTTTGGTATAAAATTAAAAAATATAAAGGGCCTTTAAAGACGGCATTTTACTTACAAATTTTCATATACTTTTTTGGGCTTTGACAATTCTGATGAGGCGAACAGCATGGGCAAAAAAAACAACAAACCTTATTACCTTATTTTAAAAACTCATTTTATAAGGTAATAAGGTCTGACTAATTGTGAATTTGAGCTTTACTAAAGTAATAAGGTTTTTGAATTGTAATTATGATTTATGAAAAGTCATCATTTCGTGAAAAGTAATGTGCATCCAATAATTTAAAACGGTTAAGGTTATCCAGGCATCTCCAACGTACAATCAAAGAAATCATAAATCTTAATTCTTAAATTTATTAAACAAAATAATATCAAATTCCCGTAATTTAAAACGGCAAATCATCTTCGGCACTGGAATTATTTACACCGCCGGTTTCCGCAGGTGCACTCCTGTTGTCATTGTAAGAAGAATTTTCTTCACCTCCCCCAGAACCTTTAGTTCCCAATAACTGTACACTAAAAACATTTAGCCTTAAAGACGCACCCTGTTTCCCTTCTGATGTAGTATATGTACGCACATCGGGCGTGCCTTCTGCAAATACCTGCGTGCCTTTTTTTAAGTAAGGCGAAACGGCCGTCCTGTCTGTCCAGTAAGCACATTCTACCCATACAGTTTTATCTTTTTGATTGCCCTGCGCATCCTTGAATTTTTCTGTATGCGCTACGCTAAAATTGATGACTGATTTTCCATTTACATTATTCACGGTGCAATCTTTACCAAGATTGCCTATCACTTGTAGCCTGATCATAATTATTGATTTTGATGTTATACAATATAAAATATTTTTTTTAAAAAAACAATAGTAACCATTTTTTTGAAGCAAATTATTTTTTCATTTAAATAAAAAAACTTTTTCTTATTTCATAATTTCTTACTTTACAACATTCATTTTTTCAATCAAAATTATTCGTGTATGGGAAGGCTCGAAATAAAAAAACAACCAAAAAAATATGATGCCATCATAGTTGGATCCGGTGCCGGCGGCGGCATGGCAGCATATATTTTATCTAAAGCAGGACTGAAAGTGTGTTTGCTGGAAGCAGGACCAAACTATGATCCTGCAATTAATTCCGCACAATTAAAAAATCCCTGGGAATCGCCCCGTCGCGGTGCGAGTACAAAATTTCGTCCCTTCGGTGATTTTGACGGATGTTTCTGGGGCTGGGAAATAGATGGTGAACCTTACACACATGTGAATGGTACAAAATGGGATTGGTGGCGCGCACGGATGGTGGGAGGCCGCACGAATCACTGGGGCAGAATTTCCCTGCGTTTTGGGCCGCGTGATTTTAAAAGAAAAAGTATTGACGGACTGGGTGAAGACTGGCCAATAACTTATGATGAAGTGAAACCTTTTTATGACCGCGTAGAAGCACTAATCGGAGTTTTTGGAACTAATGAAGGCCTGCCCAATGATCCTGATGGGGTTTTTCTTCCACCACCAAAACCAAGACTTCATGAATTAATGATAAAAAAATCCGGGGAAAGTTTGAACATCCCTGTAATTCCTTCACGCTTATCTATTCTTACAAAAAAAATAAATGACGACCGCGGCGTATGTTTTTATTGCGGTCAATGCAACAGGAGTTGTAAAGTGTATGCAGATTTTTCATCCTCATCTGTTTTGGTAAAACCCGCGCTGGCAACGGGAAATATGGATTTATATACAAACTGCATGGTGCGTGAAGTGAATACCAATGCAGAAGGAAAAGCAACAGGCGTTTCCTATATCAACAAAGATGATTTGCAGGAATACCAGGTAGAAGGACGTGTGGTAATACTAGCTGCAAGCGCCTGTGAAAGTGCGCGTTTATTATTGAATTCAAAATCATCTATACATGCCAATGGCCTGGCGAATTCGAGCGATGTGGTGGGAAAATATTTACATGATTCCACTGGCATGGACCTGGGTGGCGTACTCCCTGAATTGTTTGACCGCAAAAGATATAATGAAGATGGTGTTGGTGGTATGCATGTTTACACACCCTGGTGGCTTGATAATAAAAAACTCGATTTTCCACGTGGTTACCATATAGAATACTGGGGCGGTTTTGAACAACCCGCGTATGGATTTGGAATGGGCATGCAAAATTTAAACGGAAAATTTGCCGTGCACGGAAAGACAAAAGAAGCCGGTGGATATGGCAAATCTTTGAAAGAAGATGTTCGCTTTTTCTATGGCGCTTCGGTAGGAATGGCTGGCCGTGGTGAAGGCATTGCACGGAAAGAAAGTTTATGTGAAATTGATCCTGAAATGGTGGATAAATATGGCATTCCCGTGCTGCGGTTCAACACTTCCTGGAGTGATTACGAAGTGAACCAGGCGAAGCACATGCAGGAAACTTTTAAAGAGATCATGCATAATATGGGCGCGATCATTACCTGGGGCGGTGATAACGGGCCGGAAAATAATTATGGTTTGCATAACCCGGGAAATATTATTCACGAAGCGGGGACGGTGCGTATGGGAAATGATCCGAAACATTTTGCCCTGAATAAATGGAGCCAGGCGCACGACTGTAAAAATGTTTTTTGCGTGGATGGCGGCCAGTTTACTTCACAGGCAGATAAAAATATTACGCTCACTATTCTTGCTTTATCTATGCGGGCCAGTGAATATATTATTGATCAAATGAAAAAACAGGAATTATAATTTTCCAAACAAAATTGAGATAAAAACATTTTATATATTTAAAATCCTTTTTTATGGACAGGAGAAAATCACTTAAAACCATCGCGATCAGTACCGTTTCTGCGGGTGTTATTTTGGAAGCATGTAATACGGAGCCCAAAAAAGAAACCGTAAAGAAAGACACTGCACCTGCGCCGGCTCCGGACAGGATGCCGGAAGAAATCGTCTTTAATAATGCGCTTGCGGCTATGCATTTTTTTACAACAGAAGAAATGGCAACGATCGGTGTATTGGCAGACATCATTATTCCCAAAGATGAAATCAGCGGAAGCGCAACAGATGCAGGCGTTCCGGCATTTATTGATTTTATAGTAAATGATATGCCGGCACATCAAATTCCTATGCGCGGCGGTTTACGCTGGCTGGATATAGAATGTTTGAACAGGTATAATACAGCTTTCAAAGATTGTACACCTGCGCAACAAATTGAGATCGTGGATATGATCGCATACCCTAAAAAAGCAAAACCAGAAATGGAACAGGGCGTAGCATTTTTCAATCGCATGCGGGATTTATCAGCAACCGGATTTTTTACTTCTGAAATGGGCGTGAAAGATGTGGGCTATTTGGGCAACAGACCTACTCAATGGAATGGCGTGCCGGATGATGTGTTGCAACAATATAAAATGGCTTATACAGAAAAGGAATTAAAAGAATGTATCAGTTTTGATAAGGCCTGATATATTTTATATAAAATTAAAAAGAGGCGCAGGATTTTTATCCGCGCCTCTTTTATTAAATTAAAAGAAATTATTTCTTCTTTTCTTCTTTTGGTGCAGCGGCAGCGGCTGGTGCAGCAGCAGTTGCAGCAGGTGTTGCAGCTCCACTTGCTTCTTCCTGTTTTAATTGTCTTGTCAACACTACTGAAGCGATGGGAATTCTGGGAGAGTTCATAATCTCCATATCTTTTACCTGGATATCCTGTACGCGGATATTGCCATTCAGTTCCAGGTTGGTGATATCCACTTCAATACTTTCAACCAGGTTTTTGGGTAAAGTTTTTACTTTGATAGCATTGATTTTTGTAACCAGTTTACCGCCTTCTTTCACGCCTATTGAAACGCCTGTGAATTTTAAAGGAAGTGATGCTATTACTTTTTTTCCATCTACCAATTCCAACATATCCACATGATTCAGTGCATCGGAAATTTTATCAAACTGCAGGTCTTTTAAAATGCAGCGGTATGTTTTTCCATCCACGTTTACCTGTGCCAATTGAAATTCGCCGGTATAAACCAGTGGCTTAAATGCCCTGGCCGGTGCATAAAAGGATACTTCCTCATTGCCGCCATAAATTACACCAGGCACGTTTTCCTGAGAGCGAAGTTGTCGGGTGGCTCGTTTCCCGGTTTCGGTCCTCAGGTGACCTTCGATCGTAATTGTTTTCATTGTTGTTTTTGTTTTAAAAAATCTTTATGTCATCAGCGCTTTCCCCTCATTTGTGAATGAACAAAAAGGCTGGTAATACTTTTATTTTCATACGCGTTGCGAATTGCGATTGCAAACAAATCTGCAACGGAAACGGCGCGTATTTTTTTACTCTCTTTTCTCAGAGGAATCGTATCGCAAACCACCATTTCCTCTAAAATACTATTTTCAATATTTTCATACGCATTGCCACTCAAAACAGGATGCGTACAAAATGCCCTGATCGTTTTTGCACCTTTTTCCCGAAGTAAAGCCGCAGCTTTTGCCAAGGTGCTTCCCGTATCACAAATGTCATCTATCAAGATGATATCTTTTCCCCTCACATCCCCGATCACCACCATACTCGCTATTTCATTTGCCCGCTTTCTGTGCTTGTCACAGATCACCATTTCAGCATTGAAATAACTGGCAATTTCCCTTACGCGGTTCGTACTTCCCACGTCGGGGGCGGCAAAGGTAAGGTTTTCAAGATTTAATTTTTCAATGTAAGGGATAAAAATTGCAGAACTGTCCAGGTGATCCACGGGAATATCAAAAAAGCCCTGGATCTGTGGTGCGTGTAAGTCCATGGTGATAATGCGGTCCGCACCTGCGGATTGCAATAATGTAGCAATCAATTTAGCGCCGATCGCCACGCGGGGTTTATCTTTCCGGTCCTGACGTGCATAGCCGTAATAGGGAATCACGGCAATAATCTTATAAGCGCTTGCCCTTTTTGCCGCATCAATCATAAGCAATAATTCCATCAGGTTTTCCGAGGGAGAAAAAGTGCTTTGCACGAGAAAAACATAATCCCCCCGGATGCTTTCCAGGTAGACCGGCTGCAATTCCCCGTCACTGAATTTTTGAATATTTATTTTTCCCAATGGAGCGCCAAACTGATTGGCAATTTTAGCAGCAAGTTCTTTAGAACCTGTACCGGAGAAAATTTTTACTGACGGGCCCATAATAGATTTATAAGCGGCGAAGATAAAAAAATGAGAAAGATATTGTATTTTATAGAAAATTAATTTTGCACATGCCTTATACATCCATTAAAAACTGGTCGGAAGACGACAGGCCGCGGGAAAAAATGATGCTGAAAGGCAAGGAGGCTTTGAGTTATGCAGAGCTCATCGCCATCATAATCAATAACGGAACACACGAGCAAAGCGCACTGGATGTTGCGCGCAGCATGCTCAATGCTGTAAATAATGACCTGGGCAAACTGAGCAAAATGTCTGTAAAGGAAATTTTATGTTTGAAAATAAAAGGCATTGGATATGCCAAAGCGATTGCCATTGCTGCAGCACTGGAGCTTGGGCTTCGCCGCGATGTATTTGAAAAAAAGATCACGCGCATCACGAAAAGTACCGACGTGGCAGCATATTTAAAATCGCAGTTGCAATACAAAAAACATGAAGTGTTTGCAGTGTTGTATTTAAACAGGGCCAATAAGATCAATCATTTTGAAATCGTGAGTGAAGGCGGCATTACGGGCACGGTGGCAGATCCGCGGATCATTTTTAAAAGAGCGCTGGAGCATGATGCGGTGAATCTTATTCTCTGCCACAATCATCCCAGTGGAAATTTACGGCCAAGTAATGCCGATGAAGAACTCACTAAAAAATTATCGGAAGCGGCGCGTCATCTTGATATCCATATCATGGATCATATTATTGTAAGCGATGAAGGGCATTTCAGTTTCGCTGATGAAGGATATATGTGAGTTTGCTATTAAAAGATGCGAATGAATTAGTGAGTATATTTTCAGCTTCTATAAAAACAATTAAATTGAATAGTGTTAGCGGATTCTAATAATTAAATTTGGGTTTGGATTTTTTTGAGGCGAATAAAAATTCAATATCAATTATAACTATTCTTTCACTGAATAAAAAAGATTTCCCCCCGATAAATTTATATAATAGGAAAACTAGCAAAATCCAGGATCGGATTATTCAAATCTTAAATCCTTAATCCTACATCCTTAATTTATTTCTTATCCGCAGTAGGGCACCTGTAAGCTGTAAGATTAAAGGAAACACCAATCTGCAATAATGCATACGCATCTTTTTGCTGGCTGTTTCCACGCTGTCTACCTTTGATTCCTATTGGTGGCGTAATGGTTACATAACTCCTGTCCTGCAATAAATATGCGGGGGAAGGCTGGCCATTTGGTAATGGCGGGAAATTTTCTGCACCGGCATAAGTAGTGCTTACATCATCCAAATAATCGGTGTTCGTAAAACGGTAACCGGCTTCTACATACACATTAATGCTTTCACGTACGGCAATTTTGAAACCAACTGTAAGCGGCACGCATAAGGCAGTGGAGCTATATGGTTTGCGGTCAGGATACGCTGCACTTCCCTGGCCTTCCGTACCCAGCGGACGGAGAAAATATTTTTGTCCATCGAGAAATGCATACGGATCATAAGAAAAAACGCCAACGCCTAAAGAAACATAGGGCGTATAACTATAACCTTCTATACCCGGCAGGAATTTGAAGAAGTTGAAATAACCGCTGAGTGAAAATTCCCAAACATTGCTGTTGAAACTTAAATTACGGATGCGCTGTGAATAGTTTTTACTGTATTCATCCGAATAGCCTAATAATGCATAATTTACATTTGCTTTCAGGCCGATATAGTCATTGAAGTTTTTTATAAAAAAATATGCCTGCAGAAATTTTTGGCCTGTTCAACGCAGCATTCGGATTCAAATCTCCAAAATAATGCCCCACGCCAAAGCCCAGACCAACTTCGCCCAAACGCTTATAGCTATTATATAACTGCGCTTTTGAAGAAAGTGAAATGGCTGTTATCAATACGATCATCAAGATTTTCCTGGGCATAGTGCTGTTTTAAAAGATGTTTCAATAACGAAAATAACAAGGAAATGTTATGCAACCAATACAGATATTGGCGGAAAGGGGAATTTTTTTATTACAAAAAAAATTTTTGTTGTGGATTTGTATCAGTTTCTTTTGTCTAATCCCCAGGAAAGTTTGGTGCGCAAAGTGCTGAGAAAACTGTTTTCACTGAGCCTGACAAGGCTGATGGTAAAGTCTTCTTTTTTTACAGCGATCTGGATATTTTTATCTACAATTTCCCGCCGTGCATCAAGCGAACAAATAAACTGGTCAATCCTGCCTTCAATTTCAAAAGAAATAATATGATTGTCCGGCACCACGATCGGGCGGATATTTAAATTGTGAGGCGCAATCGGTGTAATCACAAAACTGCCTGAATCCGGGAAGATGATCGGGCCATTGCAACTCATATTGTAACCCGTAGAACCTGTAGGTGTAGATACGATCACACCATCACTCCAGTAAGTATTAAGAAATTCACCGTTCAGGTAAGTATGAACTTTTATCATCGGGGAAAGATCCCTTTTATGCAGGGCAAATTCATTCAGTGCGAATGGCATTCCACTGAATAAAGGAGAATCTGCTTCCAGGTGAATGAGGCTGCGCTTGTCTATAAGATATGTGCCATTGACCAATGCATCCACCGCAGATGCAAGGTCATTTTTACCAATACCTGCTAAAAAACCAAGTCGTCCAAAGTTGATACCAAGTATAGGAATATTTTTATCTTTTACCAACGTTACAGTATCCAGCATTGTACCGTCACCGCCAAGGCTGATGAGAAAATCCACGGAAGCATCAAGCTCTTTGGTATTTTCAATGTATGGAATATTATGCTCCATCAAATGGCCATTTACCGGCAGATTTTGGAGGAGAACAATATCAATTTTCTGTTTGTTTAATGCTTCCACTAAACCGGGTAATTGCAATGCCATTTCTTCATCTGTACCGCGACTGTAAATAGCTACCTTCATTTATCAAAGTTAATGAACCGGTTTGTTTTGCCGGGTATTAAAAAATTTCTATTAAAAATCAGTACGAACGTGCAGGAATACGCCACTTTCGCCAAATTGATTAAAACTATATTCTATTTTAAAAACCAGGTCATAACTGGTAGTAACAAAATCAATGCCCGCTCCCCAGGTGTATAATAATTTATTATTTAGTAAACTACTACCTATGTTTTTAGTATATGCATAACCCAAATCATTAAAGCCTTTTACCATTATTTTAAATGGAATGGAAACCTGCTTTTTTATTTTTGGAGGCGTTCGGAGTGTCGCGGCAAAAACCTGTTTGCGTAAAGTGGTTCTTCCCATAATGCCGGCCACTCCATCTATGACATAGTATTCCAGGCCCCGCAGAAAAATATCGCCATAACCGAAAACCTGCTGGTTGTAATAAGGTTGATCAAAAGGCAATTTGATAAGCCCGGCTGCCTGCCATTGTACCTGTACAGTTGGTGTCAATGGTTTTACCAACATGGAATGGAAAGAAAACTCGGTAAGATCCATGCTTTTATTTATACCACGATGCAACAAGGTAAAATCAACATTATAGCCTTTATTCGGGTAGGGATAATAATCGGTATTATAATATTGAAGTGTATAAGAAAGTTCAGGGTAAGTAATCTTTGTTGCATTTTCCGGGAAATAATTTGGGTTCAATTTTAAAATCGTATCACTCACAGAGTTTTGATTAAATGCGAACTTCACAATATGCCGCGTTTTGATGGCTGGCCTGTAGAGATAAGCCACTTCAGCCCGGATATTTTGCAAAACAAAACTGCCTTGTTTATAAAACTGTTGCTTATTGTCAAGTGTTCCATAATTTAATTCCCTTTGGCGGGAAAAATCAAAAGAGAAACTAAAACCCGAAGTGAGTGCCTTATTCGTATAAGGTTGTTCATATTTAAAATATACTTCACGGCTATAGCCACCGATCAGGTAAATATTCAGTTTGTCATTCCTGCCGGTAAAATTGTACTGGGAAAATTTAATGCCATAATTCACCCGGTTCAGGCTGGCCTTTTGTTCCACCCACCATTGATTGAAATTACGGTCCACCAGTTTGAAATAGGGAAGGGGAAATAAATACCAGCGTTCTTTGAGGTCAATGCCTATAAAAACCAGTTCACCTAATTGTGTATGAATGTAAACATCTGCGCTGTTAAATAATGCCGTATTCATGAGTTGCTGTTGCGCAGTGACCAGCTTTTTACGCAAATCACCCATGAGAATGTATTCGCCCTGTTTAAAAGGAATATCCCTTTCAATAATATATGGACGAGTTTTTTTATCACCATGAATCGCTATGTCGGCGATCATGACCAATGCAGAATCCGGGGTTTCGGGAAGTGAATCATATATGGGCACTTGAACGATCAATGAATCCGCCTGGCAAAAAGATAAAAATCCTTTTACCAAAAAAATAGCCAGCCAAATTGCACGAAACAAATACTTCATTGAATATACTTACGAATAATAACTGATAATAAAAAGGGGGGCAAAAGTACTTATTTAGAGGGGAATGCTGCATTCGTCCTGTTTATTTAACGAATAAAAATGCCGCTGTGTTTTATACAGTGCTTTTAAATATTCAAATAGGTCATCAGGCTATCAAAATTTTCTTTCAGTTCGTTTTCATAACGTTCTTCCCCAAAATAATAAAGCAGGTTATAATCGTATCGCTGAAGGGTGGCTACAATATCAGAAATGTCTTTCCGATTGAGTTTCAGGGTTACAATGAGGCGGTTTGTTTCGGCGTCCATATAAGAATTCATTTGCGTGATATATGCGTTATTGGTTTCCACCAGCCGGCAAAGTTCACCTAATGAAAATTGATTTTTTTCTATTTGAATTACGAGTATCGCGCCGGGAATTTCTACACCTAAAAAATTATATATCCCTTTGAGCAGGTTTTCCATTTTTAAGGCACCTAATAAAATTGCATTCTTATCCACTACCGGGATCACAGTAAGTTCAAATTCGTGAAACAGTTTCAATGCTGATGTGAAATGCGCATCCGGAGATATAGATAATTTCCTGAATTCATCCTGGAGCGTTTTGATAGATGACTGCCTGTCCATATCCAGCAAATCATCTTTAGAAACAATACCAATGCAGGTTTCATTTTCTGAAACGGGCAGATCCCGGATATCATATTCCTCCATGAC
The DNA here is from genome assembly GCA_038257845.1 of Chitinophagales bacterium. Classification (GTDB taxonomy): domain Bacteria; phylum Bacteroidota; class Bacteroidia; order Chitinophagales; family Chitinophagaceae; genus JAFDXJ01. Next base: position 14,181 of record JBBSQL010000019.1, read on the forward strand.
CTGGAGTGCAAATGCAATTTTATCTCCCGGGTGTACAGATGGGAAACCTTTTATATAGAGATCAGCAATTATCATGTTTTTCATTTTTGCAAAAAACTCAGGCCGTTTTCGCAGCCGTGTCTTTCAGCTTTGTCAGGAACTTTTCAAGGATGATATTAAATTCCCCCGGCACTTCCATCATGGGCGCATGGCCACATTTATCTATAAAATACAACTCACTATTTTTAATGAGTTTATTAAATTCTTTGGCTACAAATGGCGGTGTGACCGTATCATTATTTCCCCAGATGAGTAGAGTAGGTACTTTGATTTGGCTTAATTCTTCGCCTAAATTATTCCGGATAGCGCTCTTGGCGAGAGCAATGATCTTTATAACTTTGAGGCGGTTATTCGTAATTTCATACACTTCATCCACCAATTGTTTGGTAGCTACTGCCGGGTCAAAAAACGTAAGTTCAGTTTTCTGTTTAATGTATTCATAGTTGCCTCTCTTTGGATAACTATCACCCATGCCGCTTTCAAATAAACCACTGCTGCCTGTGAGAATTAGCGATTTTATTTTTTCCGGGTGTTTCAGCACATGTACTAAAGCCACATGGCCGCCGAGGGAATTGCCCAGGAGGTTTATATTGTCATATCCCATTGTTTCAATAAACTTAAACACAAATTTTTCAAGTCCGCCAACTGTTGTATGAAAAATGTCGAGTTCAAATAAGGGCAGCAAAGGCACAATAACTTTATTTGATTTCCTGAAATGTTCTACCAGGTGTTCAAAATTGCTTAAAGCCCCAAACAAGCCATGCAGCAGCATTAGCGGTTCGCCATTTCCTTCTTCAAGGTAACTGAATTTATCTTTTTGTTTGATCTCGTATTCCATAACAATATAACTTAGTTCTTCGTGTAAAATTATATGTTTATCCTTTCAATTACAGTAAACATAAATTTTTTTGTATTATCTGATCATCCGATTAAAGATAATAAAAGTAATGCAGGAATGTTTTGAAAATAATATTTCCTGTTTTTATCTAAAGGCGAGTGTACTAAAAAAATCCTGTAATTGCTCAAATATATTTTTAAAAAATGGAATGACATAGCCAATTGCATTGATCATTTTTGGGCCAAATGGTTCTATATATAAATAGGTTTTAGATTCCGCAATTGTGGCGGGTTTTATAATGTTCATTTGCGCAGCATAAAATAAGATGACGCTGAAAATGGCCATATAAATAATTGCATAAAACACAATGCCACCCAGCTTATCCAGCCACCCGAGCAGGAGCATTTTTGCAGAACCACGCAATAAATAAGCGATCCATTTCACAATAAAAAAAACAAGCACCATCACAATGGTGAACGATAAAAAAGGCAGCCATTGTTTACTTATAAATGTATTGTCTCCAATATAATTTGCCACGAATACAGATAGTTTTGTTGCCGCGGCAAGACCTGCTATAACAGCCAGGAATGAAAATACAGCGACGATAAATCCCTTGCTGAATCCTTTGAAAACAGCCAGTGCCAGTAACAACAGGAAAAATATATCAATTATCATTCGTGTATCGTTCCTTCATCAGGGAGCCAATAAATTTTTGGCAATCGCAGAAATTGTTTTCCCGTCTGCCTGGCCGGCCAGGTCTTTTGTAGCCTGCGCCATCACTTTGCCAAGGTCTCCAAGACCCGTTGCGCCTGACTGTGCAATTATTTTCTCTATCGTTTCCAGTATCTCTTCTTCGGACAATTGGGCGGGCAAATATTGTTCAATGATTTGTATTTCTTCCCTTTCTTTATTTGCGAGATCTTCCCGGTTTTGTGTTACATAAATTTCCAGTGCATCCTTTCGCTGCTTCAACATTTTTTGTAAAAGTTTCAATTCTCCATCCGGAGTTATTTCTCCATGAGCGCCGGGTTCTGTTTTTGCTTTAATGATTTCAGCTTTTATACCGCGAAGGCCGCGTAATCCGGCTTCATCTTTTGATTTCATGGCGGTTTTCATTGCGCCCATCACTTTTTCTTCTAAGCTCATACGTTATTATTTTATTGAACAGGAATGTAAGAAAAAAATTGCCTGCTATTTATTTTTTTTGGCTTCTTTTTCTTTAAAAATTTTATAAAAATCACGCGCAAAGTTTTTCATTGCTTCTACCTGGTCTTCATAACCGGTTGCCCGTTGGTAAGTATCGGCCATGGAAAAAATTGCCTGGTAAAAAAAATCTGCCATTTCATCCACCATCATTTCTTTAGTCCATAAATCAATACGCAAAGCACTTTTATCTGCACCGTCCCAGAACGCCAGCATCATGGCTTTTGCATGCTGTATTTCATCCGCGGTACTGTCTGATGCTTTCCACGATATTTTTTCCGGTATCTTGTCTTTATCCAGATCTATATCTATGCGGATATTTGATTGATGCATATTGGTTAAATTTTAAGCGCCAAAAGTACTATAAAAATATATGCTGTTTATGCCTTTGCTGACAAGGATTCTATCAGCAACCATATTTTTTTGGACACTTCATCCCGCTTGTATTTTTGTGAACTTTCTTTAGCAGAATTTTCCATTTGCGTTTTATAAATTTCATTTTTATATACGCCGATCATATTTTTTGAAATTTCAGCCGCGTCAAAAACAGGCATATACAAAGCGGCTTCGCTGGCATATTCACGCAAAACCGGCGTATCTGTACAAATTATCGGGATGCTGCATTGCATAGCAGTCACCAATGGTTCCAGGTTTTCGGGGACATTCGTTGCATGAATAAAACTATACGCAGCAGCAAAGAGGCAGGCTAATTGTGAAATATTAATATCTCTAATGATCTGCACATCATCTTTATAGCGATAGTTTTTTAGCTTTTCTAAAAAACTATCTAACCAATCAGTTGCATCCATTACCAGGATGAGTTGCATACTGCTTTGCTGCCATTTTTTGAATTTTGAAAAACCTTTTAAAACTTCCAGTAACAGCGATTCGTTTTCGCCACCAAGACACAAAAAATATTCTTTATTTCCCGCATATTGCGCTTTGATCAAAACCTTATCAGGCCATTCAAATGTTTTGAATTCATTGGATGCTGTGAAAGGAATTTGAATGACTTCTATATTATTTTCTTTGGTGAAAGTCTTTAATTTTTCCTTTTCGGAGCCGGCAAAAGTTATCAGGGTCAAATGGTTTTTCCCATTGCTTTTTTTATACGTCGAATTGAATTTCTTTTTATTCCTGGTAAAAATATTTTCATCCATTCCCATAATCTGCGGGAGATCAATATTAGCCTGGAATTTTTCCGTTAAATTAATTGATAAATCAATTCCTGCTTTTTTAAAATGTGCAGCCATTTTCTTTTCTAATAAAAAACCAGGCAAAGAAGTTTTTAAATTTTGCAAAACAAAAATGCAGTTGTCTTTTTTTTTGTTTAAACTTTTTAAAGTGTCAATATGTATAATTTCATAGCCGAGCCATTTTGCATAATCCGTGATGAGCCCGGAAATATATTCAGCATAATCACTGATTGTTTCATCCGTGTTTTGTATTATTAAAATGCGCATTAAAAAAGAAAGTTTTATACCTGGTTTGACATTTTTTCCGCATTTTCCGCAACCTGCAATGCTTCAATAAATTCATCAATTTCACCATTGATTACGGCATCCAAATTATATGATGTCAGTCCGATGCGATGGTCTGTAACCCGCCCCTGTGGCCAGTTGTAGGTCCTGATCTTTGCGCTGCGGTCGCCGGTACTTACCAGCGTTTTCCTGCGGCGGGAAACTTCATCTTCATACTTCCGTACCTTTTCTTCATACAAACGCGTACGCATCATGGTCATGGCTTTTTCCCTGTTTCCCAACTGGCTTCTTTCTGTTTGACAAATCACCACTGTGCCCGTTGGAATATGTGTGAGCATCACTTTGGTTTCTACTTTATTTACATTTTGTCCGCCCGCGCCGCCACTTCTTGAAGTTTCCATTTTCACATCCGCGGGGTTCAATTCAAAATCCACTTCTTCTGCTTCCGGCATTACGGCAACTGTTGCGGCAGAAGTATGCACACGGCCCTGCGTTTCTGTATTTGGAACACGCTGCACACGATGAACACCACTTTCAAATTTCAATGTGCCATATACGTCTTCTCCGGTTACTTCCACAACTACTTCTTTATAGCCACCAACAGTTCCTTCGCTTTCAGAAACGATCGCTGTTTTCCAACCTTTTTTATTGCAATAACGCAGGTACATATCCAGCAAATCGCCGGCAAATAAACTGGCCTCATCGCCACCAGTTCCGGCGCGAATTTCCAGTACTGCATTTTTATCATCTTCCGGATCTTTTGGAATTAATAATTGCGTAATTTCTTTTTCTAATTTTTGTTTTTTGTTTTCAAGATCGGGCAATTCCATCTTGCCCAATTCACGTAATTCTTCATCGCCGCTATTGATACTTTGTTTTGCAAAATCATAATCTTTGACGATGCGGAGGTAAGAATGAAAAGGTTGGATAATTTTTTCCAGGTCGCGGTATTCCTTGCTCAGCCTGCCAAATTCCTTTTGATTATTAATGATCTCAGGATTGGTAAGTGCAACAGTTACCTGTTCGAACCTTGCCTGCAATGCTTCTAATTTATCTATCATGTGATTATGTATTTCTAAAAAAACCCTAACAAAAATTTTTTGAATTTGGTTTTTGTGGAATGCAAAATTACAGAATTTCCCTCTTTCTATTTCGGTTACCTTTACCTCATGCGATATATAAAATATGCAGCCGATAAAATTTTTAACGGCAGGGAAATATTGGGTAAAAATCATGCGCTTATTTTACAGGCTTCCGGCGAAATTGTAGAAATTATTCCCATAGAAAATGCCGGCGACGATGTACAATTTTTTCCAGGTATGCTTTCCCCTGGTTTTATAAACAGTCATTGTCATCTCGAACTCAGTCATTTGAAAAATGTGATCGCTCAAAAATCGGGCTTAATTCCTTTTATAGAATCCATTCTTCAAAAACGTTTTGCGGAACCGGAAATTATTTTAGCCGCTATAGAAAAATACGAAAAGGAAATGTGGGAAAATGGAATCGTGGCTGTTGGAGATATTTGCAATACAACAGATACAATTTTTACAAAAAATAAAAGTGATATTCAGTACCGGAATTTTATTGAACTCCTGGGATTTTTACCTGAACGCGCCGAAGAAGTTTTTCATGCAGGTAAAAAAGTGTTTGATGCTTTTTGTATATATGAGAAATTAGCAAATTATACAAGCTATGCGCCACATGCGCCTTACACGGTTTCTGAAAATTTATTTAAAAAAATAAATCATGCGGATGCAGGAAAAATAACGAGCATCCATAACCAGGAAACGAAAGATGAAGATCTATTTTTTATGGGGGAGAAAAATGGGTTTCAACAATTGTATAAAAACCTGGGCATAGATATTTCATTTTTTAAACCATCGGGTAAAAGTTGTTTGCAAACATATTTTTCAAGCCTTGATAAATTGTCAACAATCATTTTGGTGCATAATACTTACACAAAAGAACAAGATATTTTATTCCTGCAGGAATGCCATAAAATAAATCCGCAGCAAATTTATTTTTGTCTTTGCCCGAATGCGAATTTATACATAGAAAATATTTTACCACCGGTACATTTATTTAGAAAAAATAATTTGAAAATTGTATTGGGCACAGATAGTTTAGCAAGTAATGAATCTTTGTCAATCCTTGATGAAATAAAAACATTGCGCAAAAATTTTCCAGCAATTCCACTGGAGGAAATGCTGCAATGGGCAACACTCAATGGCGCACATGCACTCGGCTTTGAAAATGAACTGGGCAGTTTTGCTAAAGGGAAAAAGCCGGGCATATTAAACATCACTTTAGATTCAAAAAACGGGGAACCGGAAAAAGTACGAAGGCTAATTTAATAAAAATTACGAAAGCACTTCCTGCAAGATCAAAAAACTTTTGATGTCATTCATGCCTTCCGTATGCAGCTTAATATATTGTACATAAGCATTTAATAATGCCCGTCTTTTCTGTTGATTTAAAAATATTTTTTCGATTGAAGCAAATTCAGTTATGCCATTTAATTCACTGGTGATTTTTGCTTCTTCGTGGATGAGATAAAAAGGATTGACCGGAATTTCCGAAACAAATTCACCGGCCTGTAAATCAAGCACAGGTGTGCTTTCATTATATTTACCCAAAAGCTGGAAACCCAGTAAACGGCCGAGTTGCAACATGAAATACAAAGGTAAATTAGCAGTGCCTGTAGCCGGCGATTCATCCGCATATTGTAAAGAAGATTCTGCAAATTCAAATAATTCCGGCAAAGGATCTGGTTGTTTCAATACCTGTTGTAACAATTCCATATTGAAAGAAACAATTGCATTTTTAACCACATCAAAAAAAACATGCTGATATAAAAATGCCCAGGAATATTCTTTAATGTATTGCAGGTTTTTTAACGTGTTGTGATACACTTCCAAATCGAGTATCGCACCCGGTTGAAAAAACACGGCATTGTTTGAATTTTTTTTAGATGCTTTCCGAACTCCTTTTATGATATAAGATTGTATGCCAAATAATTCTGTGAAAATACTTGCGATGATACTTGTGTCGCCAAATTTTATACAGCGCAATACAATGCCTTTTGTTTTATGTAGCATGTAAAAAATTTGGAAAAGAAAACAAGATAAAAAAAGTGCTGAATAGCTTATTCAAAAGTGCTGTAGAAATACGGCGTCTTCGCTTCAAATTCCGCGCTGCATGTGTCCACCATTTTATAAGAACGCATGATGCCCAAAGATTTTCTTTTTGCATACACTTCATCATCTGTACAATTGCCCGGCAATATGCGTGAGATCTGTTCATCACTAAAACCATTTTTCTTTGCCCGCAATAATAATTCTTCCGGCAAATCTTCGAGGTGAAAATGCGCCAGTTCTTTTTCAATTGTACAGATATCAAGTATTTGATAAATAAACCACCTGTCGATGCGTGTTGCCTGCACAATTGTTTTTACTGTAACACCTTGCATCAGCGCATCTTTGATGCGAAATATCCGATCCCATTTCGGAGTTTTTATATACTCAATTAATTCTTCAGACTTCATTAAACTTTTTCCATAATAACCCAAACCAACTGCTTCATTTTCCAAACTCTGGCAGGCTTTCTGAATCGCTTCATTGAAGCAACGGCCAATGGCCATCACTTCACCCACACTTTTCATTTGCAGTCCAAGTGTCGTATTCGCGCCTTTAAATTTATCAAAATTCCAGCGCGGCATTTTTACGATCACATAATCCAGTGCCGGTTCAAAATAAGCGGAAGTAGTTTTAGTAATTTGATTTTTTAATTCATCCAACGAATAACCGATGGCAAGTTTAGCAGCAATTTTCGCGATCGGATAACCTGTTGCTTTACTCGCCAATGCAGAAGATCGGCTAACACGCGGATTGATTTCCACGGCAATTAATTCTTCCGTTTCAGGATTTTGTGCAAACTGTACATTACAACCCCCTGCGAAATTTCCGAGGCTACGCATCATCAGCATAGCTTTGTTACGCATGTCCTGGAATGATGTATCACTCAGTGTCATTGCCGGTGCAACTGTAATAGAATCGCCCGTATGAATACCCATCGGATCCAGGTTTTCCACGGTACAAATAATAACTACATTATCGTTTTTATCGCGCAATAATTCCAGTTCAAATTCTTTCCAGCCAAGGACTGCTTTCTCCACTAACACTTCGTGGATAGGCGAAGCCTGCAAACCTCTTTGTAATGCTTCATCCAGTTCATCTTTGCTGTGAACAAAACTTCCGCCAGTTCCGCCGAGGGTAAAGGAAGGCCGGATTACGAGTGGAAAACCAATTTGCTGCGCAAAATCTTTGCCTTCCAAAAAACTATTGGCCACATGGCTTGGCGCCACAGAGATACCAATATCGTACATCAATTGTCGAAATTTTTCGCGGTCTTCCGCGGTATCAATGGCAGCCACATCCACACCGATCATGGTCACATTATATTTCTCCCAAACGCCCAATTCATCTGCTTCTTTACAAAGATTAAGAGCGGTTTGTCCGCCCATCGTTGGCAACACTGAATCAATTTCATTTTCTTCCAGTATTTGTTCCAAACTTTCAACGGTGAGTGGCAATAAATATACTTTATCTGCCATCATTGGATCCGTCATAATAGTTGCCGGATTACTGTTGATCAGTGTCACGCGGATACCTTCTTCGCGCAGGCTGCGTGCGGCTTGTGAGCCGGCATAATCAAATTCGCAGGCTTGCCCGATAATGATGGGGCCGGAGCCAACGATTAAAACAGATTGGATGGATTTATCTTTAGGCATGGAAAAATTGTTGGTGCAAAAATAAGGGATTGGGGGAATAAAAATTGGGGGATATGCACTGATAAATGTTGAAAGAAGTTAATAAGAGTATATTTCATCAAATGATGACAAACTAGGAGTAGAATTTTTTTCTTAAAAAAATTAACATTTACCCGAAATCTTATATATTTACTTAAAATTAACTAATATGAAAACATTTACTTCACGACTTTTTTTACTGGCTGCTACAATTTGTATTTTAGGAAGCTGTAAAAAAGTTGTTAATGCAATTGAGAACAAAGTTCCTGTTGCAAATGCCGGTCCTTCACAAACGATTACTTTACCCACAAAAACCATCATACTAAATGGTTCTGGCGAAGATGCAGATGGGCAGGTTGTAGCATATTTATGGAGCGAGGTTTCAGGACCGGGAAGTTCCATCATTGATAATCCCGGTTCTAAATCTACATCTGTTACAGGACTTTCCGAAGGAACTTACATCTTTCAATTGATGGTTACAGACAATGATGGTGCAACCGGAGTAGATACAACTTCTGTAATCGTTAATGCTGGAAAGTTTACAACCTTGATTTTAGTGCCATCTAATAATCCCAATGAATTTCAGATTGGAAAATATAATGGCGGTGATGCAACAGGCTATGGCACGAAAGATATTCCAATTGAAGCCTGGACAAGAAATTCTGAAAGTTTAATAATCCGCGGAATTATAAAATTTGATTTGAGTTCAATTCCTGCAGGCGCTGAAATTTCAAGCGCTACACTTTCACTCTATTCAGACCCGAATCCTGTAAATGGAAATATGGTGGATGCGAATTATGGAAATAATAATTCAATGTTTGTGCAGCAAGTAACTTCTGACTGGTCTCCGACAACTATCACATGGTTTAACCAACCAACAGTTTCTACTACAGACGAGGTAAATATTCCGACTACTGCACTTTCATTTCTGGATCTTAATCTTGATGTAACTGCCATGACGACACAAATGATTATGAATAATGCGAACTATGGATACTATTTAAGGCTTCAACAAGAATCTATTTATAATTCAAGGATAATTTGCTCAAGCTATAACAGTGATGCAAGTAAGCATCCAAAATTAACTGTAGTTTTTAGCAAGTAATTTAAGAAGAAATAAAAAAAAGCGTTCAATTTTTTGAACGCTTTTTTTATATAATATATACAGTTAATTTATTTCTCTACAACAAATATTGTTTGATAAAAATTATTTAGTGCACAAATAGGTTTTAATTTTACATAGAAACAATCCTGGAAAAGTTTAACTGCATAAAATTCAGAATTCGGAACACTGAATTCATCAAAAATCAAAATGTCTCCATCTTTTAAATATGGATAAAGCTGTGATAAAACAAATAGTGTTGCAGAAAATAAATCCGCATCCAGGTGAATAATTTTTCTCCTGGATGAATCAATAATGGATTTATTTTCATTTATAAAATTGACCAATGTATCCTGGAAAATTCCTTTCACAAAAGTATAGCGCTCATCATCAAATTTTTTAATGTCATGCGCCATTGCGCCCTTTTTAAAAAACAAACCCCAATCTTCGGGTAAGCCTTCGAAAGTATCAAATCCCCAAAAAGAAGATTCCGGATTTTTCAACCTGTTCAACCACCAACTGAAAGAATCACCGGAGGCAACACCAAATTCCATATAAGAAACAGGCGTATTTTCAATTTGATATTTATCAATTACAAATTCAAAACCCTGCAGCCTTTTATCATAGTTTCTTTTCCAGACAAAAAAATCCTTTTTTTCAATTTTGTTTTTATTCTTTTGAATCCATACTGAAATCTCTGACACATTTGATAAGAATAAAAGGAATGTTCGGAATGGATAGAATATATATCCTATGCGAGTAACATACACAAGGTCTTTAGCCAGGCTATTTAATTTCTTAAACATTTAATATTAAAATATTTTGGCAAATATAGTTGAAGCATGAGAAATGATGATATGCATTATTATAATTTAATTTTTAACCATTTTCAAGAACTATCACTAGAACAGGTTAAAACATCTTTCCTATCTTTGTCCCCATGATTTTTTCTTCATTTAAAAAAGGTTTAATTTTTATTTTTACCCTGTTTTTTTTCTTACAAGTTGTTGCACAAAATCAACCTGCTGTTATTGAAAAAAATTATTTTCGCGATCCGTTATCTGTGCCCATTCAACTCTCTGCAAATTTCGGCGAACTGCGTCCCGATCACTTTCACATGGGTTTTGATATTCGTACGCAATCACGTGAAAACCTGCTGGTATATGCTACAGCAGATGGTTATATCAGCCGCGTGAAAATTGAAAAATATGGCTTTGGAAATGCACTTTATATTACACATCCAAATGGGTTCAGCACTTTATATGCGCACTTAAATAAATTTACCAAAGCAGTGGAGGCCTACATGCTTCAAAAGCAATATGATAACCAATCATGGGAAATGGATATGGAAATTCCACCTGGCGTTTTTCCAGTTAAAAAAGGTGACTTTATTGCATATAGCGGCAACACCGGCGCTTCCGGCGGACCGCATTTGCATTTTGAAATTCGGAATACGGCCACCGGTAAAAATTATAATCCCGGTTTATTTGGTTTTGACATTCCGGATACGAAGCCGCCGGCCATCAATGCATTATATATGTATGACCGGCGCTACAGCACTTACTTTCAAAACGCAGTGCCAGTGCCAATTTCAGGCAGTAACGGAAATTATTCTACAAAAGAAAAAACAATTGAAGTGCATTCGCCGCTTGTAAGTTTTGCGATCAATGCAACGGATAAAAGTAACAATTCCCCTTTTAATCATGGCATTTATTCAGGTGAGATTTTGATGGATGGAAATAGCATTTTTGCCTTCAAACTGGATTCTGTTTCTTATGATGAAACACGTTATGTAAATGCGTGTATTGATTACGCTGTTTATGCGCGTCAAAAAAAATATATCCAGTTTTTATTTTCTCTGCCGGGAAATGAATTGAATATTTTTTCTCCATCAGAAACGCAAGGCCTGATCATTCTTAGTGATACAAATACGCACGACATTCAAATTGAAGCGAAAGATATAGATGGCAATACATCCGTATTAAAATTCAATATAAAATTTTCAGGAATTACAAATACGAATTTTACCTACCCGGCAAATGCAAAACCATTTATGCCCGGGCAGGGAAATTTTGTACAGGGAAAATCATTCAACGCCAACTTTTCTTCTAAAGCATTTTATGAATCATTCCCATTCGCTTTTTCTGAAGCCGCAAACAATATTCCCAACAGTGCATCTGATATCATTTTACTTGGCGATTATTTTATTCCCGTACAGGATTATTATGAATTGATGATCCACACAACTTTGCCAGGGAATGATCCATTGAAAGATAAAGTGGTGATGCAACTGATCAGTGGGAATAAAAAATCATTTCAAAAAGGAAGCTGGCAGGGAAACTGGATGAAAGGGAGTTTCCGGGATTTGGGAAAATTCAGTTTGATGATTGATACAATTCCCCCGGAAATATTTATTGCCGGGTGGAAAAACGGGCAAACATTTTCAGACAACAACAAATTATCTTTCCGCGTTTCGGATAAAGGCAGCGATGTTCAATCATTCAGCGCAACATTGGATGGCGAATGGCTTTTATTTTCAAACAGGAATGGTTTATTTACCTATACTTTTGATGCGCATTGTGAGACTGGCAGTCATGTTTTGAAAGTAACTGTAAAAGATATTGCCGGTAATGAAATGACGAAAGAATATTCATTTATAAAAAATTAAAAATGACGCATTTACTGGAAGGAGAAAAAGCGCCCGTGTTTTCCGGGCCGGATCAAAATGGCAACACCATTTCAAATAAAGATTTTAAAGGAAAAAAAACAGCACTTTATTTTTATCCGCACGACAATACACCTACTTGTACTATTCAAGCTTGCAATCTCCGGGATAATTTTTCTTCATTAGAAAAAGAGGATGTGCAGGTGATCGGCGTGAGTACGGATGATGAAAAGTCGCATACAAAATTTATAAAAAGATTCAATTTACCTTTTCCACTGATTGCTGATAAAGACCATGAAATCGCAAAATTATTTGGTGTATGGGCACCAAAAAAATTCATGGGCAGGGAATTTATCGGTATGCAACGCACTACTTTTTTAATTGATGAAAAAGGGATCATTCGAAAGATCATTCATAAACCAAAAAGCAGGATGCATGCGCAGGAAATTGGTGAAGCCTGGAAAGAAATCCTTACCGCTCATTGATTACTAAGATTTTTTGAATGAACATTAATCTCAAAGATCATTCGCCCCTTGCCCGTTTCGCAGCCTTTTATTTAAAAGAAAAATCAATGGCGTTCACTTTGGGTAAAACAATCCATTTATGGAATGTAAGCAGCGAAGATTTTTTGAAAAATGAAAAATGGGTAAAGCATGAAATGGTGCATGTGCAACAGTTTCAGCACTATGGTTTTGTTTCTTTTATACTCACTTATCTTTGGGAAAGTATGCAGATGGGCTATAATAAAAATAAATTTGAACTGGCAGCAAGAATGCGCGAACATGAAGCAATGGATTTGAATAAATATAATTTTATTTGCCACAAAAAATAAAAAACGGATATTGCCTTATTGAACTAAATATTGAAAATATAACCCTTAAATTTTTGACACATGAAATTACTTGAAAATAAAGTTTGCATTGTCACCGGTGCTGCCCGTGGAATTGGCGAGGCCATTGCACTTGAACTGGCTGAAGCCGGCGCTCATATTGCATTTACGTATGTGAGTGACGGCAGTGCAGAAAAAGCAACAGACCTGGAAAAGAAATTGCAGGGGTTGGGTGTTAAAGCAAAATCGTATAAAAGCAATGCCGGTAATTTTAGTGACTGTGAAATATTTGTGCAGGATGTTTTAAAAGAATTTGGCCAGGTGGATGTGTGCGTGAACAATGCCGGAATCAGTAAGGATAATTTATTATTAAGGCTTACACCAGAACAATGGGATGAAGTAATGGATGTGAATTTGAAGAGTGTTTTTAATATGACCAAACAAGTAATTCGGCCCATGATGAAAGCAAAATCTGGTAGTATCATCAATATGAGTTCGATTGTAGGTATCCGCGGAAATGCAGGCCAGAGCCTCTATGCAGCAAGTAAGGCAGGAATCATTGGCTTCACAAAATCCATTGCATTGGAACTGGGCAGTCGTAATATCCGCTGCAATGCCATTGCGCCAGGCTTCGTGGAAACGGATATGACACATTATTTGAAAGAAGGAAATACGAGTGATGAATTTTTAAAGAAAATTCCTTTGGGCCGTTTTGGCCAGGCAAGTGAAATTGCTAAAAGCACATTATTCCTTGCCAGCGATATGAGTTCTTATATTACGGGCCAGGTGCTGAGTGTTTGCGGCGGACTGAATATTTAAAAATTATTTACAGCAATCTTTTTGACGGGTAAATAAAAAAGTAAAAAACTTTTTAAAGAACTTCCCGGTGATATGTAAAATGTTTTGCACGGTATAAACTTGTTATTGCAAAGTAAGTTTATTTTATTGCTTATAAATGCTAAAATTCATTACGGCGCATTTTGAATGTACGGAAAAATATGTACTAATCTTTTAAAAGCCAGGCCAGGCAAAGGCTTCCTAATAACTTTGTTTGTATTTGCAACGGGATTGTAACATGGTCAGTGTGCAGGGAACACAAAATTTTATCCGCTTCACTGCCTGAGATTTGCATATCATTTTTAAGAAAAATTCCACCTTTCCCCCACCATTTATACACTGCTTCCTTAGTACACCATGCCATCGTCATGCGCGTATCCGTTGTGCCTGTTAAAAATGACTTTTGTAAAATATTTTTTATTTCTGCCTCTTGCAGGAACTTATTTTTTAACCGGTTGGGCTTTTCAGAAACCGGCTCTATATCAATCCCCACATTTTTTTTTGTGCTCACCAAAGCGGCTGCGAAATTATTTGTATGAGCCAGGGAAAAAAAATATTTTGCTGAAGGAAGAAACGGTTTATCTGCATAACCGGTTTGAATGTCTGCCTGTGGAAATCCCGGGAATAATTGCGTAAGTAAGTAATTTGCAGCGAGATGTTGTATTCTTTTTTCCGTGTGCCTGATTTGTTTTACGGGAATAACAAATTGTAAAAAGAAGTTTTCCGGTTCGGTGATCTTCCAAATGCCGAGGCGGGAATTTTGATCAATATTTTCATTGAAATAAAGTGGCACGTAACTTTACCTGTTATTTTTAAACAGGCTTTTATTTGTGTTATGTACAAATGTATTTTATTTGCAGGAATATTTTTTACCCTTAATAAATAAATCAGCATGATTCTTTCCGATACCAGGATACTGGAAGAAATAGAAAAAAAAACAATTGTTATTACGCCTTACGACCGCAGGTTTTTGGGCAGCAACAGTTATGATGTACATTTGGGTAAATGCCTGGCAAAATATAAAGATGAAATGCTGGACGCAAAAAAACATAATACCATTGAATACTTTGATATTCCCGAAGAAGGTTTTGTTTTACAACCGCATGATTTTTATTTGGGTGTAACAGAAGAATATACAGAAACGCATGCACATGTGCCATTTCTCGAAGGCAAATCTTCCACAGGCCGCCTGGGCATTGACATTCACGCGACGGCGGGAAAAGGTGACGTGGGTTTTTGCGGGAACTGGACACTGGAAATTTCGGTGAAACAACCGGTACGGATTTATCCCGGGATGCCTATCGGGCAATTAATATATTTTCCTGTAGATGGAGAAATTGAAGTGAAATACAACGAGAAAAAGGACGCGAAATATAGCCACCAACCCAATAAGCCCGTGGAAAGTATGATGTGGAAAAATGTATTTTAAAAATAAAAGAAATATGAAATATAAAGTTATCGTTGCATTGTTTGGCTTGCTGTTCATGCAGCCGGCATTTGCACAAACAGATACATCAGCTATACAAAAAGATATAAAAGATTTTCAAAAATCATTGCAGGATGAATTCACGAATCCGGTCATTTCTCCATTAAGTGCCAGCCAGCGAAAGTATTTCAAAGGCATTCAATTTTTTCCGGTGAATAAAGATTTTATTGTAGCGGCAAAATTTATTAAAACAAATTCTACAGAAATTTTTACCATGGAAACCTCATCGCATACGCAGAAGAAATATTATTTATTTGCTAAAGCAGTTTTTGAATTAAAAGGTAAAGCATATTCACTGGACGTATATCAGTCGCTTGATTTGAAAGATAAAAAAGGGTTTGAAAATTATTTATTTATTCCCTTCCGGGATGCCACAAGCGGGAAAGAAACGTATGGTGGCGGCAGGTACATTGATTTAATTATTCCTGCATCTGGTGAAATAACGATCAATTTTAATAAAGCCTACCAGCCTTATTGCGCATATACAGAAGGATATAATTGTCCTTTGCCACCCGAAGAAAATACATTGCCCGTTGCGATATATGCAGGTGTGCGCGAATAAAAATCAAAACCTATACGATTTTTGAAACCTTATAGGTTTAAGTAAACGGTTAATGCATTTGCGAGAAGACAACTATAAATAAAATAAACTTGTAAATGAATTGTATGAATGCAAAATATAAAATCATGAAAATGATGGAGAATAAAATGGCCTGCCACGTTTTTAATACATAAAATCTTTTTGCTGCACGTGTTATATAAATTGCTACTACTCCAAAAATAACAAGCCCTACCAGCCAATCTGAGAATAAAAATGGTTGGCCAAACAGGAAAATAATAATATACTGTAAAAGCCGTAGCATCAATGGAAATAATAAAAATCCCCATAATAAAAAGAAGATATTAATCTCTGTGGCAAAAATAAAGTGATCAAAAAACAAGCGACGCTTTTTGTATAATAAGCATTGCATAAATATTGCGGAAAATGGTAATAATATGAAGAGTAAAAATTTGGATATTTTTTCTCCTTTTTCATGAAACATTTCGCTTATTTCGTCGAATGACATGCCAGAAGATTTTTGAAAACTCTCAACTTTAGCGATAGCAAACTTTCCATATAATAAACTGTGCAAGTGATATACTAACTGTTGATTAAGTGACTCAAATACCGGGAAAAAAAGATAGATCACTACAAGGAGCAGAAAAAAGGAAACGGGTTTAAAATATTTCTTTCGAATACCATTGCAATAGTCAAGGGAAAGCTTACCGGGCTGTGTAGCCACTGCTTTAAACGTATTCAAAAGAGTACCCTCAAAGTGGGTTATAAAATGAGTGGCTTCTTCCAATAAATGCCAGACTTTTTTATCGCGAAGTGTATATACTTTTTCTCCGCAGAGGTTACAATATTTTCCTGAAAATGTATGGCCGCAGTTTTTACAGGTAACAATTTTATTGTCAACATTATCTGTCATAAGAAATAAAGTAAATATAATTTTTATTTTTGAAATACATAAAAACCTATAAGGTTTCAAAAACCGTATAGGTTTTTATCAATATTTCCTTAGCTGAATAAATATTCAATATCTTCCTTGGTAAGGCTTTTTACAAATGTGCCATCATCTGTAACAAGATCTGCGGCAAGCGCTTTCTTTTTTTCCTGCAGCAATAAAATTTTATCTTCCACTGTATCAGTGCAGATCATGCGGTAGGCAAAAATATTTTTAGTTTGCCCGATACGGTGCGTACGATCAATGGCTTGTTGTTCTACCGCCGGATTCCACCAGGGATCAACGATATATACATAGTCGGCAGAAGTGAGATTTAACCCAACTCCACCTGCTTTTAAAGAAATAAGAAATACCCTGCATGCTTTATCATCCTGGAAATGATTAATAGCGCGTTCTCTTTCCGCTGCAGATGTACTGCCATCGAAATATTCAAAGTTTACATCCAGTTCAATTAATTTTTCTTTGATCAATGCAAGCATTCCTAAAAATTGTGAGAAGATGAGTGCTTTATGGTCGCCAATATTTTCAGTGATCTCGCGGGTGAGCTCATCCAGTTTTGCGGACTCATTGGGGAAAGGTTTTTCTTCTTTTAATATTGCAGGGCTGTCGCATATCTGGCGCAGTTTCATTAAACCCTGAAGAATGGATAATTGAGATTTTCCAAAACCCTGTGTTTCCATTTCGCCCAATAATTTACTGCGAATTTCATTGCGGTATGCATCATAAATATCCCGCTGTACTTTTCCCATTTCACAGTATACGATCATTTCATGTTTTTCAGGAAGATCTTTAGCAACCTGTTCTTTCGTTCTCCGGAGAATGAATGGGAATAAGAGTTTGCGCAAATGTTCTTTATTTTCCTGTAAGCCCAATTTATCAATAGGTATGGAAAATTCCTGTTTGAAAAATTCTATACTGCCCAGCATGCCGGGGTTAAGAAAATTCATTTGCGCGTAAAGATCAAACGTATTGTTTTGTAATGGTGTACCACTCAGGCAAAGTTTATTTTTGGCTTTTAATAAAGTTGCAGCTTTAGCTATTTTACTGGATGGATTTTTAATGGCCTGGCTTTCATCCAGGATGAGGTAATCAAATTCAATGTCTTTGAAATATTTTATATCGCTGCGCAATGTGCCATACGTGGTGATAAAAATATCTGCATCGTCTTTATGCAACAATGCCTGGTCCCGCGTACCGCCATGATGCACATGATGCGTAAGCGTTGGTGTGAATTTTTTAATTTCATTTTCCCAGTTGAACATTAACGTGGTCGGACAAACAACAAGCGCTTTAATCGTGCCGTTCATTTTCTTGTAATGATGCAGGAAAGCCAGTGCCTGTATGGTTTTACCCAAACCCATATCATCGGCAAGAATGCCACCCCATTTCACCTGGTTTAAATAATGTATCCAGTGAAAACCGGATTCCTGGTAAGGCCGTAAAATTTTCTGCAGGTGTTCCGGTGCAGGAATTTCACTGATGGAATAATTATTTTTAATGCTGTCATATTTTTCATCCAATGATATGCTCAGTTCATTTTCATCGCGTTGATTGTATAAGTCTTCAATGACACTGTAGTGGTACCTGCTTAATTTCAATGCATCATTTTTGCCTTCGCCCACGCGAAAAAGCAGGCTGTATTTTTGCAACCATTCTTCTGGTAAAATCCCCAAACTTCCATCTTCGAGTTGCACATATTGTTCCTGCCGGCCCAATGCTTTTTTAATATCGGCGACTTTCACTTTGTTGCCATTAAAATGCACATCCACTTTTGCATCAAACCAATCCATACTGTTGGAAATATGAATCTTCGTAGTTGGCCTTGCCGTATTGAACCTGAATTTTTTTAATGCATCAAAACCAGTTACAGGAATGTTCAATTCTTTGATTGCATCTGCAAATAAAAAGAACCAGTTATTTTTTAATACTTCCGTTCCTTTTAGTGCGAGCGTATGCGCTTCATCCGTTTTTTTAAAATGAGAATGAAGCGCTTCCAACTTTTGCATAAATGCATTTTCCGCGGGAATGTTGCGGTGAATGACAACAAGCTTTTTATTAAATGGATAAAGTATTTTTTCTTTATCTCCTTCCTGAACGATATAATCTTTATAGGAGAAAATAGTATGTATCAATAAATAATCTCCGCGTTCCCGCAATTCGAGACTGATACCGGGAAGCAATTCTTTCCACACTTCACAGTCAATATTGTTTAATTCAATATCATATTTTTTGGAAAGCGGGAGCACATTGTTTTTCAAACATTCTTCCCAGTCGGAATCTTCAACGATCATTTTCCCGGAGGGAGAAAATTTTTCTGCCTGAATGATATCATCCGCCTGCTGCCACACATAAATGCAATCATGAAACTTAACCAGGGCGGGCGTTTCCAGTTCATTCTCAGAAATATTATATTTACCTTCTTCTAATTTTAAATCACAATAAATTTCGTAAGATCCTTCATTTTTTTTGATGGAAATGAGTGGCTGAATATATTGTTCAGCAATTTTTACCGGAATGAAATGAGCAGGTGAAAAAGGTTTCCCATTTTCTACATAAAATACCGGGGTATCAGCAGATAATTCGTGAAATAACTTTACATATTTTGGATGCAGGTATTCCAGTATCAATTGCCTTGTTTCCGGGGCCAATGCTTCATCATGCTGTTGTATAATATTTTCCCAGATTCCGCTAAATGGTGAATTTCTTGTCAGGTAACGGTCCACTTCCGCCGGAAGACATTTACGTAAAAAAGATAAAGCTTTCTTCTCTTCAACACTGTAACGTTCTGTTTGAATAAATTTCGTGAGGTCTAACAGCTCCGGTTTATTCACATAAGTATTGTCTTCATTCATTTCTCCGCGCACTGCATTTAGCTGGAGAAAAGGATATTGGTTGGGATCAAAACGCATGACAATGGCTAATTTTTTCTCCAGGCTTTGTTCGGTTAAGACTTCCGTTTCCACTTCTGTTATTTGTGGTGTTTCCACGAATGTGGAAACCGCGGCCACCCGTTTAATGGAAGTATCGAGTATGCGTAAAAAAGGTTTACCGCCTACATAAGAAAATTCAAATTTGCCTTTGAGGTCATCATCCATGGAATAACCATATAAAGAAAGTAATTTATTTTTTTCATTGTCCAGGTTACGGATACTGTCAAAATAATCTGCACCAAATTCCCTGGATAATTGCAGGAATAAAATGGTTTTGTGCAGGCAAAGCGGGTGGCTGGTAGAAGTCTGACAAGTGCAACTTGTGTCGAAATTGCGCTCTTCATTTTTTTGAATTCGCAATTTAAAAATCATGCCTTCAATACTTAATTCAGCGATCACTTTCTCATTTTTCGCCTCGAGAATTTTTGCCTGGTAATTTTCAAGAAAATGATCTGCCATGTCAACATCCTGCGGCGATGCGAGCATTTTAATGGTACGCACATCTAATTTTTTCATTTTCACAACTGTGTGCCGCTGATCATAACTCAATTCCTTTTCACCCAATAAATTTTTATCAATTAATTCCTGCAGGCGAAAAAGTGCGGCAGCTTTATGCCGGCATACTTCACCCAGGTTATACGGGCAACTGCAACGAAGAGAAATATTTTTTTCCTGGTTAAAATGACTGATTTGCACTTTATTAAAAGTTGCATAAGAATCATCTTTCACGCGGAATGCCACATCATTCAATAATGCATCGTATTCGATTAATTCAACATTCCCCAGGTTGTGGATTTTTTTTCCCCGCCTGATGGATTCATCGGTGCCATTATTATAAATGTATTTAATTAAGAGAGGTAACGCCATTCAATAAAATAAGTTCAAAAATGTAATGCCTCCCCATTTCGGTTTGGCCAATTTTGCAAAAGTAAATCAATTCATCGGGGCATAAAAAGTGAAAGCAAAAAAATGCGCTGAATCGTTGATAATTTAACCTTTTTGAATAACGCCATTTGTATAAAGTGGAAGCACATTGGCGACATCTTCAGAAATGCACCATTCCATATCTGCCTGCAGGTTATAGGCTGAAAGCCT
The DNA here is from genome assembly GCA_038257845.1 of Chitinophagales bacterium. Taxonomy (GTDB): domain Bacteria; phylum Bacteroidota; class Bacteroidia; order Chitinophagales; family Chitinophagaceae; genus JAFDXJ01. The sequence goes on from JBBSQL010000019.1 coordinate 35,001, forward strand.
TTTCCAGTGGGCAGTTTCACGGATAAATGCCGTAAGATTTTTTTGATGAAGTGTATACATTTCAGCGGCCATCAGGCTGCTGTCGCATTGAATAGAAAAATTTTCGCGAATGCGGTTAATGACCGCGCCAGCAAACAAGGTGTCTTCCAGGTTAAAGCGATCTTTCCAGGCAGAACAGCCGAGTACTACATTTTTATTTTCTTTTTTTAAATATTCACACACGGCTGAAATATTTGGAAATGACCCGGTGATGATGCCTGTCGCTTTTTGAATAGTTGCAAGATGAATAAGCCTGGTACCATTGGTAGTAGTGATCACAAGCGTTTTACCATCAATAAAAGATCGTGGGTATTCTGATGGAGAATTTCCATGTTGCAGGCCTTCAATAATTTTTCCATCTCTTTCGCCGGCAGTTATGGCATTTAATTTTTTTCCTACGGCAATACAATCTTCCACGCTGGAAACCGGGATTACTTTTTCTGCACCATTGAATAATGCAGCCGCAATCGTTGATGTAGCGCGGAATACATCTATGATCACAACAATACTGTTAGTGATATCATATAAATGTAAAAGCCCCGGAGATAAGATGGTATGCAACGAAGGTTTTGTATCCATAGCTGCGCAAATATAATGGGGAACGAATGTTTAAAAGAATTGAATATATATAAAGCATATCAGCATGCTAATTTTTAAGATCGGCTTAACTGGCATGTGTTTTGTCTTTTATGCAACAATTCACCCATTTTTAAAACCCCAAATATGAATTTTAAAAAAATACTCATTCCTTTTATAGCATTGATCCTGATACAAACCGGTTGCAAAAGCGGGCTTGTTACAACCTCAAACGCTTGTTATAACCTGCTCACGCAAGCCGATGCATCACAACGTTCCAAAAATTATACACAAGCGCTCACTCAATATTCCCAGGTAATGGAAAATTGTAAAGCATTTGATGCTAAAGAAAGAGCGTATGCCGGAAAAGCCGCAGCACAGAATGGTTTGAAACAATATTCAGAAGCATATAATACCGCCATGGAGGGACTATCCATCAATAAAAACAGTGTGGATATTATTTTTCAAAAAGCAAATGCTGAACTGGGATTAAACCGGGAAGCAGATGCCAAAGCAGATTTTAATACGGTGCTTTCATTGACGGCAAACAACCGGAATGTAAAAGAGCGCGCGACCATTTATGCAAAGATGGCGGAAATAGATCTTGGACAAAATATGTATGAAGATGCCATGAACAATGTGGCACAAGCCATTTTACTGGACTCCGGCAATCCTGATTTTTATATGTTACAGGGAGATATTCAATCACAACAGGGAAATTATACCCCGGCAAATTCTTATTACGACATGGCTATTTCTCATGGTAAAAATGATGCAGAAGTTTGGAAATCAAAAACAGTCAATAGCATTCGATCTTTCGAAAAAAAATATAATACCACAGATGTACAAACACTCGCTGCTAAAATGGATGCAGGCGAAAAAGAACAACTTTGCCGGTTGATAAAAGATGCATCAGGCAAAGGTGTGCAGGATGTGAGTATTGATCTTTTAAAATTATCCATTTGCAAATAAGTAAAAAATAGAAAATGAAAAATATGAAAAAATTGATCTTTATCCCGGCACTTTTATTAATGGTTTTACAGAGTTGTAAAAGTTTGAATAATACGCAGAAAGCAACCGGTATTGGAGCTGCCACTGGTGCAGCAGCAGGAGGAATTATTGCAGGAAAAAATAATACCGCTTTGGGTGCAATTCTCGGGGCAGTGATTGGTGGCGGCGCTGGTTATATCATTGGAAGCGATATGGATAAACAGGCCACTGAAATTAAAGGTGCTGTTCCCGGCGCAGAAGTAACCCGGGTTGGCGAAGGCATTGAACTGACTTTTAATTCCGCACTATTATTTCAAATCAATTCAAGTGAACTCAGTGATTCAGCAAAAGCAAGCCTGGATAAACTGGCAGAAATTTTTACAAAATATCCTGAAACAAATATCCTGGTGGAAGGCCATACGGATGACACAGGGACCGATGAATTCAATATGCAGCTTTCAGAAAAAAGAGCATATTCTGTAAGTAATTATTTGCAGGCAGAAGGCGTACCACAGAATCGTTTTACCATAAAATGGTATGGTGAAAACCAGCCCAAATATCCCAATGACAGTGAAGAAAACCGGGTTAAAAACCGCAGGGTGGAAATCGCTATTGTGGCAAATGATAGCATGAAGAAGAAAGCAAAAAAAGGAAAGCTGCAGGAATAATAATTTTATTAAATACCCATTAAATGGTATAGGATAGGGGCAATTATGCCCCTATCTTGCATTTAAAATTAACAATTATGAAAAAGAATATTTTTCTTTTTGCACTTCTTTTTATCACAACAGCAGTGATGGCTCAACCTGCTAAAGAAAGCTATGACAATGGGATTTCTTTAAAAAGTAGTGAGAAATATGAGGAAGCACTTGCAGCATTCAAAAAAGCGATCAGCCTGGATGCCAATTATACGGAAGCTTATTACCAGGCAGGTTGGTGCGCCAATGAGTTGGAGCAATATGGAGACGCATTGGGTTTCTTAGATAAATATAGCCCTGCTGATGATGATGATCTTGCGTACAAATTTGTAGAGATTGGATATGCTAATTATAAATTAAAGAATGAAGATGATGCAATAGATGCTTATAATAAAGCACTCCTCCATCGTCCCAATTATGGCGTTGCTTTCCGGGGTTTGGGAAATGTTTATTATGATAATGACGAATACGAGGATGCCCTGGACAACTTTGAACTCGCTATGCAATATGATGAAGAAAATTCAAAAGCCTATTATTATACTTTAGGCTGGTTATATAATGATAATGAACAGTATGACGAAGCGGAAGAAATGCTAAAAAAAGCAATTGCGTATGATTCTGAAGCTCCAAAATCTTTTGAGGAACTGGCATATACTTATTTAAAATTGAACAAGTATAATGATGGAGTTTTGCAGGCAAATAAGGCGATATTATTAAATCCAAAATCAAGCCTGGGATATCATTACCTGGCAAATTGCTATATGGGATTAGGTCAAAAAGATAAAGCCATGAATGCTTATAATAAATTAAAAACTTTTGATGAAGAAGAAGCAGCGGCGCTTTTAAAAGAAATGGGTGATGGGAATTAGAAATTAAATTCTGTAAAAAATGCGCTTTGTTTACAAGGCGCATTTTTTTTAAATACCCATTACATGGTACAAGATAGAAACGATCTGCTCCTATCTTGCATTTTAAATAAACGATTATGAAAAAGAATATTTTTCTTTTTGCCATTCTATTAATCACGACTGCCGCTTTTGCTCAACCTGCCAAAGAAAGTTATGACAAGGGAATTTCTTTAAAAAATAGTGATCAATACGAAGATGCACTCGCAGCCTTCAGGAAAACAATCAGCCTGGATGCAAACTATACAAATGCATATTACCAGGCTGGCTGGTGTTGCAATGAATTGGAAAAATACGATGATGCACTGGGTTATTTGGATAAATATAAACCAGTTAATAATAATGACCTCGCTTACAAATATGTAGAGATCGGTTATGCCAATTATAAATTAGATAATGAACCTGAAGCGCTTGATGCGTATAAGAAAGCCCTGGATTATTATCCAAATTTTGGTGATGCGTATCTCGGTCTTGCGAATGTTTATTATGAAGATATTATGGAATACGAAAATGCTATAGCAAATTATGAACTTGCTATAAAATATGATGAGGAAAATATGGAACCATATTATTACAAGTTAGGCTGGTTATATAATATTGATGAAGCATATCAAAAGGCTGAAATAATATTGAAAAAAGCAGTTGAGTATGATCCGCAATCGGTGGACGCATCTGAGGAACTGGCATACGCGTATTTGAAACTGAACAAATTTAATGATGGAATTTTGCAGGCAAATAAGGCGATACTATTAGATGCAAAAACAAGAATGGGCTATCGTTGCCTGGCTAAATGCTATATGGGACTGAATCAGAAAGATAAAGCTATGCAGGCATATAACAAGTTGAAAGCTTTTGATGAGGCAGATGCAGCAAAGCTTTTGGAAGAAATGGGGAATTAAAAAAGAATTGCTTATGAGAGAAAATGCACTTGGAATCAAGTGTATTTTTATTTATGTTCAATTATTCAACATGCCCTTTTGTAATAAGTATTCAGCAATTTGAATAGCATTTGTAGCTGCACCTTTACGGAGATTATCACTTACGATCCATAAGTTCAACGTGTTTGGCTGAGAATCATCTCTTCGTATCCTGCCTACAAAAACTTCGTCTTTATTATGCGCAATTAAAGGCATTGGATATTTTAAATTCGAAGGATCATCCAATACAATTATTCCTGGTGAAACGGATAAAATTTCTTTTATTTCACTCACCGCAATTTCATTTTCAAATTCAACATTCACACTTTCACTGTGGCCACCCATCACCGGGATGCGCACTGTAGTTGCTGTCATCCGGATGGAATCATCACCCATGATCTTCCTGGTTTCATTGATCATTTTCATTTCTTCTTTCGTATAATCATTTTCCAAAAACACATCAATTTGAGGAATCACATTCAGGTCAATCGGGTACGCATAAGCCATTTCTCCATCAATGCCTTTTCGTTCATTCATCATTTGATCAACGGCTTTCTTGCCCGTGCCGGTTACACTTTGGTAGGTGCTCACCACGATCCGGCGTATCTTATTTTTTTTATGTAAAGGAAATAATGCCACCACCATTTGAATGGTAGAACAATTCGGATTCGCAATGATTTTATCTGCCGGTGTCAATATCCCTGCGTTTATTTCAGGCACTATTAATGGGATAGAAGGATCCATTCTCCAGGCACTGGAATTGTCTATCACTGTAATACCTGCGGCGGCAAATTTTGGCGCCCAAATTTTTGAAGTTTCTCCTCCTGCGGAAAATATAGCCACTGCTGGTTTTGCAACTATGGCTTGTTGTGCAGAAATAACTTCAAATTCTTTTCCTTTAAAAATTATTTTTTTGCCAATAGATTTTTCAGAAGCAACGGGTAAAATTTCCGTTACCGGGAAATTCCGCTCTGCCAATACTTCTAAAATTTTTGAACCAACAAGGCCTGTTGCACCAACTACCGCGACTTTCATAAAAAATATTTATAACAAATAAAAGAAAAATCTTTACGCTGCAAAAATATCTGAACTTTTTCCATTTACCTGCATAAAAAAAAGCACCATATAAATGATGCTTTTTTTTGTATAAAAATGTTTACCAAATTTTAATACGTTTATCTTCCGGCACATACATTTTTTCTCCGGGTTGTACATTAAATGCTGTGTAAAAAGGTGTGAAATTCATCAAAGGTCCATTCACCCGATACATTGCCGGTGAATGCGGATCTACATTGATCAGCATCCTGGCATATTCTGGTTTTTCCTTAGAGCGCCAGATTTGAGCGAAACTTAGAAAGAAGCGCTGATCTGGTGTGAAACCATCAATCTTTGTAGTGTCCTGGCCTTCTTTCGTCATTTTAAATGCATCATAAGCAATGCATATTCCGCCAATATCCGCCATGTTTTCACCTGTTGTCAATGCGCCATTTACATGCAAAGAATCTAAAACAGTAAATGTGTTGTACAATTCATTTACCTGTTTGGTTTTTGCTTTAAACTTTTCATTGTCCTGTGCATTCCACCAATTTTTCAGGTTGCCATTTTTATCATATTGAGCGCCCTGGTCATCAAAACCATGCGTCATTTCGTGACCGATCACCATGCCAATTCCACCATAATTGATTGCGTCATCTGCATTCGGATCAAAGAAAGGAAACTGTAAAATTCCTGCAGGGAAAACAATCTCATTGATACTTGGATTATAGTACGCATTGATAGTTGGTGGCGTCATTCCCCATTCTGTTTTATCTACCGGCTTGCCCAATTTGTTGAGGTTAAAACTGTACTCGTTTTTTGCAGCGCTCACACGATTTTCGAAATATTTTCCTTTATCAATATCCACTTTACTGTAGTCCCTCCATTTATCAGGATAGCCAATCTTTTTAATGAAAGCATGTAATTTATCTTTTGCTATTGCTTTTGTACTGTCGCTCATCCAATCTACTTTTCCAATACGTACTTCAAAGGCTGTTTCTAAATTATTTACCATATCCAGCATGCGTTTTTTCGCGTCAGCAGTAAAATATCTTTTTACATACAACTGGCCCAAAGCCTCTCCCAGGTTGCCATCTGTAGAACGCACCATTTTGTCCCACCTTGGTTTCATTTCTGATTGTCCACTCAGCGCTTTATTGTAAAAATCAAAACTTGCCTGTACAAACGGGCTACTTAAAGAACTTGCATAATTGCTTAGCGTGTGTACACGCAAATAATCTTTCCAGGTATCAATTGGAGTAGTTCTTAAAAGGTCATTCAGTTTTGCATAAAACTCTGGTTGTTGCACATTCACAGAATCTGTAGTCATGCCTAAACCTGCCAATGTATTTTTCCAGTCAAAAGTTGCATCCGTTTTAGCAAGTGCATCCATTTTGATCATGTGGTAATTGCTTTCAGGATCACGTAGCTGCACATTTGTTTTATGGCTACCGGCCATTTGTTTTTCCAACGCATAAATGGCTTCAACCTTTTTGGCTGCAGCAACTGAATCAACTCCTGTGAGTGTGAATAATTTTTGTAAATATGTTTTATATGCTGTAACAATGGCCTGTGTTGCAGGGTCTGTTTTAAAATAATAATCTCTGTCCGGGAGACCGAGACCACCCTGTGAAAAAACAGCAATATTCATAGCGCTGTTTTTATCGTCTGCTCCAATATATGAACTAAACAGAAGGCTATTTCCATCCTTATCCTGTTCGGTTACAAAATGCATTACACCTGCAGGATCTTTGATGGCATCAATTTCTGTAAGTATTGGTTTTACAGGTTCATAGCCTCTTTTGTCAATAGTTACCGTATCCATTCCCGAAGCATAAAAGTCCGCCACTTTTTGTTCAATGCTTCCTGCTTTTGTTTTTAATGTGGAAATGGAATCCAGCAAATGATGCAGGTTATCTTTTGTATTATTATATAAGTCAAGGAATGAACCCGCATCCGATTCAGAAGCCGGGATGGTGGTTTTATCAATCCATTTTCCATTCACATACAAAAAGAAATTATCACCGGGTTTGATGGATGTATTCATTGCTGAAGTATCCAGGTAATCCCTCGATGCTGTTGTTGTGGTAGAGCTTTGATTACAGGCAAATAAACATATACCTGCAGCAGCCATGAGTGGCGCAAATAGCGAATTAGGTTTCATTTTAAAAAATTTAGGATGCTAAAGTAAATAAAATAATTCCCGGAAAGAATATTTTATGATAAATGAATTTTTTAAACCAATGCAATATCAAAATTCACCAATTCTACAAAATCATGTATGCGGATGGCAATATCTTCTTTTGTGACTTCTTTTAAACGTTCCGTTCCAAATTTTTCCACGCAAAAACTGGCCATCGCACTGCCCACAATGATGGCTGTTTTCATATTCTCATAGGAAATATCTTTTGTCCGGGCAAGATGGCCAATAAAGCCGCCGGCAAATGAATCGCCCGCGCCTGTCGGGTCAAACACTTCTTCCAGCGGCAATGCCGGTGCGAAGAACACATTGTTTTTATGAAATAATAATGCACCATGTTCACCCTTTTTTATGATCAGGTATTTAGGGCCCATGGTTAAAATTTTCTTAGCTGCTTTTACGAGTGAATATTCGTTGGATAGTTGCCTCGCTTCACTGTCATTAATCAATATCACATCACACAATAGCATTACTTCACGCAATTCATCCATTGCAGTATCCATCCAGAAATTCATCGTATCCAGTACGATTAATTTTGGCCTTACTGTAAATTGTTCAATCACTTTTTTCTGTAAGGAAGGCATTACATTTCCCAGCATTAAAAATTCGGATTCCTTGTAAGAGTCCGGCAATACTGGATTGAACTGCGAAAGCACATTTAATTCAGTAACCAGTGTATCACGTGTATTCATGTCCATGTGATATCGGCCACTCCAGAAAAAAGATTTTCCGTCAGGCACTATTTCTACACCTTCTGTATCCACACCACAAGCTTTTAAATGCGCCAGTTCTTCCTGCGGAAAATCATTTCCTACAATAGATACCTGCTGAACAGGTTGCAAAAAATGATTTGCAGAATAGGCGACATACATGGCTGAACCACCAATGATCTTATCCGATTTTCCAAAAGGCGTTTCTATGGCATCAAAAGCCATCGTTCCTACAACTACTAAAGACATAAATTAATTTTTACAAAAATGCAAACCTATCATTTTTATGGCACACAGAAAACATTGCCTTTCAGAAAGAATGAAGCTTTGGCGTTAAAACCATCTTTGTTTTTTATTTTTGCTGTATGGCAAGGATCAGGACAACAAATGAACTTAGCCGCAAAGAACTCATCATGCGGTCAGCCGCTTCGCTCTTCCGGCAAAAAGGCTTTAAGGCTGCAAGTATGCGCGGACTTGCGGAAAACGTAGGCGTAGAAGCATCCAGCCTGTATAATCATATACATTCAAAATCAACCATACTCAAAGAAATATGTTTTGAAGTAGCCGGTGTTTTCTTTTCAGAAATGCAAAAAACAGAAGCGTCGGAATTAACAGCTTTGCAAAAAATAGAATCCCTCATTCGTTTTCATATACGCCAGATGATTGAAAATTTTGAGACAGTATATGTGAGTGACCGTGAATGGCGGCATTTGCTGGAACCTTTTTTAACAGAATTTCGCGACCAGCGGCGTGCTTACCGAAAACGCTTTGCGCAGATAATTCGTGAGGGAATAGATGCGGGCCAAATCACCAAAATAGATGCTGCCACTGCAGTGTTGATCATGCTCCACGCGATCGGCGGTATTGAAGCCTGGCATCGCAGCAGGAATAAAATTTCTGCTCATGAACTCGAAGAAAATATGGTGTCCATTTTGATCAATGGCCTGCAAAATAAGAACGTTTAAAAAAAATAATTATGTCATTGCATTTTGAAAAACTCGCTATAAAAGAAATTAAGGAAGAAACAGATGATTGTGTGTCCATCACGCTGGAAATACCGGAAACGTTGAAGGAATCATTTTCTTTTACGCATGGACAACATTTAAATTTCCGAAGTTTTATTAATGGCGAAGAACTACGCCGAACCTATTCACTCTGCAGCGCGCCTTATGAAAATGAATGGAAAGTGGCGGTGAAAAAAACAGTGGATGGCCGCTTTTCCACTTTTGCCAATGAAGAATTAAAAGCCGGTGACATTCTTGAAGTGATGCCGCCTTCGGGAACTTTTTCTACGCAAATTTATCCAGCACAAAAAAAGAATTATGTAGCCTTCGCCGCGGGTAGCGGGATCACACCGGTGATCTCTATTCTAAAAACTATTTTAAAAGAAGAACCCTTAAGTACTTTTACATTGATATATAGCAACCGCACCAAACAATCCATTATTTTTTTCGAAGAACTGGAAGGCTTAAAAAATAAATACCTCAGTCGTTTCAATTTAATATTTTTATTAAGCCGTGAAAAAACAGAAACACCGGTAAATGATGGCCGTATTTCTTTTGAGAAATTAAAAAGCCTGGAAAAACTCATCCGCTATGAAAACATCAATGATTTTTTTATCTGCGGCCCGGAAACCATGTTGTTTTGTGTGAAGGAATTCTTACAGTCCATTGGTGTGGATGAGAAAAAAATCCATTTTGAATTATTCACTACACCAGGCGAAGACATTGTTCTAAAGCCTGTTATAAAAAAACCTGAAGCAGCCGGCTCAGCCAGCAGCATTTCTGTAAAAATTGATGGCCGCTTTATGGATTTTGTAATGGCAGAAGATAATCATAATTCCATTTTAGATGCGGCACTTGACCAGGGCGCAGATCTTCCGTATGCGTGTAAAGGCGGGGTTTGCTGCACTTGTAAAGCAAAATTACTGGAAGGAGAAGTGGAGATGAAAGTACATTATGGTTTGGAACAGGAAGAAATAGATGAAGGTTTTATTTTAACCTGCCAGAGCAGGCCGCTTACCAAAAAAGTGGTTGTTGATTATGACATCAAATAAATTTAAACCAGGAAAAATATCATGAACAGTAAAAAAATTTTTCTTTTAATTTTTACCGCATTTTGCAGTAGTTTATTATTTTCCCAGCAAAAAGATATTTTTTATTTATTAAAACCCGACCGGGTTTTTGACGGCGAACAAATGCATGAAGGCTGGATGGTGCTGGTTAAAAATAATACAATTGAAAGCTTTGGTTTAAATATTCAAAATGATGCAGCAAAGATCATTGAGCTTAAAGGTTGTACACTTTTACCGGGATTGATTGAAGGCCATAGTCATTTGTTTTTGCATCCGTACAATGAAACAGTTTGGGCTGACCAGGTATTAAAAGAATCGCGTGCAGAACGCGTTGCAAGAGCTGTGGTCCATGCCAAAGCAACTTTGTTCGCTGGCTTTACCACGGTTCGTGATTTGGGAACTGAAGGGTCAATGTATGATGATGTTGGATTAAAGGAAGCCATAGAAAAAAAAGTTATTCCCGGGCCGCGTATGCTTTGTGCCACCAGGGCGATTGTTGCAACAGGAAGTTACCAGCCAAAATTAAGTCCGGACATCAATGTGCCACAAGGTGCGGCAGAAGCGGATGGCACTGATGCACTGATCAAAGAAGTACGCACTCAGATCGGCAAGGGTGCTGATGTGATTAAATTATATGGCGATTATTATTGGGGAAAAAATAATGAAGCCGAACCAACATTTACATTGGATGAATTAAAAAAAGCGGTAGAAGTTGCCAATAGCAGCGGAAGGACTGTGGCTGTACATGCAGTAACAGAAGAAGGCATGCGAAGAGCCACTCTTGCGGGCGTGACAACAATTGAACACGGCGATTATGGCACACCTGAAATTTTTGCTTTAATGAAAAAAAATAATGTTGCCTATTGTCCAACACTGGCTGCAACGGACGCGGTGGCGCAATATCACGGCTGGAAAAAAGGGATTGAACCGGAGCCTGAATCTGTGCTGAGAAAAAGGAAATGTCTTACTGCGGCTTTGCAATCAGGAGTTACTATATGTATGGGTGGTGATGTGGGCGTTTTCCCGCATGGAGATAATGCGCGCGAAATGGAAATGATGGCAGAATATGGAATGCAGCCGATAGATGTATTGCGCTCTGCAACTTCTGTAAATGCAGATGTATTTGCAATAAATAAAATTGTTGGCCGAATTCAATCAGGGTTATTGGCCGATATACTTGTTGTACAAGGAGATCCTTCAAAAAATATCCATGCGATCCGTGATATAAAAATGGTAATGAAGGATGGAGAAATCTATGTGGAGAAATAGGAATTTTTTTTCACTTGCTCAACAACATTACCAGCATGCTACCAGCAAATACAGCAGCGATACCCAGCACAACACTTGCAACGATATATAAAAAAAATATTCCATAATCACCAGAACGAAGTAATGCAACATTCTCGAAAGCGAATGTAGAGAAAGTTGTAAAGCCACCGCAAAAACCGGTCAGTAATGCAAGCCGCCATTCCGGGGAAAGTAAATTTGCTTTTTGGGATAAGGCGAAGAAAATTCCAATCAATAAACAACCTAAAATATTTACAATAAAAGTACTTAAGGGAAACGGGGATTGCTGCGGCTTGCTCATCCAGGATTGAATGCCATAGCGCAAAACACCACCGGCTCCGCTGCTGAATAAAACGATTAAAATTAATTTCATGTTATTCTTTATTTAATCAAACAATGCGATTTGCGCAGTCCGTATTTTTCAAAAACCCGCGGGCTGGCTCACTTGCCAGGCATCTTTATTCAATGAAACAAAAATTACTTTTTGCGTTGTGTCAAAAGAATTCCTGAATTGAATGAAGTGCAGGGTATCATTCACTGTACTGTCCTGCAAAATGATAATGGATGCCTGTCCCAACTGTGTTCTTTCGTCCTCAGAATATGTAAAATATTTTTTCTTCAAAACATCCAATGCGGTTTTATCTGCTTCATCATTTTTCATATAAAACGCGGCTTGGCGGAAATCGCCTTTCAGGCAGCCATCAACAAATTCACGCCCTGCATCCAGCGCATTTTCAGCATGAGAAAAAGTAGGCCTGCTTTCACATGAAAAGATCAAACAGGAAATTAAAATGAGTAAGGTTTTCAATTTTTAAATCTTATTAATAGTCATCGTTAAAAAATTTATGGCTGTATTATGGTTTGGATGGTATGGTATCATTCATGCTTTTATTTTCATCGGGTTCCTGTCCCATGTGCATGATTGAATTTTTATCAAAAGCAACTTTCCAATCATTATTCTCTTTGACAAGACTTGCGATCACAGAGTTATTATTATTCGTAGAAGTCACCCGTGCTGTGGCTGTATTGCCGTTTACTTTAACCTGGTCAACGACAATTTTAATAGCAGGTTTTGAACTATCCTTCGTGCTTTTATTAAACGTAGCAATCATATCAATCATTTTCCCACTAGAAACGGTTGCATATTTTTTTGCTTCCGGGAAATTTTTTGAATACAACGCTTGAAAGAAGTGCTGCGCCACTTCTCCTGGATCGCTCTTATTACAGGAACTAAGTGATAAAATAATGGTGCCTGCCAATAATAAAAATGAAATTTTTTTCATACGTATTTTTTAAATGATAATTTTCAAAATTAAGGCCTTCTGCTTAGTTTGGAGAATATTTAAAACGATGAACTTCGCGGCAATTTTTATTCATAAAAATATTATCCACTGTAAAATAAGCGCGTTGCTGAATATGGGTGGTATCAAACATATTTTTATTTTGATACGCATACATCAATGCTTTTGCTACAAACTCACTGCAATACATTTTGTCATCCGTGTTTAAATCAAAACGCATATCGAATAAAGTACCGGCCACATATTTTTCGGCAACGAATTTTTTTTCTCTTTTTAATTTTGCTGCATCCAGGTTAAATCGAAAAATACCAACACCTTCATTCGAAGCGCCATCACAAAACCGGGGAAGCCATTCCCTTTGTAAGGTTTGTTTTGGGTTGGTTTCACCACCAATGGCATGATATACAAAAAAAGAATCATTTTCTTTCAGTACAATACCGCAATGCGAATAGGTGTCATCTTTTTGGCAAAATTGTTTTAATGCCTGGCTTGTAAAGTCAATGCCCGTGCGGGTTACCACATCCCCATCCCGTATGAATTGTTTTGCCGAATCTATACATGCCAGGCTTTTAATAATTCTATATTTTTCATGATGATTTGAATTTTCAATTAATAATGTATTGACTTTCTGCTGGCAGGAAAATAAAAAAAGCAGGCAGCAAAACTGCCAGGCTTTTTTTAAATAAAATAAAATGAAATTATGAATGCCGGTCACTTTCCTTATCATATTCTTTTTCGTAGGCTTTGATAATTGCCTTCACGAGTTTATGGCGTACTACATCGTCTTCATCCAATTGCACATGCGCAATGCCATGAATGTTTTGTAAAATGCGGATGGCTTTTTCAAGGCCACTTCTTTGATTCCTGGGTAAATCAATTTGCGTGGGATCGCCTGTTATGATGGCTTTTGCGTGCGGCCCGATGCGGGTTAAAAACATTTTCAGTTGCAGGTCATTTGCATTTTGAGCTTCATCCAAAATAATAAAAGCATGATCCAGCGTACGCCCGCGCATATACGCCAATGGCGCTATTTCAATTGTGCGTGTACTCATATAATAGCCCAATTTATCGGCGGGGATCATATCATCCAGCGCATCATATAATGGCCGCAAATAAGGATCTATTTTTTCTTTCAGATCACCGGGTAAAAACCCCAGGTTTTCCCCTGCTTCCACGGCCGGCCTGGTAAGGATGATCTTTTTTACGGCTTTATTTTTTAATGCGCGCACTGCCAAAGCCACGGCAGTATAGGTTTTCCCCGTACCCGCCGGGCCTACGGCAAATAAAATATCATTTTTATCCGTGGCCTGCACCATTTGTTTTTGGTTGGCTGTCCGTGCACGGACTGTTTTTCCATGCGGGCCGAAAACCAATACATCGGCTGCATTATTTTCTACAAAATGATCCACTACTTCCGCGTCATCACCGCCAATGATTTTTTCAAAATAATTTTCACTGAGGTCGCCATTGCGTTCCATGTATTGAAGAACGAGGCCGATCTTTTCCTTTGCCTGGGAAATTTGTTCCGGGGCACCACTGAGTTTAATTTGTGTACCACGTGAAAGAATTTTTAATAAAGGGAATGATTTTTTCAACACTTCCAGCTTAATATTATTCACGCCAAAAAATTCGATGGGGTTTACATTTTCAAGGTTGATAATGGTTTCTGTCAAGGGATATTTTTTAGATGTTTAAATTGAATTTTCCAAATGGTTTTTCAAATTTAATTGAATGATATAAAGATACTAAACTAATCTTTGCACATTTGTTAGAAAATAGTGTAAGCACATTTTTCTATTTTTACAAAATTCAAATTACTATTTTTATGGAGAATAAATTTTTGCATGAAAAAATTTAACGATTATAAAAAGCTTTTTTTTATTGGAATAGCGGGATCAGGTATGAGCGCACTTGCCCAATACGCTGCCGCATCAGGCATTACAACAAGTGGCAGTGACCGTTTTTTTAAAGAGGGAGAATACAATGTCATGCGCGAAAAATTGGAAGCCGCAGGCATTCAATGCTTCCCGCAGGATGGGAGTGGCTTGACGGAAGATACAGATGCAGT
>JBBSQL010000020.1:0-49644 GCA_038257845.1 Chitinophagales bacterium
AAAAACGCTGGCGGTTATTGGCGGTGGTGCTGCCGGATTTTTTTGCGCTTGTAATGCGGCCAGGATGAATCCTGCATTACGCGTTGTAATTTTTGAAAAAAGTACAAAATTATTGTCTAAGGTGAAAGTGAGTGGTGGCGGGCGTTGTAATGTCACCAATACATTTACGAATATTCCCACATTTCTGCAAAACTATCCTCGTGGAAAGAATTTTCTCAAAAAATCTTTTCATGCTTTCAGCCCTTCAGACACGATTGAATGGTTTTCGCAAAGAGGGGTAGAATTAAAAAGAGAAAAGGATGGCCGTATTTTCCCAATATCAAATCACTCACAAACGATCATTGATTGCCTGCTTCATGAAGTGGAAAAATATGGTGTAGAAATATTATTTCAACAACAAGTCAAGAAAATTGTTTGTAATGAGGAGCAAAAAAACTCGGGTAACGAAGTAAAAAAATTTACACTCGAGTTTGAAAATGGCAATTATTTTCAAACAAATTTTTTATGTGTGGCCTGTGGAGGTTTTCCAAAAGAAGATCAGTTTGCATGGCTTAAAGGGACAAAGCATAGCATCGTACCACCGGTGCCTTCGTTATTTACTTTTAATGTTCCCGGTCACCCCATTTTAAAATTAATGGGCATATCACTTGAAAATGTGCAGGTAAAAATTCCGGAGCTAAAAGAAAAATTTACCGGCCCTTTTTTGATCACGCATTGGGGTTTTAGCGGGCCTGCTATACTAAAACTATCAGCTTTTGCTGCTCGTGAATTTGCTAAGTTGCAATATCAATTTAGCATTCATATAAACTGGCTACCGGAATATAATGAACCTGAACTTCGGGAAGCATTTCCTGGTATTCGTTTAAAAAATGCACGTCAAACTATCGCTAATAGAAATCCATTTAATTTGCCTTCAAGGCTTTGGTTATATTTTCTTGAATGCAGTGAAATTTTTCCAAATATGCGTTGGAGCGAACTCACTTCAAAACAAACAAATAAATTGGTTCAAACACTTACAGGAAGCGTATTCCAGGTAAAAGGGAAAACAACATTTAAAGAAGAGTTTGTAACAAGTGGAGGAATTTCATTGCATGAAATAAATGCACAAACCATGGAAAGTAAAATTTTCCCGGACTTATATTTTGCTGGTGAAATAATGGATGTGGATGGTATAACCGGCGGTTTTAATTTTCAGCATGCCTGGACAAGCGGTTGGTGCGCCGCAAAGTCTATCGCAACAATTGCTACAAGTTAAATTAAGCAGGTTCTTCATTAACCCAATTCCGGGTACAATGGAAATTGTTTCATGAATTCATTCACCCTGTTTTTTACGTCCATTATATTATTTTGATCATCCACTTTTTTTAATACATCATCAATTGCATTGGCGATAAATGGCATATGCGATTCTTGCATGCCACGCGTTGTCAAAGCCTGAACTCCCAGTCTTATACCGCTCGTTACAAAAGCGCTTTTGTCGTCATAAGGAACCATATTTTTATTGGCTGTAATATCTGCTTTTACCAGGGCCTGCTCTGCTTTTTTTCCGCTGATATTTTTATTTCGGAGATCTACCAGCACCAGGTGATTATCAGTGCCGCCACTAACTATATCATAGCCTTTGGCTAAAAGTTCATTCGAGAATGATTGCGCATTTTGAATGACCTGTTTTGCATACAAGGTGAATTCATCAGAAAGTATTTCTCCGAATGCAATGGCTTTGGCTGCTATAATATGTTCTAATGGTCCGCCTTGTATGCCCGGGAAAACAGCCATATCCAGCAAGTGGCTCATCGTGCGCGTATTTCCTTTATTATCTTTCAGGCCAAATGGATTTTCAAAATCTTTTCGCATCATGATGATGCCGCCACGCGGCCCGCGCAAGGTTTTATGCGTGGTAGAAGTAACGATCTGGCAATGATCAAAAGGATCATTCAATAATTTTTTAGCAATTAATCCGGCAGGATGCGCAATATCCGCCATCACCAAAGCGCCAACTGAATCTGCAGCTTTCCTGATGCGTTCATAATCCCAGTCGCGGGAATAGGCACTTGCACCACATATAATCAATTTGGGTTTTACTTCTTTAGCTTTTGCATCCAGCATATCATAATCCACGCGCCCTTCTTCGCGGGTAACACCATAGAAATGGGCGTCATATAATTTTCCACTATAATTCACCGGTGAACCATGCGTGAGATGTCCGCCCATACTCAGATCCAAACCAAGTATCGGATCGCCGGGTTTTAAAACTGCCAGCGCCACTGCGGCATTTGCCTGAGCACCGCTATGGGGTTGCACATTGGCATATTCAATATTAAAAATTTGACAAAGACGGTCAATGGCCAGTTGTTCTGTTTGATCCACAATTTCACAACCTGCATAATATCTTTTACCCGGGTAACCTTCCGCATATTTATTGGTCATTACATTTCCCATGCCCTGCATCACCTGCAGACTGGTAAAATTTTCAGAAGCAATGAGTTCCATTCCACGGCGCTGCCGTTCCAGTTCTTCTTTAAAAAGTCCAAAGACTAAACTATCTTTTTGCATACCAGGATTTTTATTTAGTCAAAATTAAAACTATAAAATGATGAAGCCAATGTTTTATAATTGTTTTTATTCCGTAGATATTAGCGTAGTATCCTTGCAGGAAGCTTATATAAATGGTACTTTTGAAAAAAGTAAGTTCTATACTTACACAAAAATAAAAAGGTGTTTTTTATTTCATAAAAACAACCTGTTTAAATTTTCAGTATGAAAGCAATCATCCCTGTGGCCGGTGTTGGCACAAAATTACGACCGCATACGTATACGCAACCCAAAGCATTAATTCCTGTAGCAGGGAAAACGATCCTGAGTTTTATTGTGGATCAGTTACAAGAGGCAGGCATTAATGAATTTATTTTTATCATTGGTTATTTGGGTGAAAAAATTAAAGAATATGTAAAAGAAACGTATCCTTTATTGTCCTGTCATTTCGTGGAGCAAAGTGAACGTTTTGGAACAGGGCACGCAATAGAACTCACACAAAAACTCGCTGATAATGATGAAATATTTGTCGCGCTTGGGGATACCATTTGCGAATACGATATTCGCGAAGTCTTAGACAGTCCTTATAGTATGCTTGGCGTAAAACGCGTGGATGATCCGCGGGATTTTGGTGTTGCAGAAATTGATGATGAAAATTTTGTGCAACACGTGTATGAAAAACCGGTAATACCAAAAAGCAATCTTGCACTTGTGGGTTTATATAAAATAAAAGAAACCAACTATCTTTTTGAGTGCCTGAAACATTTATATGAAAAACACAATGAAAATTACAGTGCATATAATTTCACAGATGCCATTGAATGTATGATTCAGCGTGGCGCAAAAGTGAAATCATTTAAAGTGAAAAACTGGTTTGACTGCGGGAAAAAAGAAACCCTGATTGAAAGCAATGCAACACTTCTTAAAAAATATGGCGGACATATCAGCAAGAATATCCAAATTGAAAATTCAATCATTTTGCCACCTGTAAGCATTGGCCCGGGCTGCATCATTAAAAATTCTGTGATCGGTCCGCATGCTTCTATTGACGCGAATGCAGAAATTCATTTTTCTATAGTAAAGGAAAGTATTATTGGCTCTTATACTTATTTGTATGAAGTGCTCCTGGATAATTCATTAATTGGGAGTGATGCGAGTGTGAAAGGGTTAAGCAGGAGTTTGAATATTGGTGATAATACGGAGATTGATTTCGGGTAAATATTTTTAATTGTTTTAGAAAAAAATATGTTTCAAAATAATAAAGTCACAGATCTTTTTAATATTCAATTTCCAATTATCCAGGCAGGTATGGTTTGGACAAGTGGCTGGAAACTTGCGTCAGCAGTGAGTAATGCAGGTGGTCTTGGCATGATTGGCAGTGGTAGTATGTACCCGGAAATTTTACTAGAGCATATTCAAAAATGTAAAAAAACCACATCAAAACCATTTGGTGTAAATGTGCCTTTGTTGTACCCGGACATTGATAAACATATCAAAACAATTATTGATGAAGGTGTAAAAATTGTTGTCACTTCTGCAGGTAATCCAAAAACCTGGACAAGTATTTTAAAAAAGGAAGGCATTACTGTGGCGCATGTTGTAAGCAGCAGCAAGTTTGCCATGAAAGCCCAGGATGCAGGTGTGGACGCAGTTATAGCAGAAGGTTTTGAAGCAGGCGGACATAATGGCCGTGAAGAAACTACATCAATGATATTAATTCCGGCAGTAGCAAATGCGGTTTCTGTTCCGGTAATTGCGGCGGGTGGTATTGCAACGGGCAGGCAAATGTTGGCAGCTATGGTTTTGGGTGCAGATGGTGTACAGGTTGGTAGCAGGTTTGTTTGTAGTAATGAAGCATCGAATCATATTCATTTTAAACAAGCGGTAGTGGAAGCAAAAGAAGGAGATACTTTACTGAGTATGAAAAAAATTGTACCGGTGCGTTTATTGAAAAATAAATTTTTTGATCTTATAAAAGAGGCGGAATTGAATGGCGCATCTGTAGAAAAATTATCTGAAATATTGGGAAAGGGAAGAGCTAAAAAAGGTATGTTTGAAGGTGATATGGAAGAAGGCGAACTGGAGATCGGGCAGGTAAGTGCATTGATAAATGATATTAAACCCGCGGCAGATATTTTGAAAGAAATATGGAATGATTTTCTTGAAGCGGAGAATAATCCGTTTAATGAAGATAGAAAATGATCAATTGATTTTTAGCATAAAATGAAATATAAAAGTAATGGATTACATTATAAAAGACGCGCAGATTGTAAATGAAAATGCAATCACACCGGGTGACGTTCTTATTAAAAATGGACGTATAGAAAAAGTTGCCAAAAATATTTCTGTTCCCTATAAAGTGACCGAGATCAATGCTGCCGGAGAATTTTTACTGCCGGGTTTAATAGATGACCAGGTGCATTTTCGCGAGCCGGGCCTTACACATAAAGCAACTATTTATACTGAAGCAAAAGCTGCTGTGGCAGGAGGTGTTACCAGTTTTATGGAAATGCCAAATACAAAACCACCTGCTTTTACGGAAGAATTATTGGAGGATAAATATATAATAGCATCGAAAAATGCATTGGCGAATTATTCTTTTTTTATGGGCACTTCCAATAATAATGCGGAAGAAGTCTTAAAAATGAATAAGAAGAAAAATTCGGTCTGCGGTGTAAAAATATTTATGGGTTCATCTACCGGTAATTTATTGGTGGATCAGCCGCAGGCGCTGGAAAAGATTTTTGGAAATTCAGAATTGCTGATCGCTACACATTGCGAAGATGAAACGCGCATTCATGAAAATTATGCACGCATAAAAAATTCAAAGTCCATTCTGGAAGCTTCCGACCACCCGCTGATCCGTGATGTAGAAGCGTGTTATTTATCATCTTCCAAAGCGGCTGCCTATGCAAAAAAATATGGCAGCAGGTTGCATATTTTACATATCACTACGGAAAAAGAATTGTCATTATTTACCAATATCATTCCACGAAAAGATAAAAAAATAACAGCAGAAGTGTGTGTGCACCACTTACATTTTACGTCAGATGATTATGACAGGTTGGGTAATTTAATTAAATGCAACCCCGCAATAAAAGCGGGTGAAAATAAAGATGCATTGTGGAAAGGCTTGCTGGACGGGCATCTCGACCTCATCGCAACGGACCATGCACCACATACCTGGGAAGAAAAAAACCAGCCTTATGAAAAAGCTTTTGCAGGTTTGCCCCTGGTACAACATTCTTTGCAATTGATGTTGCATTATGTACAAGCCAGAAAAATTTCAATAGAAATGGTAGTGGATAAAATGAGTCACGCTGTAGCTGATTGTTTTCAAATAAAAGAAAGAGGATATATCCGTGAAGGTTATTTTGCGGATCTCGTAATGGTAAATTTGAATAAATCATACACAATAAAAAAAGAAAATATTTTATATAAATGCGGCTGGAGTCCATTAGAAAATTTCACTTTTCCGGCTACGATCACAAATACTTTTGTAAACGGGAACAGAATTTATGAAAATGGTGTGTTTGATGAATCTCATAAGGGAATGCGCATGCAATTTGAGCGCGGATAAAAAATTTTTATGCAGGCTGATAAAACAACTATACAGGATCTTTCTATTTTTGAAAGAGATGAGCATTTTTCCATTTTCCATTTTTTAGATCAAACAAAAACTATAGGCGGCAGAGAATGGCTTTCTGAATATTTTAAAAAGTTGCTTCAATCATTGGATGAAATAAAAGATGTACAATTTTTCCTGAAAAAATTATTGTCAGTTTCTGAAAGTTGGCCGGAAACAATCAGTAATGGTACTATTATGGTGGTTGAAAAATTTTACCAGTCCGGCATCAGTGGTTTGCCTGAAAACGCAACGGCACTCAATGCTTTTAGTTTTAAAATATTTAATAGCGTAGACTATTCCATCGTAAAATATTCTGTAAAATATTTTATACAACTCATCCGGGGCATGCAGGAGATTGCGGATCTTTTACGCAGCAATGATAATCCGCCCATACTACAAAAATTGTTGAACCGCCTGGATATTCATTTAAAATCACCTGTTGCAGAAGAAATAAAAAATTTACCCGTAGAAAAAGAAATTTCACGTGCGCGGATTTTATATTTTGCCAATTATTTTTTGCGGCAATATAAAACGGAGAGTCATGCATTGATTGCATTGTACCACGAGTTTGACGGCTACATGAGTATGGCTTTGGCAGGTGAAAAAAATAATTTTTCGTATCCGCATTTTATAGAAAGTGAGCTGCCGCATTTTGAAGCAACATCTTTATATCATCCGCTTTTGCAAACACCGGTTGCATACCCAATAAAAATATCTGCAGAAAAAAACTTCCTGTTTTTAACCGGTGCAAATATGGCGGGGAAAAGTACATTCATTAAAGCAGTAGGTGTAGCTGTATATCTCGCGCATCTCGGAATGGCCGTACCGGCCGCATCATTGCGTTTAAGTTTTTTTGAAGGCTTGCTGAGTAATATCCAGGTGGCGGATAATATTGTCAAAGGGGAAAGTTATTTTTTCAATGAAGTGCAGCGCATAAAAAATACGATCTTAAAAATAAGTAATGGAAAAAAATGGCTGATTTTAATTGATGAATTATTTAAAGGCACCAATGTAGAAGATGCCATGCGTTGCAGTACCGTGGTGATTGAAGGGTTATTAAAAATGAAAAACGGCTTATTTATTTTATCTACGCATTTATATGAAATAGCAGAAAACCTGCAACAGTACCCCAATATTTTCTTCTATTATTTTGAAACAAATATTGAAGATGGCCGGCTTGTTTTTAATTACACATTAAAAGAAGGCATCAGCCAGGATAAGCTTGGTTACCTCATTTTAAAGAATGAAGGTGTGGTAGATCTGCTGGATAAAATAATCTGAAATATTTGCTCCGAAAATCAAAAATGTCTTTAAACTTTCTATACTCCAAACTGGGTCAAATGATGATCAAGGTGCTTATAAAACATATTATTCCATTGCGTTTTATCCAGCTTGCCAAGTGACAATGATTTTTTTCCATCAAAATATTCTTCACCCAGTTGTTGTGTTTTTTCAATGTAAGCAACCAGGCGTTTTTTTTCTGTTTCAAAATCTTTGTCATCCTTTATAATAAATTGCGGTGCTGTGGGATTGTTTTTTTTATAGGGCTTTTCATTTGTGATCCGATCTTTTATCAGCAATTGTAAAACCATTTTCATAAAAGCAGTCGGCGGTTTGTGAATATTATCATACACCATTTCGTAAGCCACATTGCAATGTGCCAGCATTTTACTTACAGACATTTTTCCCCATAGCTGCTTCGTTTCAGGTGTAAGTTTATCAAGGCGTGCAATTAATTCAGTAGTTACATTTTGGTCAAATATATTTTTCATAAAAAATATTTTAAAAGTGATGAAAATTTAAAAATGAAATTACTGATTTTATTTTTCAGGTGAAAAACTATTTAGTCTGGCATATTTGTTTAAATTACAATATGAAACGAGGTTTTATTCGCTTTATCTTTTCGCTGTTGATATGCAGTTTTCCGGTTTTTAATATGGTTAGATGGATTACGATGGCGTTGAAATCTTCAAAATCCTTCCCGGAATTAAAAGCTGAATACCTAAGCATTTACCCGGAATTTTTACAAAATGCCTTCTTACTTACAGTTATAAATATTTTACTCTTAGTGATTGGTGGTGTTCTTTTTTATCAATTACAAGTATCGGCGAAACTGGGCCGTGCCAGCAGAATCTGCATGATCATTTGTATTTTATTAATTGCCTGGCAAATATTTTCTTTGATGTGATCGAAGTAAAATTGTTTATACTTGAATTTGTGATCTTCGAATAATATGAATTGCCACGGCTTTCAGGCTGTAGATTAATACAATATTTAAATGGGCTTTAGTCCAAAAATATTCATAAGCGCTGCAGGCAGATCTTGCACTGTATCAACATCCCTTAAAACAGGTAGCAAGCCATATCTTAAATCCAGCGACTTTATTTTCTGTAAAGTTTGATCAAAAACTTCGTGCGTACTCCAGTTTATATTTTGAAAAATTGTTGAATACATTTTTTTCATGCCGAGTAAATAATACCCGCCATCTTTTGCAGGCCCAATTACCACTTCATTTTTTTCTAATAAAGAGAAAGCTTCTTCAATGATCTCATTTGTTAATTCAAAACAATCACTGCCAATGATCATGACATTTTCATAGTGTTCAGCAAAAATATTTTTGAATGCAAATTCAATGCGGCCACCCAGATTAGTTCCGTGCTGCGCAAATTTTTTATACTCATTCCAAATATCATCTTCACAAATTTCCGTAGCATAAAAAACAAATTTTTCGGCCTGTACTTTTGCGGATATACTTTGCGTATGCTGCAATAGCATTTCATATATTTCCAATGCCTTCTCTTCTCCAATATCCGCGGCCAGCCTTGTTTTTACCTTGCCATATTCAGGTTTACGGACAAATAGGATGATGGCATTTTTTTGATTCATACTTTTTATTTCGCAACTGCACCACCGCAACTTGAACCCATACCGGCTGTGCAACCATAGCAATGCTGGTTCACAATTATTTCACGCTTATTAAGTTCATTAATATTAAAATCCCGAATATGATTTTGTGGTGTAACTACTTTTAATTCCAGCATTTGGTTGAAATCACAATCATATAAAAATCCATCCCAGCCAACGGAGATCGTATTCCTGCACATCACGTTCGCCGCTGCAACTGGATTAAATGCGGCGATTAATTTTTCCATATATCGTTCATAATTGCCCGTCTGCAATAAATAATCGAGGTAACGGCTAATGGGAAGATTGGTGATTGCAAATAAATTATTGAATTCAATATTAAAATCTTTTTTCAATGAATTTTTAAATTCTAATTCCAGGCTTTGTTGGGCAGGTGGTAAAAAAGCGCCAGCGGGATTATAAACGAGATTCAGCGTAAGTCCTGTTCCCTCTTTTCCATAGCCGGTTTCATTCAGCATTTGCAAAGCTTTGATGGAATCATCAAAAACCCCATCGCCTCTTTGCCGGTCTGTTCTGTCTTTTGTATAAAAAGGTAATGATGACACCACTTCCAGCCGGTGTTTTTTATAAAATTCCGGCAGGTCATAATATTTTTTATTGGCTCTAATTATTGTAAGGTTACATCTTACAATAATATGAATATTGTAATTGACTTTTCGGATCTCTTCAATGAACCAGCGAAAATCGGGATTCATTTCAGGTGCACCACCTGTAAGGTCAACCGTATGCAGGGATGGATTTTGCGCGATTACACTGATACATTCCTGCATCGTTTTTCTTGTCATAATCTCTTTGCGGTCAGGGCCAGCATCCACATGGCAATGCTTACAAACCTGGTTACACATTTTGCCCACATTGATCTGTAAAATTTCTACCTGGATTGGTTTTAATGGATAGAGCCCGATCGCTTCCAGTTTTTGCTGAAAAGGAACAATGCGAAAACTATCATCATGATTGACACCATGTTCTAAAATGTCAACCTGTTCGTGTGCGTCTGCGAGAATATTATGCGAAGCTTTTAGAGATTTCATTAGAGATTTTTACATGGCAATTTCATTTACCTTATTCATCATCTGTACGCCATGAACAAGTGCTGCGCCGCCTTTAATGGCCGCGGCAATATGCACTGCTTCCATCATTTGCGCCTCATTATAACCTTTTTCATACGCATCGCTGCTATATGCATCTATGCAATACGGGCATTGCACAGCGTGCGCGACAGCAAGTGCAATTAATGATTTTTCTTTTGCCGTTAAAGCGCCATCGGCAAATGCAGCGCCATACCAGTTGAAAAATTTATCTGCCAGATCTTTCTGGAAAGTGCCGATTTCACCAAATTTTGCGAGGTCTTCTGCATTATAATAATGATTTGCCATAATTTTTTTTGTAAAGTAGTAATCTTTTATGAATGATGCAATTTCCGTTATCTTAAATTGTCATTTGATATAAATTGCCGGTTGGCTGCGAAATGAAAATTTATTTAGATTTATAAATAAATGATATGCCCACATTTAATAAATAATATACGATTCAAAACTAATTTCAGATTTAATACAAGTAAGTATATTGCATCATGGAAAATATTTTATCAAAAATTTCAGAGTCGGTTAAATTCCTGAAACAAAAAGGCTTTAAAAATGCCGAAGCTGGCATTGTCCTGGGTACTGGCTTAAGTAGTTTTATACAACAAATGAAAGTGGAGAAAGCGGTTGCATATAAAGACATACCGCATTTCCCCACAGCTACAGTTGAGTTTCACAGGGGCCAATTAATATGCGGGCAGGTAGGTGAAAAAAAAGTGATCGCTATGCTTGGCAGGTTTCATTATTATGAAGGGTATGATATGCAGGAAATTACCTTTCCGATCCGGGTGATGAAAGAACTGGGGGTGGAATATGTATTGCTGAGCAATGCTGCAGGTGGTATCAATAAGATGTATAAAAAAGGCGACCTCGTATTAATAAATGATCATATCAATCTATTACCAGACAATCCTTTGCGCGGCTTGAATGATCCTGCTTTTGGAAATCGTTTTGTAGATATGAGCAGACCTTATGATAAAAGAATCAGTGATTTAATTTCGCAAACTGCTATTGCTTTTTTTGAAGTGATGAAACATGGTGTATATGCTTCAGTACCCGGACCAAACCTGGAGACAAGAGCCGAATACCGTTACCTGCAAAGGATTGGCGCTGATTTGGTAGGTATGAGTACTGTGCCGGAAGTGATCGTGGCAAATCATGTTCAATTGCCCTGTGCCGCAGTAAGTGTGATCACAGATGAATGTGACCCGGATAATTTACAGCCTGTGGATATTTCAGAAATCATTGCCGTAGCAGAACAGGCAGATAAAAAACTCAGTAAGATTTTTGAGAAAGTTATCATGGATTATAAATCCATTTAAATAGAATCTGTTTTATTTTAAAGGCTTGTTGTTGATGGCGATGATATAATATTTTCCATTGATCTCATTGAACCACACTTCACCATTTCCCGTCATTAAGCCTTTGTAATTGGCAAAAAAATGATTGGCATCCTGGCCGGTTACAGAAGATTTTACTTGTGCATTAAATAAATTTTCATACTCTTTTTTAAATGCTGCAGCATTTGCTGAATTCTTTAAAGGAAATTGAATATGTGCAGCGATACTGTCTGTATTATTTGTAACAACCCAGTTTTGAAAAATTTTGAAGAACTTCCTGAAACCCGCGGGGTCATTGAATCCTACAACCCTGAATTGTTCTTCTGTAGTGACTTCTTTTGTGAGTGTGTCATCCGGAACCACTTTGGTATTGTCCACCTGAGGTGCTGTAACAATAGCTGAATCTTTGATATCATTGGCTTTTTTCCCCACACCTGTACAGGATGAAATAATCAGAATGAATGAAGTGACGAAAAGGAATTTAATGTATTTCATACTTGATAATTTTTCTTATTGCAAGTTAGGAATAATATGGCAGGGTAAATTAAGTGTAATGTTATAAACGTATGCATCCTTTAATTTAAAAATAAAAGGCTGCATGTTTATTACATGCAACCTTTTTTAAATTCACTTATAAAATAATCTGCTAGTTCTTATTTAAAATCATTCCGCGGATCTCCCGTGTATTTAATTTCGAATTCTTTTGGCGGTGTTGCACCCATTAAATTTTGTACAAAATAATCCCATCGCCTGCGCATCATATACAATGAATACGTGCCATAGCCATGGTGGCTCGATGGGAAGATAATCAGGTCAAAATCTTTATTGGCTTTTTCCAAAGCTTCAACCACCAACATCGTATTATAAGGCGGCACATTATCATCCATCATGCCATGCGCCAATAATAATTTTCCTTTTAAATTCTTTGCATAAGCCTGGTTTGCCTGCAATGTATAATTGGATGTGCCATCCGCATTTTTTACCAACAAGCCATTATATCTTTCTCCCCAGTCATCCTCATATACGCGGTTGTCATGATTACCTGATTCTGAAATTCCTACTTTGAAAAAATCAGGATAGGTAAACATGGCGCAGGCTGTTGCAAAGCCACCTCCGGAATGACCCCAAATACCAACTTTATCGAGATCCATATACGGATACATTTTGGCTAATTGACGAACACCGGAAACCTGGTCTGCAAGCGTATTGGTTGACATATTTCCATAACTCATATCATGAAATGATTTGGAGCGTAAAGGATTACTGGTTCCTTCAATTTGTACGACTACAAAACCAAGACTTGCCAGTGAATTATTATCACCTCTTGATGCATTGAATGACCAGCTTCCCACACTTCCGCCCTGCGGGCCGGGATAGATATAAACGATGATGGGATATTTTTTATTCGGATCCATATTCGGCGGTGTAAACATCAGGCCATATAAATCTGTTTTACCATCATCTGCTTTTACTGTGATTGGTTTTGGTGCTTGCCAGCCTGTTGCCACTAACCTGCTAACATCCGTTTTTTCAAGCGGGGTAATAATTTTTCCATCCATATTTCTCAAGACCATTACACCGGGTACATTGGGTTGGGAATAATCATCAATAAAATAATTTTTATCCGGTGATAAACTAACTTGATGGTTGCCAGTTTCAGGTGTGAGGTCCATCATATTTTTTCCGTCAAATCCTATTTTATAAAAATGCATGAAGTATGGATTCGTAGCATCTTTACCTACAGCGAGGTAATAGAGCATGCGATTTTTTTCATCCACTTTTAATAAACGTGTTACTACATAATCACCTTTGGTAATTTGATTTTTTAACTGGCCAGAAGTGGCATCATATAAATATAAATGGCCCCAGTTATCTCTTTCTGAATACCAGATAATTTCATTTGTTTTAGAAAGATAACGCCAGTTAATCGCACCCTGTCCGGATTCATATTGTGTAGGAACTGTTTCTGTGAAAACCTCCCGCACTGCGCCTGTAGCAGCATCAGCTATCCTGAATTTTTCAATTTTATGATCCCTTGAAGTGGATAAAAATGCAAGTTGTGAATTGTCTGCATTCCAATCCACATCATCGAATGTACCACTGCTGGAAATGTCATCGCTGAGTGATGCACGATGTGGATCTGGCGGCACTTGCAGGCGAACCACTTTAGGATTATCTACATCTATAATTACTCTTTGAATCGTGATAATATTACTGTCTCCCGGCAATGGATATTTCCAGGATTGTAAAATAGGATGCCCATCAGTGGCTTGAACAAGATACATATCACCGGCAAGGCGTTCATCCTGCTGGAAAGTGGCGATTTTTTTTGAATCATCAGACCAGCGCAGGATCGGTGCATCACTATGTTTCCAGCCGGCATTATCTGTGGCATAACCAAAATACTGAACACCATCTGTGGTGAGCTGTGTGCTCTTATTAGTCGCTAAATCCCGCACCCATAAATTATAATCTTTTATAAAAGCAGCTTTTGTTTTATCCGGTGATACTACTTCATTGCGGTTTGCTCTTTCTGCGAGTTTATATACAGCATCCTGTGAAATAGTGTAGGATGAAAGATCTGTTTTCCAATGTTTACCTGCGGCATCAAACATCAGGTATTTATTATCACTGGAGTAATCAATATTTGCAAAAGGCAACATATCTGCGGATACACTTTTACCTGTAACAGTGCCAATTGCAGCCGCCAGTTTGGCCTGGTCAAAAGCTTTGGTACGTGTGCCTTTTTGAGCATCTACCAGCATATAATTACTGCCGGTGGGTGTCATATCGCGGTACCAGAAAATATGGTCATTGATCCAGTGCGGACGCACATCACCATGATCCACGTATTTTTGTACATAATAAGGAAGCGCCTGTTCTGCTTTGGTGTAATCATTATCCGTCAAGATCTTATTTTGAGAAAAAACGGTAAATGATAAAAAGAGAAGGATGAGTGAGAAAGAAAAATTTTTCATGCTAAACGATTTTGTAAATTGGGAAATAAGATACTGCTTGTTGCAATGTAAGAATTTATTTATAATGAACTGTGGCAATTATATTAGCGGTAATATGTAAGTTTTTTATTCCTTCACCACCGGAAACGCGGAGATTCGTAACCGCGCAGCGCCCATGGGAATTAATTTTATTTCTTCGGTTTTAGTATTTACCTGCACAGGGCTTTGGGGTAAAATCCCGCAGAGTCCGAATTGATCAATTGTCCACTGCGGAATGATCTTCGCATTTGCCATAATCATTAGAGGTATATCTTTTTGGGTAAATGGAAAATCATTTGCCGGCCAGGGTTTTTTTATCAAAACAAACTGATCCTTCAATGGAGATGTATTAAGTTGCAATCCATAATTCCAGGAACTGCCGGGATAAATTTCATAGGCTGGCCATTTTGATTGATCTGCATTTTCCTGCCATTTTGAATCATAAATGGCGAAAGCTTTGCTGTCCATTTTTTTATACTCTTCATCAATCAATAGTGAAAATGTAAGCGGGCCATAATTAATACTCACACTATTCTTATTTTTTTCCCATTCACGTAATGCAATTTTCATGGGCAGGTTTAAAATAATTTCATCGCCCTCTTTCCATTCATTGTCAATTCGTATATAAGAATCTTTCATTGCTGTTACTGCTAATTTTTTTTCATTTACAAAAACAGTTGCGGCTCCGCACCAGCCGGGAATACGCAGGTATAATGGAAATCTTATTTTGTTTTTTGTATGAATAACAATACTGATCTTTTCTTCAAAAGGATAATGCGTGCTTTGAACCAATGAAACCTCTTCCCCTTTCCCTTCCCCTACTTTTGCAGTAACGGTATTGCTTCCGTATAAAATTGCGGCTATGCCATTATCCGGTGTGGCCATCCAGAGATGCTCCGCATAATATGGCCAGCCCTGCGAATGATTATGCTGGCAACATCGGCTGCTAAATGGATTCATCATTAAAAAAGGTCCTTCATTCTGAATGCCCGGCGCATGATTTTTACTATCACTCACTACCATATTTGGCGCAGTTAAATATCGAAGGCCTTTAAAGTCAGGCATCACTGCTGCAGGGTAAGTATTAAAAGCAACGTCCTCGCAATTGTCCGCCCACATTGGATCTCCGGTGATACCGGTCAAGATTTCATCGGAAGACATTTGCTCCACCATACCACATGTTTCCACTGCCTGCCGCGGATCGTCATAACCTTTTCTTGCGTCTTCATCTGCGCCAAACATGCCACCCGGAACTTGTCCATATATTTTTCTGATCAAATAAAAATCATTGTAAGATGCCTGTAAAAATGAACTGTCTTTTTCCTGCATAAAATAGGTGGCCGGTTCGCGAAAACTTTGGGCAACATTTACATTATGCCAGTTGGGTAATTTATTTTCCTGCGACCAGTTGGCAGTATTGCGATGAATCTTCTCCCCGAGTGTAAGCAACGATTTTTCACCGGTATGGTCATACAACCAGTAAATGCTGTAGAGGTTATCTCCGCCACGGCTGTTTTCCCAATAAGTTCTTAGTAACAAACTATCCGGTACTTTCGCTTGCCAGTCAAAATATTTTGTCATTAATGATATTACGCGCGGATCATTGCTGTATTCATAATAAGACTGAAGACACCAAAGCATGATCATATTCGGCCAGAGATCAGGTATTTTAATGATTTCGTTTTGTGTATTGTAATCAATATTTCCCGGCCCGAAAAATCCATCTGTATGCTGGCTTTGAAAAACTTTTTCCAGCCAGGATTTTGTTTCATTAATGATTTCCTTGTCCTTTAAAATATATCCCAAATCGCCATACCCTTTCAACCAATAGGGCACTTCTTCCCAACCGTGATCGCCCTGACCGGTTCCGCTATACCAGGCATTATTTTTTTTCTCCAGCCAGGCGCTAATCTCACCGAGATGCCCGGTAAGCCCGTCCCGCTGCAGTTCCAGGTATTTTAAAATCCAGCCAGCGGGCTGGATACTTCCCACGGGCAATTTTATGAAATATAGTGGAAGTAATGGCGCTTTATTGCTGGTATAATATGCGTTTGAATTTGTAGTTGATGGTGTTTTCACAACACTTACCTGTAGCTCATTTTTTTGCGCAAAAACATTTTGTGTAAAAAAAATGGTTGCTGATAAAACAGCAAGCCAAATAATTTTCTGCATATAAAATTTATATAGGATGATAAAAATTTGAAGTGAAAGTTACAATAACTTTTTTTATGATAATTCATATAAATAAAGAGAAGAAAGAAACAACGAAATTATACAACCTGTGCCCTGTCATCCACTTCCACTGGCGTTTCTATAATTGTTGTTGTAGGTTCAGATTTTTGAGGAAAAAATCTTTTTTGCCAGATAACCAATGCGATTACACCGGTAGAAATAGACGCATCGGCAAGATTGAAAACGGGCCTGAAAAATTCAAAATCTTCTCCGCCCCAAAATGGAAACCAGGATGGATAATGCGCATTCTGAACGATGGGGAAATAAAGCATGTCTACCACTTTGCCATGAAGAAACGATGCATAACCGCCGCCCGCTGGAAAAATAGAAGCTACATTTTGCAGATAAGGATCACTGTTTTCAAAAATTAATCCATAGAACATACTGTCCAATAAATTTCCCAAAGCGCCGGCATATATCAAGGCAGCGCAGATGATAAAACCGGGATGATTTTTTTTCTGAATAATATGCCGCAAATAGAACGTTCCAAAAATGACGGCAACTAAACGGAATAAAGTAAGTATAATTTTTCCTGTATCCCCACCAAATTTCCAACCCCAGGCCATGCCTTCATTTTCCACAAAGTGCAGGCGAAACCAGTCGCCAATTACATTATGCTCTTCGCCGATATAATAATTTGTTTTGATAAAAACTTTCAATGCCTGGTCTGCCAGTATGATTAATAATACCAGGAAAAATACATGCTTGCCTTTCACGCTCAATTTTTTGAAGAGGCAAATATAAATGAATGTTATCTGAAAAATGCAGGAAGCTTTCTGCGGGATGGAATCTTGTAAAAAAATTAAGTTTTTATTCTTCCAGGTAAATACGCTTCACGCGCTGACTGATACTTGTAAGAATTTCGTAAGAAATAGTGTTGCACCATACAGCGATTTCCTGCACCTGTATATTTTTTCCAAAAATTTCCACTTCATCACCTTCCTCCACCGGCCATGCCTCCGTAACATCCACCATGGCCATATCCATACAAACATTTCCCACTACAGGCACACGTTTACCATTAATAAAAACGTACCCATTTCCATTGCCCATTTTCCGTGAAAAACCATCTGCATAGCCGATCCGAATCGTTCCAATCATCCTCTCGGAATCAAACTTTCCTTTCCGGCTATAGCCAATTGTTTCTCCCGCGCGCACTTTACGGACCTGTGCAATGGTTGTTTTTAAGGTGGTAACAGTTTGTAAGAAATACCTTTTATCTTTCGCAGAATCAATGCCGTATAAACCTATACCCAAACGCACCATATCAAATTGTAAATTTGGATGGCGAAATATTGCAGCAGTATTGGCAATATGCCGAAGGAACGGATCTTGAATAATCGCCTGAAATGCTTCACAAAATTCCAGGAAAAGTGTTGCCTGCTGAAATGTAAATGCATCTTCTTTTTCATCTTCACTTGCCGCTAAATGACTGAAAACAGATTTCACCAGGAAATGTGTGTTGTTTGTAAAAACACCGGATAAAAAATCAATGTCATCATTTTCAAAACCCAGCCGGTGCATGCCTGTATCCACTTTTATATGAACAGGATATTGCTGCAAACCCTGTTGTTGAAGGAAGGAAAGAAATGAAAGTAATATTTGCCGGGAAAATAATTCAGGTTCAAGTTGATGCTGTACCAAAGTTTCAAATGCTTCTTCATCCACATTCATGACCATGATGGGCAAACGAATTCCTGCATTACGGAGATCAACACCTTCATCCGCATACGCCACAGCAATATAATCAACGTTGTGAAACTGAAGCACAGCGGCTATTTCTGCATCACCACTGCCATAGCCAAATGCCTTTGTCATGGCCATCAATTTTACACCAGGTTGCAAAGCAGATTGGTATTCTTTTAAATTATTTACTAATGCTGTAAGATTAATTTCCAATACTGTCTGATGCACTTTTTTTGCCAGCGCCGACATGATCTTTTCAAACTCAAAAATGCGCGCACCTTTTATTAAAATTACTTCATTGTGAAATCGCTGGAAAAGAAAATCATGTAAAAATGCATTTGTGTCCGTAAAATGAAAAACCTCAGGAATATTTTTTTGCAATTCCGCCATATATTTTTCCCATTCCTGGCCGATTACAATAGCACGTTGTACTTTCTTCGCGCGCAACATTTTAATCACATTTTGAAAGAGATCGTTGCTTGCAGGTGCCGGCAAATCAGACAGGATCACAGTTTTATGCGCAAATTGATTTTGTTGGTTTAAAAAATCCAGTGCTACTTCCAGGGAAGTGATATCAAAACTATAACTATCATTGATCACTGTGCAGCCATTGATTGCTTCCAACATTTGCAGGCGCATTTCCATGGACGTTAACTGCAACAATCTTTGTTGAATGACAGGAATTGGAACAGATAAAACAAGCATTAATGAAATGCAATGCATGGTATTTTGCAGTGATGCTTCATCCGTAAATGGAATTGTTACATCAAAGATTTCTTCATTGGCGCGCAGTTTTATTTCAGTAGAATTTTTCTTTTTTTCAAAATGCAGAATGCAACAATCGCTTTCATTTTCCCTGCCCCATGTATAAAAGTTAGTGTTGTTGGGAATATTATTTTTCTCTATGATTTCTTTAATACCAAAAGGACAAATGATTTTTTTCGCGTGGGTAAATAATTTCATTTTTTCCCTGCATTTCTCTTCCATATTTTCAAACCCTTCATCATGCGCCTGGCCGAGATTGGTAAAGATCCCAATAGCTGGCTGAATCATTTTTTCCAAAGCTTCCATTTCATTTTTTGTAGAAATTCCTGCTTCAAATATAGCCAGGTTATTCTCCGGCTTCATTTGCCAAACGCTTAGTGCTACACCGATTTGAGAATTATAACTTCGCGGACTTCGGATTATTGAAAAATCAGGAGAAAGCAATTGATACAACCATTCTTTTACAATAGTTTTTCCATTACTTCCTGTAATCCCAATAACGGGATAATTAAAATTTGCACGATGATTTGCAGCTAATTTTTGCAGTGCATCAAACGTATCTTTTACAATAATAAAATTTGCATCCGTGTATGCCTCAAAATCTATTTCATCCTGCACTACAAAATTTCTGATTCCATTTGCATATAAGTTGGGAATAAATGTTGCACCATTCCTTCGTTTTGTTTTCAAGGCAAAAAACAAAGAAGTTTCTACAAAGGAAATTCGCCGCGAATCTGTCAGTAGATGCTCAATGAACGAACCTGGTGATGAGAGAATATTTTTTCCCCCGATAATATGTGCAATATCAAGAATGTTATAAGACAATAATTAAATTTTAAGATTTGGGCTCCTCTTTATAATCTTCAGGATTTCCTTTTCTTATAATAAATATAGAATAAAAAATGGAACCACTAATGCATAATAAAATTACACCTAATGAAATGAAAACCTGGGTTTCATTACTAATACCCAATTGAGCAATCCAATGTTCTCCGAGCATTTTTGCTCCAATAAAAACAAGTATGATGGCAATGCCCTGTTGCAGGTAGTCAAACTTGCTGACAGCGCCTCGTAATAGAAAAAACAAGGAACGCAAACCCAATACCGCAAAAATATTGGATGTATAAATGACCATCGTGTTTCTCGTGATTCCCATCACCGCGGGAATTGAATCCAGTGCAAATACGAGGTCAATACTTGCGAGTAAAATCACTACTACAAACAAAGTTGTATATTTTCTTTTACCATTTTCACGGATCACATATTTTCCTTCACCATCATGTGGTACAAGCGGAAATAATTTTTTTAAAAATTTATAAACTTTGCTTTTTTCCGGGTTGAATTCTTCTTCTTCTCCCGAAGCAAACATTTTAATGCCTGTGTATAAAAGAAAAGCGCCAAAGATGTATAAGATCCATTCAAATTTATCTACCAGTGCAACGCCGACCGTTATAAATATGATGCGGAAAATAATCGCTACGATGATCCCGATCAATAGCGCGCGCGGGTAATATTTTTCTTTCACCGAAAATGCAGAAAAGATCAGGATGAACACAAAAATATTATCAATACTGAGACTCCATTCCATGAAATACGCGCTGAGATATTCCAAAGCCGGTGCCTGCCCGTCTTCTATCCACATGAAAACAAAAAAACTCATTGCTAATCCAACCCAAAAAAATGTTTGAACAAGCGCTTGTTTGATCGTGACTTTTTTACCAGCCTTACTCATCAATCCAAGATCAAATATGAGTGCCAATAAAAGTACCACTCCAAAAACGATATATGTGATTCCTTTTGCTGTCATTCAATTTTTTATTCATTTTATTCTGCCTGATCTTTTAGAATTTTTGATCATCTTGAAAATTTCTTTCTTTTAATTTCCTGGTAAATGAATCCAAAAATAATCACTAATATAATGGGTAAAATAATATTGATCAATTGCCAGGTTAATTTTTGTGATTCCACTTTTTTCTTATCCAATAATCGCAGTGTAAAATCTTTATTACGCGCAGCGAAAATTCCACTATTACTCACTAAATAATCAACGCAATTCAATAAAAATTCCCGGTTGGCAAAACGATAATTTTCAAATGGCAGCACGCCCATTTGCAATGGCCCGCTAGTAGCGCTCACAGCATTTGTTACCAGGTCTGCATCCGAAACAACAATTTGTTTTGTATCATTGCTTATTGCCGCAAAAGGCTTACCCAACTGCATTTCCACGGAATCTTCCTGCGCACGTGTGAGGCGGTTGGCAAATAAGGAAGGAAATTTTCCCTCCAATAAAACTGCGACGGGTAAATGACTTTTATTAAAAGTCAAAAAGTCTGCATCATCTTTTACACTGTTTAAAGAAACCATTGCAGGCGAACTTAAAACACGACTATTTGTATCAGATGCAAGCAATATTGTTTTACGGATACCCGGCGCTTTTACTGTGTCCATACTGGAAGGAAAAATTGTCAATACACGATCCAGGTTTTTAGAAATTAAATTATCATTCGTGGAAGAAACAAAAGGATAATAGGGCCAGGGAATTCTTTGAAAACGTGGGCTTCCATCCGGGTTTTGTCCAACAACAATAGGAATTTTAGAACAATTCAAATCCTGCAAAAGATCACCATTAATACGCACGCCATATTTAAATAAAATATCATCAATATTTAAGTTGCGGTCATAAGCAATAAAATCAGACTGGCTGCGCATGAGGCTATCCAGTTCTGCATATAATTTATCAATACACCAGATCACTTTTCCGCCATGCATGATGTACTGATCTATTTTTAGTTTGTCTTCATCCGAAAATGGTTTGGTTGGCTTCACGATAAGCATGGCATCAATTTGATCTGCCCGCGGGTAAAAAGAAGAGAGATCAAATATTCCAAGCCGGTAATCATTTCTCAAACTTTCACCCAAATCATTTATACTGTAGTCAACGGGTTCGCCATTCCCAACTGCATACGCGATTGTGGGAATATATTGCCGGGTGAGTTTTTCAATCGCGTTGGCAAATTTAAATTCAAGCAAAGCTTCCGCCGCATTTAGAGTTGCTTCTTTATCCTCAGTCGGCTGATCATTGATTACATTATACGTTTTAAAAACTGTTTTACTGCTGCGCAGGTCTATGATAAATGGCCTTAAATTTTTATACGTAACAATTGCAGATGGAATAATTATTTGCCTTGTAGCTTTCCCGGAATTATCTGAAAAATCTTCATTGGTTTCAAATACTACACCCATTTTTTGCAGGCTGTCGTACAACATTGCTTTGCTGCTATCTGGTAAACCTTCACCCGGTACTTCAAAATTTACACGCACTTCATTGTGACTAATATCACGAAATTCGTCCAGCAAATCTTTAGTGGACATGGCCAATTTTTTATAATCTGCCGGTAAGTCCCCTGCCAGGAAAACCTGTATTTGTATGGGCGTATCTAAACTGTTCAATAAATCCTTTGTGGGTTCACCCAGGCTGAAACGCTTTTCTGCCGTGAGATCCAGCGTGTAGCGCAAAGAAGAACTGCCCCAGCAGATCACTAAAAAAATAATGAGTGCCACGATCCAGAAAAAACGCGATGCATATATTTTTTTTAAAAGCTGCATTTATTTTCTACGGATATTTTTTTGGGTGAGTAAAATAAAAAAGAAACTAAGGCTGAAAAAATATAAGAGATCACGCAAATCAATTACACCTTTACTAATATTCGCATAATGAAATTGAATACCCAGCATTTCAATATAATAATCGGGGCCGTTTGCAAATACGGGCAATTTACTGATCGCATCAAAACCTGTATATAAAAAAAAGCAGGCAAAAGCCGCGATTATAAAAGCGACGACAGTATTATTGGTAAAACTACTTGTAAAAATTCCAACAGATGTAAATGCCGCACCAAGGAAAAGCAGGCCAAGATAACTGCCGGCCGTACTACCGATATCCAGTCCGCCTGTACTGCTTAATGACTGAATAGAAAAAGCATAAATGAGTGTTGGGATCAATGCCAGCAAAACAATTAATAATGCGCCGAAAAATTTCCCCCAAACGATTGCAGATGGTGAAAGCGGCAAAGTTTTTAAAATTTCAAAAGTGCCGGTTTTATATTCATCGGCAAAACTGCGCATGGTCACTGTTGGAATTAAAAAAAGTAAAACCCAGGGAGCCAGTGCAAAAAAACCGCTTAATGTAGCATAACCAAAATTCAAAATACTTGTATCAGGAAATACAAATAATAATAAACCATTTAATAATAAAAAAATAATGATGGCGAGATAGCCCGTAAGGGTGCTAAAAAATTGCCTCCATTCTTTTTTGCAGATCATCCACATATTTTCCAAAACTAAGCGTTCTGTAAGAAATTGCCATTGGGCTTCGATTTCTTTATACTTAATTTAAACGTTTGATTTTTTTTAAAACATTTTCCTGGTAAAATGAATCACTTATAATCCAGCATATTTTTATAAGTAGCTACAAGTTCTGCCTGCGGCACGCCTTTTTTATAGAGTTGTATGACTTTATAATTGGCTCTTTGCACACGCAGCCAGCTATTGCTATCATATTTCCTGGTTGAAATAAGTGCTTTTCCTGGAAAAATTTTATACTTCCCTTTTATCCTGGCTCTTTCTACAAGATCATATTCTTCCATGATCAGCATTTTTTTATTAAATCCTTCAATGCTGTCAAATAATTTTTTTTGTATAAATAAAGTCTGGTCACCACCATAGCACATAAAAAAATCAAAGCGCGTAAAGAACGCGTTCATTTTTAAAAGCAAATTGGATGTATCAAATTTTGTGCGATAACGGCCGAGTGCAAAACCATTCCGGGTAGCATTGCTGATATCATGTGCAAATGATTTGGGTGGAAATGAATCTGCATGCACAAAATAAAGCACATCACCTTTCGCAGATTTGGCACCAAAATTCATTTGAGCAGCCCTGCCTTTTTCCGGACACTGCAGTGTAATAGCCCCGGCTGCTGCGGCTTTCAAGGCTGTTTGATCTTTACTGCCCGCATCTGAAACAATGACTTCTATATCCTGTTCATTAGTATGTTCGAAAATATATCGAACCAGCTTTTCAATTAATTCTCCTTCATTCAGCGTAGGAATGATTATGCTTAATTTCATCGGTGTAAAAATAAGTACAATTATATAAAAGCTATTTACGAAAAAAACAGGCTGAAAATTTTTGATAAATTAAAAATATCTAAATCCGGATATAAATTTTCTTTTTATGAAGAAAATATCCGGCTAGCCAGCAGCAAAGCATAAAAGCAACAGCAAAAAGAAATGAACCAAAATAATTTCCGGCATTTGAAAAAATATGAATATATAGCCAATCTAAAAGGTTTGTTCCCTGGATCGGTATCATACTTAAAATGACAACGG
Source organism: Chitinophagales bacterium (assembly GCA_038257845.1). Lineage (GTDB taxonomy): Bacteria > Bacteroidota > Bacteroidia > Chitinophagales > Chitinophagaceae > JAFDXJ01. The sequence goes on from JBBSQL010000020.1 coordinate 24,577, forward strand.
CTAATTCTGACAAGAGATAGATAAACAAAGGGTTTCGGCCGAATACATCAAAAAAGTAAACGCCTGTTTTTTTCTGTTTGATATCTATCATATATACAATTGCAGCAAGGATCATGCAATCGAGCCCAATCGTAAGCATAACATAAGAACTCGTCCATATTTTTTTATTGATGGGAAAAACCAGGTTCCACCACCAGGCAATAACGAAACAAATGAATCCAACGAGGATCAGTTTGAACAGGCTTTCATAATTCTTTCCATTTTTTTGCAAAAAATATCCGGCAAAAAAACCTGCTACAACATTTACAATGGAAGGGAGTGTACTGAGCAAACCTTCCGGGTCAAAAGGAAAACCTTCGCCGGTATATAAATGGTTTATACCAAAAAACCAGGTATCAATTTTCAATACCACATTCCCGTGAATACTGTATGGATCCGGTGCATTTCCAAAAAAATAAAGAATACCCCAATAAGCGATCAATATAAAAATACTGGCAAAAAGAGCTTGCCTTTTTTTCAAAAAATGCAGCATTAATGAAGCTGCACCATATGCTAATGCAATTCGCTGTAATACACCAGGGATACGCGTTTCAGACATGGGAAATGATTGAATATGGTGCTGACTGTCTAAACGGAAAAAGGGAAACCAGTACATTAAATAACCAATTAAAAAAAGAATGCATGTACGTGTCAGCACTTTTTTAATAACAAAAAAATTGCCCTTTTCTTCCCATTTTGGAATTACAAAACTCATGGCATTACCAACGGCAAATAAAAAAGACGGAAATACCAGGTCAGTTGGGGTAAAACCATTCCATACAGCATGATCCAATGGTCCATACACATAATCCCATGAACCGGGCGTATTTACAATGATCATCAAACAAATGGTCACTCCCCTAAAAACATCCAGCGCTTTAAATCGATGTGTTATAACACTCATAGTAATGAAGTATTGGCTAGAAGATTGAATCAAAAAAACAGTAATTGTAATGTATGGATAAGCGAAACGAAGCTACTTTAACAATTTATTTTTTTCTACTTTTTACCTTCGTGCCTCAAATTTTTTTATGAAACACAGTGTAATCGCCGGGATAGGCATGTATGTTCCGGAGCGCATAGTAACAAATGATGAGCTTTCAAAGTACATGGATACCAATGATAAATGGATCCGCGAGCATACGGGCATCGAAGAAAGACGCTTTGCGCATCGTACCAAAGAAACCACAGCATCCATGGGTGCAGAAGCTGCAAAAGTAGCTATTGAGCGAGCAGGCATTTCAAAGGATGATATTGATTTTATATTGTTTGCAACACTTACACCGGATTATTATTTTCCGGGTTGTGGCGTATTGGTTCAGCGTGCGCTTGAAATTGGCAATGTTGGTGCGATGGATATCCGTACGCAGTGTACAGGTTTTTTGTATGCATTAAGTACTGCCGACCAGTTCATCAAATCCGGCATGTATAAAAATATTTTAGTGATCGGTGCGGAAAAGCAATCTTATGGAATGGACTTTTCCACACGTGGCAGAACTTTAGCAACCTTATTTGGAGACGGTGCCGCGGCAGCGATATTGCAACCTTCTGAAGATGAAAACCGCGGAATACTCAGTACACATTTACACAGTGATGGAAATTATGCAGAGATGTTGGGTATGTTCAATCCCGGATCACATGGGAATCATTGGGTAGAAAAAGATCTCGCAACTTATGATCTTTCCGGAGAATTTGGCGGAACCCTCATCACACAGGAAATGCTCGATTCCGGAGAAATATTTGCTTTTATGAATGGCCAGCCTGTTTTGCGAAAAGGCATGATCATGCTACCAGAAGTTATTATGGAAGCACTGAATGCAAATGACAAAAAGCCTGAGGATTTGGGTATGATGATTTTCCATCAATCCAACTTGCGTTTGTGCCAGTTTGTGCAGCAGAAATTAAAATTAAGAGATGACCAGGTTTTCAACAATATCCAGAAATATGGAAATACAACTGCTGCATCTATACCGATGGCATTATGTGAAGCATGGCAAAATGGTTTGATTGAAAAGGGCGATCTTGTTTGCCTTGCTGCATTTGGCAGTGGGTTTACATGGGCAAGTGTATTGCTGAAATGGTAATGCAGTTTCCTGTTTGAAAACATATATACTCAATTTTTTTGTCAATACCTTTGAGGGATGTGCTGAAATATTTTTGACAGCAAAACGATTGTTTAGTAAAATGCCATAAGAATGCCGAGAAAATTTATTTTCCTCATCAACCCAATTTCCGGCACTGCAAAAAAAGATATTGTAATCCAGGAGATAAAAGATTTTTGTGCTGCTCACAATTTATCTTTTGAAATATTACCCACCAATTCTTTGGGCAATTATGATTTTTTAGTTGAAAAAATAAGATTAGAAAGAATATCAGATATCGTGTTGGTTGGTGGTGATGGAACGGTAAACCAGGTAGTAGGTTCAATGGTAAATGCTCAAGTAAAAATCAACTTTGGAATTATTCCTTGTGGAAGTGGAAATGGCCTGGCTTTTACTGCAGGTATTTCCAAAAAAATAACGAAAGCACTTGAGCTTATCTTAAATGGTGAACCGAAATACATTGATGCATTTGAAGTCAATGGCAGGTTTTCCTGCATGTTGAGCGGCCTGGGATTTGATGCAAAAGTGGCACATGTGTTTGCCCAAAAAGCATACCGCGGCCTGCTTTCCTATACACAACAAAGTTTATTGCATTTTTTCAAGGCACATCCTTACCAGTTTGAAATTGAACTGGAGGGCCATTCGTTTTTTACAGAAGCTTTTTTTATTAGCATTGCCAATAGCAACCAGTTTGGTAACCATGTAAAAATAGCGCCTCACGCCAGCCTGAGTGACGGCTTGCTGGATATCGTGATCGTACAGAAAATGAATAAGGCAAAATTACCTTTTGCCATTCTCAAACAAATCCGTGGAAATAACCGGCTTCAAACCCTGGTAAATGAAGTTTCCAAAAATAATATTCTTTATTTTCAAACACCTTCGATCACCATACATAATTTAAAACACGCGCCTTTGCATATAGATGGTGAACCCGCTGAGACGGAAGAAAACATTCAAATAAATATTTTGAAAAAAAGTTTCCGTTTGTATATACCTTAAAGTTGTTACATCACTTTATTCCACATTATATTCCTGTCTTTTAAATATTGAAAAATAAACTCAAAGCAGGCAGCATCACATCCTACCAGCTCAGGTGGAAAAACGCCCTTTTTTGTAAACATATTTTTCAATATCAAATTTGCCGCACCCGTGCATGTGTAACCTGTTGTGCGTGCCATGGAGGAAGTTTTGGTAGCCGCGTCATACCTGTCCAATAAAGTATATAAAGCATGTTTTGGCTGACCGTTTTTATATCCGCTGATGAAGACTTTCATGATCGTTAATTCTTCTTCTTCCTCACCGAGTTTCCAATCATCGAATAAAATTTTAGAGGAAAAAGCAAGCGGTGAAATCAATTGTCCGCCGAAGTCTATTTTTTCAGGATTGAAAAATCCTGCCTGCTTCAGCGCAATGATCAGGTCTATATGTCCCGGGTATCGAAGTGTTTTTTCTTTTAAGGTGGGAATATGTTCCATGGTAAATAATAAACTCCGCAAACCATCGGTATTAAAGGCTTCCAGGGTACCCACTTCATTAAAATCCATCAGCTCTCTTTCACTTAATGCAGGTTTGGTAACGATCACACCGTTTTCTTTTAATCGTGCCGGGCGTGTATATTCTTCAATCACATCCACCGGAGAAAATGGCGCTTTATATTCAAAAGGTTTTTTTCGAAGTTTTGGTAAGCCTCCGACATAACACTCAAATTCTGAAATATCCATTTCTTCATTATACTTTCCCAAAATCAAATTGCTCATGCCGGGTGCAACACCGATATCGGTGATCACGGTCACATTTTTTTCTTTTGCAAATGAGTCCAGGTCCAATGCATTTTCAGGGAAAAAGGAAATATCTGCTACATTTTTACCAGCTTCAATGGCAGCTTTTAAAACAGCATACCCCATGAAACCGGGCACTGCCGTAATTAACAGATCATAGCCTCTAAATGTTTTTTCATATTGCGCGAAATCAGATAAATCCATTTCCTGCGTTTGAACTTTTGTATTTTTAGCATGAAAAATTTTAAGGTTTTCCGCGTTTTTATCAAAAGAAGTTACGTCATAATCATGTGCCAGGTCAATAGCCATGGCTCTTCCAACCATGCCTGCACCTAAAACAGCAATTTTCATATATATATTTTTTAAAAATAATTTTTTAAAGATAATAGTCTTTCCTGAATGGCAAAGCTGCATCCTTAACTAATAAAGATAAAGTTATCTTTGACGTTTTTACAAATGAGCTTCCCGGAAATTTATCACCAGTTAATTCTTGACCTTCAGCAATTTTCTTTGTTGGAATTTGTTTCAACTATTCTACAGCTTGCCAGTGTCTGGTATGCAAAGAAAAATAATATTCTTGTTTATCCAACAGGAATTATTGGTGTAGCAATAGCTGTCTATGTATGTTTTGTTGCTCAACTATACGCAGATAGTGTGTTGAATATTTTTTATGTGTTTATGAGCATTTATGGCTGGTATCACTGGGTATTAAAAAAAGGCGACACCTATACATATCCGATTCGATGGTGTGGTAAATTTGAATATATTATCGGCATCATATTTTTTGTTGTTGGTTGGGCCGGCATTTATTTTTTATTAAAAAATTATACAAATAGTACAGTACCCATATTGGATTCTTTTGTGTCATCGTCAGCAATTACGGCCATGTGGTGGATGGCACTTAGAAAAATAGAAAACTGGATCGCATGGATTATTTCAGACCTGGTGGCCATTCCATTATTTTTCTATAAACACCTGGTTCTTTTCGCATTGATGTTTGTATTGTTTTTAATTTTAGCTATTGCCGGTTTAATGGAATGGATGAAAAAATACAAAGCTGAAAGCGCATGAAAAAAATAGTTGCGATCGGGCCTGAAAGCACGGGGAAAAGTACGCTTTCTGCATCACTCTCCAAACATTTCTCCGCGCCCTGGTGCCCGGAATATGCGCGTGAATTTTTACTGCAAAATGGGAAAGATTATACCTACGAGGATTTGCTTTCAATTGCAAAAGGCCAGGTAAAACTCGAAGATCATATCCTCCAAAATTATCGGGGCAATGCAGCATATTATTTTATAGATACAGATTTATATGTGTTGAAAGTTTGGAGTGAATATGTTTTTGGAAAATGCCATCCATTTATTTTAGAGCAGATTGCGCTGCGCAAATATGATTTTTATTTATTGTGTAATACCGATTTGCCCTGGGTCGAGGATGAATTACGCGAATACCCGGATGAAGAAAGAAGAATAGAATTATTTCATATTTACAAAGACCTGCTCGCGCAGCAACACACGCCCTGGAAAATCATTGAAGGCAATGAAACTCTACGTTTGAAAAACGCTATATCAGCAATAAACTATTTGTAAAAAGTAGGCCGGGCCTGAACAAATCAGCTTTTTTAATGATTGCACATCCAGTATCTTTGCGCGCTTATGAGTATGACTGACGACAATCAATTGCAAGCCATCATCGCGCATGCCAAAGAATATGGATTTATTTTTCAAAGCAGTGAAATTTATGACGGCTTAAGCGCTGTGTATGATTATGGCCCTTACGGCAGTGAATTGAAAAAAAATATCCGCGATTATTGGTGGAAGAGTATGACGCAGATGCATAATAATATTGTCGGCATAGATGCGGCAATTTTTATGCACCCGACTACCTGGAAAGCCAGCGGCCATTTGGACAATTTCAGTGACCCGATGATTGATAATAAAGACAGTAAAAAAAGATACAGGGTTGATCATTTAATAGAAACTTTTGCGGAAAAACTGGAAAAAAATAATAAACCGGAAGAAGCAAAATTATTATTGGAAGAAATGGATGCATTGTTGAAAAAAGATGATTTCGATGGCTTAAAAAATTTGATTGAAAAAAATAAAATTTCCTGCCCGGTGAGCGGAACTTCTAACTGGACACCCATTCGCCAGTTTAATCTCATGTTTTCTACGCAACTTGGCTCAATAAGTGATGAAGCCAATGAAATTTATTTACGGCCGGAAACAGCCCAGGGTATTTTTGTAAATTTTCTGAATGTGCAAAAAAGTGCCCGGATGAAAATTCCTTTTGGTATTGCACAAACCGGTAAAGCCTTCAGGAATGAGATCGTAGCAAGGCAATTTATTTTTCGGATGCGCGAATTTGAGCAAATGGAAATGCAGTTTTTTATACAACCCGGCACACAAATGCAGTGGTATGAATATTGGAAAAAAGAACGCCTGCAATGGCATTTATCTTTAGACATTAATCCGGCAAAATATCGTTTTCATGATCATGTAAAACTGGCTCATTATGCAGATGCAGCAGTGGACATAGAGTATGATTTTCCATTTGGTTTCAAAGAAGTCGAAGGCATTCATTCCCGTACAGATTTTGACCTGGCAAGCCATCAAAAATTCAGCAATAAAAAATTAACCTATTTTGACCCTGAACTGAATAAACATTATATTCCTTATGTAATCGAAACGTCCATTGGCCTGGACCGCATGTGCCTGGTAATCATGTCCAATTCTTTTGAAGAAGAAGTTTTAAAAAAAGAAGATGGAAGTACAGACACTCGTACGGTGATGCATATTCCGGCAATTATTGCACCAATTAAACTGGCCATACTGCCATTGACCAAAAAAGATGGCTTACCGGAATTAGCCAGGAATATTTTAGAAACCTGTAAGCATGATTTCCGTTGTTTTTATGAAGAAAAAGATACGATTGGCAAAAGATACCGCAGGCAGGATGCTATTGGAACACCATTTTGCATTACCATAGATCACCAGTCAAAAGAGGATGAAATGGTCACACTGCGTCACCGGGATTCTATGCTGCAGGAAAGGATCAGTATCTCATCAATTACTAAAACTATTCAAAACTACCTCCGTTTATAAATTTAATATATATTTGCAGCCCCCTTGAAAACTAAGTAAACCTAATTTATGATTTTACGTATTTATAACATTACCATTTTTATAAGTTAAATTATTTAATTACGATATATCCAATTATGACAAACTTTGCTAGCTTATTGATGCTACCACAATCTTTTACAATTGTTTCAGTTGCCGGGGCAGCTATTTCCGGAATCTTAACTGGCGTTTTTATTAAGGCCAGTATACTTAGAAAACAAAGAAAACGTATTCTTAACCTGGAAGATGAAATGTTGAAAAATCACGCACGTATCCTGAAACTGGAAAAGAAAAACACCAAACTTAAAGATGATTTGACTCATGAACAAACTCAGAATATACGGGAAGTTCCCACTCCGAAAGTAAAATTGATGGCTTCCTGATTTTATCCATATAATTCAAAATGAATGTCTTTTTTATCGTAGCCGAGAGCCGCGATATTTTTGCGTGCATCATCTATCATATTTTTCCAGCCACATAAGTAAAATTTAGCATCGGTTTTATTTTTTTGAACAATGCTTTCATAAACACCGTGTACATATCCAGTACAGACCCCACTATCTTCTTTTTCTCTTGAATACGTTGGGATATAGGTGAAATGAGGAATTTCTTCTTCCAGTTTTTTCATTTCATCATTATACAATCCATCCGGGATATGTCTGCAACCTGAAATAAGATAAATGTTTTGATGTGAGATGTTATGAAGCTGAATATATTTCAGCATACTCCTGAATGGTGCAATTCCTGTGCCGGTACAAATAAAAAACAAGTCCTTCTCTATTTCAGGCGGAAGTACGAAAACACCCTGTGGGCCGCGTAACAATACTTCATCGCCTTCATTTACTTCGTTGAAAAGATAGGTAGTGCCGGCGCCGCCTTCGAGCAACACAATGACTAATTCAATAATATTTGTTCCGTCCGGGTGCGAAGCAATTGAATAACTTCTCCACCGCTTATTCATTTTTTCGTGTATGGGTAAATCCAGTGTAACGAATTGCCCTGGTTTAAATTCAAAATCTTCCAGCTCGGGGATTTGAATCCAGTATCTCCTGGTGTTTGCAGTTGCTTGTTCTATTTTTATAAACTTACCAGTACGCCATGGTGCAGCCATAAATTTTTTTTTGAAGATACAATACTATTTCATTTTACAATAACTTTTCATCCTGCTAATAAATATTCTGGTTTCCTTTCCAGGTTATATCTTTGCCGGGGGCAGGTTATGAAGGTACAAGAATTGATCAAAATTTACCAGGAATCACCACTTATAAAAGAGTTGGCAGGGAATTTTATGCCCCAGGATGAAATTCCTTCAAATTCTTCCCATAAAATTTTCCTGGATGGCTTAACCGGCAGTAGCCACGCATTTGTTTTCAGCAGTATTTATACCAACCCGGATTTTGCAAACACCAATCATCTTGTCATTTTAAACGACGCCGAAGAAGCTGCATATTTTCAAAATTCCCTGGAGTCTTTGACACAGGCGATCAATTTATTTTACTTCCCATCATCTTTTAAAACCAGGAAAAATTTTGAAGAATTGAATTCTTCCCACATTGTTTTAAGAACCGAAGCGTTGGTAAAAATTGCAAGCCCGGGGAATAAAAAAATTTTAGTCACTTACCCTGAAGCCTTGTTTGAGAAGGTCGTGATTCCCGGAAATTTACAGGCAAAATTGATCCACATTAAAAGCAATGATACACTGGACCTTGATGGTTTATTGGAAAGTTTTGTGGAATATGGATTCGTACGTACGGATTTTGTGTATGAGCCAGGCCAGTTTGCCTTGCGTGGCGGCATTCTTGATATTTATTCCTTTGGAAATGAAAAACCTTATCGAATAGAATTGTTTGGCAATGAAGTGGACAGTATTAGAATATTTGATCCTGAAACGCAGTTGAGTGAAAGGCGTTTAATCCAGGTATCCATCATCCCGCAAATTGAGAATATCCGGGAAAGCAATGAAAAAATTTCCTTGCTGGAATTCATGCCAGCAAATACATTGTACTGGATCCAGGATTGGAATGTTATTGCAGAAAAACTTTCTCAGGAGCAACAATCATTGGATGATTTCTTGCAAAATGTTTCAGGCAAAAGAAAAAGGGCTGATGATGTGGAAGAGAATTTTTTTAAAGATCCGCTGCCAAAGGATTTCATTACTGCTGGTGCGCTTGAAGCAGAAATGAAAAATAAAAAGGTTGTTGAATTTGGCTACGAAGCTTTTTTTTCACAGGATACAATTAAATTTTCAACAGCTACACAGCCAGCATTCAACAGGCAATTTGATTTGCTTATTGCGGATTTGCAAAATCATTTATCCAAGGGATATAAGCTATACATATTTGCTGAGCAGGTTAAACAATTAGAAAGGCTTCAAAGTATTTTTGCTGATTTGCAAACTGAAATTGATTTTAATTCTGTCATTTATTCAATCCATGAAGGTTTCATAGATCATTCGCTGAAAATTCTTTGTTATACCGATCACCAGATATTTCAACGCTACCATAAGTATAAAATCAAACAGGCGTATAATAAAAACAAGGCGCTTACTTTAAAAACTTTACGGGAACTGCAACCCGGCGATTTTGTTACACATATTGATCATGGAATTGGCACATATAGTGGCTTGCAAAAATTGGAAAGCAATGGTAAAATGCAGGAAGCTGTGCGGATCATTTATAAAGACGGGGATATTTTATATGTGAATATTAATTCATTGCATAAAATTTCAAAATTTACAGGCAAGGAAGGAACGGCACCTAAAATTTATAAATTGGGTAGTAATGCCTGGAATAAGCTCAAGGAAAAAACAAAAGTAAAAGTAAAAGAACTTGCATTTGATCTTATAAAATTATATGCAAAAAGAAAAGCGCAGAAAGGATTCGCTCATTCGCCTGATACTTATATGCAAACGGAATTGGAAGCTTCTTTCATGTTTGAAGACACGCCCGATCAAAATAAAGCGACTACAGATGTAAAAAAAGATATGGAAAGTCCGGCGCCGATGGATCGGTTGATATGTGGTGATGTAGGTTTTGGAAAAACGGAAATCGCCATCCGTGCAGCATTTAAGACTTGTGTGGATGGCAAGCAGGCTGCAGTGCTTGTGCCAACTACTATTCTTGCATTTCAGCATTATAAAACTTTTTCAGAACGCCTGGAGGAATTCCCGGTGCAGGTTGAATATTTGAACAGGTTTAAATCAGCGGCCGAAAAAAAGGAAATTTTGCAAAAATTAGCACTGGGTAAAATTGATATTATAATTGGTACACATGGTTTGCTGGGAAAAAGCACTCAATTCAAAGACCTGGGCATAATGATCATTGATGAAGAACAAAAATTTGGAGTAGGCCATAAGGAAAAATTAAAAACAATCAAAGCCAGTGTAGATTGCCTTACACTTACGGCAACGCCAATCCCGCGGACGTTGCAGTTTTCATTAATGGGTGCGAGAGATCTTAGTATTATCAATACGCCGCCGCCAAACCGCCAACCGATACACACGGAAGTCCATGTTTTCAACCAGGAATTCATCCGCGATGCGATTTATTATGAAACAGAAAGAAATGGCCAGGTTTTTTTTATTCACAACCGGGTATTGGGATTGAGCGAAATGGCCGGCATTATACAAGGCCTTTGCCCGGATTTAAAAATTGGATTTGCCCATGGCCAGTTGGAAGGCAATATTTTGGAAAAAAGGGTCATGGATTTTATCAATAAGGAATATGATGTATTGGTTTGTACAAATATTATAGAAAGTGGTGTTGATATTTCAAATGCGAATACGATCATTATAAATAATGCGCATCATTTTGGCTTGAGTGATTTACACCAGTTGCGTGGCCGTGTAGGCAGGAGTAACCGCAAAGCATTTTGTTATTTACTCGCACCTTCATTAAGCACTTTGCCGGCTGACTCACGGAAACGCTTGCAAACGCTCGAACAATTCAGTGAGCTTGGAAGTGGTTTTCAAATTGCCATGCGCGATCTGGATATACGTGGCGCTGGAAATATGCTCGGTGGAGAACAGAGCGGTTTTATTGCAGATATTGGAATAGAAACCTACCAGAAAATTTTGAATGAAGCAGTCCGTGAATTAAAGCGAAGTGATTTCAAGGAATTATTCAAAGAAGAGATCAGCAGGCAGGATGATTTTGTTTCAGATTGTACTATTGATACGGATCTTGAAATATTGATTCCTGATGATTATGTGGAAAGTATTACGGAAAGATTGTCTTTATATACAAGGCTCGATCAATGCGAAAATGAAGGTGAACTTCAGATTTTCAAAGATGATATGATTGACCGCTTTGGCCCCATTCCGAAAGAAGTTGAAGATCTTTTTATCACGATACGCTGCCGCTGGCTGGCAGTTGATCTGGGCTTTGAAAAAATGACTTTAAAACATGAAAATATGCGCTGTTATTTCATTAATAAAAATGATTCACCATATTTTGAATCGGATTTATTTAAAAGGATTTTAGAATATTTACAAACGGGTACGAACCAGGGGCAATTAAAACAATCCGGCAATAATTTTATTTTGCTTGTAAAAAATATTGCGGACATGGTGGCTTTATATCAATTTTTATTTAAAATGAACATGTCTGTATCCATAAAAATATAGTTAAAAAAAAGCCTGTCAATTGTTAACAGGCTTTTAAAACGATTTATTATTTATCTAAGATTATCTAAGAAACCATTGAGAAGCATAAGGGTCTGTGTAGAAGAAGTTCCAGAAATACTGGGCAATTTTATCTTTACCCTCATCTGTTGGGTGCAAGCCATCACGTGTATCTGAAGGCAGCCAGAAAAAACCATCAGCATTTGGCGCTTTCGCATGTGTCCATTGATATTCTCCCCATGTAAGAATAGGTGCTACTGCATTTGGCCCGTTATAAGCCATACCAGGATCACCGTTGATCTGGTCTTCTATTGCCCATTTCTCAGCCCAACCCTGGTGATAAGGAGCAGGATTTCTGCTTCGGACATTGGTTATTTTACCGTCTAACGCTAAATCCCAGGTATAAGGGCGGCCAACCATGTATAAAATTTTCAAGTTTGGAAACTTCATCTTTAAAGTCCTGGCTGCTGATTTAATATTTTCTTTAGCTATTAAAGGACGTGTAGGCCAGTCAGTAACTGTAGATGAATCATCAGTAGTCATCCACAGCATTTGTACTTGTTTGTAAGTTGTATTCTGATAGACTATTTTCTGACTAATATAGTCCCATAAATTACTGTTTGGATCAGCTATATCTTCCCAGGAAGCACCCTGACCGCCAGCTTCAAAATTGACCCAATTGATGTTCAGAACCGTGTTTGGATTTTTCTTCCTTCGGCGCAGGCCACTAATAGGTGCACCACTTAAACAAGCACCAATTCCACCAATAACGATTGTGCCTGCTTTGTTTCTACGATTACCAGCGGTATCCAGGCCCCAGATTGTTTTATTGATGGAGTCGAGGTCTGCGGCATATTGTCCTTGAGGAACTGTTGCTCCATTTGGATAAAAACCGCCCTGGTATCCAAGGTAAGTTTGGCTTCCCATTTCATTAATAGGAATACACATTGTATCCGGAACGTCTCCGGCAAATGATTTTCCTGTGGAACCATAAGCCCCGGCATCATTTTGCTCTGCTACAAAAGAAGTTTTATGGCATGCGGTAAAGGTGCCCGCCATAACCAGGGCAGTAAGAATGATAGATGTTTTCATAATTGAATGTTTACTTTTTTAAAAAAACGGATTTAAAAGAAAATTAGCTGGCAGGATATTGGTGTCATTCTAATAAAAGTGGCAATTCCAGGTTGGAAATGGTACTTTTAATTAAATGCGAAAGTAAACATAATACATTTTTTGAAATAATAACAAAAAATTTAAATTTTTTTTAAAAAAATATTACGGGCTAACTTTGGAGTCCATTTTATTGGTATAGTCATAGTACTCTTGGAAGCGGTAATCTCCGGACCATAATCTTTTTACAAAACTGCTCATAGCACTCACAACAAAATCATCGGTATAACCTACTTTATGGCCTGCGCCGGATTCTGTATATAGTGTATAAGGCATGTTATAAGACTTTACAAAGTTCTTAACTTCAGAAGCACCATAAAGGAGGAAATAATTCCTGCATTTAAAAGCGGGTTCATGGCCATAGGGTAAAACAGGATCGTTTGCCCGCACCATAAAAAATACCGGCAATGCATTCGAGCTATTGATATAAGACCTACTCACCAGGCCAAAACCTGTAACAGTTAATAAGGCTTTTATATGAAACTCATTTCGCAGGTTATTGGATGCAGTATAAAGGCTGCCAAGGCTATTTTCTATACCGGGTAATTTGGTGTCAAAATCTTGCTGGGTCATAAATGTCACAGCAGAAGCTGTAATATTTCCAGCACTACTGCCAAAAATAAAAATCTGGCTGGTATCAATACCATATTGATCCGCATTCGCTACAAAATAGCGTAAAGCTGCCCTGGCATCCTGTGTTGCGCGATAAACTGCTTTATACATACTTGTTGTATCACCTTTACATTTAATCGGGGTTGATCCGCCGGTATTCCATCCCAGCCTGTAATCAATACTTGCGGTAGCATAACCTCTTTGGGCAAATAATAAAGCTGGAGTCATAGAAGATTTATATGAGCCAGCTAAAAATCCACCTCCATGAATTAATAAAATAAAAGGCCTTTTGGCTGGGGTTTTATCATTTGGCGCAGCAAAAAAATATTGAAGATCTATTTTACTGCCTGAATAAGTCGTGTTACTACCATAAGTTCCCATGCTACTTTTAATATCTGAGGAAGCATATATAATTTTTTCACCATACAAGGGAGAAGAAGCAAGTGTAGTGTTTTTAAAATCATAAGCTACGGGATATGGCACTTCATCCACTTGGGGTTGTTGCGGATAGGGCGTTTGATTTTGTGTATTTGTGCCTGTATTGCCTCTTCTTTTGCCGGGATATTTTAAAATATTACAGGATGAAAAAATGAAAAGAACTGCGATAAATTGCCAAACGATATATTTTTTATTCATGATTTTTTTTTACAAATTTAAAAAAAAGTACGGAAGTGAAAGAGGTTATTGAATTTGCTGATCCTTTACCATTGTATAATTTTGAAATTCGGTATAGCGATAGTTGGCAGACCAGAGGTTTTTAATAAACCTGCACATTTGATTCACAGCGAATTCTAAAGGATAATCCACTTTGTGCAAACCTCCAATCTCGGCATATTGTGTATATGGAAATTTATAGGACTCCAAAATGGTTTTTACAATATCTGAACCATAAGATACAGGATAATAAGGGCAGTAATAAGGCGTTCCTTGTGAAAATGGTAATACTTCATCATCAGTTCCCTGCATAAAAAATATGGGTTTACAATTTTCCAGGCTGATATAATCTTTATTGAAAAGAGCAAAGCCATTTTTAGTGAGCAGGGCTTGGATATTATATGAATTTCTGAGAGAATTTGATGAAGTACTTAAAGCACCCAAAGTATTCACTGCATCAGGAAGTACAGCATTAAAGTCGTCCTGCGTCATAAAAGTAGTAGCAGTTGCAGCCACATTACCGGCACTACTACCAAATATAAAAATTTGATCAGGATCAATGCCATATTCACCGGCATTTGCTGTGAAGTAACGTAAGGCTGCCTGTAAATCCTGGTCTGACCGGTAAACTGCTTCAGCCATTGAGGTAGTATCGCCTACACAATCGTCGGGTACTTTTCCACCTGTATTCCAGCCAAGCCTGTATTCCATTGTTGCCGCGGCATAGCCGCGCTGTGCAAAATATTCTACAGCGAGTATTGCAGTATCATCATCGTATGAACCACCCACAAATCCACCCCCATGGATAAAAATAACAAAGGGTCGTTTTTTTAAAGTGTCGCTAGCTAGAGGAGGCGCTTTAAAAATAAAAGGCAAATCCTGCATTTCCCCATAATAATTTACATTCTGCCCGTATATGCCATTTTTTTCTTCAAGTTCTGCTGTGGTATATAAAGGTATCGTATCAAACCTGTTAGAATTCGCTAAAAAAGAATTACTATAATCATAGGTGATGGGACCCTGGTAACCACCTGGAATATCAGGATTAATATCTGTTTTTTTGCACCCAACCAAAAAAACTATGATACATGTGGAGAGAGTGAAGAATAACTTTTTCATGGCTTCTTGTTTATCATTTGATGTTTGAAAATTTTGTAAGAATGACGAAATAATTTTAAAAAATATTTCAAATTAGATGCCATATAAGAAAGAGGTTTAATATAGAAATACTTTTTAAGATTAATTAACAGTGGATGAAAAAGTATGGGGCAAAAAAAAGTGGCTTTTTATAAGCCACTTTTTTAATCAAAAAAACTTAAATTAATAATCTTTTTTTGCTACACCATCAGCAATGGCCTGCTTTGCTTTTACTTCACTTAAAATAGCCGCCATTTTATTACCCTTACCGTCATGTCCTGCTGCCATGTACCCGCCTTTGACTGTTTTGCGGATGACAGCATCCTGCATGGGAACATTTTTTTCTTTTGTCTTTAAGCAATATGCTTTAATCATTTTGGATGTGTCCATTTTTATAGAATTTAATGAATGAAAAAATAAATCAATTGGGTAAACATACACAATCTAATCCTATTATAGAAAAAAAAATAAAAGCCGGATATACAGGCTTTTATTTATAAATAAAAAATTGACTATTTTTTCAGGTTAAAATTATAACCAATACGAAGCCCAATGTATGAAATTGTGCCATTATTACTAATGCCATCATAGCGTGCCGCTACATCAAAACCGGACTTATCCATATATTCTGCATTGATTGCATAAAGGAAACTTCCACCACTGCCTTTAGTAAATTTGCCATACCTGCCTATAGTTCTGCATAAAAGCCACAATAGTACGAATGCGATATCCAGCTTTTAAAATGAGTATTTGCTCAGACGTCTATTTTCGCGTATCGTGCATGGGTTTCAATAAATTCCCGTCGGGGTGGGACTTCATCACCCATCAGCATGCTGAAAATTCGATCCGCTTCCGCGGCACTTTCTATCGTAATTCTTTTCAAAGTCCGGCGCGCAGGATCCATCGTAGTTTCCCACAATTGGGAAGCATTCATTTCACCGAGGCCTTTATAACGTTGTATAGAAACACTGTCATCTTTTCCTGCACCTAATTTTGCTATATAAAACTTTCGCTGTTCTTCATTATAAGCGTACTCCTGTTCTTTACCTTTTTTAATTAGGTATAAAGGTGGCTGGGCAATGTACACATATCCATGTTCCACCAACTCCTTCATATACCTGAAAATAAATGTGAGGATCAAAGTTGCAATATGGCTTCCATCCACATCAGCATCCGTCATTATAATTAATTTATGATAGCGGAGTTTGGCCAGGTTTAAAGCTTTTGGGTCTTCGGCTGTGCCTACTGTAACACCCAATGCCGTGTACATATTCCTGATCTCTTCATTTTCATAAATCTTATGTTCCATCGCTTTTTCAACGTTCAAAATCTTACCGCGTAAAGGTAGAATTGCCTGGTAACTCCTATCACGGCCCTGTTTGGCTGTGCCGCCTGCCGAATCTCCCTCCACAAGGTATAATTCGCATTTTTCCGGATCGCGCTCACTACAATCTGCCAGTTTTCCCGGCAAACCACTTCCACTCAGTACTGTTTTGCGCTGAACCATTTCACGGGCTTTTTTGGCAGCAACCCGTGCCTGCGCAGCTAATATTACTTTATTAATAATGTTTTTCGCATCCCTTGGATTTTCTTCAAGGTATGCTTCTAAAACCCTGGCGACCGTTACTTGCACCACACCACTCACTTCACTATTGCCCAATTTGGTTTTTGTTTGCCCTTCAAATTGTGGCTCTGGTACTTTCACGGATATAATGGCACTCAGTCCTTCGCGAAAGTCATCTCCTTCAATATTTACTTTTGCTCTTTCAAAAAACCCCTGCTTATCGCCATAGCTTTTAAAGACCCGGGTGAGTGCCTGGCGAAAACCGGTAACATGCGTTCCGCCTTCAATCGTATTAATATTATTTACATAAGAAAAAATATGCTCTTTAAAATCGTCATTATAAGTAAGTGCTACTTCTACTGCTACGTTTGATACTGGATCATGACCGTCCACATACAGTGTTTGAGGAATCAATGAATTTCTTTTACCATTTTTATCCAGCATTTCCACGAATTCCACGATGCCTCCTTCACTGTAAAAATTCTTAAAATAAGTGGTTCCATCATCATTTTTATCCCGTAGATCAGACATACTAATGTTGATCTTTTTATTTAGAAAAGAAAGTTCCCTCAAACGGCTTTCCAGTGTATCCCGGTTATATTCAGTGACCTGGAAGATTGTATCATCCGGCCAGAAATGTACAGAAGTGCCGGTTTTATCACTGGTTCCTTTTTCCCGAACCGGGTAAGCAGGGATGCCTTTATGATATTCCTGTTCGAATATTTTGCCATCCCTATATACGTTTACGATCAATGTTGAACTCAAAGCATTGACACAACTCACACCGACGCCATGTAAACCACCAGAGACTTTATAGGTATTCTTATCAAATTTTCCCCCGGCATGTAAAACAGTCATTACTACCTGTAAAGCGCTGATACCTTCTTTTTTCATGATGCCGGTAGGAATACCCCGGCCATCATCCGTTACACTGATCGAATTATCTTCATGAATGGTTACAGATATATTTTTACAATACCCGGCAAGGGCTTCGTCAATCGAGTTGTCAACTACTTCATATACAAGGTGGTGCAAGCCTTTAGCGCTCACATCGCCAATATACATTGCCGGCCTTTTTCTTACGGCTTCCAGGCCTTCTAATACCTGGATACTCTCTGCGCCGTACGTGTTTTTTTCTGGCGAATTCAACTCATTTTTTTCTTCAGTCATAATTATGTTCAGCCTTCAAAATTTTAATGCTTTTTAAAGTCAGCGAATATACTAAATACTACAGTTACATCTTTGTTTGTACAGATAAAATCTATACGTTTTTATATAAGAAAATTATAAAATAATTTGTGGCTTTTATTTCCTGATAAATGAAGTAATTTAATGCATGGTGAGTTCCCTGAAAATTTCTTCAAGATTACCGGATTCCACTTCAAGTGATTGAATATTGAGATTTTGCTGAACAGCGAATTCCAATAGCTGCTTTCTTAATAATGTTGTATCCGCAGAAAACAGCGACCATTGATGTGCGTTTAGTCGGTCAACCTGCAATAATCCCGGGATATTTTTAAAATTGTCAGTATTCAATTTTTCCTCGAAAGCAATTTTAACCCGTTTGTTATTGTTACCGGCATTGAGATTTTCTAAAGAATTATCCGCAACAATTTTTCCATGATGAATAATGATGATCCGGTCACAAATGGCTTGCACTTCATGTAGTACATGTGATGAAAACAAGACTGTTTTATTTTCTCCCTGTTCCTTAATAACATTCCTGATTTCAACGATTTGGTTGGGGTCAAGACCACTGGTTGGTTCATCCAGTATGAGCACTTCCGGATTATGTACTAATGCGGCTGCAAGGCCAACACGTTGTTTATAGCCTTTTGATAACTGACCGATCTTCTTTTTGGATTCACTTCCCAGGCCGGTTATTTGAATGACATGTTCAAGGGCTTTTTTGGGTTGCGAAAGCCGGTGGACGCCGGCTATAAAAGAAATATATTCCCGTACATACATATCATAATACAAAGCATTTGATTCCGGGAGATAACCGATTTTTTGTTTGATAGCAAGTGGATTTTCTGTAACATTTAAACCACAAACAAATGCTGCACCCTTGTCAGGTTCCATGTAGCCTGTTAATATTTTAAATGTCGTACTTTTTCCTGCGCCATTTGGCCCTAAAAATCCTACGATTTCACCCTTTTGTATTGTGAATGAAATATTATCCACTGCCTTTTGAGCGCCATAGATCTTTTCGAGATTTTTTAGTTCAATTGACATAATTGGATCCGAATTAAAAGCAAGAAATTTTTTAATTGGATAAATTATGATCCTCTCTGTGAACCGCCAGTCAATTTTGGATTCCTGTTCATGGCCTTGGAAACGACATTTACTTTTGTGCCGGGCAAGGCTGTTTTTGACTTTTGAACGGTACTTTTCTTTTTATTTTTTCCTTCCTTCGTATTATGATTTGGTAAAGACATATTGTTGGTTTTAATTTTAAAATTGAATATTTTAAAAACTTTGATTCCGGTTATTTATTGCTTCAAAAATACTATAAACTATACGAACCCATTTCTGAATACATGTAAAGTTTTTTAAAAATATATTTTATGATAAAAAGAATGAAGTAAATTTAGCCTTAAAATTTCAGGCATGGCATATTCTTATCAAATTAAATCATTAGATGAATACCGGGAAGCATACCGGGAAAGTATTGAAAACCCGGAAGAATTTTGGAATAAGATCGCAGAAACTTTTACCTGGTATAAAAAATGGGACAAAGCATTGGAATGGAATTTCCGGGAACCTAAAATTGAATGGTTTCGGGGTGGAAAACTGAACATTACAGAAAATTGCCTGGACAGGCATTTATCCGATAAAGCCGATCAGACTGCGCTTATTTGGGAGCCCAATGATCCTTCTCATGAAACAAAAAGCTTTACCTATAAAGAACTTCACCGGCAGGTTTGCCGTTTTGCAAATGTGTTGAAAAATAATGGTGTGCTTAAGGGCGACCGGGTTTGCATTTATATGGGCATGGTGCCTGAATTGGCTATTTCATTACTCGCCTGTGCCCGAATTGGTGCAATTCATTCAGTCATCTTTGGAGGATTTAGCGCACAAAGTATTTTGGACCGCCTGCAGGATGCAGGCGCAACTTATATAATTACCTGTGATGGTGCTTTTCGTGGTTCAAAAATAATTCCACTAAAAATAATCATTGATGATGCACTTGAAACTTTTTCTTCCATAAAAAAAGTCATTGTATTTAAACATACAAATTCAGAAATAACAATGATCCCGGGGAGAGATGTATGGTGGGAAGATGAAATGAATAAATTGGGAGAAAAAGATGACAATTTTCAACCTGAAATGATGGATGCTGAAGACCCGTTATTTATTTTATACACTTCCGGTTCCACAGGAAAACCGAAGGGAGTAGTTCATACAACTGCTGGTTATATGATCTTTACCAATTACACTTTTGTAAATGTATTTCAATATCAGCCCGGGGATATTTTTTTCTGCACCGCTGATATAGGCTGGGTTACAGGCCATAGTTATATTGTGTATGGGCCTTTATCTGCCGGCGCCGTATCACTCATGTTTGAAGGTGTTCCTACCTGGCCGGATGCAGGTAGGTTTTGGGATATTGTAGATAAATATAAGGTCAACATTTTTTATACTGCGCCCACTGCCATTCGCAGCCTGATGGGTTTCGGCACAGCACCATTGGAGGGAAAAGATCTTTCTTCACTGAAGATTTTAGGCACCGTTGGTGAACCAATAAATATTGAAGCCTGGGAATGGTATGACAAGTATATCGGTAAAAATAAATGCCCAATTGTAGATACCTGGTGGCAAACTGAAACGGGCGGCATACTCATTTCAAATTTGGCCGGCATCACCCCATCCCGGCCATGCTGGGCAACTTTGCCTATGCCCGGCGTACAACCGGTTTTGGTAAATGAGGAAGGAAAAGAAGTAACAGCCACAGAAGATGGTTTGTTTAAAGGCAACTTATGTATGAAAGGTCCATGGCCTGCTATTTTGCGGACCACATATGGTGATCATGAAAGGTTCAAACTAAATTATTTCAGTACTTATCCCGGTTTGTACTTTTCCGGCGATGGCGCTTTAAAAGATAAGGAAGGAAATTTCAGGATTACCGGCCGCGTGGATGATGTCCTGAATATCAGTGGCCACCGTATCGGAACTGCTGAAGTGGAGAATGCCATCAACATGAGCGAAGGTGTTGTGGAAAGTGCGGTTGTAGCTTTTCCGCACGATATAAAAGGCCATGGAATTTATGCATTTGTAATTTTAGATGGTGAAAAACCTTCAGGAAACCAGGCTGAACAAAAAATCCGGGATATGGTTGCTGAGCAGATCGGGCATTTTGCCAAGCCGGATAAAATTCAGATTGTACGCGGGCTTCCCAAAACGAGGAGCGGGAAAATCATGCGACGGATTCTCCGGAAAATTGCCGAAGGTGAAACGGAAAATCTGGGAGATACCACTTCCTTACTGGACCCTGAAATCGTTGCAGAAATACTGAAAGAAAAACTATAACCTTTTGTACAAATGCAGAACTTAAACTTTTTCTTAATATTGGCATCTTATTAGAAAGCATTTCATATCAGCAAAACATTTCCCTGCATGTATCCAGACGATAAGGAACTATTAGAAGAATTTAAATTACCAGCAAGCCGGGAAAAAGCATTTACCTTAATTGTAAAGAAATACCAGGAAAAATTGTACTGGCATATCCGGCGACTGGTAATCACTCATGATGATACAGATGATGTTTTGCAAAATGTTTTTATTAAAGTTTGGAATGCATTGGAAAATTTTCGCGGGGATAGTCAGCTTTTTACCTGGATGTACCGTATCGCCACGAATGAATGCCTGACTTTTTTGGAACAGCAAAAGAAAAGGTCTTCCGTTTCTTTAAG
Organism: Chitinophagales bacterium; assembly: GCA_038257845.1. GTDB lineage: Bacteria > Bacteroidota > Bacteroidia > Chitinophagales > Chitinophagaceae > JAFDXJ01. The sequence goes on from JBBSQL010000020.1 coordinate 46,289, forward strand.
TGATGAGGAATCCGGGCTGGCTAATAAAATTATAGCTGATAAAAATTTCGACGCGTCAAAACTTGAATGGAAACTGCAATTGGCCATCCAACAATTACCGGAAAAACAAAGACTGGTTTTTAACCTGCGATATTATGATGAAATGCCTTATGAAAAAATGAGTAAAATACTTGAAACAAGTGAAGGGGCACTGAAAGCGAGCTATCATCATGCGGCTAAAAAAGTGGAAGCATTTTTAAAAGAAAATTAAACTTTGGTATAAATTAATGGTCTAAAACAGGCGCTATGAAAGATGGAGAACATACACGGCAGGAATTGAAAGGCATAAGCCCTTTATTAGCTGGTATTTCGAACAACATGTTGAATGAAATACCGGATGGTTATTTTAATGACCTCAGTGAAAGAATTCTTGCTAAAATCCTGGAAAACCCGGTTTACCTTCCTGCTATTCAATTGCCATTTTCTGCGCCAGTCGGTTACTTTGAATCTTTGCCTCACACTATTTTGAAAAAAATCAAAGCCGGAAATGCAGGAGCGGAAGAAATGAATAGGAGTGAAGAATTGGACGAAATTGCACCAATCCTCGCTTTCGTTTCAAAAAGGAATGTTTATTCAGTTGATGAAAATTATTTTGATAAATGGAAATGGGATTTTGTTTCCTCCAAAGAAAAGTCACCTGCAAAAATTATTTCTTTTCCTCAATGGGCACAATACCTAGTAGCTGCTTCTGTATTTGTGATCATTGCAATAAGCGCCGTTTTTTATGTAGGAAATAAGAGTTTGCCCGCTCAAGCCGGCAATTCTTTCGCGGAAGAAGTTCAAAAACTGCCGGATTCTGCAATCACAGATTATTTGCAATCAGCACCTGTTTATAGTATTGGAGTAAATACACCAGTAAATCAACAATTAGACGTCAATTCATTATTATATAACATTAGTGATCAACAAATTGAAGAATATTTGGACGATACAAAAGATATTTCAACGCCCCCGGGACGTAATATTTAAATTTTATTAAAAATGAAAAAATTATTTATAATATTTTTTGCATTGCTAATTCAGCAGTACATTTGTTTCGCACAACCGGGTGGAAGTGATGAACAGGTGGAGTTGGTGAAAATGGCTTATATCACAAATCAATTGAATTTAACTCCCGGTGAAGCTGCCCGATTTTGGCCGGTTTATAATCAATATTACAACGAGTTAAAACAGGCCAGGGCAAAAAACCAAAATGATGAAATAGCATATAGCCAACAGGTTTTAAATATACAGAAGAAGTATAAAAATAATTTTCAGCAGATATTAGGAAATAATTCAAACAGGGTAAATAAAGCATTTGTCGCAGAAAGAGGATTCAGGGATTTGTTGAAAAATGAACAAAAGAAAAGACAGATTCAAAATATTCGAAAACCGCCCAAACGAAATGGAAATAAAGGCGGCAAAAACATTTAATTAGGTGTTTTTCATAGGTTAGCAACGGCCAGCTCTTTTTAGGGCGGGCCTATTTTTTTTATACCTGGTTTTGAAAAACTGGCTTTTTTACATCATGATAAAATAGAAATGACCATTTTTCAAGATTTCCCTGTTGCCACCATTGTTGTCTTAATTGCATACTTATCCTGCCATCATGATCATATTTGGCAATCACTTTATTTTTCATTTGCTGTAACTGTGGCGCTTCGTCCCCGCCATAAAAAATTATTTCTCCTTTTTCTTTGATCAAAAAAACCTGGTGAAATGGAGAATGGCCACCGGATAAACTGTAGTAAATATAATCATCTATTTTGCCTGAGCCATTGAGGATTATTACTTTTTCATTTTGTTCAAGAAATACAATGACTTGCGGTAAATAGGAGGTAGCTGATTTTTTTGCTGCATATTCCAGTTCCTTTTGTTGCACATAATATGTGGCGAGAGGAAATGTGGGTTTGAGATTGCCGAACTGATCAGTAAAACAGATACCCCCTGCATGATCTTTATGCAAATGTGATAATAAAACTTTGGTGATTTTTTCAGGTGAAATATTGAGCTTTTCCAGGTTTGCATAGATTTGCAAAACATCATTTTTTTTAAAACCAAGTCCTGTGTCCAATAAAATATAATCGCTTTCTGTAATGACCAGGAAGGGTTGCACTTCTACGAGCAAACTACCAACAGGCCTTTGTTGTAATTCATCCTGGCCTACCATAAATGGTTGAAAAATTTTTGTCCGGTCAACTGTAAAAACGCCTTCCGGCAAGGGAATAATTTGCATACTGGAAATGATCGTTTAAAATTTTGATTAAATTGTTTTTTCAGCGAAGCACCATTTGCCTGTCCGCATCCAGCCGCACCAGGATAAAAAGTAAAATGGTGAATGTCAGTAATGAAGAACCACCATAACTGATCAAAGGTAAGGGGATGCCAATGATCGGGAAAAGCCCGATGGTCATACAAACATTTACACTGATATGAAAAAATAAAATACTGGCAACACTATAGGCATAGACCCGGCTGAATGTGCTTCGTTGTCGTTCGGCTATTTGAATGATTCGAAAAAGTAATACAAGGTACAGTAGTAAAAAAATAATACAACCTGCAAATCCAAATGCTTCGCCGAGTGAGGTGAAAATGAAATCTGTATGTTGTTCCGGTACATACCTTCCCCTTGTTTGAGTTCCTTTTAAAAATCCGCTACCCAGGAAGCCACCGGAGCCAATAGCGATTTTGCTTTGTCGCACATTATAATCATCCGGCTTATGTACAACTTTATCTTTACTTTCCAATTTTACAGCACTTTTATTCAGGCTGCAATCATAGTCCTTTCCGACCATACTGTATATCCGCTGGCTTTGATAACACTGAAAAACGTTATTAAATATGTAAGGTACAGCCACGCGTTGTATGCTCACACATACAACCCAAATACCAACGATCATTACTAATAAACCTTTATCTCTTTTCACCTGCCTTCGCATAAAAAATATCACTGCGCCGGCAATAAGCGTTAGAATGATCGCGAGCAAATTGGGTTCCATAACGAGCGTTGCGACAACTAATGCGCCGAAAGAAAAACCAATGATTAAAAAAATTCCCGGTAAACCTTCGCGGTACATGACAATGAAAAAACTCAGGTAAACCAATGCAAGGCCGGTTTCATTTTGCATGATTGAAATGGCTGCTGGTGCAAGCACAATAGCTGCTGCAATGGCTTGTGAGCGCAGTTTTGTAAAAACCATATCCTGCCGGGAAATAAATTTTGAGAGTGCCAGGGCTGTGAATATTTTACACAATTCTGCGGGTTGTATATTAAAACCGCCACCTAATGGCAACCAGCTTCTTGAACCATTAATATTTTTGCCAAAAAAAAGTGTGGC
>JBBSQL010000021.1:0-48229 GCA_038257845.1 Chitinophagales bacterium
AAAATCCAACAACACTTGTTCGCGTGCAGATTGTTCCAAACCGGAATGGATCTCATTGGCAGAAAAACCGGAACGCCTTAATTCCCCAGAAAGCTTTTTGACATTATTTATTTTAGAACAAAAAACCAGGATACGGCCAAATGATTTTTCCCGTAATAATTCTTTTATCAGGGCAATTTTTTGTGTTTCATAGATCACGAAAGCATATTGCTTTATTTTTTCCGGGGGTTTGGAAATAGCAATATTTATTTCTTCAGGATTCTGCAGAATCTTTTTTGCCAGCATTCTTATCCGGGAAGGCATTGTTGCGGAAAATAATAAGTTCTGTCTTTGGGGTGGCAGATAAGATATAATTTTCATGATATCATCATTAAAACCCATATCCAGCATGCGATCTGCTTCATCCAACACAAGGTATTTTAATCCATCTAATTTTACATAACCCATGGCTAAATGTGCGAGCATGCGGCCGGGTGTACAGATTACCATGTCTGCACCTAGTGAAAGCGCCTTTTTTTCTTGTGTAAATAATGCGCCGTCACCACCGCCATACACGGCAATCGCGCTGGTTGAAGTAAAGTAGGCAAGTCCTTCCATAGCCTGGCTTATTTGTATCGCTAATTCACGTGTTGGTACAATAACTATGGCATTGATCTGCTGCGCATCATGTGATTGAGAGATCAGTTTATGAACAAGCGGCAACAAAAAAGCAGCCGTTTTACCCGTGCCCGTTTGCGCAGATGCAATCACATCTTTACCTTGCAAAATAATGGGAATAACCATTTCCTGTACGGGTGTTGCCTCATCGTAACCCATTGCGCCAATGCCTTCAATTAATGATTCATCAAGGCCAAAATCAGTAAACTTCAATAGATAAGTTGTTGAGGAATTTATTTATTCCGGGTGATTTAATTAAGTAAAGATAAAGGTATGCGGCTTTAATAATGTTTTAGATTTAAACATTACTTCTTTTTAAATGGATTTATAAACTATCATTTTTTCCAAGAAATGAACTCATTTCATAATGGTATTGGCTGGCTATAATCTTTGCTTCCTCCGCAAAATTTTCTTTATGTGATGCATAAATAATGGCACGGCTGACATTGATCAAAATGCCTGTTTGAGCATTCATGCCGTATTCACTAACCTGTTCAAGGCTACCTCCCTGGAAACCAACACCCGGTACCAAAAAGAAATAATCAGGTACCAGGTCACGGATCTTTTTCAGTTCATCGGGTTTTGTAGCACCAACCACCAACATCAGGTTATCAGGTGTCCCCCATGAACAAACTTTTTTGATAACACGCTCATATAAATAATCATATTGCGATGGAGGTGCACCATGTGTGGCAATAAATTGCTGCTGAAAATCTGCACTGCCTTTATTACTGGTAAGTCCAAGTACAATGGTCCATTTATCCTCATATTCTAAAAAAGGGCGAATGCTGTCCTCACCCATATACGGTGCTACGGTAATTGCATCAAACGGAATTGTTTCAAACAATGCTTTTGCATATTGTGAAGAAGTGATTCCTATATCGCCTCGTTTGGCATCAGCAATTTTAAAATGGGTTTCAGGAATATACCCAACAGTCTTTGCCATATCTTCCCAACCTTTTGCCCCCTGGGCTTCATAAAAAGCAGTGTTGATTTTATAAGACACGCAAAATTGTGCAGTTGCATCAATGATGGCTTTATTAAATTCAAAAACCGCATCTTTTTTACCCTGGATGTGAAAGGGTAACAGATCCGGGTTTGTATCAAGTCCAACGCAGAGATATGATTTTTTTTCTTGTATATGCCTGGCTAATTGTATCCTGTTCATTGCTTCGATTTTTTATTTTTTTACCTGCAAACCGGGCCTGGTTTTCTCCATATCTTTTGCCACAGTAGCAGATTCATTTCCTATTTCCATTAAGTGTTTTTGAATGTTGTTGAAATCCTTTCCGGACTTTTCCTGGCTTAATTTGTAAACATGCGGAATAGACACAAGCTCAATTTCAAAACCCACGATGGCAAACATCATTCTTTCAACATATTCTTTTTCCATATTTTCTATCTGGGATTCACCGGAACGGCCGGTTTCATATTTTTCCGTCAGTCTTTTGAGCTGGGAAAATAATTCCTGTTTGTTTAAAATACGTAAAAGACCGGTGGCATGGACTGCCTTGTAATTCCAGGTACTACCTACATTTTTTTTCTCATACCAGGAAGCGCTTACATAACTATGTGCGCCCGAAAAAATACAGGTCGCTTTTTTATTTTCCAACAAAGCTGCGGCATGATCCGTATCACGCATGACATGGCAATTCAGAAATATTTTTTCATCTTTTTTTTCAAATAAAACCGGCACATGTGTAACAACCGGGAAACCATCCGGGCCATGACAGGTTAATACAATGAAGGGATGTGCCTGCATAAATTCATAAACTTCTTCAAAACCGGCTGTAATGTATTTTGGTAATTTATACACGCAGGCGAAGATAATGAATGTATCAAAAATAGCCGGGTTGAAATTACAATATTATATTTTTTAGAACAGTGTTGTTATTAAAAGTTATTTTGCAAACCAGAGTTTTGCATTGGGATCATTCAGCAAGAAATTTAAAAATAAGTTTGATAACTTATCAGCCCCATTTTCATTGGCATGAAGGCCATCATCGGTATCCGAACGTAACCAGTTAAAACCATCGCTGCGCAATTTATCTCCATCACTCCATTGATATGGGCCCCAGGTAACTATGGGCGCTACCGGATGATCGCCTTTATAAGCAAGTGCAGGATCGCCGTTTATCTGGTCTTCTATCAGCCATTTATCTGAGAAACCCAGGTAATATGCAATAGGTTCCTGTTGTTTATTATCATCCCAAATCGGCATATATATAGTCGTCGTCCTTGCAAGAATATAAGCTACCCGAACATTTGGAAATTTTTGCTTTATTAATTGCAATCCCTGTTTGAGTTTTTCTTTTACATCCAATGGCCTTTCGGGAAATATGCTTGAATAATTATCATTATCGTCTTCCTCAAAATAAACGACCTGAATTTGATTGGGTGAGAGTTGAGCTTGTTGAAGTTTAATTGGAACAGTATCCCAGAAAAGTGTTGAATTTGTATTCAGTTCATTAATGCCCATTCCTCCCTGTCCCAGCGGAACCGGCCATAAAGAGGGATTAATGCTCCTGTTTCCCTGCATTTTATTCATCAAAGAATTCATCATGATTAATGATGTGCTTGGACCTACTGAAACAAATCCAATTTTTCCCAGAGGATTAAAATGCCCATTTTCATCGAGGGGTTTTATATCCGAACAGATTTGCTGAAGATCATTGGCATACTCGCCCGTTGCTTTATTGGAACCTCCCGGAAATAAACCACCGGGGTATCCCATATAATTTGTATTGAGGTCCATTATGGGTACCAGGCCACTATGAAAATCCCTGTTTTCTTTAATACTGCCAGGAATATCACTGGATTTTTTACATGCTGCTAATAAAAAAGCAGCGACTAAAAAGAATAAGATTATTTTAATCATTGACTGGAAATAATTTTCAAATATAGTACGGATACGATTAAATAAAGAATAATTATATATACGCATAAAATCTCTAAAAGTTGTGACGGCAGCATATCTAACAATAAAATTTTTGAAGAACGGTTAATTGTTTGCCATCTATAGTAGAAGGGAAATGATTTACTTTGGCTTTCTATAAATCATTTTTGTATGCGAAAACTTATTTTTAGAAGAAAAAATATTGCGTTTTTAAGTTTTTTTATTTTGTGTGGCTGTGTTCGCAATCCTTATTCAACCAGCAATCAATTATATATAAAACAAGCGAAAGAATTTTCAAAAATAATCAGAAAATATCCGCTGGGAGATTCGATTAATTCTTCGCCCTATTGGGTTGGTACTACAAATTTTGGATTACGCAAACCAAATTTCGTGATCATTCATCATACCGACCAGGCGAGTTGTGATGAGACTTTAAAAACATTTACACTCACTCAAACAAAGGTGAGCGCGCATTACGTGATTTGTAAAGATGGAACCATCTTTCACATGCTGAATGATTATTTACGGGCCTGGCATGCAGGTGTGAGTAAATGGGGCAATCTTACAGATATAAATTCCGCCAGCATTGGCATTGAACTGGATAATGATGCGCATTCTGTATTCCCTGAAGTGCAAATTCAAAGCTTAATGAAATTACTTTCTGAGTTGAAAAGAAAGTACGATATACCCACAGCAAATTTCATTGGTCATGCAGATGTTGCACCCGGGCGCAAAGTGGATCCCAGCCGCTTTTTTCCCTGGAAAATATTGGCAGAAAATGGTTTTGGTTATTGGTATGATACATCAAATGTACAAGTGCCGGAAAATTTTAATGCATTACAGGCAATGCGTATGATCGGCTACAATATTCACGATAGTGTGAATGTCATTCAATCTTTTAAAATTCACTTTATCCCAAACGACACGACAACTTTTTTAAATGATGGCGACAGGAAAATTTTATTTTCCCTGGAAAAAAAATATCAATAGCAGTTAAAATTATACCAATGATTTCAAGCGGGCAGTAGCCGGTTTCTCTGCATTCCGGATGGCAATATTTCTTGTGGCGAGACTTGCAAATTCCAGCATCGCATTTTTAGAAACTGCATCATCACCCATCATTGCAGGAATCCCTGCATCACCACCTTCACGAATACTTTGAACCAATGGTACTTGTCCTAAAAAAGCCAGGTCATATTCTTCTGCAAGCCGCTTCCCTCCTTCTTTTCCAAAAATATAATACTTATTTTCCGGCAATTCCGCAGGTGAGAACCAGGCCATATTTTCTACTAAGCCAATTACTGGCACATTGATCTGCGCCTGTTTAAACATGGCAATGGCTTTCTTCGCATCTGCCAGGGCAACCTGTTGCGGCGTTGTTACAATTACAGCTCCTGTCACAGGCACTGTTTGCAATAAGGTTAGATGAATATCCCCTGTTCCCGGCGGCATATCAATGACCAGGTAATCCAGTGGTCCCCAGGCCACATCACTTACGAATTGTTTGATCGCACTGCTGGCCATTGGACCTCTCCAAACGACTGCTTGTTTTTCATCAATAAGTAAACCAATACTCATTAATTTGATACCAAATTTTTCAAGTGGAACAATAAAACCTTTTCCATCAATATCTTTCATCTTTGGCCTTTCACCACGTACACCAAACATAATGGGAACACTTGGCCCGTAAATATCCGCATCCATTAAACCAACACTTGCGCCTTTTGAAGCCAGTGCCAGTGCGAGGTTTGCAGCAATTGTACTTTTACCCACACCACCTTTTCCACTTACTACTGCAATAATATTTTTTACGCCGGGCAAAATATTGGCCGCATCCATGCGGTTCGTAGTTGTATTGGAAGTGAAATCAACCACCACTTTTGCATGTTCATTTACATGCTCGTGAATGGCTTTGATACAATCATTTTTAATACGCTCTTTCAGCGGGCATGCCGGTGTAGTTAAAACAATTGTAAATGAAACTTCATCTCCATTTATTTTTATTTGCTTTACCATGCCCAATGTTACCAGGTCTTTGTGCAGGTCGGGCTCCTCTACATGTTTTAATGCACTCAAAATATCGGCTTCTATCATCACACATTTTTTTGTTAAAAAGAAATTTGATGCTGCAAAGTTAACACTCAAAAGGGTTATTTTGTTTTAAAGAAATGAAGTATTGATTTACTTTGTAAAAGTTTCCTGATATAAAAAAACTGCATGCAAAAACATTTACGATATTTCCTGCTGATCGCTACTCTTTTAAGTTTTCAATTTTGTAAAGCACAAACAAAAAACACACAACAGGATTCTGTCGTCCAATTGTATGGCATCGTGCTGAGTGCAGACAGCCTGCGGGTTTTACCCGGTACAAGTATTATCGTTGAGCATAAAGGCCGCGGAACGATTTCGAATGAAGAAGGCGTATTTTCTATCGTTGTGGAAAAAGGGGATTTCATTCGTTTTTCCAGCGTGGGTTTTAAAGATGTTGTGAAAGAAATTCCAACGAGTTTGAAAGGCAATGATTTTAGTGTGATCCAGTTGATGGTCAATGACACAGCTTATTTACCATCCACGATCATCAAAGCAAGACCTACAAGAGCGCAGTTTGAAAGGGATTTTGTAAACACAGATATTCCAGCCGATGCGTATGAAATTGCACGTGAAAATACCAGCGCTGCAAAAAGAAGAATTTTATTATCCATTCTTCCGGCTGATGGCGGTGAAGCAGTGAGTTCGCAAATGCGCCAGCAGGCACAGAAATATTATTACCAGGGACAACAACCACCAATTAATTTATTCAATCCCGCAGCCTGGGCAGATTTTATCCAGGCATGGAAACGCGGTGATTTCAAGAGCAAGAAATAATTTCCATTTATCTTTATGCTTTTATAATTCCTCCAGGTTTTGTAAAGGAATATTTATTTAAAAATTTAATTCACATTATGCAACAAGTCACAGTTATCGGTGCAGGTACAATGGGAAATGGTATTACGCATGTTTTTGCGCAAAATGGCTTCAACGTAAAAATGGTGGATGTACAGGATGCACAATTAGAAAAAGCCATCGCTGTCATTACAAAAAATCTAAGCAGGCAGGTTGAAAAAGGTCTTCTTACAGAAGCACAAAAAAATGAAACGCTTGCGCGAATCAGTACGTCAAATAATATTGCAGAAGGCGTGAAAAACGCAGAACTTGTTGTAGAAGCTGCAACGGAAAATATTGATTTGAAATTAAAAATATTTAAAGAATTAGATGCGCATGCTCCTATCAATGCAATCCTGGCTACAAATACTTCTTCTATTTCTATAACTAAAATTGCGTCTGTAACCAAACGCCCGGGGCAAGTTATCGGTATGCATTTTATGAATCCTGTTCCTGTGATGAAATTGGTAGAAATAATAAATGGTTATGCGACGACAAAAGAAGTGAGCGAAAAAATTGTAGCATTAAGTAAAAAATTAGGGAAGGTTCCTTGTGTGGTCAATGATTATCCGGGCTTTATTGCGAACAAAATATTGATGCCAATGCTTAATGAAGCCATCATTAGTTTGTATGAAGGCATTGCCGGCGTGTCGGAAATTGACACCATCATGAAACTTGGTATGGCACACCCGATGGGTCCTTTGCAACTGGCTGATTTCATTGGACTTGATGTATGCCTGAGTATTTTAAATGTTTTATACAATGGATATGGAAATCCAAAATATGCGCCAAGTCCGTTATTGGTAAATATGGTTGCTGCAGGTAAATTGGGTGTAAAATCCGGCGAAGGGTTTTACACATATACACCTGGTAGTAAGGATTTAGTAGTTAGCGCCAATTTTAAATAATTATTCTTTAACATTCATTTTTGTAGTTTTACGATTCATCAATCAAAAAAATTCAATCAATCACATTATGAAAAAATTATTAGTAGCATTTCTACTCTTATCCCCCGTTCTTTTAATTGCGCAAAATGAAGGCATACAATTCCAGGAAGGCATGACCTGGAGCCAGGTAAAAGCAAAAGCAAAAGCGGAGAACAAATATATTTTTATGGATTGTTTCACCACCTGGTGCGGCCCTTGTAAATATATGAGTGCAAATGTTTTTCCAATGAAAAGTGTTGGCGATGTGATCAACAAAGATTTTGTTGCGGTAGCTGTGCAATTAGATACAACAGATAAAGACAATGACTTTGTAAAAAGCTGGTACCAGGACGGGCATGATATTGCTAAAGAATATAAAGTACGCGCATATCCGACATACCTGTATTTTTCACCCGATGGAAAATTAGTGCATCGCGCTGTGGGATCAAGCACGGATGATGTGTTCATCACAAAAGCTGAAAATGCTTTAGACCCTGCAAAACAATATTATACATTGCTTGCAAAGTATGAAGGTGGACAGAAAGACAGTGGGTTTTTACGCACGATGGCGCTCACAGCATTAGATGCGTATGATATGGAAACGGCTAATAAGGTTTCGAAAGATTACCTCGCTACACAATCCAATTTATATACGACGGGTAACCTTGAATTTATAAAAGAATTTACACAAACCAGTAAAGACAAAGGGTTTGAAATCATGTTGAAGAATGGTGACAAGGTGGATGCTGTTTTAGGTAAAGGTGTTGCGAATGGTATTGTGCAACAAATTATTTTAAGCGAGGAAGTGATCAAAAATATTCCGCGCAAGCCCGGTGAAAAGCCAGACTGGGATGCAATTGCAGCCAATTTGAAATCAAAGTATCCCGTACAGGCGGATGAAGTTTTGGCAAAAGGCAAAATCATTTACTATCAATATTTCGCAAAAGACTGGAAAAGTTTTGAACCGGCAATTGTTGCTTACATGAAAAAATATGGCACAAATGCCAGCCCCGAAGATTTGAATAGTTATGCATGGACAGTTTTTCAAAACTGTGATGACATGACTTGTGTTTCAGAAGCACTCGATTGGAGCAAACGCAGTTTTGCAGAAAATCAAAATCCATTATTTATGGATACGTATGCAAATATTTTATACAAACTGGGCAAAAAAGATGAAGCAATTGTTTGGGAACAAAAAGCAATTGATCTTTCTGCAGAAGGTGATAAAGAAAGCCTGCAGGAAAATTTGAATAAAATGAAGAGTGGTGAAAAGACCTGGGAATAAATTTTATTTGATGATGTATATAAAAAGCCCGGCAGAAGCCGGGTTTTTTTGTGGGAAAAGTTTTTAAACATATAGAGTCATCATTCGTTAACTCAATTTCAAGTAGAATGATTTATAAGAATGAATTAAAAATCAGTCTAAATCTAATGACCCAATTTGTCTGAAAGCAGTTTCTGTAGCCTTTCAAGTTCATCTGCGCCAGTGACTCTTTCTATAATTATCCCATTTGGATCTATTAAAATAAATGTTGGAAATGCATTTATAACATACTTAGTACAAATTTCCGGGTTTGATACTGGGTCAAATAAATTAATCCATGAAATATTTTCTTTTTTTAGGTAGTTCTTTACATCACTGGATGATTCATCCCTTGCGATACTTATTAATTGAAAATTTTCATGTTGATATTTTTCATTAATTTTTTTAAGTGCAGGTGTACATGAAATGCACGGTTTACACCAGGTTCCCCAAAAATCTAGTAAAATATATTTATTTATGGAAGATGTATTTATTTCTTTATTTGAAAGAATATTTTTAGAAGCGATGGGCAAAGCATAGCTTAATTTATCAACACCAAAATTTTTATCTTGTTTAGAAATTTTATCTGCAAAAATTGTGTCTCCTGATAAAACAATACTATCAAATCTGAAAACAACGTTTTTATAATATATTGTATCACCAAATTTGTATCGGGTAATATTTCCATTATAAACTGTATCCTTTATTTCTTTCGTACCTATTATAATTTGAATATATTTTGAAGTATAGAAAGGCTGTGTTGAAAAATTAAATAATGCAAAAGGAATTTTTAATGTATCAAAACTTATTTCACCAAACGAGATTTCAGGCATGACTAAAAATTGCAAATCGGATTTTGAGAAATCAACAATGGGCGTGTCCGGGCGCAAAAAAACGTTCATCATTTTTTTGTTGCCATTTTCCAAATAGTTCAAATTTTTAATTTCAATAAATGGTATATATCCTGAAATTTGATAAGTTTTTTCACCTGCATACAACCCATCATTATTGGTATCAAAACAAAAAATAATTTGGTTGTTTTTATCATAGCCAAGTAAAAAATATATTTTGTCAAATACCTGATTCTTTGATGTATCCACATTTTGTGGTAGATCTGTAGCTACCTGCAAATTTATTTCTCTTATTCGAAAAGGCGTAAAAGTTAAACCTTTTTCATTGGGTATTGATTTCATAGTAAATCTTGAGTGAATTACTAATGAGCCGAAATGAACAGAATCGGGAACTTTTTTAGTTATGACAAATGGAATACTATTGATCGGTTTTTTAATACTTATCTCTGTTTTGGATTTACATCCAAAACAAATCATTAAAGACAACATCAATATTATCAAGTGATATCTCATATAACTTCTTCTGAAATATTAGGATATAAATATAATGAAAATATTATAGATACTTATGAGTTTTGCACTTGCTATCTCTTCAATCCTTCCAACAATGCTTCCTCAAAACCATCTTCATCCGGGTAAGGCATTGTTTTATTTAAAACCCGATTATTTTTGCGATCAAGTATAATTTAACTTGGTATCGGGCTAAACAAAATATGCATTAGCTTCAGTGAATCAGTAAATCTGAGACAACAAACCGTGTCATTTTTTCCCCGGCTTCAACGGCCGCACTTCCACTTTACTGGGCAATGTGCGCGGATTCATCATTAAAAGGTCGGCCACCATTTGCCCTATATCTTCCGGTTGGATTTTCCAGGCATCCTCATCATTTGGTACATGGTCATTAAAATGCGTGGCAACAGATCCGGGCATGATGGTCGTAACTTTTATACCATACTTCCGCAGGTCAAGCATGATCGCCTGGGAAAATCCAACGAGGCCAAACTTACTTGCATTATAAGCAGAACCATTTTCAAAAAAATTTGTTCCTGCCAGGCTTGCTATCGTAATAATATAACCTTCCGATTTTTTTAATGCATCCACACTTGCTTTCACCGTATGAAAAACGCCTGTGAGATTGGTGTTCAGTGTGTTATTCCAATCTTCTGCAGATAAATCTTCAATAGAAACGAAATGGCCAACACCTGCGTTTGCAATAACCACATCAATCTGGCCGAAATGTTCAATCGTTTTTTTAATGGCTTCTTGCTCTGAAGTCATTGAAGTAACATCTGATTCTAATGGTAATACAGCATTTGATAATTCAGTTAATTTGTTAGCCGCCTTTTTTGCTGCATCCATTGTTCGGCTGGTGATAGCCACTTTCATTCCGTGTTCGAGTAATGTTTTTGCAATACCATATCCAATGCCTTTGCTGCCGCCGGTGATATAGGCGACTTTGCCTTCGAGTTTATTCATTTTATTTGTTTTAATGTGCGTGAGATAGATTAATGATTATCAAAAATGATGCGTGAAATTTGTTTTGTTCAATTTATTATATTGATTAGAAATAATTTATTTATTGTTCAAATTTTTATAGAATAATTATATGGATTTATTAAAATTTTTCAACAAATAGCACAAAGCGTTCCTCCCGGAACGCATCACTAACATTTACATTTTTGCTACCCATAAAGCGTTCCTCCGGAATGCAAATATCCTATTCACATTATTCTACCTATAAGAAGTTTCTCCGGAACTTTCCCTTGCAATAATGGTATATAAAATTCAATTTTAAAATGGAAAAAGTAAATTGATGCTGAATAATTTTGTTAAAGAAAAAAAAGTAAAATTTTCATTCAAAATAATCTTTTCTTTTGTTCCAGCGGAACAATTTGTGGGTAATAAAATCAAATAAAATGAACTTAAGCGTTCCAGAGGAACGCCTCGTGCTTGCTGTCATTTTTAAAATCTCTTTTAGTCATCGCAACAGTATAAGTTTTAAAACAGTGCAACAATAAATTTCTCCGAAATTTCACTGGTCAAATAATCAAAATGAAAACTCGTTTTAATTTAATTGAAATTTTTTCAAAAAAAAAGACCGCTTAAAATAAGCAGTCTTTTTAAAATCTAATTTCTCTATTTATTTTCTATTTCAGCTATTGCTTTGATGGTTTTAATAATTGAATCCGGTGTTACGGAAATACTGTCAATACCTTTCTCCACAAGGAATTGCGCGAAATCAGGGAAGTCGCTCGGCCCCTGTCCGCAAATACCTACTTTCACTTTATTTTTCTTGGCCGTATCTATCAGCATACTGATCATGCGTTTTACCGCAGGATTTCTTTCATCATAAATATGTGCCACGAGTGATGAATCCCTGTCTAATCCCAACGTCAATTGTGTAAGGTCATTTGAGCCGATTGAAAAGCCATCAATATAGGGACAAAAATCTTCCGCCAAAATAACATTGGATGGAATTTCTGCCATTAAATATACTTCCAACCCATCTTTACCGCGCTCCAAACCAAACTCTTTCATTACTTCCTGCACTTTTATTAATTCTTCTACAGTTCTGCAAAACGGAACCATCACAACTACATTTTTCAAACCCATTTCCTCGCGCACTTTTTTAATCCCTTTACATTCCATTCCAAATGCAGGTTTATACTTTTCAGAATAATACCGCGAAGCACCACGCCAGCCGATCATTGGGTTTTCTTCTTTTGGCTCAAAATATTTTCCACCCAGCAGGTTGTAATATTCATTGCTTTTAAAATCCGAAAAACGAACGATCACCTTATTTGGATAGAATGAAGCGGCAATTTTTGCTATGCCATAAGATAATTTATTTATGAAAAAATCTTCTTCATTCTCAAAGCCTATAATTTTATTTCTTATTTCTTTGGATAATTCTTCATCGCCTAATTTTTCATGCTGCATCAATGCCAATGGATGCACTTGTATATAATTGTTGATGATGAATTCTTCGCGTGCAAGACCCACGCCTTTATTAGGCAAATGTGAAAATTGAAAACTCATGGAAGGTGACGCCACATTGAGCATCAATTGCGTTTTGATTTCCGGCAAATCTTTTAAATTAAAAGTCTCTTTTTCAAAAGCAATTTCACCTTCATATACCATTCCGGTTTCACCTTCCGCGCAACTTACAGTTACCTGTTGCAGTGCATGTAAAAGTTCTGTAGCATTGCCACAACCCACAATTGCCGGCACGCCTAATTCACGCGCAACGATCGCTGCATGGCAGGTTCTGCCGCCTTTATTGGTAACAATGGCTGCGGCTTTTTTCATAATTGGTTCCCAGTCAGGATCTGTCATGTCCGTAACCAATACATCACCTGCCTGGAATTCATGGCCTTCAATTACGCGTTTATCCAAAGAGAATAAAATATTTACTTTTCCACTGGCAATTTTATCCCCCACTGCAATGCCTTCTAAAATCACTTTATCACCGCGGTTTTCATCCGCGATTTTATAACCGGATACTTCGCCCAATTCTTTTTGTGAGTGAATGGTTTCCGGCCTGGCCTGTACAATAAATAATTCTTTACTTAAACCATCAATGGCCCACTCCACATCCATGGGTGTCCATTTATTTTTGATGCGGGAATAATATTCTTCGATCTTCACAACCCATCTCGCTAACTCTAATGCTGTTTCATCTTTCAGACAAAAACGGTTTTGAAATCCTCTTTCCGTAGGAATAATTTTTACCCGCTCATCGCCCGCATCACTATACACCATCATCTTATCTTTCACGCCCATCTTTTTTTCAATAAGCGCAGCAAAACCTTCTTTCAATAAAGGTTTATACACGATGTATTCATCCGGGGAAACTGAACCCTGAACAATCATTTCACCCAAACCATAAGAGCCATTAATCACCACAGCGTCTTTAAAACCACTTTCTGTATCTATGCTGAAAGCCACGCCGGACGCGCCTAAATCGCTTCGCACCATTTTTTGTACACACACACTCAGTCCCAAACTAAAATGGTCGTAACCGAAACTCTGACGATAACTAATCGCACGGTCTGTAAATAAAGAAGCAAAACAATTTCGTACACAGTCAATTAATGATGCAGGGCCACGAACATTCAAATAAGTTTCCTGCTGGCCGGCGAAACTTGCATCGGGCAAGTCTTCCGCAGTTGCAGAGGAACGCACAGCAACGTCTGTTGTATCCTGGTCATAATTTCCGGACAATTCGGTATATGCATTAATGATTAATTCACTCAGATCTTTGGGGAAATGGCTGTTCTTTAATAATTGCCTTACCTGCAAACCGCCCCTGCGCAAGGATTCGATATTATGGTAATCAATGGCATTGATAATTTTCTTGATCGTGTCTTCAAGGTCATTGAATTCAAGGAAGTTTTTATAGGCTGCTACAGTAATTACAAAGCCATTGGGAATTCGGATTCCAAGGGATGAAAGGTTTTGCAGCATTTCCCCGAGTGATGCGTTTTTACCGCCAACCCGGTCAATATCATTAATTCCAACTTTGTCTAAAGGCAAAATATAAAGGCCAGTTTCATTGTCCTGCATAGATAAATTTTAATGTGGTTAAATTGTTATATCATATAAAAACAAATGGATAATCTGTTCAGGTTATCCATCTTTTGGAAATTTCGATGAAAATAAATAATTTTTGTAAAGCTAAAGAAAAGAATTTGAAGTAAATGCATTTTTGACCCGTTAACCGTTACCTGTCCTTTTCAATTCCATATATTTGTTGTAAATTGATTCTATGCGCGAATTGTCTGTCGTCATAACCGTCATGGATGAAGAGGAAAATATTCATCCTTTACTGGAAGAGATTCACGTGGCCTTGCAGGGAATTGATTATGAAATAATCATGGTGGATGACGGTTCTTCAGATAATACGCGCGGAGAAATTAAAAAATACCTGGATGACCGCGTGGGTCTGGTGGAACTTCGTAAAAATTATGGGCAAAGTACCGCAATGGCGGCCGGCATTGATTTTTCCAAAGGAAAATACATTGCGCTTATGGATGGAGACCTGCAAAACGATCCTTCTGACATTCCCATGATGCTGCAAAAATTAAAGGATGAGGACTGGGATCTTGTGGCGGGAAACCGTAAAAATCGCAAAGATGGAATTTTTTTTAGAAAAATACCCAGCCGCATTGCCAATGCCATTATTCGCAACATGACGAAAGTGTATATCCAGGATTATGGTTGCACTTTAAAGGTTTTTAAAAGAGAGATCGCTGAAGAGCTGGGATTGTATGGAGAATTGCATCGTTTCATTCCTGTGCTGGCAAGCATGCAAGGCGCGCGGATCGTGCAGGTTGACGTAAAACATCATGCAAGAAAATTTGGCAAATCCAAATATGGCCTGACACGCACATTCCGTGTAATGAGTGACCTCATCACAATGGTTTTTTTCAGGCGGTATAGTCAAAAACCCATGCATCTTTTTGGCACAACAGGCTTCGTCATGGTATTTATAGGAATTTTGATCAATACCTATTTATTGATCTTAAAAATAATGGGTGATAATATCTGGGGAAAACCTATGCTGATACTGGGTATGATGTTTTTATTGGGTGGTATTCAGTTGATCACTATTGGCATTCTTGCGGAAATAAGTATGCGCACGTATTATGAATCTGGTGCCAAGAAAACCTACCAGGTTAGAAATCTTTGGACGAAAGATTCTTTTAAAAAGTCTTTGGAAAAGAAAGCCATCCCGGAAAAAATATCCTGATCATTGTATGCAAAAGAAATGGCCATCCTGGCTCAAACTTTTTTTAAAAATTTCTATCAGCCTTGTATGCCTTTGGTATATCAGCACAAAAATTGACTGGCAAAAAAGTATTGCTATCATTCGTACAGCGGCATGGATTTGGATATTAGCCGCAAGCATTCTTTTTATTTTTTCAAAAATTGTTTCAGCCTTTCGCCTGAATATTTATTTCCGGAATATGGATGTCCATATTTCTGAAACGTCAAATATTAAATTGTACTGGCTGGGCATGTTTTATAATTTATTTCTTCCCGGCGGAATTGGTGGTGATGCGTATAAAGTTATATTGTTGAAAAAAAATTACCCGGCTTCCACGCGTTTATTATCTGCAGCAGTTTTACTTGACAGGATTAGTGGCATAGCCGGGCTGGGTATTTTAGCCGCCATTTATTTTTGCATCACACAAAATTTTGATACGCGGGGAATGATCGTTGTCGCCAGTATTATACCAGCTATAATTGTATATTTTTTGATTGTAAAAAAAATATTCCCAACCTTTCTTCCCGGGTTTTGGCCCACGTTATGGCTGGGACTTGGTGTACAGGCATTACAGGTTATCTGTGTCTATTTTATTTTACTGGCATTAAACATTCATACATCATCTGCTGTTTTTATTTTTATCTTTTTATTATCTTCTGTAGTAGCTATTTTTCCCTTCACTATTGGCGGACTGGGTGCAAGGGAAATGGTTTTTTTATGGGGCAGCAATATTTTGTTACATACACAGAACAGCCCGTTACCAGTGAGTATCAGCTTGTGTTTTTATTTAATCACGGTTGTTGTATCCCTTTTTGGAATTACCTGGGAATACAAAAAGCCTTTAGAGGGAAGTAAAAAGCTTACTTAAATGATTGTTGATTGTTCATTTAATTTTTAAATATTTTAACCTGCAATTGCATAGGTCATTTATTTCAATCATTTCAATTTAAAACAAAAATAAATGCCGGGTAAAACTGTTAGGGGGTAATTGTGTAGGGCAAGTTTTTCCGAACATATAAAAATAAGCGTACAAACTTTATACATATAAAAAATATTCTTTCAATATGCACAAAAGATGCCAGTCCTTCATCAAATCATTTAATTTGCAAACGAATTTTTTCTCTTTGTTATAAATAAAAGAACTTGATCAATAACATTACATACAAAGAATCTTATTTTTATTTTTTGCTCATCATCCTGGCGATCATGCTTTTTTTCCATCTTGGGGCAACCCCAATTTATATTTTGGATGAAGCAAAAAATGCGGAATGCGCAAGGGAAATGTTGCAAAATCATAATTGGATCATACCCGCCTTCAATGGGGAATTACGAACAGACAAACCACCATTGCACTATTTTTTTATGGCAATTTCGTATAGCGTTTTTGGATACACAGAATTTGCCGCACGTTTCTTTTCCGTGATCATGGGCTTGTTGACAATATGCATCACTTATTTCTATGCGAAAAAATTTGTAACTCCATTCACCGCGTTTTGTGCAGTTTTTGTTTTATCAGCCAGTTCGCATTTTATTTTTGAATCTCGCCTGGCTGTACCTGATCCTTATTTGATATTTTTTATTTCGCTTGGCTTGTTTAGTGCATATAGCTGGATTGAAGAAAATAAAATAGGTCAATTATATATTTCAGCCGTAGCGCTGGCATTGGCATGTCTTTCGAAAGGCCCGGTGGCGCTGGCTTTGCCGGGTTTATGCATATTGATTTGGATAATATGGACAAAAAAATGGAAACGTATTTCTTTCATTCATCTTATCGGTGCTTTGATGCTTTTTTTGCTTATTGCACTGCCCTGGTATATCGCAGTTGACCGCGCAACAAATGGCGCCTGGACAAAAGGGTTTTTTATTGAAAATAACCTGAATCGTTTTTCAGATCCACAGGAAGGGCATGGTGGTTTTTTCGGACTTACAATCCTGTTTTTTATATTTGGAATGCTTCCATTTTTTGTTTTCATTGGAGGTGTTATAAAACAACGTGCAACTGTTTTTTCTGATTACATGGTAAAATTTTCCGGTATTATCGTGTTGACATTTATCGTGTTTTTTTCATTCGCCAGTACCCGTCTTCCAAATTATGCTATGCCCTGTTATCCTTTCGCAGCCATCATCCTGGGAAAATATATAGCAGGCCTTTTGAATGGTGATTGGGCCGGAAAAAAATACCCTTATTATATTTTAATTGCATTAACCATTTGCATTCCTGTGGCCGGGTATTTTGCATTAATGCAGGAAGCTGATGTAAAATTTTTAGCGCCGGTTGTTTTTATTCTACTAATTGTTCCACTAATATTTATTGTATCCCTCTTTCTAAAAAAAGATGTTTTTTTTAGAAAACAAATTGCCTGGATTTTTTCGGGATTTTGCATTTTAAATTTTATAGGAATTGCATATTTATATTCCGCGATTTACCGTCAAAATCCCGTTACAGCTACAATCGAGCAGGTAAAAGGGGAAGAAAATATTTTTTCGTATCAAATATTTAATTCCGGTTACCGCTTTTATATAGATAAAAATATTCCGCGCACTTATTATACTGATACATTAAAGAAATGGTTGCAATCGCCGGGAAATGCTATCGTAATTACACGAGAGGAATATTTACCAGAACTAAAAAATTTACCTTTGGTGGAAATTGCCCGGCGCAGGGATATATTTGAATTACCAACAACTGTCATTTTAAAAAAAGTTTCTGATGAAGAACATTAATACAAGATATTTAAGATGGGGCATTATTTTATCATTGATATGTGCACTCATCATTTTCATTTATGCATTTGCCCTGGGGAATGAAAAAAGTTTTCTTTTATTAAATAAGGACATGGGCAAAACTGCTGATATTATATTCAGTTATGCAACTTATTTAGGAGATGGTTTTGCCTGGGTAGCGGTTTTACTCATCACCTGGTTTGTATTGAAAAGAAAAGACGCGATCTTATTACTTATTTCTACTTTTTTACTGAGTACAATTTTCGCACAATTATTTAAATATGTCATAGCGCCTGATGCCTTTCGTCCCATAAAATATATTACCGACACTTCATTAATACATACCGTTCCCGGGGTAACCATGCATACAGTTGCAAGTTTTCCATCGGGTCATGCGACTACAGCGTTTTGTATTTATTTATTATTTTGTATGCTAATAAAAAAAAGATGGTGGTTATTGATTGGTTTATTATATGCTTTGCTGGTTTCCTATTCAAGAATCTACCTGGCACAGCATTTCCCCGAAGATATAGGCGGGGGCATCATTACAGCCATTGTATCTGTGGTAATTTCTTATGTACTGATGCAAAATTTTTACCACAAAAAAAGTTTGAAAAAATAGTGTATGGCCGAACAGAAATTTAATAAAGGAAGAATGGAAGCATTCAGTGATGGCGTGATTGCGATCATCATCACCATTATGGTGCTTGAAATGAAAGTACCGCACGAGGCCACATTAGCTGCTTTAAAACCAATGATCCCTGTTTTTATAAGTTATATACTGAGTTTTATATACGTGGGCATTTACTGGAACAATCACCACCACATGATGCAGGCTGTGAAAAGTATTGATGGTAGTATTTTATGGGCAAATATGTTATTGCTTTTCACTTTATCAATCATTCCATTTGTTACGGCCTGGATGGGAGAAAATCATTTCAGTCAAATACCGGTGATGTTTTATGGAATCGTATTATTAATGAATGCTATTGCATATAGCATTCTTGCCATTCGATTAATAAATATACATGGAAAGGAATCTTTGCTGGCAAAGGCTTTTGGCAATGACCGAAAAGGTAAAATGTCTGTGTTGATTTATGTGGTTGCAATTATCACCTGTTTCTTTAATTCCTGGATCAGCCTGGCTTTGTATTTTGCAGTGGCTGCTATTTGGTTTATTCCAGATAAAAGAATTGAAAGCAGGATTAGTAAAGAGAATGAATAAAAATTATTGCATGTTTTTATGATCATTAAAAATCTCTTCTGTCCTGGTGTAAAATTCTTTAGCGCGCTCCATACTGGAACCGATACACACCAAACCCATTTTTCCATATTGCGATAATGCAGATATCATGTGAAACATAACGCCTTCCTGCGAAGTGCCATTGTACAAAAGATCGTTGCAGGTTGCTATATCAATCAAATCATAAGGCGTGAGCCCCTGGTAAAATGAACTTTGAAAATTATCTGAACAAACATAATAACGGGGCTGGCCATTGGCAGTGAAATACATACCATTTGCCGCATCATAATGTCCATTGGTTAAAAACTGCAACATTAAATACGGATGCGTGGTGCCGCCTTTTCGCAAATTAATTTCAATGGCATAATGAACCCATTTTCCTTCTTTTTGCACACTGATAAAATCAATAGAAAACCTGCCGAGTACGCCTTCCTGTTTTAATTTTTCTGAGATTTTTTTTCCAATCTCGCCCAACTCTTTTGCATAATCAGCATGCGCGGGAAAAATTGCACCGAGAAAAACCTGTCCACATTCTCCGCCCAGTATTTGATCATGCGTTGAAACAATATCAATTACTCCCAAAGGATTTATCCTGCATTGCACGGATGGCGAACATTTATTTTCTCCATCAATAAATGCTTCAACGATTCCTCCAAGTGCATTAAACTTTTCAAGAAAATCCTGGTAACTTACATTGGCTGCAACAATTTTAAGAATGCGTGGCAATTGTTCTATAATCCAGTCATGCAAATCATTTTCACCGGGTGCATCTTTAAAAGAAAACATACTATTTCCTTCACCTGAAAAACCATCATTGATTTTAATCACTGCCTTTTCCACTAAAGGATTATTTTTTCTAAGTGTTACAAGGGCATTGATAATATCTGCTTCAGTATATAAATCTTCTGCGCCATCCGGCAGCGGAACACCACATTCACGAAAAATTTTCCGGCAATTACTTTTTGTGCCAATCAGGAGTAAATCGGGATCGCAACCATATAAAGGAATACCCAATTGCATGGCCAGTTCTTTTTCAGCATTTGTGACATTAAATGCAGAAAGATGCGCAAATCGTTTATCCGGTATGCATTTACGTATCTGTTCAATAAGGCGCGGCCTTTCCAATATTTTTTCTGTAAGCGATTTTCGGGAGGCATCAAAGCAACTTAATAATGTCAGGCGCTTTCTGGCATGATAACCCGTGATACCCGGCAACATGTGCAGGTAATAATCAATGATCACGGGGTCAATGGGAATGCTTGTCATATACACGACATGCGTATTGGGAAATCGCAGGAGCATCAGCATACAAAGCATCCGCTCCTCGTAATGCAGGACGCCCGTAACTTTACTCAGAATATCTTTATCCAAAGAAATACCGGGAAGAATGACAATCGTTTTATGCGCCATTTTATCGTTAAATACCTGCCGGTATTGAATAGCAAAATGTGCCTGTAACTCTTTAAAACCGGGCTTAGGCGAATTGCTGCGAAGCATATATTCCATTTCATTTTCCATCCTGCTAATATACATTTTTTAGACAGAGGAATATATTTTTCATACCCTTTTAGGCTTTTAATAAAATTTATCATTAACGTTTCATTTTTATTATAAAATCTGAATACTATAATTTTGCATTTCTTTTTTATATTTATTTCTAATAGTTTAAAACCATATCATGAAAAAAGTACAGTCCACTTATTTTTTGCAAAGCATTTTAAAACATGGAAAAATTGTTGCTTTGATTTTTATCATCGGATTCAGCGCTTGTAAAAACAATAATACCTCTTCAGTGATGGATGCAAAGTTTGAAGGCACAGGTGATGATCTTCCGA
The DNA here is from genome assembly GCA_038257845.1 of Chitinophagales bacterium. Classification (GTDB taxonomy): domain Bacteria; phylum Bacteroidota; class Bacteroidia; order Chitinophagales; family Chitinophagaceae; genus JAFDXJ01. Next base: position 21,128 of record JBBSQL010000021.1, read on the forward strand.
AAATAACACAGGAATTGGTGGCGCCTCCCATGCTTCCAAAATTTGACCAGGTAGATAATGATGGGCCGAAAGTAATCCAGGTAACATTGACAGTTATTGAAAAAAAGATTGAAGTAGCACCGGGAGATTCTATTTGGGCATTTACCTTTAATGGTTCTGTGCCGGGACCAATAATCGTGACGCATCAAAATGATTTTGTTGAACTCACTTTAAAAAACCCGGCTACAAATTCACAAACACATAATATAGATTTTCATGCAGCGACAGGTGAAATGGGTGGTGGGGATATTTCACTGGTAAACCCCGGCCAGCAGGTTGTTTTCAGGTTTCGCTGTACCCGCGCCGGTGTCTTTATTTATCATTGTGCACCCGGTGGTACTATGACGCCGGCACACATTGTTTCAGGCATGAATGGCGCTATCATGGTATTGCCACGTGATGGTTTGAAAGATGAAAATGGCAACCCGGTAAAATTTGATAAAGCCTATTATTTTGCAGAACAGGATTTTTATTTACCAAAAGATAAAGATGGAAAAATCCTGAACATTGCAACACCGCAGGAAAGTATTAAAGATATACAGGAATCTATGAAATCTTTGCAACCAACAAACATTGTTTTTAATGGCAGGGTTGGTTCTTTGATTGGCAAAAATGCATTGACTGCAAATGTTGGCGATAATGTTTTATTTATCACATCGCAGGCAAACAGGGATACCCGAATTCACTTAATTGGCGGTCATGCAGATCTCTTCTGGCCGGGTGGAAAGTTTAATAATAAACCTTATACCGATTTTGAAACATGGGCCATTCCCGCAGGTTCTGCAGCAGCAGCACTTTATAAATTCCGCGAACCGGGAACTTATGCGATTGTAAATCATAACCTGATAGAAGCATTGGTGTATGGCGCAGTTGGACAAGTAAAAGTAACCGGAAAATGGGACAGCACTTTGATGAAGGTTATTAAAAAACCAGAACCGGTTCAATAAAAAAAAGATATGATCAAAACTAAAAGCCCGGCCGAATCTGAAACCATTAAAACGGAAGTGGTATGCCCGAATGATACCAATCCCATGGGGATTTTGCAGGGCGGGCGTTTGATTGCCTGGATGGACATTGCCGCGGCTGTATGTGCTCAAACGCATGCGGGAAAAATTTGTGTAACGGTTTCTATTGACCGGGTTGATTTTAAAATTCCCGCAAAAATTGGTGATATCATTACGATAAAAGCAGTGATCACGAGATCTTTTAAAACCTCCATGGAAATCTATGTTCAATCTTTCGCAAGACAGGTAAAGGAAAGTGAAAACAAACTGATCAGTGATGCATATTTTCGTTTTGTGGCATTGGATGACAAAGGCAAACCGGTAACCGTTCCGGGACTTGTACCCGATATAGTTCCTATAAAGAAATAAAATTTCATTTTGTATAAAAAAGTAAAAAGCCATCCCTTTTTACTTTTTTTTATGCAGTTAATTGTGCTGCTTTTTTTCTATTCCCAAAAAAAGTTTGGTAAAACGTTTAAACATGATCTCTATCATATTAATGTAAAATAAAATAATAAAAGTATTTATTTACTTTTATTATTTTATCTTTGCACCAGTAAAAATTTAAATCATATATATATGCAAACAACAACTGAAAATTTCCTGGATGTAACTGTCCTGGAACCACGTCAAAAGCATCCAACCATTTTTGCCCGTTTTGATGAACTCACTGATGGTGAAAGCCTTTTTATTCACAATGATCATGATCCAAAACCTTTGTACTATCAATTACTCGGCGAACGCGGAAATGTTTTTACATGGGAATATGTAGCCGAAGGCCCGGAGGTTTGGGAAGTAAATATTACAAAAAAAGTAACCGGTGAAAAAGATGAAACGCTGGGTGAAATTGCCGCCAAAGATTTACGTAAAGCGGAAGTCTTTAAAAAATATGGACTCGATTTCTGTTGCGGTGGAAAGAAAACTGTAAAAGAAGCCTGTGCAGAAAAGGGCCTGGATGTAACAAAAGTGGAAAAGGAATTACAGCATGCAGATAAGTCTGTCAGCGATATGCGCCCGCTTCCATATAATGATTGGAGTATGAGTTTCCTGGCAGATTATATTGTGAATACACATCACAGTTATGTGAAAAAATTAATTCCTGACCTGGAAACATACTCAGAAAAAGTAGCCCGCGTACATGGAAAGCAGCATCCCGAATTATTAGAAATACATCAACTCGTGAAAGATGTTAGTGATGAAATGGCGCCGCACATGATTAAAGAAGAAAATATTTTATTCCCATTCATTAAGCAATTGGATTCAAATGACAGTAATGTCGCAGGCCAGCAACACCATGCCTTTAAAAGTGTGGAATCACCCATAGATATGATGGAACACGAGCATGAAATAGTTGGAAGAAAAATGGAAGAGATCAGGGAATTGAGTCATAATTACACAGTTCCTGAAGATGGATGTGCCAGTTATGCATATTTATTTAAATCCCTGGATGAATTTGAAAAAGACCTGCATGTGCATGTTCACCTGGAGAATAATATTCTTTTCCCCAAAGCACTGGCAAAAGAAAAAACGCTAAAAAAATAAATGAATCCCAAACCCCAACAACGCCACCAGGCCATTGTCTCATTTTCAAAGGATCATCATTTTGGTTTATTAATTTCCTGGAAAATTAGAAATGGCCTGAAGCATGGCGTGGAAAATAATCGGATCTGTGATTATGTTTTATACATTTTCAAAGTAGACCTTGCCAAACATTTTAAGGATGAAGAAACTTTGTTGTTTAGCAAATTACCTGCTGGAGATAAAATGATTGCTAAAGCAATTGAAGGCCACCATACATTACACCAACTTGCTACAGAAATTGAGCAGTCAAAAAATGATGCAGAATTGCTGAACAGGTTTGCAGATGAACTGGAAGATCATATCCGCTATGAAGAAAGAATATTATTCAATTACCTCCAGGAAAACATTGATGCAGATGAACTGGAAAAAATTGCAAAACGTTTTCCCAATGACAGCCGGGAAATAGATGAACAATGGAAAGATTGTTTTTGGGAAAATAAAGATGCAAAAAAAAATTAAATAATAAAATAATTTTCCATAAATTAATAAAACATGAAAAAAATATTTTACCTGGTTATAAGTTTCAATTTATTGATGGCTTGTAATCAAAATAAAAACCAGGAAGTAAACAATGACACTGTAAGTCATGAAGAAGTACACACCACGGAACTCTCATTGAACAATGGTGCAAAATGGAATGCAGATACAGCCACCAATCAGCGTGTAACTGACCTGCGCACAATTGCAGATAATTTTAAAATACTACCAGCGCCAGCTCAAAATGAATATACGATATTAGGAAATGATTTAAATAATGTATTGCAAAAAATGATACAGGAATGTACAATGACCGGTGCGGATCATGAAGCATTGCATCAATGGCTGGAGCCTGTTTTAAAAGAAACCAATGAATTAAAAAATACAACAGACACAACAATTGCACGCAAAAATTTTGATACTATAGATAAACAAATTGATGCGTACCATACTTATTTTAAATAACCATGATTATCAATGTAAATACAAAAATTGCAAATGTCCTGAAAGGCAACCCGGGTGCACTTGATGCAATCGTTTCCCTTTCACCAAAATTCGAAAAACTGCGCAACCCTTTATTAAGAAAGGTAATTGCAGGCAGGACTAGTATTTCCATGGCTTCAAAAATGGGTGGCTGCACGATTGAAGATTTTTTTAAGGCACTACAACCGCTCGGTTTTGAAATAGATAAAACTGTTCGTGAAAAAGAAAATAATACATCAGAAAAACCGGAGCCTGGGTTCCTGAAAAATATACAACCGGAAAAAATAAAAGACCTGGATGTACGCGAAGCAATTGAATCAGGTAATGATCCACTCAAACTGATCATGAAAAATGTAAAGGATTTGCCTAATGGGTTTGTCTTAAATATCATCAACAGTTTTGAACCAACACCGTTAATTCTTTTACTTGAAAAACAAGGTTATGAAGCTTATGTGAAAACTATTAGTGCAAAACAAGTCAATACTTATTTCTATAAAAAAACTGATAAAAGTTTTGAAGCTCCAGTGAAAAAAGATTGGTCTGAAGGCTGGGATGAAACGCTTGAAAAATACAATGATAAACTTGTAACGATTGATGTGCGTGAATTACCAATGCCTTTACCCATGCACAGCATCCTGGAAGCATTGGAAACATTGCCTGAAGATAAAGCCTTGTATGTGTATCACAAGCGCATCCCGGTTTTCCTTTTACCTGAACTGGAAGATCAGCATTTTAATTTCAGGATAAAAGAAATTAATGAAGGCAATGTGCATTTATTGATTTATAAAAATTGACATGGTAACCGGGCCGGGAAATACAGGATTAACAAGTACTACTTCCTATAAAATTGTACTGCCATTTTATATATATGCAGCGATTTCTTTTTTAGTTGCCTGTATTTTACTGGTCTTTTCCGTAAAAGGTTTTACTTCACATTATTTTCAACCTCACACGCTGGCCATTACACATATTATGGCGCTCGGCTGGGGCACCATGATCATTCTCGGAGCAAGCCATCAACTCGTACCGGTGATGATTGAAAATAAATTGTACAGCAATGCACTCGCCTGGTGTTCATTTATTTTTGCAGCAACGGGCATTCCATTATTGATTTATAGTTTTTATGTCTTTGATATGGGCTGGCCGGCACAATGGGGCGGGCATTTGATAGTGAGTGCAGTTATTGTTTACCTGTTGAACCTCGCCATGAGTATGGCCAAAAGCAAACATGAAAATGTGCATGCATTTTTTGTATTAACAGCTACTATTTGGTTACTTACTACAACGATTATTGGCTTGTTACTTGTTTATAATTTCACCAAACCATTTCTTTCAAAAAGTTCTTTAGATTATTTGCCCATGCATGCACATATTGGCATTGTAGGTTGGTTTCTCTTAATGATCATGGGTGTGGGTTCAAGATTAATTCCCATGTTTTTAATTTCAAAATATAATAGCACTAAAAAACTCTGGTGGATTTATGGATTCATCAATAGTGGCTTATTAATTTTCGTAATTGATTTCTTGTACGTTCATTTATCCTGGATCTATATTTTTTCTGTTAGCCTCGTTGCGCTGGGCATAATCCTTTTTGCCAATTTTTGTTATCATGCATATAAGGAAAGGATCCGCAAAAAAGTGGATGAGCAAATGAAAGTGTCATTGCTTTCGGTTATAATGATGTTGTTGCCACTCATTTTTTTATTGATCATTATTGTCTTATTATTCTTTCAATCATCTGTGAATATGCCCCTGGTCATCAGCTATGGTTTTATTATTTTCTTTGGCTGGATCACGGCGATCATTTTGGGTATGACATTTAAAACATTACCTTTTATTATATGGAATAAAGTATACCATTCCCTGGCGGGGAAAAGGAAAACACCCAATCCCAAAGATCTTTTCAATAATACTATTTTTAAATGGATGGCCATTTCCTATATCCTGGGATTCATCATTTTTACGGCAGGTATTTTATTAAATGAAAATATTATTTTGCAAACTGGTGCTATGCTTTTATTGATCACATCAGTTTTATATAACTGGAATATTTTAAAATTAATTTCCCATAAACCTGCTGCACTATGAATGTAATTTCTAATGATACGGATAAATGCCAGGCCGCATTGAATGCTTTGCTTGAAGTGCTCGATCCCGAAATCGGCCTGAACGTGGTGGACCTGGGACTTATTTACCAAATTGATTTTGATGAAGTGAATAAAAAAGTTTTTTGCACTATGACGCTGACAACACAATTTTGTCTCATGGGTGATTCTATTACACAAGCCGCGCAGGAAGTTTTGAAAACAGCATTCCCGGAATATGCCACCGGTATTGAATTAACTTTTCAGCCACCCTGGAATTCGCAAATGATTTCACCCGAAGGCAGGCAATTTTTAAATGAAAGATGATGTTAAGTTTAACTTGTAAGACAGCCATTAAAGCAGTGATTTACCTGGCGATTAAATTTAAAACCGGGGAAAAAGCCGGTATTAAAAATGTTGCATCTTATATCAATGCAAGTGAACATACTGTTGGAAAAATATTACAATCTCTTGCCAAAGAATCTGTGATCAACAGCGCCAAAGGCCCGACCGGCGGGTTTTATCTCACACTGAAACAAAACAATCAGCCAATTATTAATGTCATTTACGCCATTGACGGAAAAGGTTCATTTGAAGAATGTGGGCTTGGCTTAAGTAAATGTTCCGCTACTCATCCGTGCCCAATGCACTATGAATATAAAGTGATCAGGGATCAGTTCAAAACCATTTGCCGGGACAATAAAATAAGTGATCTATGCGAAACCGTAGAAGATGGCATTGCTTATTTAATGGATTAATTTATTGAAATTATTTCTCCATTTTATTTTTCTCCACCACTTTTTTATTGGTAAGAAAAATAACCAGGCCAATGACAGCGGAAAATGCAGAAGCTACTAAAATACTCAGTTTTGAATCATTCACAAGATTGGCATCATCAAATGCCAGGTTGCTGATAAACATAGACATCGTAAAACCAATACCTCCAAGGAAACCAATACCCACAAGGTTTTTCCAGGTCAGGCCATCCTGCATTTTTGAAATACCCAATTTCACTAAGATGAAGGGAATTGAAAATATACCAATCAATTTTCCGATTGTAAGGCCAAGAATAATGCCTGTGGAATTTGCGGTAGAGAGGCTGGCTAAAAAATCTTTGGGAAGTAAAATGGCTGTATTCACCAATGCAAAAACAGGCACTATAATAAATGCCACCGGCTTATGTAAAAAATGCTGTAGTTTATAAGAAATATTTTCAACCCCGTTTTTACTAAAAGGTATTACCAATGCAAGCAATACACCCGCAATCGTGGCATGCACGCCTGATTTTAAAAAACAATACCACATGATAATTCCGGGGAGAATGTAAAAAATTAATTTCCGTACACGCATCCTGTTTAAAATAAATAAGAAAACCAGGATACCAATTGCGGCAAGTAAATAGGAAAATAAAACAGTTTTTGTATAAAAAATTGCGATCACCAGGATAGCGCCGATATCATCTATAATGGCCAGCGCTGTTAAGAAAACCTTGACTGATGTAGGCACTTTATTTCCGGCAAGCGCTAAAATTCCCAAAGCAAATGCGATATCTGTCGCCATTGGAATGGCAAAGCCAGCCTGCGTTTCCGTACCGCCATTCAACATAAAATGCATCAGTGCCGGTATAAAAATACCACCAACAGCGGCTGCCAGCGGCAGGATTGCTTTTTTAAAATCAGCTAATTCTCCCACATAGATTTCTCTTTCCACTTCCAGTCCCACCATCAAAAAAAAGATCGCCATCAGGCCATCATTCACCCAATGCTCTACGGAATATTTCAACGAAATATTGGCGAAGGACAGATCAATTTTCTGTTGCATGAAAAGCCTGTAATCCCCGCCATTAGCGGAATTCGCGATGATCAATGAAATAATGGTACAAAGGACCAGCAAGAGACCGCCGATCTTTTCACTGTCAAAAAAATGTTTAAATAAATTAGTGAATTTGCTGATCACGCTTTTTTGGCTTTTAATAAATGTTGCAGTATTATCTTATGCAATATTAAGATTCATTTTTTGAAAGTAAGTTTCAGCAATTTTTGAATAAATGATTTCCTTCTATATTATAATAAATTATCTGAATTTTGACTAAAGGATTCAAATGAAATTAAAAGTAATTATACATAAGGCTGAAGAAGGTGGTTTTTGGGCTGAAGTGCCGGCAATACAAGGGTGCGTAACACAAGCAGAAACCATGGAAGAATTAATGCCCAATATTTATGAAGCAGTTGATGCATGCCAGGATACAGGCTTAACCTTCAATTATTCGATAAGGATGACAATCCTTGAATGAAATATAAAAATCCGCGGTGAGGGAGGGATTCGAACCCTCGGTACAGTTTAACCCGTACGGCAGTTTAGCAAACTACTGATTTCAGCCACTCATCCACCTCACCTTTCCCCTTTCAGGGGCTGCAAAAATAGGGTGCAGCGTTTAATTACCAAAAATTAAAACGCCTAAAAAATAAATTGATTGAAAAAATTTTTCTTTAAAATAATTACATGGCGGCAAGTTGTACTTTTTGCGTAAGCTCCAGTACATTTTCTTTAAATAAAGTATCCGTATCCATCAAATTCTTAACAGTCTGGCAACTATGAATAACGGTCGTATGATCCCGACCACCAAAATGTTCGCCAATCGTTTTTAAAGAATTCTTCGTAAAGCCTTTTGCCAAAAACATACTGATCTGCCTCGCCTGTACAATTTCCCTCTTGCGGGTTTTATGTAGCAATCTTTCATAAGGCACATCAAAAAATTCGCAAACCATTTTTTGAATGGTGTCAATCGTGATCTCTTTGGAACTTGTCCGCACAAAATTCCTCAACACTTTTTTGGCAAGATCCAAATCAATTTCGCGTTTATTCAAAGACGATTGTGCAAGTAAAGAGATCAATGCACCTTCGAGTTCGCGGACATTTGTACTTATATTATAAGCTACATACTTTACCACTTCCGGCGGCATTTCCAAACCATCATTTTTCATTTTGCGTTCGAGTATCACGATGCGCGTTTCATAATCAGGCATCTGCAGGTCTGCACTCAGGCCCCAGCGGAAACGGCTAAGCAATCTTTCCTGCATACCATCCAGGTCTTTGGGGGATTTATCTGAAGTCAATATCAATTGTTTACCACTCTGATGTAAATGATTGAAAATGGCAAAAAATGCATCCTGGCTTTTTTCAGCCCTTGCAAAAAATTGTACATCATCTATAATCAATACATCTATTAACTGGTAAAAATGAATGAAGTCATTAATGGCGTTATTGCGGCTGTGATCCTGGAATTGATTAATGAATTTTTCACTACTTACATATAAGACAACTTTATGTGGTAAAATTCTTTTTACCTCATTACCGATTGCCTGGGCAATATGTGTTTTACCTAAACCCACGCCGCCATAAATAACCAATGGATTAAAAGAATTCGCACCCGGTTTTTCTGCAACAGTTTTCCCCGCACGCCTTGCAACGCGATTGCAATCGCCTTCTATAAAAAGATCAAATGTATATGAGCCATTTAATTGCGGATCAATTTGCATTTTTTTCAAACCCGGGATAACAAAAGGGTTTTTTACAGGATTATGAATGACCAATGGAAAATCCATTTCATTATGACTATAATAACGTGCTTCACCTGCAGGAATATCCATACTTCCGTTGCGGCCATTGTTGCCACTATCCACCATGATGCGGTATTCGAGCCGCGCATCTTTTCCTAATTCACGTTTTAAAGTTTTTGCAAGCAAAGAAATATAATGTTCTTCCAGGTATTCAAAAAAGAATTGACTGGGAACTTGTATTAAAAGTATGTTGCCATTTAATTCTACAGGTTGTATTGGTTCGAACCACGTTTTGTAATGTTGCCATTCTACAATGTCTTTAATTATTTTTAAACAATTTGCCCAAACAGAATCTGCAGTTTTTGTCATAGCTTTTATTGGATAATTTATTCAGGTGAATAATATTTTTTTTAAAATTGATTAGAAAAAAACAGTTTTGATTTGTAATTTCCTGACGAGAAAACGAATATCAAATTTTTATGTTGAAAAAAAAATTTTTTAATTTCTGATTTTTATTTTTATGCGTACAAGGTAGCCTTTTCCGTCTAAAATCTTATACACATTCCCTTTAAAAAAAAGATTATTTTTTTTATACGATTGATATACAATGCAATTGGTCGTAAAACAATTTCAAATTAAAATTTCCCCATAATTTTTAAAAATAAATATTTGGAAAAGTTGAAAGTTTAATTTAAGGGAAAATCCAAAACCAACTTCTTTGCTTATTTTGGGGGCTTAAAATAAAATGTATGTATCAGCAAAAACCACATTCATTTGCAAGGCAGATTTTTTTGTGAAATATTCAAAGCCTGTAACTCCTTGCCTGCAAGGGTTACAGGGAATTACAAATTTTTAAACAAGATCATCTTCCTGTATTTTGCTGAACACTACAGCCGTTTTTAAAGTATCGTCATGCAACAAAAAGTTCAACTTATTCTTAGTCCCCGGGAAGCCGGTGACAGTACATTGATCCGGGAAGCTATTGCCGCCCAATCAGGCATTTCACCCGATACTATTTCCGGGTTTCATATTCTTAAAAAATCCATTGATGCACGCAGTAAAGATCCCCGTGTTCAATTCCACATCCTGGCGTTCATCAATGAACCTTTTCCGGAAAGGCCAATGATACATCCTGACTGGAAAATTGTACAGCATGCAGAAAATAAATCCTGCATCATTGGGGCTGGCCCGGCAGGATTATTTGCTGCTTTAAGACTTATAGAACTGGGCATCAAACCCATTATTTTTGAAAGAGGAAAACCAGTAAAGGAAAGAAGAAGAGATTTGGCGGCTTTAAATAAAAATGGCATTCTGAACCTGGAAAGTAATTATTGTTTTGGCGAAGGCGGAGCAGGCACATACAGTGATGGTAAATTATATACAAGAAGTAACAAACGAGGTGACATCAATCGTATCTTACACATACTGGTTCATTTTGGTGCGCCGGAAAATATATTATGGGATGCGCATCCGCATATCGGCACCAATAAACTGCCGGGAATCATTTCTGCCATGCGGAATTTTATTTTGGAATGTGGTGGTGAGATTCATTTTGAAAAAAAATTATCCGACTTTGAAATTCAAAAAGATAAAATTCAAAAGATCATACTTTCATCCGGTGAAAAAGTAGATACACAATCACTTATCCTGGCAACCGGCCATTCTGCACAAGATATTTTTTTATTACTCCAAAAAAATGGGCTGCAAATTGAAGCCAAACCTTTCGCGCTTGGGGTACGTATCGAACATCCGCAGACCATTATAGATTCTATTCAATATCATCGGGATCAGCGCGGCGATTTTTTGCCGCCGGCATCTTATAGTCTTGCTTCCCAGGAAAAAGGCCGCGGTGTTTTTAGTTTTTGCATGTGCCCGGGTGGAATAATTGCACCGGCAGCCACACATTCCGGGCAATTGGTCGTGAATGGCTGGAGCCCGAGTAAAAGAAATAATCCTTTCGCCAACAGTGGCCTTGTAGCTGAAGTAAATGTTGCTGATGTGACCGGATGGATAAAAAAACATCACATTACAGAGATTGAAGCGAATGAAAATGACCCTTTATTGCTTTTACATTTTCAAAAATATATTGAAGAAAAAGCGTACGAAGCAGGTGGTGGCAATTTTGTAGCGCCTGCACAAAGGCTGGTTGATTTTAGTAATAATAAATTTTCTCAAAACCTTCCACGCTGCAGCTACGTTCCAGGTGTAAAATCTTCTGATTTGAAAAATGTGTTGCCGCCTTTTATTCATTCATCCATCCAGGAAGCCCTGAAAATTTTTGGTAAAGAAATGCGTCGCAAAAATGGAAATGGTTTTTATACCAATGAAGCAATTGTTGTAGCCACAGAAAGCCGGACCTCGTCGCCGGTGCGTATTCCAAGAGATAAAGAAAAACTACATCATCCTCAAGTTACAAATCTTTATCCATGCGGAGAAGGTGCCGGTTATGCAGGCGGAATCGTGAGTGCAGCGATGGATGGAGAAAGAATTGCAGATGCGGTTGCATCACAATAAACATTTTAAATACCATTCATCTCATTAAAATAAAGTTAATCCTTTTTATAATATATGAATAGGTAAAGGCATTACATTTGTGCCCATAAATTTTATGTCATGGCTTTATTAGAATTACAACACTTAAAAAAATACTACGCGACGCAAAAGGCAGTGGATGATATTAGTTTTTCCCTGGAGCCCGGAAGTATTTTTGGTTTATTGGGCCCGAATGGCGCCGGTAAAACCACGCTCCTGCGTATGATCACGGGTATTTTTTATTGCGATGAAGGAACAATTTTATTTGAAGGCAAACCTTTCAATCCGCAAAACGATATCATTAAGATCGGTTATATGCCGGAAGAAAGAGGCTTGTATAAAAAAATGAAAATTGGTGAACAGGCTTTATACCTCGCACAATTAAAAGGTTTATCCCGAAGTGAAGCCATGGTAAAAGTAAAGTATTGGTTTGAACGCCTCGACATGCAAACCTGGTGGAATAAAAAAGTAGAAGATCTTAGTAAGGGTATGGGACAAAAATTACAATTTGTAACAACTGTTTTACATGAACCAAAACTCATCATTTTGGATGAACCATTCAGTGGACTTGATCCGATTAATGCCAACCTGATCAAAGACCAGATATATGATTTAGCGCAAAAAGGCGCTACGATCATTTTCAGTACACATCGTATGGAACAGGTAGAAGAAATTTGCGATCATATTGTTTTAATCAATTTGGGTAAAAAAATACTGGATGGTACTGTGAGCGAAGTGAAACAACAATTTAAGGAAAATGCATTTCAACTGCAATTGCACAATGTGCCGGAAACCAATGCAGACGCACCTTTCAGCATTTTACATACCAAGGACAATATGCTCACAGTGAAAATAAATGAAGGCAGTACCGGCAATGATGTATTGCAATATTTCATCCGGCAGGGAATCCAGGTAGAAGGTTTTAATGAAATGTTGCCATCACTCAACCAGGTATTTATCAAACTCGTGGAAGGCACAAACGCCGCCAGCAGGTCTTTTCAAAAAGTAGAAGCTTAAAATCAAAAAAATAAATTGACATGAACAAAATCTTACTAATAGCAAAAAGGGAATTTTTAAGCCGGGTACAAAAGAAAACTTTTTTGCTGATGACCATTTTATTACCATTGATCATCTTCGGCTTTTATGCCATGATCATTTACTTTTCTGTAAAGTCGGGCGATAAAACAACTATCGCGGTGGTGGATAAAGCCAATTTATTTAATGGTAAAATTGAAGGCGATAATGAAGTGACTTTTGATTTTTTGCAAAATGAAACACCTGCATCACTCGGTGATAAAGTAAAGAGTGATCAATACAGCGGTTACATCTATATCCCGGAAACAACACAACTTTCTAAAAAAGACAGCATACAGGTTGTTACAGAAAAAAGTGCAGGCCTCATTACACGCGGCAATGTGCAGGACCTCATTAATAAAAGATTGGAAGAACAAAGATTACTTGCTTTGAATATCAGTAAAGCAGAATTGGACAGTGCGCAGCAAGCCATGAAAATTAATTTTCCTACATTAAGTGGAAGTACAGGTGATGATGGAAAAGAAACTGTTGGTTATATAGTTGGTTATGTTTCAGGGTTCCTGATTTACATCATCTTATTTATTTATGGAACGATGGTAATGCGTGGTGTGATGGAAGAAAAAGTAAGCCGCATTGCCGAAGTTATTATCAGCAGTGTAAAACCATTCCAGTTGATGATGGGAAAAATTATCGGAATTGGTGCAGTGGGGTTAGTACAATTTCTTATTTGGATCATATTGATGGTTGGTACCCGATTTCTTGTCTTAATGTTTTTCCCTTCTTTGCTTGGTGCTTCTGATAGTATGGCAGAAATGAAAAGTGTGGCAAGTGATCCCGGTATTATACAAGGCCTTGCATCGGTTGACTGGCCCATGATCATTATTTGTTTCCTCTTTTATTTCCTCGGAGGATATTTATTATATTCTGCATTATTTGCAGCAGTTGGAAGCGCTGTGAATGAAGATCCACAGGATGCACAAAGCCTGATGCTGCCGATCACCATGCCAATCATTTTTGGTATCGTTATTATGACGAAAGCCGTGAATGATCCATCGAGCAGCCTTGCTGTTTTTGGAAGTCTTTTCCCGCTCACATCACCTATCGTTATGATTGCCCGCGTAGCGCATGGCGTGCCTGATGTAGTTCCATACTGGCAATTATTTTTAAGCGCTGCCTTATTGATATTAGGCTTTTTGGGAACAACATGGCTCGCGGCGAAAATTTACAGGACAGGCATTTTAATGTATGGCAAAAAACCAACCTGGAAAGAGTTGATTAAGTGGGGTTTTAGGAAAAATTAATTAGGTATCAGCTATAAGGTGTCAGGTGTCAGGTATCAGCGATCAGTTTTTATAACATTGAAATTAAACTTTCATATTGATTTTTTTTTAAATAAATGATTCTGCGAAAATTTGCGCAATCTGCGGGAAACTTTATCCCGCAGATCACGCGGATAGACGCAGATTAAAAACCCAAGACTCAAAGCGATTGCAGAAACCAGGAACTTTCTCAACAAAAACACAAAACCAGAAACAACAAACCAGAAACATTCCTAAATTTGCACATGCAAAATTTAGACATTAGCAGGCGCGGAAAAGAAATGCCCGCCTCTCCTATTCGCAAACTCGTTCCCTTTGCCGAAGCAGCCAAGAAAAAAGGGATTTCAGTATATCATTTAAATATTGGCCAGCCCGATATTGAAACGCCACAAGTAATGCTGGATGCCGTGCGCAATTCTGATTTTAAAGTGCTGGAATACAGTCACAGTGCAGGTATTGAAAGTTATCGAAAAAAACTCACTGAATATTATCACAGTGTAGGAATTGAAGTTGGTTTTAATGAGATCATCGTTACAACCGGCGGTTCCGAAGCTATTTTATTTGGCTTCATGGCTTGTCTTGATCCGGGTGATGAAGTGATTATTCCCGAACCATTTTATGCAAATTATAATGGCTTTGCCATTGCAGCCGGTGTAAAAGTTGTTCCGGTAACTGCGCATATTGAAAATGGTTTTGCGCTCCCTCCTATTGAAGATTTTGAAAAATTAATCACTGCAAAAACAAAAGCCATTGTCATTTGTAATCCGAATAATCCAACAGGTTATTTGTATAGCGAAAAGGAAATGAATGTGTTGAAAGAACTGGTATTGAAACACAATTTATATTTATTTTCTGATGAAGCATACCGCGAGTTTTGTTATGAAGGAGATCATTTTAGCGCCATGCAATTGCAGGGCGTAAAAGACAACGTGGTTTTAATGGATACCATTAGCAAAAGGTACAGCGCTTGCGGTGCGAGGATCGGCGCATTTGTTACGCATAATAAAATGCTACTGGAAGCCACTATGAAATTTGCACAAGCCAGGCTAAGTCCGCCGACATTCGGACAGATCGCAGGAGAAGCCGCTGTAGGTTTGCCTGCAAATTATTTCGACAAAACAAAAGCGCAGTATAAAGAAAGAAGGGATCTGCTGGTAAAAAGATTGAATGACATGGAAGGTGTTTTTTGCCCGCAGCCCGGCGGTGCGTTTTATGCGATGGCAAAATTACCCATTGATGATTCCGATGAATTTTGCCGCTGGTTACTGGAAGATTTTCAGCATGAAAGAAAAACGGTGATGCTGGCTCCAGCCACTGGTTTTTATAGTACACCGGGACTCGGCAAAAATGAAGTTCGCCTGGCGTACGTACTCAACCTGGAAGATTTAAATGCGGCGATGGATTGTTTGCAGGAAGCGTTGAAAGTTTATCCGGGGAGAATTTCAAATTGAAACTATTTGTTGTTTTGAGTTTGATGTTTTTTGATGGTTGCCATTTGAGCGGCCTGCGTTGAGCGACTCGCACTGAGCAAAGTCGAAGTGAGCCGAAATGAGCCGAAGCCGGAGTAACGTTGTAATTGTTTGTTGTTTTGCGTTTGATGTTTGTTGTTCTTTTGAGCGGAGCCGAAGCCGGAATAAAAGTTTACCCTTGGAGAATTTCAAATTAGAATTGTTTTTTGTTTCTCGTTTCTTGATGCTGCCGTCTGAGCGGAGTCGAAGACGGAGTTACGTTGTAAATTGAAACTGTTTGTTGTTTTGAGTTTTATGTTTGATGTTTCTTGATGGTTGCCATTTGAGCGACTTACACTGAGCATTGTCGAAGTGAGCCGAAGATGATGTGAAATTGTAATTGTTTTTTTCTTTTCGTTTCTTGCTGTAGCCGGCAGAGCGAAGCCGAAGCCGGAGTGAGATTGCATTTGTTTATTGCTTTGCGTTTGGTGTTGCTTGCTTCTCATAATTTCTCAAAGCTCATCGCTCGAATCAAATAAGGTTAGATGTCTTTAAAGAAATCATTTTCTACTAAGGTTAATAAGGTTTGAGTTTCCTATTGAACTGCAAAACATTGCGGCTTTACGATATACATTTTTTGTTTGCCACGGTAACATTTTACCTTATTTCTTTTGAGCGGCACCACAAATTAAAGCATCAACCTTAGTAGTAAATTTCCCACTCGAAACTCCAACCTTATTTGATTATTAAAAAATGCAGAAGCTATTAGCATTTCGCTGCCTGCAATTAGAATTCTTCCAGTCTCATCAGGGCAGCAGATTTGTAAAATCAAAAAGACAAGAAAACGCAGCAACTGATTTGCAGTTGCGTTTTAAAGAAATAAAAACGCTTAAAAACTAAAATAATTAAAACAAAAACGCTTAGTTTTGCAGCCCTTTGGCGAGGTAGCTCAGTTGGTAAGAGCGTCGGATTCATAACCCGGAGGTCAAGGGTTCAAATCCCTTTCTCGCTACATTCCCCCGGATTTTTTCCGGGGATTTTTTTTGGTTGCCGGCTTTAGGTTTCATAGCAACTTCGTTGCGTTTTTAATCCCAGTTTATCGGGACACTCACTTATACCGTCTGTATATTGGGCAGCAACACTAGTGCTTATCAAGATACTAATATTGAAAAGTTTATGCCTGATTGCTCACAACGAGCGCTCACATCTTTTAGCTTTTATCTGTTCGTTTTTAGTTTCCTTTTTCTAAATACTTAAAATATTTCCCGCAATACATTTGGTTTGTTGTGGCCACACGGTTATTTTTGCATCCCGGTTAATTCCGGCAATCGGATTGCCCGATAGTATAAGGGTAGTACAACAGTTTTTGGTACTGTATGTCTTGGTTCGAATCCAGGTCGGGCAACAAAAAAATCGGAATTTTTTCCGGTTTTTTTTATGTTCAAATATTCTTCAGAATTATGACTGCTCAAAAAGCGTTTCAACAAAAGCGTTTTTATCAAATTCCAGTAACTCATCCATTTTTTCCCCCACGCCAATATATTTCACCGGTATTTTGAACTGATGCGCGATCGCTAACACCACGCCACCTTTCGCCGTGCCATCCAACTTTGTAATGGCCAGTGCGGAAACATCCGTAGCAGCAGTAAATTGTTTGGCTTGCTCCAATGCATTTTGCCCGGTAGAACCATCCAATACCAGCATCACTTCATGCGGTGCCCCGGGAATCACTTTGGTGACGGATCTTTTTATTTTACTCAGTTCATCCATTAAATGTTGTTTATTATGCAATCGTCCTGCCGTGTCAATTAATAAAATATCTACGTCTTTGGCGAGCGCACTTTTCGCTGCATCAAAAGCAACTGCAGCCGGATCACTGCCCATCGGTTGTTTTACAATTGGCACACCTACCCTTTCACTCCAGATGGTTAATTGTTCTACGGCCGCTGCGCGAAATGTATCCGCAGCGCCCAGCATCACTGACTTTCCTGCTTGTTTAAATTTATGCGCGAGTTTACCGATCGTTGTCGTTTTACCCACACCATTTACACCAACTACGAGGATTACATACGGTTTTGTGTTTGCAGGAATTTCATTCCCTTCGGGACTGTCCACTAATAATTTACTGATCTCATTTTTCAGTAAGTCGTTCAATTCGGATGTGTTTACATATTTATCTTCTTTCACACGTTTCTCTACCTGGTTGATAATATGAATGGTTGTATCCAGGCCAACATCCGCGGAGATCAGCGCAGTTTCCAGTTCATCCAGCACTTCTTCATCTACGGTGCTTTTTCCTGCAATGGCTTTGGTGATCTTTGATAGAAAACCCGAGCGCGTTTTTTCCATGCCTTTTTCCAGGCTTTCCTTTTCTTTTTTTCCAAAAATATTTCCAAATAATCCCATCAGTAAATTTTTAATGTTTGGTATAAATGTAATGTACAAAAATACAAAAGCCGTTCCGGTTTTGGCAGAACAGCTTTAGCAATGATGTTTATAAAAATTATTTAGCGGATAAAAAATCTTTCACTTTGTCTTTGTGAACGATGGATTCTTTAAACGTATAAGCGCCAGATTTCGGGCTGCGTACAGCACGAACAACTTTACTCCAGTTTTTAGATTCTAAAGAAGACTTCTGGTCTTTCTTGATCGCGGTTTTTGCTACTTTGGCCATAAAAAAATATTTTCTTTTTTAATAAATGTCTTTACTTGATCTCTTTGTGAACAGTCACTTTTTTCAGGATCGGGTTGTATTTTTTCAACTCCAGCCTTTCCGGTGTGTTCTTTTTATTTTTTTTGCTGATGTACCTGCTGGTACCCGGCTTGCCGCTGGTTTTATGCTCTGTGCATTCTAAAATCACCTGCACCCTGCTGCCTTTCTTTGCCATATACTGTTTTTAAAAATTGAATTTAAATTTTTGAACCCTTCGCGCGCATCTCACCAATAACAACAGATAAGCCTTTTTTATTGATGGTGCGAACTGCATCTGCGGTAAGTTTCATGGTAACCCAACGCTCTTCTTCAGCAAAATAAAATCGTTTTGTCTGCAAATTGGGCAGGAAACGCCTTTTGGTTTTGATATTGGAATGGGAAACTTTGTGGCCACGGATGGGTTTTCTACCGGTAACCTCGCAAACTCTGGACATATTCTTATTTTTTCGGATGGCAAAGGTAAGTAAACCATTTTTAAAAACAATCAGTAAACTAATTATTTTGGGAGAAATGTTTGTTTTTTTAGCGAAAATATTGCAAAAAAATATTATATTCCAACCCCGTGATTTTTGAACCCCGTGATAATTCACATTTTTCACCAGAAAAATCACATGCTTAAATGTGATAAATCACCTTTTTTGGGGCGGTGCCGGGTAATAGTTTTGCAATCTTCTTTCATTTATAAATTTAAAAAAAAATAAAATGCCTGAAAAACAAAAACCCGTAACAATTGTTGCGAACCAGGCGGATAAAAATTCCGCCAATGCACAAGCCTACCTCCTGGACAGCCAGGGAAATCTCATTGAGAAAATGGCTGTTTCAAAAGGGGAAACAAAATTTAAAACGCCTGCTGAAAAACTCGGCAGAGGCACACAGTTATTCATTGGTAGCGATTTGCCAAAAGAAATTGCCAACCAAAAAGTGAGTAGCGGCTTACTCACGAAAATGGGTGCAAAGGAAATTCCCTTTCATCTTTCGGCCCAAAATCAAATAACGCTCACCACAATTCCATCCATTGTTTTTCCTAAAATCAACTGGTGTACAATCAAAGGCGCATTATCCAAAACTTTTAATATTGATCACGTCGCCGAAGTATTGCCGATTTGCCATGCAAGGGTGCATATTTGCGAAGTGGATCCAGTGATCTGGTGGTGGCAAAAAATACCTGACCTGGTATTCACTGATTTGATCAATAAGTTGAAAAATGTAATTGAAATTCCACGCCCGATACCCATACCTGATCCCGGTCCGTTAAAACCACAAATTCAATTGCCACGCACTTTTCCACTCATGAATATGATGGCAGGCAAAACAACATTGATAGCAAAAAATTTCAACGTCACTGCGCCTACTATCAAAAGCATGGTAAATACTGCTGCGTTACCTGTGTTACCGGACAATGTAAAAAGTGGCATCATGTCATCATCGGTTTCTGTGGCACAGAATACCATTTTAAATAATATCAGTTTACTGCATCCATACATTTGTATGTGGCCCGTTTTCTGGCCCTGGATATATCGCAGTGATGAGATTGCAGTGGTAACTACGGATTGCCAGGGGAAATTTGATTACAATTATTTCTATTTTGAAAATGGCGATAAGCCTGATATTTATATTTGGGTGGAGGTAAATATTGATGGCGAATGGATTACTGTGTATAAACCCAACTTACCCTGCGGCACATATTGGGATTATGCCTGCGGAACGGATATTAATTTACGACTCACCGATTCACGCATCCGCCCTTGTGTATGCGACCCATTGCCCGGCAATATGATCTGGATGAAGAATGTAAATACAGGCACATCTATTCGTGCCATACAACAAAACAGTGCAGCCAGCGGCAACCAGGCCAATGCAGTGGGACTGAATAATTATGTATATGGCGGCGTGAATTATAAGATGAGTCCGTTTGCTTCCACATTTCCTTTTGTGGTTCAGTTTGGAAGCGGATATCCAAATGCCAGCGCCACACATTACCGCTGGAAATATAAAAGAGTAAAAGACGCATTTTTAAATAATGTGACTGAAGTTTATTCCTATCTGGAAGGAGAAATTGCAAAACCTTATACATACCAGTTGCCCAATAATAATTTCGCCACCAAGAATTTTCGCCTCGGTGCAGATTATGATGCCAGTGTTCCAAAATATAAAATCCCGCATGTGCATGCCACAGTTGATGTACCCGAACCCACCGCGGAATGGAACCAGGATACGTATTCGATCAATGTCAATTCAAAAAATTTAAGCGATGGACTATATGAATTTGTATTTGAACTGACAGACAATGCGGGTAATGTGCTTGCAGTAAATGCAGATGATTATGTGGTTACAAGAAATGATGCAATAGATCCGCCACGCATGTTCCCGGATGAAGCTACGATCAAAGCCAATGGTTTGGCAGAAAATTATGTAGTTAAAAACTGGGGAGGACAAGCAACAGGTTTCCGCTTTTTAATGCGCATAGATAACCAGCAATGCTATGCAAATGTGATTGATGCATTGGTTGGTGCCGGCACAACAGATACCGCTTGCGGATTTGGTTATTTCGATGCGGCACATCATAATGCAACCCTGCGATTTTTTGCCGGGCATGCACAGAAATTTGGTACCTATAATTTTGCAGTAACAAAAGGCAACAGCAATGACGTGGCAGTAGCAGATTCACATGGTATGCTAACAATGCCGGGAAATGGCTATACAAAGTCCAGCGCACAGGATACGGATCATGGCTTTGCGATTGAAGACTTGTACCAGAAACAGTTTGATGTAAATGATTTGTTGGGTGGTTGTCCACAGGCCGCATTTGCAGAAAACCTGTATGTTTCTTCTACGCATTCGGATGGA
This sequence comes from Chitinophagales bacterium, assembly GCA_038257845.1. Classification (GTDB taxonomy): domain Bacteria; phylum Bacteroidota; class Bacteroidia; order Chitinophagales; family Chitinophagaceae; genus JAFDXJ01. Next base: position 42,250 of record JBBSQL010000021.1, read on the forward strand.
AGTAATCACTTGTATAATTTGGATGCTTCAGATACCGCGGCGATAGCAATAGCACCGGCTCCTTAGTCCAGGATTTACAGATTAACTGATTAACTGGCCGGGATTTAATGATTGACTGATTAACTGATTTTATTAAAAAAATAAAAGAGTTAATCAGTCATTTTTTTGTATATTGAATAAATGATTTATATCAATAAGATTGCTGTACTCCTGGTAATCTGTAAATCAGTTAATCCCGGCCCATGGAATATAAATATGCAGATACAACGCAAATCATAATCGCTGCGGCACTTGAAGTACATACAATAATAGGTAATGGTTTCCAGGAAAAGATTTATCAAAGAGCACTTGAAATTGAATTCAAAAATTATGACTTGTTTGCTGCGCGTGAAATAGAAAAGCGTATTTATTATAAAGGCAATTATATAGGTACGAGAAGAGTTGACTTTTTAATAAATGAAATGATTTGTGTAGAATTAAAAGCCGTTATAAAATTAGAAGATGTTCATTTGGCAAAAGCTTTAAATTATTTGGTAGCATTTAATTTAGAAGTGGGTTTACTCTTAAATTTCGGCGCTAAATCTCTTGAAATGAAAAGACTTTTTAATAAAAAATATAAGCCGCCAATTACTTAAACCATTTATTTCAGTCGGTGTGGACACCGACCGATAGTGAAATCTGGGCAATCCCGGCACTTTAGTTTATTTTGCATTAGAAAAGTTGTACATAATGAAACGTGCTGATTTTTTAAAAAAACTAATTACTTCTGTAGCCGTTGGTGCGCTTCCTTTATCGCTGACAAAAGATTTTCGGAAAATTTATTTGTTGCAATGTTTTGTTGCCGGCTTTCGTCATTATGAAGGCATGAATTTAATGGCGCAAATGAAAGAAGGTGATTTGCTGGAATTGGTCAGAGAACCTGAAAATAAATATGATGCCAATGCCATCTCGTTACACTGGCAGGGAAAGAAAATCGGATTTATTCCCGCAGCCATTAATGAAATGCTGCGTCTTTTACTCGATACAGATGCGTTGAGTTTATTTGCCGTGATCACGCATTTAGAAAAAGATTCAAAGCCCTGGGAAAATGTGGCGGTGGCAGTTTATTTTATCCAGGAAGCGAACAAAGAATTGCCGGCGCATGCGAATGATCTTACATTAATTGAAGCGCCACATTATCATACATTGAAAAATAAAAAACAACCAATACAAGAACCAAAGAAGCTGACATTAAATGATCTCTTCAAATATAAAAAGCGGGTAATTAACCTCGATACTATTCCGGCACATCAGAAAGATGCAAAGTATTTTTATGAAAAACATTATTCACAGTTTGGTGTTGCGATTTATAAAGATGGAAGATATGTGGAGGTAAGTGACATGGGCATTTTTACTTATGTCAAAGAAATAGATGAAAAGATAGAATGGATACGCGATGCAAATGGAGTGGATTATTTAGAGTTTTTTTTGGTGTAGGATATTTCGGTCGGTGAAGACACTGACCGATAGTGACAAAATATAGTTTCTCACTGAAAGAAAAATTTAATCAAAAATAAAATACATGAATTCTATTACTAAAAAAACATTTCCAACTTTTGAAATAAACTTATGGGGAGACGCAAATGCTTTTGTAAAATCCTGGAGTAATTTATATAACTATCCGAATTACGAAAAATATCTTTTATTAGTTACAAAAACAGAATTTGAAAAAGGCGATTTGCGTTTATTATTTAATTGGAAAAATGGAATGAATTTAAGTGCAAAGAAAGAAGAATCATTTCTAAAGAATATTTTGAAGGAAGAACAATTATTAATGACACTTAAAAAATCTTTTGATTTAGATAAATTTAAAGAAGCTTTTGGAGAAATTTCTACTATATGGCAAATATTTCTTTTACACATTATAAATCCAACTGAGTATCCAATTTTTGATCAGCATGTTTACAGAGCATTTCTCTATATCCAAGGTGAGGTTGATAAGCCACTGAAATTTTCAAAAACTAAAAAATTGAATATCTATTTTAGAGAATATCATCCTTTCTTTAAATCCTTTAAGAAGTTAGCGTTTCCGCATGATCACTTTCAAGTAGATAAGGCATTATGGATTTTTGGAAAAATGTTGAAACAATATCCTGGGATGGTCAATAATAACAATCAGTAAATCAGCCTAATCGCGGCATTTAATATACTTAGTTTCGGGCTTTGCGGACACCAACCGATAGTTTAAATCAGTAAATCAGGCTAATCAAGGCATTTGTTTTATTTTGCAACCTAAACCCTGTAGATGCCGCTTAGCTGGAACGAAATAAAAACCCGCGCGATTGCTTTTACCAATGAATGGAAAGATGAGGTAAGTGAAGATGCGGAAGCAAAATCTTTCTGGGATGAATTTTTTCATGTCTTCGGTATTCGCCGCCGCAGGCTCGCTTCTTTTGAATACCATGTAAAACAACTTAATAATAAAGACGGTTTCATTGATCTTTTCTGGCCCGGCACATTGATCGTTGAACATAAAAGCAAAGGCCGCAGCTTAGATAAAGCACACACGCAAGTACTGGATTATTTTGCGGGCATTGAAGACAAACTGTTCCCTCAATATATTTTAGTTTCTGACTTCGCGCGTTTTCGTTTGTATGATTTGGATAATAATGTTACGCATGAATTTACGATTGAAGAATTGCTGAATAATATCGGGCTCTTTGGTTTTATTGCCGGCTATGAAAAAAGAACTTTCCGAGAACAGGACCCTGTGAATATTAAAGCAGCGGCTTTAATGGGTAAACTGCACGATAAATTAGAATCCATTGGTTACTCAGGACATGCACTGGAACTGTATTTGGTGCGTTTGCTCTTTTGTCTTTTCGCAGATGATTCAAATATTTTTGAAAGGGGAATTTTTTACGATTATATTGATCAACGCACACATGAAGATGGAAGTGATCTCGCCAATCATATCGCGCAATTATTTGAAGTGCTGAATACGCCTGCAGATCAGCGCTTTTCTAATATGGATGAAAGCCTTACTGCATTTCCGTATGTGAATGGAAAATTGTTTGAAGAAAATTTACGCATGGCAAGTTTTGATGGCGAGATGCGAAAACTTTTGTTGAATTGTTGTGCATTGGATTGGGGAAAAATTTCTCCAGCGATTTTTGGTTCTTTGTTTCAAAGCGTGATGAACCCGGTGGAAAGAAGAAATCTCGGCGCGCATTATACAAGTGAAAAAAATATTTTAAAACTCATTAAGCCATTATTTCTCGATGAACTCTGGAAAGAATTTGAAACTGTAAAAAGCAATACCAACAAACTTAAAAAGTTGCATGAAAAAATAAAGAACCTGCGCTTTTTGGATCCGGCTTGTGGTTGTGGAAATTTTTTAATTATTGCGTATCGTGAATTGCGCCTGCTGGAAATGAACATTATAAAATTGTTGCTAAAAAACCAAACCGTTACCAGTATTGACCATTATTTTTTATTGGATGTGGACAGGTTTTATGGCATTGAATATGAAGAATTTCCCGCGCAGATCGCGCAGGTGGCAATGTGGCTGATAGACCATCAAATGAACATGAAAGCCAGTGAAACTTTTGGTGAATATTATATTCGTTTGCCATTGCGTAAAAGCGCCGTGATAAAACATGGAAATGCATTGAGAACAGACTGGCAAAGTTTGATAGAAAGCATGCCCTGGGAAAAAGGCGTGCAGAAATATGATTATATTTTGGGGAATCCGCCGTTCGTGGGAACTGCTTACCAGGATAGTCAACAGAAAATTGATATGATGGAAACATTTCAAGGTGCAAATTCTTATGGCATGCTTGACTATGTAACTGCATGGTATATTAAAGCAGCAAGCTATATTCAAAATACTAAAACTAAAGTTGCATTTGTAAGTACCAATAGTATATCGCAAGGAGAACAACCAGGAATTTTGTGGAATATCCTTTTCAACTTTTATAAAATAAAAATACACTTCGCGCACAGGACATTTAAGTGGTCAAATGAAGCAAGAGGAAATGCTGCAGTGCATGTCGTTATTATCGGTTTTGGAAATTTTGATATTAAAGACAAATTGATTTATGAATATGACAACATTAATTCAGAACCACATGAATTAAAAGTAAAAAATATAAATCCTTATTTGGTAGAAGGTAAAGACACCATTTTAAGGTCAATTACAAAACCATTATGCAATGCACCTAAAATGCAATCAGGCAGCGCTGCAAGAGATGGTGGCTTTTTGATTTTAACTGATGAAGAGAAAAATGATTTATTGAAGAAAGAACCAGGCGCATCTAAATTTTTACGAAGATTTATAAGTGGAGATGATTTTATTAATAAAATAAAGAGGTGGTGTATTTGGCTTAAGGGAAGTTTGCCTGAGGAATTTCGTGATATTCAAATTTTCCAAATGAAGTTCAAAGAAGTGAGAAGTTTCTGTGAGAAAAGCACAAGAGCAGGAACAAAAAGAATGGCCGATTTGCCATATCTTTTTGCTGAAGAAAGGCAGCCTGATGTAGACTTTTTACTTATTCCAAAAGTATCGTCTGAAAATCGAAAGTTTATCCCAATTGCTTATCTCACAAAAGATTTTATTGTAACGGACAAAACTTTTGTAATTCCTCATACAACATTCTACCACTTTGGTATTTTAAATTCAACAATGCACATGACATGGATGAGAAATACATGTGGAAGATTGAAAAGCGATTATAGTTATTCAAATACTTTAGTTTACAACAATTTCCCCTGGCCCGCAAACCCAACCGAAAAACAAAAAGCAACTGTAGAAGCCGCCGCGCAACATGTTTTAGATGTGCGCGCAAAATTTCCCGAAAGCAGTTTAGCAGATATCTATGATCCCAACACCATGCCGCCGGAATTAGTAAAAGCCCACCAGGCATTGGACAAAGCCGTTGATCTATGTTACCGCCCGCAGCCATTTTTAAATGAAACAAAAAGGATTGAGTTTTTGTTTGAGCTGTATGATGAGATTGTTGGGGGGATGTTTGGGGGGAAGTAATGAATGCTTATTCTCTTGAATTTAAAAGTTAAAGGATAAAAATTATTTTGAAGTATTTACTTTATTCTTGTTCATCAAATTCAAAAATGGAATGTCAACTGCTAAAAATAAGTTTCCTCGCCAATTGGGATTTGTAATTACTGTGTTTCCACCAGCATCTATTTTGGATAAACCAGGGCCATATTGCGCACCAATACCTAAAGATAGTGGTAAATTCCAAGGAAAACCATAAACAAGAAATCCTCCTGGCGAGAATATTTGCCCCAATTGAATTTTATAGTCTTTAGAAATCACTGGCTCTTTAGAACCATTATCTGCTATAGTAGAATCTTGTGTGAGTTTATAATCCACAATTGCTCCTATATCAAGCAGTGAAGCAAAAACACTTAATGACCCACCACGTTGCCAACTTAAGAAACCAGGCGTCCATGAAATACCAATCGGCGCAATAACTCCAAATTTATCTGTCCAAGTACTTTGAACATTAGAACTTGAAGAACTTAAAGTATAGTATGCGCCTAAATAAGATTGTATTGAAATGTTCCCCCATTCTCTTGTGTATTTTTTTACTGTTGAACTACCAACAGGAAGTATTACATTTTCAAGAGCCGATTTAACCTGTTCTTCAGTTTTTGCTTCTACCATGTTTCCCATGAAAAGCACGTAAGGACTTACCTTTTCAACGAAAGTGGAAAGTAATTTCAGACTGTCAATATTGTTTTTATTTTTACTTTTATTGGCATCAATCAAAATTTGCACTTGCTTCAAAATATCTATGGCATCATTAACTGCTTGCGTGTATTCTTCACTGTAAACTGAGGTGGCTCGAATTTCACGGACAGTAAATTCCGTTAGGTTAAAAAATAAGAACTTGATTCTTTGGGTAATGCAGAGCCGCTTTGTTTGTGTTTAACTGAAAGGGGTTCGATACCCCTTTCAGTTAAGGATTCTTCGGTA
>JBBSQL010000022.1:0-47341 GCA_038257845.1 Chitinophagales bacterium
AAAATAAAACCAGATAAAGAATTGATAGCAATGATTACCAACGAAGTGCCTACTGCTTTTTTCATGGGAATCTTCATTAATAAAACCAGTGCGGGAATAATTAGAAAACCACCGCCAGCTCCCAGCAAGCCGGTTACGATACCCACAAAGAATCCCTGCATGACGAGGTAAAATAAATAGTTGGATTTTTTTTCGCCCGGCTTTTCTTCAATTTTATTTTGATGGATCATGCGCAGTGCCGAAACAAACATCAGCAATGCAAAAATGAGCATGAGCAAAGTGCCTTTATTCAATACAAAATTCCCCACGGTGAAAATAGTATCAGGGATTACGGGCAATAAATATTTGCGCGTTAATAAAACGGTGATGATGGAAGGAATACCAAACATCCATACGGCCTGGAAATCAATTAATTTTTTTGGATAAAAACGTGCACCGCCCGCCAGGCTTGTACTTCCGACGATGAATAAAGAATACGCCGTGGATAAAACAGGATCGAGATGGAACAGGTAAACCAATACCGGAACCGTAAGAATAGAACCGCCGCCACCAATCAACCCCAGTGAGAAGCCGATCAAAATAGAAGCTGCATAGCCAACTAAAAGCATTGAATAATTTCTCGCAAAGATGAAATTTATTTATGAATTCTATTTTAAATAAAAAATATCCCGCAGATCCCGCAGATTTACGCAGATTATTTTGAAGGGCTTGATGAATTTTTTTATCTGCGTTCATCTGCGCGATCTGCGGGAAAAATACTTCCTGAAATAATAAAACTATTCAACATTAAATTCAATTTTTAATTGCGCCACACATTGTTTTAAAACCATTTCAATCAATTTCAAATTTTCCTGTATTTTTTTTTCATCCATTTTCAACACAGCAAGTTCTTCTGTTTCGACAATATTTTCCTGCAAACTTTTGATTCCAAAAAGATTGATAGCGGATTTCATTTTATGTGCTGTGAAACGAATTTCTGCCCAATCTTTTTGCTGAATGGCATGATTTATTTTTTCTAAATTTTCACCCATTTGTTGAATAAATAAAATAATCATTTGGTGTAAAAAATCATCATCAGTACCTGTTTGATTTTTCAAACCGGTAAGATCATATAATGGACTATGCTCAGGTTTCATCTCCTTTTTGTTTTGATGGAATATGTACGCGGTTTTGCCGGATCATGCGATAAACAGTGGATTTCCCAATGTCAAGCTTTTTGGAAACGGTCATGATATCATTGTCATATATCTGCAAATAATGTTCAACCAACTTTTCATTATACTCTTTCAGTGTTGTGTTACCCGTACCTGTAAAAACAGCATGTACTGAATCCTGGATTTGAATAATGCAGGGTTCTATTTCTTCATTTTCTGCAAGCACACAGGCCAGTTCGATCATTGATTTCAGTTCGCGAATATTGCCCGGGAAATGATATTGCAATAATTTTTTCTTGGCTTCCACGCCGAGGTGTTTTTTGGAAATGCTATTTTCTTTGCAAAAGGATTCGATGAAAAAATTTGCGAGTAAAATGATATCGCTGCTGCGTTCGCGTAAAGGCGGCAAATAAATATTTAATCCCAAAAGCCGGTAATACAGGTCTTCACGGAATCTTCCTTTTTTCACTTCATGCAACAAATTGCGATGCGTGGCCACGATGATGCGCACATTTATTTTGATCACCTCATTTCCACCCACGCGCGTGATCTCTTTTTCCTGCACGGCCCGTAATAATTTTGCCTGCATATTTAAATCCATATCGCCAATTTCATCCAGGAATAGCGTACCATTTTGCGCTTCTTCCATTTTGCCTAATCGCCTGGAAACCGCGCCGGTAAAGGCTCCCTTCTCATGCCCAAACAATTCGCTTTCTAAAAGGTCATGCGGGATCGCTGCGACATTGATGGCTACAAAAGGAAAATCTTTTTGCTGTGATGCATGATGCAATGATTTGGCGACAAGGTCTTTTCCCGTGCCCGTTTCGCCGGTGATAGAAACGGTGATATTTACCTGCGCCGCTTTATGCATTAATTCCAATACTTTTTTCAAGCCTTCACTTTGGCCGATGATGGCATGCTGCAAATTGAATTTTTTCTCCACTTCATATTTCAATGTAGCGACTTCTTTTTTCAATAATATATTTTCATATAAATTTTGAACAGACACCCAAAGCCGTTGCTGCATGTCTTCATCCTTGATGATATAATCATGCGAGCCTTTTTTAAAAAGATTGATTGCAATTTTAATTTCTTCCCTTGCTGAAATAAAGATCACTTTCGATTGCGGGCTTACCTGCAGCACTTTATCCAAAACAGTTTCGCCCGTTGCATCCGGCAGGTTATAATCCAGCGTAATGATCTCGGGTTGTTGAGGTAAATCTTTATAAAAAGAAGCAGCATCCGGATATGAATTCACTTTATAATCGGGGTTTAAAGAAAGAAAATGTACAAGCAATGAACGATAGAGTTCATCATCTTCCACGACAAATATTTTTATGGGAATGTGCTTCATACTATTGTAAATAACATTTTTTGTATGAAACGGACAAACATTAACGGTTTATTTTATAATACCGGCATGTACAGCCACCACGTATTTTAACCGTTGCTACTTTTTTCTCAGGAGAAATCTGCCTGTTGTTTTACTTTTGCGCCAATGGAAGTAAATGATGCTTTGGTGGAAAAATTGGCAAAACTATCCGCATTATATTTTAATGATGCGGAAAAATTGCAGATACGGGAAGACTTGCAACAAATGATTGGTTTCGTGGAAAAATTGAATGAACTGGATACAGAAGGCGTAGAACCTTTGCAGTATATCACGGATGCCGAAAATATTTTTCGCGATGACGAAACCGGAGAAATGATTTCCAATGAAGCAGCTTTACAAAATGCGGCAGGAACATTACCGCCATATTTTACAGCACCCAAAGCGGTGCAAAAACCAGGACAGAATAAATAATAAAACAAATTTATGGAACCAATCATACGGCTTGAAAATATTATAAAGACTTACCACATGGGAGATAATTCCCTGACGGTATTAAAATCCATTTCGCTGGATATCATGCAAAATGAATATGTAGCCCTGATGGGTCCGAGCGGAAGTGGAAAAAGTACGTTGATGAATATCCTTGGATGCCTTGATACGCCTACAACCGGCGAATATTATCTGAACCGCCAGGATGTAAGTAAAATGTCGGATGATGACCTCGCCGATGTGCGGAACCAGGAAATCGGTTTTGTATTCCAGCAGTTTAATTTATTGCCGAGATTAACTGCCGTTGAAAATGTGGCGCTTCCCCTGATCTATGCGGGCATTTCAAAAAAAGAAAGAACTGAACGCGCACTGGAAGCTTTGAAAAAAGTGGGCCTTGCAGATAGAAGCCATCACAAGCCCAATGAAATGAGCGGCGGACAAATTCAGCGCGTGGCCATTGCGCGCGCATTGATCAACAATCCTTCTATTTTATTGGCGGATGAACCCACCGGGAACCTGGATAGTAAAACCGGTGATGAAGTGATGGAAATTTTTAGTAAAATTCAAAGCAGTGGCAATACAGTTATACTGGTAACGCATGAAGAAGAGATTGCATCTTTCGCGAAACGCATTGTGCGCCTGCGTGATGGCGTGATCGAATCGGATACTAGAAAAGAAGAAGCGATGATGGCGCAATAAAATATTTTCTGGATTTTATTGAATGGAAATTGCAACTCCAGTTGAATAAAATGCTGCATAAAAACATTTTAATCCAATCTTATTCTTCCTCAACTTTTGGTGGCGTGATTTGCCCATCATCATAGGGTGGAGGAAATTTTATTACAACCCCAGAGGGGTGATATTATTATAAAAAAAGAGCACTCAAAACATTTAAAACCCCAGAGGGGTGGCATAAAAATGAAGATATTAAATTAAATAAAATAATGTCACCCTTCCAGGGTTCATCTAAATTCTGAATTTTATTTTCTATAAGCATATCACCCCTTCGGGGTTTTTTTGTAATTTTTTATAACCACATAAACCATAGTGTTTGCATATAGAACTAACATGTTACGAACTTAATTATTTTAAACTTATTTAGAAACTATACATTGTATTTTTGTTTGAATATTTTTAAAACAAAAATTATACATGCGCGGGTTTTTAATTTTTATATCACTCCTTATAATTTTCAATAGTTGCAAAACCACACAGAAGATTGCTGCGAAAACAAAAGATGAATTATTGGCTGAAGATGGTTTTATAAAATATATCATTGCCGCAGGTAAACAAAAACCTGTTCCCAACCCATTGGTATTTTTTGACGGGGAAAGTTTGAAGTTCATTGTTCATTTTGATAGTAGCGCGATCTATATGAATACAGGAAAGAAGGACCGGCGGGACATTAATAAATTATATGGCTTCTCAGATAATTTTTCTATGCATCATAGATATAGTGTGCGTTTCGGCTGGCGCTGGCTGAATGATAGTTTGCAATTGACTGCGTATTGTTATAATAATGGTATGCGTTCTTTCAAAGAGATTACCAATATATCGTTAGATGGTTTTGATACTTGTGAAATTAAAGTTTCCGGCAACGAATATATTTTTTCCGTGAATGGAAAATCCATGTCAATGCCGCGTTCTGCAAAAGGAAAAAAAGCTGTGGGGTATAAATTGTTTCCATATTTTGGAGGCAATGAATCTGCGCCGCATGATATTCATATTTATATAAAAGAGATAAAATTATTTGCTAATTGAAGTGATTTTATTTTAAATGTTCCAGCGGAACATCTTGTGGGTAGAAATTAATTTTTTTAAAAAGCGTTCCGCAGGAACGCATTGTGCTTCACCGCTCTGCAAAAGGATTTTATATAATTATAATTCTTTTATCTCAGATGCTGACACAAAACGTTCCTCCGGAACGACTCAAAAATTACTGCTACCCATGAAATGTCCCTCCGGGACATGGTTCCAATATAAATATATACTCAACTAACATTTCATTTTTCGGCAAGTTTCCTCACTCCACCATTGTTGGTCGCCTGACCAACAATAAATAGAATAATATTTATTTCCTTTTTTGTCTTGATACAAAAAAGTAACAAAAAAAATCAAGGCTGCAGATAAATAGCTCCCGATAATATTTCATTTATCGGGACAGGTAAAATTTACTGCACTCCGCTACCGAAAACAAGTCTAAATCCAAGCTGTATAACAATATTGATCAAGGCTGTGCTTCAACTTTAAAATAAATCCTGGCAACGTTTTCGGCTTAACGCTCCATTCCGTAAATTTCTTAACGCTATTTTTCTGAGGCCTTGCTTTTCGTTCTTCGATTTTGTCAATACTTTTTTCAAAATTAGCGTACAAGCACTTTTAACTTTAGAGTTTTTTTCTTTTTTAATTAATTTACATTGCAAAAAAATAATCCCATGCGCCGCATCCTATTTTTATTTCTTTTTAGTTGTTTAATTTTTTCCTGCAAAGAAAATTCAAATGTCCAGGACCTTTCACCGGCAGGTGTTTGGGCCGATAGCGTGTATCAATCATTAACGCCGGCACAGCGCGTCGCACAATTATTTGTCCTGCGTTTGTCTGAAAAAAAAGGAGACAGTATTATTTTCCATACAGCAGAAGTGGAGAATTTTATCCAGCAATATAATATCGGCGCGGTATGCCTTTTCCAGGGTGGCCCGGAATTACAAGCTTCCATCATCAACCATTTTCAAACCATTGCAAAAACACCAATGATGTTTTGCATTGACGCGGAAACCGGCATGGGTATGCGTATGCCGGACAGCATTATGAAATTTCCTGATCAGCTCACGCTCGGCGCGATCAGTGATACGGCGCTCATTTATAAAATTGGTAATGCCATTGGCGAACAATGTAAAAGAATGGGCATACAGGTAAATTATGCGCCGGTCGTGGACATTAATAATAATCCCGCGAACCCGGTAATCAATGTGCGTTCATTTGGAGAAGATAAAAATAAAGTGGCGCTCTTTGGCGTGAAAATTATGAAAGGCATGCAGGACGCAGGTATCATGGCTTGCGCCAAACATTTTCCCGGTCACGGTGATGTGTCCGTTGATTCGCATAAAGATTTACCGGTGATTAACAAGTCCATGGCGCAACTCGATTCACTCGAACTCATTCCTTTCAAAGCCATGATTGACGCGGGTGTCGGCAGTATGATGGTCGCACATTTGAGTATTCCCGCCATAGATACGACCACACATTTACCTACATCATTATCGTATAAAAATGTAACAACTTTGTTGCGCGACAGTCTCGGATTTAAAGGCATCACCTTCACGGATGCACTGGATATGCAGGGTGTTGCAAAATATTATCCGGGCGCTGAAGGTGCTGTGCAGTCTATACTTGCGGGGAATGATATGCTTTGTCTTCCGCAGGATGTGCCGGCAAGTATTGATGGAATTTTAGCCGCATTAAAAAGTGGAAAAATCACTGAAAAAGATTTTGAAGCGCGTGTAAAAAAAGTGCTGATCGCGAAATATAATTTAGGTCTTGCTAAATGGAAACCTGTATTATTACAAAACCTCGCGGTTGATCTGAATAAAAAAGTTCCTGCGTTTAGAAAAGAAGTTGCAGAAAAATCATTGACTGTTTTAAGATTGGATAACAATACAATTTTTCCACTCACTAAAAAATTAAAGATCGCGTATGTCGCCCTGGGCGATTCAGTAGAAAACACATTGGGTAAATTATTGAAAGACAGTTTGCACGCAAACACTTTTTATTTTAATTATAGAAAAGACAGTTTGGATGCATTGCGTTTAATGAAATCTTTGAATGGGAAATATGATCTGGTGATTATTGGTTTGCATGGCTATGCAAAATATCCCGCGAATAATTTTGGCATTTCTCCATCTGCTATTATGCTTGCAAAAGCAATGCAGGCGCAGGTTTCAACACCTGTGCTCACCATGGCTTTTGGAAACCCGTATGCCATTGGCAATTTTTGCGCAGCAAAAAACCTCGTTGCCTGTTATGAAGATGATGCCATTTTTCAAAGCGCAGCATTTGACTGGCTCATGGGAAAATTCAAAGCAGAAGGAAAATTGCCGGTGACAGTTTGCCCGGAATTTAGTTTTGGATTTGGGATGTAAGGGAATAATTGTGAATGGTTAATGGTAAATTGTTAATGAAGTGATGCCGGCTGAGGGGAGTCGAAGCCGGAGTTGAAGGAGTAAATTGATGTAGGATTTGGAGATGTATGATTTAGGATTTTTTGATTTCTGTCAATACTGGTCAGTCGAGCAGCATTGGCGAGAATAAATAATCTAACAGCGAACAGTGAAATGTTTTTGAACCCATCAATGTTTTCATCTGTTATCTTTTACCTGTTCGTTTTTAGCTTTCTGCTGACATCTCACAGCTTTCAGCTTTTAACTCTTAGCTTTTAATTTTTCCAAATTTCTCCCCTATTTTTACAACCTCATTTAAAAAACCAAATTATGACTAAGCGTTTGTTTCATTTTTTTCTTTTCGTATGCATTGCAACGATTATGGTGTCCTGTTCTTCATCTGTTCCCAAACAAGCTGAATTTATTCCTAAAGATGCTTTCATGGTCGCTGATTTTAATACGGGCAGGCTCGCCGAAAAATGCAAGAAAGGAAATATCAACTGGGATTCCCTTTTTGCGAATATGCTTAAAAATGCAGACCCGGTAAAGTCGGAAGAAATGAAAAAACAAATGGCGAAAATGTCTGAAGCAGGTATTGACTTTGACGATCATTTTTTTGTGTATGTAAAAATGAGCGGCTCCATGATGTCCGGCCAAAGCGTTACGACCGGCCTCATTGCGGGCATGAAAGACGCATCGAAATTTGAAACCTATATTAAATCACAACAGGATGTTTCTCCTGTTCAGCAAAAAGATGATTATTCCTATACTGTTTTAAATAATGAATTGGCTGTCGGCTGGAATAAGCAAGTGGCGATTCTTGTGTATGGCACACCTCCTGAAAATCGCGATGCATCACAGGTTGCGCCAAATGATGGTAAAGCATCTTTAGCAGCCCTCGATCAAATGATGCATTTGAAAAAAGAAGAAAGTGTTGCAGCCATTGATGATTTTAAAACACTCATGAAAGAGAAAGCAGATATTTTGTACTGGACAAATTCTGAAGGTGTTGTTAGTTCCATTCCTTTTGTAGGTATGACAAAAATGGCTGATCTTTTTAAAGGAACACATACAGCCGGCACAGTTAATTTTGAAGACGGAAAAGCAGTTGCCACCGTGAAGGCTTATATGGGAAAAGACCTCGCGGATATTCTAAAAAAATATCCTTCAACCGCGGCGGATATGAGCATGGTTACACAATATCCTTCAGCGATAAACGGCTACATGTCTTTTTCATTTAATCCAAAAGTTTTACTGGATATTATCAAATATGCCGGCGTTGAATCTACGGCTAATCAATTCCTCGCAGACTCCGGAATTACTTTGGATGATATAGCCAAAGCTTTTACTGGCGATATGGCATTTATCATGTCTGATTACAGTATGAAACAAAATACGATGGAGATTGGTGGTGAAAAAATTAATTACACTTCACCTGAATTGCATTATATTTTTAATGCAAAAATTGCCGATGTTGCTGCCTACAATAAAATCGCTGCAGCCCTTGCTGCCAAAGGGGTTATGGACCAGGTGAACGGACAATATTTACCAAAAAATTTGCGCGGTACAGGTTGGCTGATGAATGGAAAAAATTTGATCATGGGCAACAGTGATTCCATGGTGCAGCAATATCTTGCGGGTAAAGCAAACACATCAATTCCAAAAGAAGTAACCAGTGATGCAAGTGGCAAACCATTCTCCATGTTTATAGATATTAATAAATTGATGCAGCAGGCACCGCCTGATTCATCCGGTATGAAAATGATTTCACTGGCAAAATCAACCTTCAAAGATTTCCGCGCCAGGACCGATAAAATGGAAGGAAATTCCGTGACAAGCCACATGGAATTATATACCATGAATGATAAAGAAAATAGCCTGGTAACAATGATTCATTATTTCGCGGCATCAGCCATGGAAATGAAACATAGAATGGATGATATGGAAAAAGGTGGCATGGTAGATATTGATTCTATGCAGTTGCCAATGACTGATAGTTCCATGATAAAGCCTTAATGAAAATTATTTTTTCATGCTATAAATCACTTTCATAAAAGTGCCGGAAATCAGCGCATGCAAATTGAATTAAAAAATTTATTGCCCATTCCTTTAAAAGAACAATTCCAACGAAGGCCTTCCGGTGTTTGGGGAAAAGAGCTTACATGGAATGCAGGAGAATATATAAAATTCAAAGCGCCTAGTGGTTCGGGGAAAACAACGCTCGTACATTTATTATACAAATTGCGTGAGGATTATGAAGGGGATATTTTTTGGGGAAATGAAAATTTGAAAAATATTGATACGCAAAAACTCGCGGGTTTTCGCCAGCAAACGTTCAGTATTATTTTCCAGGATCTTCGCCTCTTTCCCAATTTATCTGCAAGAGAAAATATCAATCTCAACCGTGTTTTGCAAACACCTTTTTATGAAGAAAATAAGATTGATGAAATGGCGGCGCGTTTAAATATTTTGCCCATTTTATCACAGCCTGCGGGCATTTGCAGTTATGGAGAACAACAGCGCATCGCCATTGTCCGCGCGCTTATGCAACCGTTTTCCTGGCTGATCATGGATGAACCTTTCAGTCATCTTGACCAGGAAAATATTTCGAAAGCAGTTGCGCTGATACATGAAGAATGTGAAAAAAGAAAAGCAGGTTTTTTGCTCACGGATTTAGAAGACGATGATTATTTTCCCTATTTTAAAAAATTGGATTTATAAGCAGGAAAAATTATTATGCTGAATGATCTTTTAAAAAAATTAATTAAAACCGGCACAGGCCGTTTCCGTTTTTTCATGGCGGTTGCAGGCATGTCTGTGGCTATGCTGCTGATATTATTGGCCGTGCAGTTGCAGAGTAATTACAATGATCTATTATACGGCAAGACAAACCAGGACAGCGTTGCAAATTTTTTACTCATTAATAAAGTGGTGAATGATCAAACCATCGGCGCTACTACGCTAAGTGAAAATGATATAAATGATTTGAAAAAACAACCCTTCGTGGAAGCTGTCGGCATACTCACGCCAAGCCGTTTTAAAATTTCTGCGCAAAGTGTCAGCGATAAAATTCCATTTTATACAGATCTTTTTTTTGAAAGTGTGCCCGATGTTTTTCTCGATATCAATTCGCCCGACTGGACCTGGAATGAACAATCTAATTTCATTCCCATGATTGTTCCCAATAGTTTTTTAGACATGTATAATTTTGGTTTTGCCACGTCCCGCGGGTTGCCGCAACTCAGCCAGGAACTCGTGAAAAATTTACCCGTACAAATCAATATTAAAACACCCGAAGGCCGTGTAGATTATTATGGAAAAGTAGTTGGTTTCAGCGATCGCATTTCTTCCGTACTCGTGCCGCAAACTTTTATGGAATGGGCCAATGCAAAATTTGGAAGTGGAACAGAAACGCAACCTTCCCGCGTGGTGATCAAAACAAGTGATCCCGGAAACCCGCTACTGGTAAGCTATTTGAAAGCACACGGACTTACCACTGATGCCGATAAAACAAGATTCAGCAAGTATCGTGAAGTCGTTTCTGTAGTTGTAAATATTTCCTGGATCACCGGCGCCGTCATGTTATTATTCGCCTTATTAGTCTTTACATTATTCATTCAACTCACCATTGCATCCTGCAAAGAAGAGATACGATTACTCATTACTTTAGGTGCCGCACCAAAACAATTACAACAGTTTTTAATGCGCCATTTTTTCCCCATAAACATTTTTATTATTGCCATTGCATTGATCATTTTATCCGCGATTCAATATCTCGCGGCCAATGCAATAAGTGCGCAACATATTTACATCAGCCATTTCATTTCACCATTTACAATCATTGCCGCGTTGGTGATGTTGGTTGTTTTGTGGCTTGTAAATTTACATGGTGTAAGAAAATATATTAGCGGAATTTAGAAGATTTTTTTTTGGTTGCCAGCATTTGTTTTTCATGTGATCATCCCTTGTGTTATTTCAATCCCGATTTTTCGGGACTCACTTGTACGTTTTGTTCTTTGTGCAGCTTTAATCTTGAAAAATTGTTGATTGTCCAAATAAAAACACTTTGATCGCCGCCGCTTTGTTTCCCGAGAAGCGGCTTAACAGAAAACAAATCTGATGAAACACTGAAATAGCATGTTACTAAGGTTATAAGTTTGAAGCGCTTAGTTTTGGCTTTTGTTTTAAAATAATTTTGTTTAGTTGTGGGTGTTCAAAAACAAACCCAAATGCATTATGTATCTCTTAATTATAAAAAGTTGGAAAAGAAACTTAGGTTTTTATTATCACAAAATATTTCAAATCCTCCGTCCTAATTTCTAAATTTCCTCCGCTTTATATTTTTTCTTATAATAAAAATATAACGGCACACCCAGCAATGTAAACCCAATGCCAGCAATGGATTCAACGGGCATTTGAATAAGCGTATTAATGATTAATAGGATTGAAAATAAAATTAATATAATCGGGGAGAAAGGGTAAGCAATTACTTTCGCAGTAATTTTTCCCTGCCGCTTCATTTTTATTAAACCCCATCCGAGTAAAATAAAAAATAAAAATTCTACAATAATGATCGTATTTGTTAGCACATCAAATGTGCCTGATATGACCATAATGCAAGTCCATATTCCGGAATAAATAATGGCGATATATGGTGTCCTATATTTTGGATGCACGTATGCAAAGTTTTTAGGAAAATATTTTTCCTGTGCCATCCTGAAATACAATCGTGGATAAGTGATAATAATAGAATTCAATGTGCCAAAAGTGCTCACTGCAATTAATACAGCCAAAAAAAGTACGCCGCCATTCCCCATCATAAAGCGCGCCACTTCCACTCCCGCAATTGCATTATCGTCCAGGGAAGCTAAAGCAGGCAATGACATTACCTGCATGAATGCATAATTTATCAGGAGGTAAATCACGATTACAATAGCAACACCGATGATGATAGAGCGGGGTACATTTCTTTTCGGGTCTTTTATTTCTCCACTCATAAAACCAATGCAATACCATCCGTCATAGGCCCAGAAAGCGCTCACCATGGCAGCAATTATAGCGCTGAAAATATTTGTACTACTTGCTGAAACTGCTGTTACATCAACTGTTTGCGGCACACCAGTATAAAAAATTCCCATCACGATCAAAGTAAAAATTCCAATGATTTTTCCTGCAGTAATTATATTACTAAGACTGCCTCCTTTTTTTGCGCCCAAAACATTCACCCAGGAAAGAACGATGATAGAAAGTATAGCCAGGATTTTCACGCCGGAACCGGCAAAAGGATATATATAATTTCCAATGGAAATACCCTTCCATGCATCCAACGGATTGGGTAAAGGGATAACAGAATTTACTGATTGCGCAAAAATATATGCAACCGCCGCATTGCCACCACTGCCAATAATCAGAAATGATGCCCATCCATATAGAAAGGAAAACAGGTTGCCAAAAGTCAGCCGCAGGTATTCATAAATGCCCCCGGATTCGGAGGTCAAACTGGCCATGCCCGCCATTGTAAATGCACCAAACATAGAAATGATACCAGCTAAAAGCCATGCTAATAAAATATAATTTTCATTCATGAGCAAAGCGCTCATCGGGGCAATTTTCTTAAAAATGCCTGAACCTATCAACGTGCCTGCAACCAATAAAATCGCTGTCGTTAAACCAATTGAACGACTAAGCGGAATCTGTGTTTTATCCATTCGCATATCATCCGTAGCAGGGTTATTAGGCATTGTTTGTTTTTTATAAAATAGTTGAAATGAATTATGGACGATCCAGGAATTCCAGCACCTTATTGATCAATGAAATTCTTTTATTGGTAAATGGATGATCGGTTTGCCAAACTTCATAATCAAAATAAGCATGATTGCTTTCCCTGATTTTATCTGCTAAACCTTTATTCAAATTGTGTTCATCCAGCATAATAATTTCTTTGCCGGAAAGTGCCGAAGTTTGGTTTTGAAGATTGAAATATGGAAAATTTGCCATTACTTGTTCGAGTAATTTTTCAGTAGGCGTATTCAATACAAAATATTCGCCCGCCATCATCGCTGCATCTTTTAACTGTGACGGTTTCAGGTTCTTTGCACTTTCATAAATATCCCATGTAGATAAGGCAAAACCTTTTTTAATTCCGGGTAAAATGGTCAACGCTTTCAAACAAACAAAGCCGCCCATACTATGTCCAAACAATGCCATATTGGAAGTATCTATATGCAATGAATCGGTATATTTTTTACAAAAAGCAACAACGTTCACTACATCCTGCACGCAATTTTCAAAACTGAATTGTCCCTGGCTGGCCCATGAACCGCGGTAATCAAAATAAATTACGTTCCAGCCATGTGCGCGTACAACCTGCGCCAGGTCAAGGTTTCGCTCATTACCTGGAAAGCCATGCAGCAATAAAAGAGTAGGATGTTTTTGTGAGCCATTGGCACTGTAAATAAAACCGGCGAGTTTAGAATTACCTGAAGGAATGGTTAATTCCGTCATTCCCGCCGGAGCATTTTTATCCCAGGTAAGATCTTTTAAAACAATTGAATCCGCAATTTGTGCATGCACATTCGTGCAGGCACAAACAAGATATGCCATGAATAAAAGAGGAAGAATTTTTTTCATATTGTATTTTAAAAATTAAAAAGGTGAAGCAGTTTTCAAAGTTAGAGTGATTCGATATATTTTTTTAACGAAGATTAATTTCATTAAAAGCAGTTATGGAAATGCCAACGTAAAAGCAAGGTAATATTATTTTTGAATGAAAAAATAAAATATACATGAATGTATATTTGGTGAATCGCAGTAAGAACCTATAAATTAAATGAATGATGGAGTTATGAAAGTTTTGGAAATGCGTAGCATAGATCCATTTTGTAACAACGGGTTTCAACCTGTTGACAAACGTAATAGTTTAAAAAGGAGAGCCGTAGGTTCGGTACATATTGTGATTGTGGAGAATACCGGATTCGAACCAGTGACCTTCCCGATGCATCGGGAGGCTCAAACCAACTGAACAAAAATAATGTGGGAAAGAAATGTGGAGAATACCGGATTCGAACCGGTGACCTCTTGCATGCCATGCAAGCGCTCTACCAACTGAGCTAATTCCCCATTTCAAAAGTCAGCAAAAATAAGGGTATCCATTTTCCAATTCAAATAAAGATCAAAAAATGAGCTGTTTATTTTGAGGCCTTAATTTTCAAATAAAATTTACATTGCTTTACTTTGCCGTGCATTATGCAAGAAAAAGAAAATAAGAAATTGAAATTTGCTATCATTGGATGCGGCCGCATCGCGCATCGCCATGCGGCTGTCATGCAGTCACACGGCATATTACAGGCTGTCTGTGACATTGTTCCATCCAAATCGGAAGAATTTGCAAAAGCATATAACGCCAAAGGTTTCAACACAATTGAAGACTTATTGAAATCAGAAAAAGATATTGATCTTGTCGCTATTTGTACGCCTAACGGCCTGCATGCACAGCAAAGCATTCTTTGCCTGGAAAATAACCTGCATGTTTTATGTGAAAAACCCATGGCGCTTTCTGTTAGGGATTGTCAAGACATGATCACGACAGCGGAGAATTATAGAAAAATGCTTTTCATTGTGAAGCAAAATCGTTTCAATCCGCCTGTACTTGCTGTTAAAGATTTACAGGAAAAAAATGCGTTGGGAAAAATTTCCGGCATGCAGCTTAATTGTTTCTGGAATCGCGGGCCTGCTTATTATCATGATTCCTGGAAAGGTTCAAAGGAAATGGATGGCGGAATTTTATATACGCAGTTCAGTCATTTTATTGACCTGGTGTATTGGTTCATGGGAGAAATAAAAACAGTACAATCGTTTAGTGAAAATTTTTTGCATAAAAGTGATGTTGAATTTGAAGATACTTGTGTAGCCATTGCTGCATTCAAATCCGGTGCCATTGGCACCATGCATTTTACCATTAATAGTTTTAAAAAAAACATGGAAGGCTCACTCACATTATTTGGAGAAAAAGGTACGGTGAAGATTGGCGGCCAATATTTAAATGAACTCGAATACCAACAAACTTCCCGAGAAAAAATTATAAATCTTCCTGCTGGTAATCCGCCCAATGAATATGGAAATTATACAGGATCTATGAGTAATCATGATAAAGTATATGAACGTGTTTGTTCTGCATTGCAACAGCCTGAAAACGTTGCTACCAATGCCTTTGAGAGCATGAAGACGATTGAAATGATTGAACAGATCTATGCCGCGGCGACAAAAAATAAGTAATTAAAAATAATTTATCTATTTCCAGCCTGGTACATGCGTTCGATGATCTCCACAACTTTCAAACCTTCAAGCGCATTTGTGGTAATGGTATTCCGCCCATGTAAAACATCAATCACATTTTCTATAATAAAACCATGATTGGCGGCTGAGCCGGTATAATTGCCATAATTATTCGCCGGGTTTGTAGGTGGTAATTCGGGCATTACATAATTTTTAATATGACAATATTCCAGTTTGTCCATATACTGCCCGCCAATTTTGAAACTACCATTTTCTCCAATAACCGTGATACTGCTTTCCATATTTTTATCCCAGGTAGCTGTTGTAAAATTCATGCAACCCATTCCTCCGCCAGCCAGGTCGAATTGTACAATCCCACTGTCTTCAAACTCTGTCAAACCTTCATGATTAAAGGATTTGAAGCTGGACCGTATATTTTCTATATCACCCAACAACCAGTAAAGAATATCAATGAAATGAGAAAATTGGGTAAACAAAGTACCGCCATCCAGCGATTTTGTACCATGCCATTTGTCTTTGGTATAATAACGTTGATCGCGATTCCAATAGCAATTTATTTGCACCATAAAAATATTGCCCAATAAATTTTCATCCAGTAATTTTTTTGCCCAGGCAATGGGTGGCGAATACCTGTTTTGCATTACGGCAAAAACATGTTTATGCACCTGGAAAGCTTTGGATAAAATTTTCTCTGCATCTTTTTTGCTAAGTGCAATCGGCTTTTCAACAACAATATGTTTTTTCGCTTCAAGAGATTGTAAAGCATGTTCGGCATGCAAACCATTTGGTGTAGCAATCGTGATCACATCTGCATCTATTCCTGCTGAAAAAAAATCGTTGAGAGATTGAAAAAATGGAACAGCGAAATCTTTTATATTCAGTTTGTCGGCATCTTTAATATCAATCAGTGCGACCAATTCCGATTCATCATTCCTACTAATCATTTCTGCATGTCGCATCCCGATATGGCCACAACCCACGATAGCAAATTTTATTTTTTTCATGTTGGGGGATAAAAAAAAGTTTATAATTTTTTTACACCATTCTCATCAATTGCATACCTGTCACCGGTTTCAGGGCATTCGGCAAATCCTGAGACATCGAAATTTAAACGATGGCCATACTCACTTACCCAGCCTTCCTGCTTTGCAGGGTTTCCAAAAAACAATGCAAACGCAGGCACATCTTTCGTCACTACAGCGCCCGCTCCAATAAATGCATAACTGCCAATATCATGGCCGCAAACAATGGTTGCATTTGCGCCAATGGATGCACCTTTAAACACTTTCGTTTTAAGATATTCATTTTTGCGAACTATTGCACTGCGCGGATTGATAACATTTGTAAATACACAGGATGGTCCAAGAAAAACATCATCCTCGCAGGTCACGCCGGTATAAAGCGAAACATTATTTTGAACTTTTACATTATTACCCAAGACCACACCCGGCATGATGACTACGTTCTGTCCAATGTTACAATTTTCGCCAAGTTTGCATCCAGCCATTAAATGCGAGAAATGCCAGACACGTGTGCCGGCGCCGATTTCAGCGCCTTCATCAATTACCGCGCTCGGATGCGCAAAAAATTCAGTGTTCATTTTCCCTGCTAAAATAATTTTAAAAAATCTAAATTATGAAAGTATTATTTTGAATCAACCAATGCCAGCATTTGCGTATAAAATTTTTCGGCTATCTTTCTTCTGTCAAAATTTTTCAGCACATACGCTTTCCCATTTTCACCGAGTGTTTTTTTCATCTCCGCGTTGTCATATAATTCCAGGATCGCATTCGCCAATGCATCTGCATTTTCAGGCTCAAAATATAAACCTGTTTTTCCTTCATCAATAAAAAGTGTTCTTGCTTCTCCATCAACACCAAGTAAAATAGGCTTGCTAAAAGCTAGTGGTTCAAAGAGTTTTGAAGGGATCGCGCCTTTAAACAAATCCAGTTTTTTCAAAGGCACGATATACGCATCACAAGTTTCGATTTTTGCCAACACAAAGTCCCTCGGTTTGTTGGGAATGAATGTTACGTTTTGAAGTGACAATACATCTTTAAGATTGTGCAATTTTTCTTTTTCAGGCCCGTCACCAATAATCCTAAATTGTATATCATGAATTTTTTCTAATTTTTTCGCGGCATTTAAAATTACTTCCAGTCCCTGCGCATGACCTAAAATCCCTGCGTATAATAATTGAAAAATATTTTCTTTTTTATATGAATTATTTTTTAGTGAAGGTAAAAAATGTGTATCATCCACGCCATTGGGAAACCAAAATAATTTTTTTCCGGGTATCATTTCATCAATCGCCTGGAGAATGCCTTTGGTTTGGCCACTAATGAGTTCTGAATTTTTATAGATCCATTTTGCCAGTTTGTAAGAACGGTGAATGATTAATTTATTTTTGATGATGCCCATTTTCTCTGCACTTTCCGGCCAAAGATCTGAGACATTGAAAATAAGTTTGCATGCCCATTTTCTTTTAAGCATAACGGCCGTGATGCCCAAGAACAAAGGCGGCGATTCACAAATAATGACATCCGGTTTTACAACTTTTTTTCGTGCATTGCGCCAGGCATTCATGGTAAAAGAAAAATAATTTGCAAGCCGGTAATACAAACCTTTTTTCTTACTGACAAAAAGTTTACAGCGGTGGACAGTGATGCCATTTATTTTTTCAGTGGAGTATAATTTTTTTTCATAGCCCGGGTAGATTTCCTGTTTGGGATAATTGGGCAAAGCAGTCAACACTTCCACCTCCGCGCCAAATGACTGCAAATGCTCAGCCAGGCTGGACAAACGGTTTTGGGGCGCGCCGGTTTCGGGCAAATAATATTGCGTTAGAATTAAAATTTTCACATGCTGATCACATTGCTGATAAGGTGCGGACAATTTTTTCGCCAGCCAGGCCGTCACCATACAATGCGGAAGATAGGGGAAAAGGTTTTGATAAAAAAACTTGCGCCATCCGTATGATCTTTTCATCGTCTGCGCCAGCAAGAAAACTAAAGCCATTTTCTATGAGTTCAACCCATTCCGTTTCTTCGCGCAAGGTGATGCAAAATTTGTTGAAGAAATATGATTCTTTCTGCAATCCGCCACTGTCCGTGATGATCAAAGAAGATTGATTGATCAATTGCAACATATCAAAATAACCAACAGGTTCAATGGTGGTAAAATTTGTTATTATTCCATACGCACTTAATAATTTTTTCGTACCGGGATGCAATGGTAAGATCACTTCTACATCTTTATGTAATGTATTTAAAGCTTGTATAATAGCTTGCATTTTTTCAACGGAGTTGGTATTTTCCGGGCGATGAATTGTTGCTAAAATAAATTTTCTCTTGCCGGAATAAAATTTTTGAACAGCAGAAGAATTCGTTTTATTAAAATAATATTTCGCTGCATCCAGCATCACATCGCCTGTATTTTCAATGGTATGAAAATTATTTTCAAAACCTTCCTTTTGTAAATTTTGAATTGCAGTTTCCGTCGGACAAAAAAGAAAACGACTGATCTTATCCGTCAGCATGCGGTTGATCTCTTCCGGCATTGCCCGGTTGAAACTGCGCAATCCTGCTTCTACATGAGCAACGGGAATATGCAATTTCACAGCAGCCAATGCTGCGGCAAGTGTGCTGTTAGTATCGCCGTAAACCAATACCAGTGCGGGTTTCTCTTTTAAAAATATTTCTTCCAGGCCGGTAATCATTTTGCCTGTCATGGCACCATGATTTGTTTCGCGTATAGTTAAATTATAAGCCGGTTCGGGAATACCCATTTCAGAAAAAAATATCTGTGACATATTTTCATCATAATGCTGGCCGGTATGCACGATCATTTCATGTATTATATCCTGCGATTTCAATGCGCGCGAAACGACTGCCGCTTTTATAAATTGCGGCCGCGCACCAACTACCGTGATCATTTTTATCGCCATAAATTCAATGATGTTTTAATGTAGAAATGACTGCCTGGAATTTTCCATTTTTATTCAGGGGAATTTCTTTGCATGTTTCAATATTCACCTGCACATTCTCCAATTGCGAAGAAATTCTTTGTCTTATTTTTATTTCATCTTCTTCCGCTAAATCATTTTCTGTTTCCACTTTTATAAAAATTTCAACTAAAGAATGTTGAATCACCTGTGCACGAATCACTGATTTTAAATCATAAAAAATACTGTGAAAACGAACCATTTCCCTGCCATCACTTCCCATGATCACATCTTCCTGTCTGCCGCAAATTTCTTTTACCAAAGGCATATTTCTTCCACAGCTACATGTTTCATCTGATAAAATTATTTCATCGCCAATTGCATACCGAATGAGCGGCTGATCAAAATTCAGGAAACCTGTGCAATATACATTTCCTGCTTCACCGGCTTTTACAGGCTTTAAATTTTTATCAAGCACTTCTATCAAACCCGCATCAGGACTGATATGCAGACCGCCTGCCTCACATGCGCTGATGAGGCCGCAGGCTTCTACGCCGCTCCAGCCATCAAATGTTTTGCAATGATACACTTCTGAAAATAATTCCCGCATTTCATTGGTTAGTTTTTCACTGGAAGTGATCACGCATTTTAATTGTGGTGCTGTTAAATTATTTTCTTTGATAAAACGTGCCAATAAATAATTGGACATCGCATAGCCGGTCATATATTCCACTTCAAATTTACGCATGCCCTCTACATAGTTAGCAGCATTTTTCTTACTGATATGGTATGCAGAAAAATACACCTGCTTTTCAAAAAAATTATACCTGTAAAAGGGCGGATTGTCTGAAGCGCCCGGTAGCACACGTCTTCCGCCAATCATGCCGCGCGGAATGTGGCTACTTACGCCGGCCCAGTTTCTTACGCGGCTTTCAAACAACGCATACCAGCGTTGATGCATGAGATGTGAAAATAAAATATTTACAGGCGTGCCGGTACTGCCGCTGCTGGGAAAAAATGTGCCATGCTTTTCTCTTATTGAACTGAGCAAAAGATCCCGCCCATTTTTACGTAAATCATTTTTTGATAAAATGGGTAAGTGCGAAATATTGTCTATAGAAATTGTGTGAATATTTTTTTCATTAATACCGTATTTTTCAAATTCCTTCCTGTAATGCGGTACGGTATTCACTGCATGGCTCAAAATTTTCTGCAATTGTTTTTGCTGGTATTCCGCCCATTGGCCTGCAGTATAGCTTTCACGGGATTTCGCGGCTTCATATTCCTTAGCAAAAATGCCGCCCATTCTTCTTTTTTTCCATTGATAACCATACGCAGAAACCATTGCGTTTTGCAACACAACCGGACTCGCACTATATATTTTTTCATACAAACTCACAGAAGTTTTTCTTTGAAAATGAAATTCGAATAAAAATACCTGAAATCAACTGTTTTATTTATAATTCATATTTGTAACTTTGAAAAAAAACTATGGGCATCCTGGATCAAATAAAAGAGTATTTCTTTTTAAAAAAACATGACCCTAATGATCCACCGTCAAAATGGATGAAATACATGCATGGCATGAACCGCATTTCCATTTTTGTTTTTACACTGGCAATAATATTTATGCTCATCAAATTTTTTATTATTCCACTTTTTACCTAATCTTCTTTTTAAGTATCCAACTTTTTTTCATTAGCAAGATCAACAATAATTGTCGCGGCATTTGCGGAAGCATTTCCGCCCGCCGATAAAATATTTTTTAACGCTTCATAATCTTTTTGCATCCGTGCAAGTGTTGCTTTATCGCCCAATATCTTTTTCAATTCAACAATGATATTTTGTGGCGTGAGTTCATCCTGTATTAATTCCTTTACCACTTCCTTATCCATGATCAAATTCACTAATGAGATAAATTTTATTTTGATGAGTTTTTTCGCAATAAGATAACTGACCGGGCTTCCTTTATAACAAACAACTTCCGGTACACCGAACAGCGCTGTCTCCAAAGTAGCTGTACCACTGGTTGTCAGCGATGCAATAGCAACAGACAATAATGAATAAGTTTGATTTTTCACCAATGCAACATTCGAATGATTCGCTGTGAAAATTTCATAAAATGCATCTTCCACGCCCGGTGCTTTCGCAATCATGAAATGATAATCAGGGAATGATTTGGATGCTTCCAGCATCAGGGGTAATTTTTTAGAGATCTCTTGTTTGCGGCTGCCGGGCAATAATGAAATCACCGGTTTCGAAAAACCTTCATTTAATTTTTCATATTGTTCATTGGCATAAAATGCATCCACGACTTGCACCAAAGGATGACCCACATAATCAACTTCCCAATTCCATTTATTTTTAAAATAATCTTTTTCAAAAGGCAGAATTACCATCATCCGGTCAATATTTTTTTTCATGGCCGGCACGCGATTTTCTTTCCAGGCCCAAACTTGCGGGGAAATATAATACGCCACTTTGAGCTGTTGTTGTTTTGCCCATTTCGCGATGCGTAAATTAAAACCTGGATAATCTATCAATACTAAAACATCCGGTGTAAAAGCAAGTATATCTTTTTTGCAAAATTTTAAATTGCCTAAGATTTTCGGCAAATGCATGATCACTTCTGCAAAACCCATGAAGGCTAAATCTTTGAAATGCTTTACCAGCGTAGCTCCCGCGGCTTCCATTAAATCTCCGCCCCAGGCATGTATCACTGCATGTTCATCCCGTGCTTTGATGGCTTTGATGAGATTGCTGCCATGCAGGTCACCACTTGCTTCACCGGCTATTAAATAATATTTCATGAGTTTGAAACCATTTTCTCAATCTCCAATTTTTATCTCTTTAACTAAATAATTTATAAATAATCACCGGCAATGCATAGATGATCGTAACTAAAAAAATTCCCTTTGCGGTTTTATCTAATTTTTTATTTATAAAAATTGTAAACACAATTGCATTTGCCAGCAAAGCGAAACTCATTAGCGCCGTGATGAGTGAATTGCTTTGCTTCACTACGTTTATAAAATCAACAAACCTGTTTGGATATGCCTTCCAGTAATAGAAAGCAAAGATGCCAATTGCAGGCGCGAGTATGCCCAGAATAATGCCGAGTAAAAAACTATCTTTTTTCATTTGTTGTTGAAATCTTTTTCCAGTTTTGTTTTTAATTCATATTGCGTAAGGTCAAACTGCACCGGCACCACGCTCACATAATTATTTTGCAGCGCCCACACATCGGTATCTTTTCCTTTATCAAAATTTAAAAAATTTCCTGTAAGCCAATAATATTTTTTACCATGCGGATCCGTACGCTCATCAAATTCTTCCTGGTATTTTGCATAGGCCTGCCGGCAAACTCGTATGCCTTTTATGAGGCTGGCTGGCACAGCAGGAATATTTACATTGAGGCAAACATGTTTACCATATTTTTTATTCAATAATTGCTTCACCAATATTTGTACATATTTTGTTGTGCCCGAAAAATCTGCATCAATGCTGTAATCGAGCAGGCTGAAACCTATGCTGGGTATGCTTTCTATGGATGCTTCCAGCGCCGCGCTCATGGTGCCGCTATAAATTACATTAATGGAATGATTCGCGCCATGATTAATTCCGCTCAGGCAAATATCCGGTTTCGCATGCAACACTTTATCCACTGCAAGTTTTACGCAATCCACCGGTGTGCCACTACAATCCCATGCTTCAATGCCCTTGAAAGAATGCACAGGACGAAGGCGCAAAGGTTGTCCCACTGTGATCGCGTGGCCCATGCCACTTTGCGGTTTATCGGGTGCAACAACTACCACTTTGCCCAAATCTTTCACGGCTTCCACCAATGCCCGGATGCCCGGCGCGGTGACGCCATCATCATTGATCACGAGGATCACCGGCTGTTTTTTCGTTGTTTTTTTTGCTTTGGCCATTGCGCGCAAGATACAGGAATAAGGCATGAATTTAAAAGAGAAAATTTCAACATGCATTAACCATTTTTTGTATAAAGCATAATAATTTTTTATGTAGTTTACAGCCATGAAAGGGCACCGTTTTACAAAATTTGATATCAATGCAAATGGGAAAACAAAATTTGATCAATTGCTGGACCTGTTTATGCAACTGCTCACTTACACGAGTGGCGATGCTGCGGAAGCGATGCAATGGATGAATGAACTGGATAAAAAATACCAACTCACAGATAATGAATATGGCATGGGTAATTTTATTGATGAGTTGAAAGAGAAAGGTTACCTCAAAGAAAATGCAGTGACGGGCGAATTCGACATCACCGGTAAAAGTGAACAAACTATCCGCAAAAACAGCCTGGAAGAAATCTTTGGAAAATTAAAAAAAACCACAAGAGGAAATCATAGCACTTCAAAGCCTGGCCAGGGCGATGAAATAAATCCGGATACCCGGCCATTCCAGTTTGGCGATATGCTGGAGCAAATTGATTTTACAGAAAGTATCCGCAATGCACAAATCAATCATGGTATAAATGATTTTGATATGCAGGAAAATGATCTGCAGATCCGCGAAACAGATTTTGTAACACAATCATCTACTGTGTTGATGATTGATATTTCGCACTCCATGATTTTATATGGAGAAGATCGAATTACGCCAGCGAAAAAAGTGGCGATGGCATTGAGTGAATTAATTCAAACCAGGTATCCGAAAGATACACTCGATATTGTAGTGTTTGGAAATGATGCCTGGCCCATTGAAGTAAAGGATTTGCCGTATTTAAAAGTTGGCCCATATCATACCAATACTGTTGCTGGACTTGAATTAGCGATGAATATTCTGCGCAGAAGAAAAAATGCAAACAAACAAATTTTTATGATCACGGATGGAAAACCAACCTGTTTAAAGATCGGAAAGAAATATTATAAAAACAGTTTTGGCCTCGACCGCAAAGTGGTGAATCGTTGCCTGAATCTCGCGGCACAATGCAAAAAATTAAAGATTCCGATAACTACATTTATGATCGCCAGTGATCCGTATTTGCAAAAGTTTGTGCAGGAATTTACGGAAATGAATAAAGGAAAAGCTTTTTTTGCATCGCTGGATAAACTGGGCGCATTTGTATTCCGCGATTTTGAAAGTGGAAAAAGAAAAACTTTGTATTGATTTTTATCCAAAATATTTCCTGCGTGTTTCAAAAAAATTTTCAAAAAATTCTATAAAATTTTATTTATAAAAATGAACATTCAAAAAATAAAAACAGTCGGCGAATTAAAAAAGAGCGGTTATGTTTTTCAAACTATCAAAGAAGAAGTACGGAAAAATTTAATTAAAAAAATTGAGTCAGGAGAAACTGCTTTCGATGGCATTTATGGTTATGATGATTCAGTGATACCGGATACGGAACGTGCCTTATTAAGCAAGCATAATATTTTATTTTTAGGTTTGCGCGGCCAGGCAAAAACACGCATATCACGGAAAATGATCAACCTGCTGGATGAATATATTCCCGTGATCGCGGGCAGTGAAGTGAACGATCATCCACTGAAGCCTTTCAGTAAATTTTCCATTGACCTGCTTGCTGAATATGCGGATGAAACGCCCATTGAATGGCTGCACCGGGATAATAGGTATGCAGAAAAATTAGCAACGCCGGATGTAAGTGTAGCAGATTTAATCGGAGATATTGATCCCATTAAAGCGGCCAATTTAAGATTAAGTTTCGCCGATGAACGCGTGATTCATTATGGCATTATTCCAAGAAGTAACCGTGGCATTTTTGTGATCAATGAATTGCCGGATTTGCAGGCGCGCATTCAAGTTTCATTATTTAATATTTTGGAAGAAGGCGATATACAAATCCGTGGTTTTAAACTGCGCATGCCATTAGATATTTTATTTGTATTTACTGCAAACCCGGAAGATTATACGAATCGGGGCAGTATTGTTACGCCATTAAAAGACAGGATTGAAAGTCAAATATTAACGCATTATCCAAAAGATATAGAAACCGCGTTGGCGATTACTGCGCAGGAAGCACATGTGCCGAAAGATCAGCAGGAGCGGGTAGAAGTGAGTGATTTAATAAAAAGATTGATCGAGCAAATTGCATTCGAAGCAAGGAGTAATGAATATGTAGATAAAAAAAGTGGCGTGAGCGCAAGGCTTACTATTGCTGCTTATGAAAATGCATATAGCAGTGCGGAAAGAAGAGCCATCATGCAGCATGAAAAAAATACACAAGTATGGATCAGTGATCTTGCCGGAATAATTCCTGCGATCACGGGAAAAATAGAACTCGTGTATGAAGGTGAACAGGAAGGACCATTTATTGTCGCAATGAATTTATTGGATAAAGCCATACGCACGCGCTTCACGGAATATTTTCCCAATCCTGAAGCGATGAAAAAAAGAAAGAATACAGGAAAACCATCACAGGCTAATAAACCAGAAGAAAGTCCGTATCGCTCAATCACACGCTGGTTTGACGCGGGCAATCACCTCGACCTGATGCAGGATATGAAAGACGGGCAAAAGATGGAAACCTTGTGCAATGTGAGTGGTTTGCAGATGTTTGTAAGAAAATATTTCCCTCATGTGCCTGCAAAAGAATGTGCATTATTAATGGAATTTGTGTTGCATGGTTTATCTACTTTTTCAATCATAAGTAAAAAAATGGTGGAAGGAAAAATACAATTTAAAGACCTCATGGGAAGCATGATGAATATGGGCCAGGAGCATGAAGATGACGATATTGAAGATTCGCCTTTCAACTAAAAAAATACTACAAACCTCGTAAGCCGGATCCTGTTTCTACGCCATCATTTATCTGCGATAAACATTACTGTTTACCTGTAGCTGCCTACCCATCCGCGAACCTGCGGGCAACAGGCACTGCCCGAAAGCAGTACGGATTTACATGGCATTTCAGCGCCCCGGGTTTACCCTTCCACTATATTACTATATGCGGAACGGGAGCTTTTACCTCCCATTTTCACCCTTACTTCACATTGCTGCGAAGCGGTTATTTTCTGTGGCACTTTCCCGTGTTCATTTTATTCCGTTAGGAAAAATAAACAGCCGGCTATTCACCGGGAGGCTGCCCTTTGCTGTCCGGACTTTCCTCGGCGTTAGTTAAAACGCCGCGATGGTGCGGGTTTGTAGCCATGCAAAGATATTGAAAAATGAGCAGTGCGTGAAAATTGAGGTCAATGTTTTATTGTAAGAAAACTTCTGTTGCGCCATAACCAAAACGCGGATCATATTGATTCACAAAATAACGCACTTCGTTTTTGGACTTTATAAGGCTGTGAATTTCATCGCGCAATTTACCAGTGCCAATACCATGGATAAAAATAACAGATGTCAAATGCTGATCTGCAGCGAGGTGAAACCATTTTTCAAATTCATTGAGTTGTATTTGAAGAATATCGAAATTACTCATTCCCTGCCAGTCGTTGGTTAATTTTTCGATATGTAGATCTACGATGGTACGCGCGGGAATATGGGTAAAATTTTTACGACTTGTTTTTGAAGCCGGTGAAAAAGAGGTATTACTTTCTTCTACTATTTTATCGGGAAATTTTTCCAATAATAAATAGGAGATCATGGGTTCATTTTTTTCCTTGATCTTTTCTATTTGCTGGAAAAGCTGTTTGGGCCTGGGTTTCAGCATAGCTTCCGCCTCTGCCGCTTTTCCTTTTTGCGGTGTAGTTAGTGAAAATAAAAAATTAAAAGTGGGTGAATCATTGATTTCCGCGAAGGGAATATCGTGTAAATAAAAATTATTGAATGCAGGAATTTCATTGGTCAGTTCGAAAGATAATTTCCCGGTAAAATATTGTTTGTAGGAAAATTTATAGGCAACAGAAGTTTTATTGACCAGGTAAATTTTCAAAGAATCTACGACCTCGTCATCAAATTCATCGAGGATAAATTTTGGTAAAACAGATAAATGAATTCCTTCTTCCGGCAAGCCGGCCTGTGGCTTTTGTTTTTCTTTGGGAATAAAATCAATATAGGTTTTTTCTTTTTTTACAGGCTCCGTTTTCTTTTTGGAAAAGCGTTGAAAATAGGGAAAATCAAGCTGGTTGAGATTGGCGGGAAACCGCACACCGCGTACTTCTACGAGCGCCATATCATCATCAATGAATTCAATTATTTTCCCTTCTTCCTTTGTCAGCATCACGATGATGTCGTCACCTACTTCAAATTTCATGTATTATGTTTAAATCAGACTTTGTATGCAAAGATAATATATTCAAAAATTGAGTTTTGATTAATTGGGTTCTTATACATATTGATTTTGTAAAATAAAAATTTTCTAAGTCTCTGATCTAAAGTAGCTTGTCGGGAGACAACGCGGCGGCGATCAAAAAAATATTTTTTGACAGAAGTTAAAACAAAGAACCTAAACTTAGGATCTTAATAACATCTTGCTTCCGGAATTTATTCTGATCTTATTATATTATTAAAAGCAGAGCTTATTTTTTACACAATCAAAGATGCACAAAGTACAGAACGTACAAGTGTGCGATCTCTACGGTCGTAGAGACAGGCACAACTTTCGATCCCATGAAAAACTTAAGCCGGCAACCAAAAAAAACTTCCATCTTTTACACCGATAAAATATTATTCTCCAATTCTTTCAACGAGTAGTTATTAAATAAAAGTTTATTTTTATTCCATGATAAAATTATCTGCGCTTCTTTTTTGCTGTACATTTTATTGTATGTCTTCGGCACAAAAAACTGTTGGGCCGCTGCCTTCCAAAGAACAAGTTGCCTGGAGTGATATGGAATTTTATCTCTTCATACATTTTGGGCCAAACACATTCAGCGGTGTGGAATGGGGTAATGGCAAAGAACCGGAATCGCGCTTTAACCCGTCGGCACTGGATTGCAGGCAATGGTGCCGCATTGCAAAAGCTGCGGGCGCAAAAGGTATCATCCTCACCGCGAAACACCACGATGGTTTTTGTCTCTGGCCCAGCGCTTTTTCCACGCATACTGTTGCGTACAGTAAATGGGAAAACGGGCAGGGTGATGTCTTAAAAAATTTGTCTGCGGCCTGTAAAGAATATGGGTTAAAAATGGGTGTGTATCTCTCGCCCTGGGACCGCAATCATCCTGCTTACGTCACGGAAAAATACAATGTTGTTTTTGAAAATATGATGCGTGAAGTAGTGAAAAATTATGGGCCATTTTTTGAATTCTGGTGGGATGGCGCGAATGGTGAAGGGCCAAATGGAAAGAAACAAAATTATGACTGGCATGCATTTGAACAAACACTGCGGCATGTAGCGCCGCATACAATTATCTTCAGCGATATCGGCCCGGATGCGCGCTGGGCGGGCAATGAGAATGGTTTCGCGGGTGAAACAAACTGGAATTTATTAGACACCGCGGGTTTCAAACGTGGTGAAGGTGCGCCGCCCATTGATACGTTGCAACATGGAAATGTATTTGGGAAAAACTGGATTCCCGCGGAATGTGATGTAAGCATTCGCCCGGGTTGGTTTTATCATGCGAATGAAGACAGCCTGGTAAAATCACCAGAAACATTAATGGAGTTGTATATGAAATCCGTTGGGCGCGGTGCGAATCTTTTATTGAATGTGCCGCCTGATACAAGGGGACTGATCAATGAAAATGACAGCGCGGCTTTAATGGGTTTTAAAAAATTGCGCGATGAAAATTTTCAAAATAATTTGTTGAAGGATGCATTATTTTCTTTTAATCAAAATGGTCTTAAATATAAAAATGATTTGCTGAGTGATGATGATGCAACCACATTTATAAAAACAGGTACCGGAGAAAATACAGGTTTTACTTTTACATTCAAAAAGGCTGAAATGCTGAACTGCATTGAGTTACAAGAACCCGTTGCCAACGGGCAACGCGTGAGATCATTTTCTATTTTATTGAATCTAAGTAATGATAAAACGCAGGAGATCAATGGCACGACGATCGGGCATAAACGCATTCTATATTTTCCCAAAGAAGAAGTCCGATCCTTCAGCGTGATCATTCATTCATCCAAAGGCGAGCCATTGATTAGTGAGGTAAAAGCATTTTTAATACATGATGAATGAAGTAATAACTTTGTAAAAATTTTCTTCTATGAAAATCCCGGGATTTTTTTTCAATAAGATACAGGCCATTTATAAATTGTTGTTTTGCCTGGCTGTAGCAATCATTCTGTTTTTTTTAATACAACCTTTGGAGTTTAAGATTATGACACAGGCCATAATCGCCTGGGATACTTTTTGTATTTTATTATTAGCATCTCACTGGATGAGTTTTTATACGACGCCAACTTCTGAGATTCGTAAAAATGCAAGCAATGAAGATGAGAGCCGGCCTGTAATTTTCATTGTTATTCTTCTAACGGTTTTGGCAAGTTTAGTATCCGTTATTTTATTAATCACTGCACATGCAGAAAGCGCCCTTGAAAAAAAATGGGATATACCGGTGGCGATTGCAGACATGGTATTTTCCTGGTTTTTGATGCACACTATTTTTACAGTACGCTATGCACATATTTTTTATTCGAATCATAAAACAAAAAAAGACACGGCCAGTGAGGGGATTGATTTTCCAAAGTCAGATGATAATTTTAAACCAGATTTTATTGACTTTGCTTATTTTTCATTTGTCATTGGTATGACTTTCCAGGTATCAGATGTTGAGATTTCCTCGCAACGTATACGCAGGCTGGCGTTGGTTCACAGCCTGGTTTCCTTTTTATACAATATGGTAATTGTGGCGATTACAATTAATGTGATTGCGGGTTTGGGTGGGTAGAGAAATGTCCTGCAGATTGCACAGATTTTCGCAGATTTTTGATACATGCTTTTGTGAAGGAATTTTTCTCCCCCGATCTGCGAAATCTGCGGGCTATATTCTTAATCGTTCATGAGAAATGAAGGTTTGAGTTTTAATGAACATCAAAAATTTTGATCATTCATTATTCTTCCAGCATTTTTAAAAAATCATCTTCACTCAAAATATCTATGGTATGAATTTTTTTAGCCTTCTCGAGTTTACTGCCTGCACTTTCACCCACCACCAAATAATTTAATTTACTGCTTACGCCACTCACAATTTTTCCACCCAATTTTTCCACCATTTCTTCCGCTTTTGTTCTTTTTAATTTTTCCATCGTGCCGGTAAATAAAAATGTTTTATCCTGGAATGTATTGTCAGAAATTGTAGCAACTTTTTTTTGTTGTTGCATTTGAATACCTGCCGCTTCCAATTGCTGCAGCATATCTATGTTCGCTGCATTTTTAAAAAAAGCATAAACCATTCCAGCAACTTTTACTCCCACATCTTCTAACTGTAATAATTCTTCTTCTGTTTTTTCTTCAAGTTGAAAAATATTTTGCACAGATTTTGCCAACGTTTTCGCAGTTGTTTCTCCCACGAAACGAATACCCAAACCATAGATGAGTCTATGCAAAGGTTGCGTTTTACTTTTCTCAATAGAGGCCTTCAAATTTTCCATACTCTTTTTACCGAAGCCTTCCATCGAACTTATTCGTTCGTAATCGAGGTGATAAATTCCGGGTATTTCAAACAATAAGCCTTCTTCATAAAACTTACGCACGATGGCATCACCAAGTCCACGAATATCCATCGCATCCCGGCTGCCAAAATGAATTATACGCTCCACAACCTGCGCTGGACAATCTATGTTTACACAACGCCACACTGCTTCTTCGGGTTCTTTATACAAAGCAGATTTACAGATTGGGCATTCCTTTGGAAATAAAATTTCTTCTTCATTTCCAGTACGTAATTCCGTTAACGATTTTACGATTTGCGGTATCACATCGCCGGCGCGTTCTATCAAAACTGTATCATTGATCTTTAAATCTTTTTCGCGGATATATTCTTCATTGTGTACAGAAATACTGGAAACCGTTACGCCGCCCACAGGCACCGGTTCCAGTTTTGCAACAGGCGTTACCGCACCGGTTCTGCCCACCTGGAACTCTATATTTTTTATGGTTGTTGTAGCTTGTTGCGCTTTGAATTTATACGCCATAGCCCAGCGCGGATGATGGGTTGTCATACCCATTTTTTCCTGGAGTACAAGTTCATTTACTTTTACCACCATACCATCAATTTCATAGGGTAGCGATTCACGCATTTTTTCAAAATCACCGATATGCTGGATCACTTCATCAATACCATTTACCACCAACATTTCTTTTACGGGCGCACGAAAGCCGCATTCCCAAAGCATTTCAAGCGATGCACTGTGGCTTTGCAAACATTCGGGAACAGTATTATCTGTGGAAATATAAAAACTGATATGATAAAGAAATGCATCCAGGTTTCGCTTCCCCACCTGCTTCGGATCTTTCTGCCGCAGGCTTCCGCTTGCCGCGTTGCGTGGATTGGCCAATGGTGGTAATCCCTGCAGAATCAATGCATCATTGTATTGTTTAAAAGATTTTTTTGGTAAAAATATTTCGCCACGAATTTCAATTTGCGCAATACCATATTTTGAAAATGGCGCGGACAAAGGTATCGAACGGATCTGTTTGATATTTTCTGTAATGTCTTCCCCTGCTACACCATCGCCTCTGGTAATACCGCGAACGAGCAAATCATTTTCATATAAAAGAGAAATACCTGCACCATCAAATTTTGGTTCTACACAATAGTTCACAATATCAAGGCCGGTGAGTTCGCGCGCTTTCCGGTCCCAGTCCAGGAGGTCTTCCGCCTGGTAAGAGTTTTCCAGCGACAACATGGGCACCAAATGTTCGACTGTATTGAAACTCGCTCCCAGGCTGCTTCCTACGCGTTGAGTGGGAGAATCTTTTGTAACGAGTTGTGGATTTTCTTCTTCTAATGCACGAAGTTTATTAAATAAAATATCATATTCCCCGTCTGCCAGCAATGGCTCATCTATTACATAATAGCGGTACTCGTGAAAGCGCAAAACTTCCCGCAATAAGTCAATATCATTGGTTGAAATTGTTGTGGCTTCCAAAAAAACTTTGGAATATTTTTGTAAATTCTGCGTGTCCGTTTTTGAATACATATCCAAAAATAAAACAAAAAAGAAAGTGGTGAAAAATTTCAACTTAAATATATCCTACATTCGTGGGTGTTTGTTATTCAGTAAGGTTTGTTTTAAAAAAATTAATATACAGTATGATCTACTCCATGACCGGCTTTGGAAGAGCGGAGGCAAATATTCAGCAAAAGAATTTTATAGCAGAAGTCCGCTCATTGAATGGAAAACAATATGACCTGCGGCTTTCGATCCCATCTTTATTAAAACCTTATGAATTTGAAATTCGCAGTATGCTAAACACCGCACTTTTACGCGGCAGCGTGGAATGCATGATCACATCAAAACAAAATGGCAGCCTGAAGCAATCCTGTATAAATAATGATCTTTTGAAATCTTATTATTTGTCTGTGTTACCGGTTGCCACTGAGCTGAATGTCAATACAGACGGGCTTTTCAGTGCTTTGCTGCGCATACCGGAAGTCATTTCCGCTTCTTCGGAAACTTTAAGTGATGAAGAATGGGCAATATGTAAGAATGCACTGCAGGAGGCTATTGATTTGCTGAATGAACATCGCCGGGATGAAGGGAAATCCATGGAAGAAGATTTATTACTGCGAATTGAAAACATCGAGAAATTCCAGGAGGATGTAGCGGCGCTTGAGCCTTTGCGCCGGGAAAAAATAAGGGAAGGCATGATGCGTGTATTAGAGGAAAATACCGGGAAGGAAAATTATGACACGAACCGCATGGAGCAGGAACTCATTTATTATATTGAAAAAATTGACATTAGTGAAGAGCAGGTGCGTTTAAAAAATCATTGCGATTATTTTCGGGAGATCTTATCGGATGGAGAGATAGCCAAAGGGAAAAAATTGTCTTTTATCCTGCAGGAAATAGGCCGTGAAATCAATACGACGGGTTCCAAAGCCTATGATTCAACTATACAAAAATGTGTGGTACTGATGAAGGATGAACTGGAAAAAGCCAAAGAACAAATTTTAAATATTTTATGAATGTATTTTTTAAAAGCATGAAAATTTTCTGCCTTTCTGCTTTTTTCATTTTTATTTTCACCGGATGTCATTCTTTCAATTCATTTGAAAACACCACGGCATTTCCACAACATAGCTGGCCATCTACTGAAAAAATTAATGCGCGTTTTACGATTACAGATACGGCGGCATTTTATAATATTTTCGTGGTAATACGCCATACCGGTGCATTTCATTTCAATAATTGCTGGGTAAACCTTTCAACAAAAGCACCGGGTGATACATTGACCTCGCAGCAGTTAAACCTGCACCTGGCGGACAATTCACAAGGCTGGCTGGGCACTTACTTTGATGATATTATTGAACACAGGATTCAAATAAATCCTTATCCTGTAAAATTAAAAGCAGGAGAATATACTTTTATCCTGCAGCAGATCATGCGTGAAGATCCTTTGCAGGAAATGATGAATGCCGGCATCCGGATTGAAAAAAATATTCAATAATGCAAAGCGCTTTTTGTTATAAAAAAATATGAAGAGGCCAATTAAAAAACCGGGATTTTTTTTCATTACCATTGTCTTCTGGCTCATGTTATTGTATATGGTCGCAGCACTTACCTGGTGGTATATAGAATTGCGTAATCAAAATACAGAAATGTATGGCTACAGGTTGGCGCAAATAGATGCAAACAGTGTCACTTATCAACAGGATCAATTGCAGGCTAAAAAAGATTTTACGATAAAAAATACACAGTACCTGGGAGAAGGCCTTACGTTTTTATTGGTAATTATCCTGGGCGCTATATTTGTTTATCGCGCAGTGCGACAACAATTCCGTTTGTCTGAATTACAAAATAATTTTATGATGGCCGTGACACATGAATTAAAAACACCCATTGCCATTTTGCAGTTAAACCTGGAAACACTTCAAAAATATGATCTGGATAATGCAAGAAAAGAAAATATCCTGGCGATGTCATTGCGCGAAAACCAACGCCTGAATGAATTGACAGATAATATTATCGCGGCCGCACGGCTTGAATCCGGGAGTATTAAAAAAAGCAGAGAGGAAATAGATTTGCATGAACTTGTACAAAATACAATCGAAGAATATATTTCACGATTAGAAGTATATAAAGTACAAGGCAGGGAATTTGTAATTCATTTGGAAAAAAATATGATTGTTTCCGGGGAACCGGTTTTATTAAAATTGGTATTGAATAATTTATTGAGTAATGCCATTAAATATTCACCCAAAAACAGCCCTATTGAAATTTCATTAACAAGAGATGAAAGCAATGCGATACTTTCCATAAAAGATGAAGGTGGTGGCGTGCCCGATATAGAAAAGAAAAGAATTTTTGAAAAATTTTACCGCGTGGGCAATGAAGCCACACGAAGTACAAAGGGTACAGGATTAGGTTTATATTTATGTAAAAAAATCATTAATGGATTTGGTGGAAAAATATTTGCGCAGGATCATTCAGCAAAAGGATCAATTTTTAAAATACTTTTACCAATATCGACATAATGGAACAACCATATAACGGAAATATTTTATTGGTGGAAGATGAGGAAAATCTTCATGCAACACTCAAATTAAATTTGGAATTGAATGGCTATTCAATCACTTCTGCCTTCACCGGCAATGAAGCCTTAAAAGCTGTACAGGAAGAATATTTTGACCTGATCATCATGGATATCATGCTGCCAGAGCTAGATGGTATCAGCGTTACAGAGAATATACGACTCAAACAAAATGAGGTACCGATATTAATTGTCAGTGCGAAAAATGAAGGCAAAGACCGTGTCCTTGGCTTGCGTAAGGGCGCGGATGATTACCTGGTGAAACCATTTAACTTAGATGAACTTTTACTGCGCGTAGAAAAATTAATTCACAAAAATAAACGTATCCAGGATAAAGAATTTACAGGAGATATTTATGAATTTGATCAATATAGTATCAACTTTAAAGCGCAGCGTGCGATTGCAAATGATGGAAAAGAAATTGAATTGAGTAAAAAAGAAACCATGCTGTTGAAATTATTAATTGAAAATAAAGGAGAAGTGGTCACGCGGGAAAAGATTCTGCAAATGGTTTGGGGTTACCAGGTTTATCCGCATACCAGGACGATTGATAATTTCATTTTAAATTTCAGGAAATATTTTGAAAAAGATTCCCGCAACCCGAAGCACTTTCATTCTATTCGCGGGATGGGTTATAAGTTTACGGATTGACATTTGTCGTTTCTAAATCGAAATTTTTTAATAAGGCAGACATTTCAAAATACACTTCTTCGCGTACTTCTTTCAAATCATTTTGCGCAAATAATTGCAGGTTACAAATATCAAAAACAGCCTTACTTTTTTTTGCATTGTCCATTTCCCCGGGGATTTTTTCCAATGCCCGGATTAAACCCGATTCCATG
The DNA here is from genome assembly GCA_038257845.1 of Chitinophagales bacterium. GTDB lineage: Bacteria > Bacteroidota > Bacteroidia > Chitinophagales > Chitinophagaceae > JAFDXJ01. Next base: position 35,797 of record JBBSQL010000022.1, read on the forward strand.
GATTCTTTACTGCTGGATCTCGCCTGCAAAGCCAATACCAGTAAGGATTTCACTGAAAGAAAATATTCCCTGTTGTTCTCAATACCTGCAAGATTATTCAACTGAATATACATATCACCCATTGTAATGGCGGGTAATATTTTTCCGGTAATCAATTCTTGTTGCGGTTCTACCAGATTTTTTTGAAGCTTTTTTTTCCTAAACCAAACCGGGATAAAAATAGATAGAAAAACAATTAACCCGATCAGCGGAATGAGTAAAGTATATTTATAATTGCTCAACGAAGTATTGGAAATCGTATTGGCCGTTGCTGCTGGTGTTACTGCTTTTGAAAAGTATAAACGAATGCTGTCTGTTTGAACATTTTTATATGTTGCGGTTGTGGGGTCAAAGAATGAAATATGAATGGGAGGAATGATCGTTGTGCCCACTTTTTTTCCTAAAAATGGAATTTCAAATTGCTTAAAGCCATGTACAGGAAAAATATACTGGTCGGCCTGTTGGGAATCAATGCCATCAAAATGTTCAGTATTTTCAGGCCATGAAATGATGGGTGATGGAATGCCCTGGATATTCCCACTACCTGAAATTTTTATAGAAAGTGTGGCACTTTCTCCAACCTGGAAAGTGTCATTTTTAGTGGTAGCAGCAATCGTATAATTACCCACTAAAATTTGAAATTTTGGAGGTTTGCCATTCTCCGGTAAAGCTTTAACAGTAAGGCTCTGCGCTTCGCTACCTGTAACTGCACTGTAGTTTTCCGTCTCCATTAAATTATCCAAATTTGAAATGGCCACCACATTATTGACAAGCGCTTTTCCCAGGATTAATTCACCCGACTGCAATGGGATCAACTGTACTTTTCGAATGGTGAAGACATGGTATTTTTTACCGTTTAAAATTGCTTCTTCCGGTTCTTTATCAATGGGCAATTCCTGCACGCTGCAACCGGAGAAGGAAGGTTGCATGGTTACGCGGCTCTGGCTGTTCAGCGCGGTAAATAATTTATAAGTGACGAGTACCGGCTCACCTGTAAAAATAGATTTGCTGCTGCTTTGTACCTGCACAAAAATATTTTTTGCAATAAGCTCCGCGGGGTTTTCATTTTGTGCCAGCTTCGGTATCTTTAAAAGCGGGTCATCCAGTGATACCTGCGCACTTGCATAAAAAACGGGCAGGAGAAAAATAAATAAGCAATAAAAATTTTTAAGTTTAGAATGCATGTAACACAAATATAGATGCATTCATAAAAAACATTTGTGAATGGCGGTTAAGGATGGGTTAAAACAATATTTATTTTCTATAAAAAAAGAATGAATAGTGAAATTTTTATTCCCATTCATTTTACCAAATAACCCTAAGTTTGTCCAAAAAATTCTATGCCTTTTTATTCCCTCGATACAATTATAGATTTTTTAGATCCCGTATGCCTGGTGCAACACACTGAGGAGAATGGTTTCAGAAAAAACCAATTGGGAAATGCTGTAAAAATTTATTGTGATCAATTTCCAGAAATTGAACATGCTGATATTATTTTCCTGGGTTGTGGTGAATTTCGTGGGGAAACTGGCGGAACTTTTAGCAATAATTCGCCCAACGCGGTACGCGAGGAATTTTATAATTTATACCAATGGCATGAAGGCCTGGAAATTGCTGACGTGGGGAATATAAAAATGGGCGCGACAATGATGGATACATATTCAGCCATGCAAACGGTGATTACAGAGTTATTACAACATGGAAAAAGAGTTGTTATACTTGGCGGTTCGCATGATCTTACCATTGCGCAATATGATGTGTATGCCAAAGCCAAAAAAATAATTGAGCTGGTAAATGTGGATGCGAAAATAAATATTGATATGGAACAACCTGCGTCGGCAGAAAATTTTTTAATGCAGGTGCTTACGTCCGAACCCAATTTTGTGCGGCATTATAATCATATTGGTTTTCAAAGTTATTATGTACATCCGGGCATGCTGGAAACAATTGATAAATTACGTTTTGATTGTTATCGCCTCGGAAAAATAAAAGAGAATGTAGAGGAAATGGAACCCGTGATCCGCAATGCCGCACTCTTCAGTTTTGATATTTCCGCGATCCAATATTGCCATGCCCCCGCGAATAAATTTTCCCCGAATGGATTTACGGGCGAAGAAGCATGTATGCTGATGCAATATGCCGGCATGAGCCCGGAACTGACCACGCTGGGTATTTATGGATTTCACTCAAATGATGATGTACAGGGCATTACAGCAAAACAGATCAGCCAGATGCTCTGGTATTTTATGGATGGTATTTATAAATGTAAACAGGAATCCGCCATGGAAAACACCGATGAATTCAATGAGTATAAAATTGCTTTCGCGGATGTAGAAAGTCTTTTCCTGCAAAGTAAACGCACGGGAAGATGGTGGATGAAAATGCCTGATGGCAGGTTGATCGCGTGCAGTCATAATGATTATCTTGTATCCACGCAAAATGAAATTCCTGAACGATGGATGCGGGCAATGGAAAGGAATTGATACATGCAGGATAAGGGATTTTTGTAATTTCAATAATTAGATATTTCATCTTCGTATTTACCCAACACGTATTCTGAAAAAGTACCATAAAAATGTATTACATTAAATTTCAAATTATCTATCTAAAAAAATTGTATGAATTTATCTGTTAAACAATTATTGTTTGCAACCATTTTGTTTGCCTGCTCTTCAACTTCATCTGCTCAAACAACGCCCAATGATCAAAACATGGTGATCATTTTAATTGACGGCTACAGGTGGGAAGAAATGTTTCGTGGCGCTGAACTTGATTTATTACAAAATCCTAAATTTAATTCAATGGATTCATTGAAAAGAATGAAAGATTTCTGGTCGGATGATTCACATGCAAGAAGAGAAAAACTCATGCCTTTTACCTGGAATTTTATTAGCAAAAATGGACAGTTGTATGGCAACCGCGACCAGGGAAATAATGTGAATGTAAAAAATCCTTACTGGATATCTTATCCGGGCCGCGCAGAAATAATGAGTGGCTTTGTGGATTCCGCAATCAGTTCTAATAATTATAAAAACAATGAAAATATCAACGTGCTGGAATTTTTACACCAACAAAAAAATTATGCAGGGAAAGTGGCAAGCTTTGTTTGTTGGGTACCCGCCGGAAAAAATTTGAATAAAGACAAAACATCCATGCTGGTGAATATTCCCTGGGAAGATGTGCATGGCGCTCATTTGTCCAATGAACAAATTTTGGCAAATGAACTACAGCATATTTCACCAAAAATTCTGGGCGATGGTGAAAGGCTGGATTTTGAAGTATATGCGTTGGCAAAATCTTATATAAATGCAAATCAACCCAAAGTAATTTACATTGATTTTGGTGATACGGATGAATATGCGCATGCAGGTGCGTATAATAAATATTTGGAAGATATTCATAACATTGATGCCATGATTGAAAAATTATGGAACCTCGTACAGGCCGATCCTTTCTATAAAAACAAAACAAGTTTCCTAATATTTCCCGATCATGGAAGGGGTGTCGGAAATGAATGGACCGATCATGGAAGTGATGTGATGCATAGCAATGAAACCTGGTTTGCTGCCTGGGGCCCGGGAATAAAACCACTTGGAGAAATGAAAGGGCCGGGACAAATTTATCAAACTCAATATGCTTCAACGATCGCCAAACTGTTAGGCTTTGATTATGATCCCGTGCAGAAAAAAGTAGGGGAGGTTTTGAAAAATGTTGTTGGTGAATGATACAATTTTTTTATCTAATAAAAAAAGCCCCGGTTGTCACCAGGGCTTTAAAAGTTTTATTCCTCAAAAACTATTTAATAATTTTCTTGCTATAAAATTGTCCATCAACGATCAGCCTTACAAAGTATAAACCTGCGCTTTTTTCGGAAAGATTGATTGGGAATGAATAAGTGCCCGCAGATAAATTTCCTTTATTGATTGTTTGAATAATATTGCCATTCATTGAAACAATTTGTACAGAAACTTCTGAAGATTTATCTAATTGCAATTGTATCCAGCTATTCCCTGAAACCGGGTTGCCAAGAATGTTCCAGGCAAATGCTGAATAATCCAGTTTGATCACAGAAGAATAAGCAAAATTACCATTGTTATCAATTTGTTTCAGGCGGTAATAGTTTGCACCGCTTACCACTTTCACATCTGTGTAAGTATAATTATTTACAGTAGATGAATTGTTGTGGCCAGCCACAAAACCAATGTCCGTAAAGGTTTGGCCGTTGTCGCTTCTTTGCACTTCGAAACCTTTGTTATTGATTTCATTCGCCGTACTCCATGATAAGAGCGATTTGCCATTTTGAATTACGCCATCAAAATTCAGGAAAGTTACGGGTAGTGTACTGCCGTCAAAATAAGCCAGGTTACCGGCGTTGCCATAAGGCACGCCGCCAAATTGCATGTACAAGAAGTTATTAAAGATAATAGGAAAACCTGTGTAGCCATTGTTTCCATCGGCGCCATTATAAATACCTGAAGGGTTTGTTATCAGGTTAATGGAAGTGCCATTAAAATATCCCAGTTGAAAAAAAGATTGTGCATTGGAATAAACAAAGTAAAGATTGTCATCATAAACGATGGGATACGACCAGTAGCCAGCACCACCGTCAGGATTTGGAATTACTTTTAAAGTATTTAATGATGTTTGATATTGTGCAATATGGCGTGAACCATCTGCTGGCAAATAAAAAATATACAAATTATTTTGGTAAATAATCGGTGTGTACCAATATCCATAAGTTGTATTATCATGATTAGGTATTAAACTAATTGAAGAGCCGCCAAATTTTGCAAGCTGATATACGTTTGATGTATTTAAATACTGAAAGAAAAGTGTATCATTATATACAATTGGAATAAAACCTGTAACACCGCCATTGTTCGTGCTTGAATTTTCAGGGTTTGGAATAAGGGTTGGATTATTCGTTCCATCATATTCTAAATATTGATACTGGTTTGTAGCACTATAATATGCCCAATACAATTTATTATGATAAATGGTGGGAAATGTGGGATAAACACCACGGGTAGTATTGTCTGGATTAGGAATAAGCGTCCAGGAAGTCCCATCATAGTTTGCCAGGTGCTTGGTTCCATCGGCTTCCACATATCGTGAACAAATTTTACCATTAAAAATTATAGAATAATTATTAAAAAAACCAATTGTACTGTTATCCGGATTGGGTATTAACGTTATTCCAGAACCATTGAATGTGCCAAATTGTGTTACACCTGCCGCATTTGAATAGGCAACATATAAAATGTTATTTAAAATTCTTGGAGAACCAAGATAACCCAATCCTCCATCCGGGTTCGTATAAAGTGTAATGGAAGTGCCATCGAAAGACGCAAGCTGTTGTGTGCCTACAGCATTTAAATAAATAAAAAAAAGTTTATTATTAAAAACGATTTGAATACTTTGAAAATAAACGCCAGGCCCGGAATCCGGGTTGGGTATTAAATGAAGTGAATCGCCATCCTTATAAACTGCGAGTTGTAAGTGAAAACCGGGTGCTGAAACATCAGAAATTCCGGTAGGATTATATTCCATCACCAATGTATTATTTAGCATTATAGGAGTTCCGGCGTAGCCTGATAACGCTCCACTGCCCGTCCAGGCAAAGAGGTCTGGTGCAGAAGGATTGGGCACAACATGAATGTTTTGCGCATTTCCAAGCAAAGCACTAAAAACTGTAATTACTGTAAGGAGAAAAATTTTGGGTAAAGATTGTTTACGCATAAAAAATAATTTTAAATGATGAAAATTTGAAGGAATATTAATTTTTTTTGAAAACTAAAACTTATTTACGATATGTAATAATAAATTTAAGCCTTCTTCATTTGAGAAGAAGGCTTAAATCTGTTTTATTACAATTTAGGTTACTTGATTATTTTCTTTGAATAACTTTGATTATCCACCATTAATTTAACCACATACATTCCGTTGCTTGTATTCTTTAAGTTTAATGGAATAGAATACGTGCCAGCATTCAAATTTCCTTTATTAATTGTTTGAATGATGTTGCCATTCATTGAAACAATTTGTATAGAAACTTCTGAAGATTTATCTAACTGTAATTGTATCCAGCTATTCCCTGAAACCGGGTTGCCAAGTATGCTCCAGTCAAATGCGGAATAAACCAGTTTGATCACAGATGAATAATTAAAATTACCATTGTTATCAATTTGTTTCAGGCGGTAATAGTTTGCACCGCTCACCACTTTTACATCTGTGTAAGTATAACTATTTACAGTAGATGAATTATTGTGGCCTGCTACAAAACCAATGTCAGTAAATGTTTGACCATCCAAACTTTTTTGCACTTCGAAACCTTTATCATTTATTTCATTTGCGGTACTCCAGGTGAGATGTGCACTTTGGTTTTGCAAAACGCCATCAAAGTTAAGGAAGGTGACAGGCAAGGTTTTAGAATCGAAATAAGCGAGATTGGAAAAGCCGTCATACTGAACGTCGTCAAATTTCAAATATAAAAGATTATTGAAAACCATAGGTGTCCCGGAATATTCAGCAGTACCATTCGGACTGTGACCGGGATTCGGTATAAGGCTAATATCGGTTCCGTTAAAGTAGCCTAACTGATAATCTCCTGCTGCATTGTAATATTGAAAATAAAGATTGACGCCATAAACTACCGGAAAATTCCAATAGCCATGAGTGCTTGCATCCGGATTTGGAACAAGATGAAGCGTGTCGCCACCTTTATAGACTGCTAATTGATTCACATTTGCGAGGTTGTGATAAAAAAGACAAAGTGTGTTATTGTATATCATTGGCGTTCCCTGGTATCCATAGTTAGTTGCGTCAGGGTTAGGTATCAGTGTAATAGCGGTGCCATTGTAAGATGCTAATTGTACCACATTTGAATTATTTTTATACTGAATAAAAAGGTTATTATTATACACAATTGGAAATCCGTTATACCCATAACCTGCATCAGGATCAGCAACCAGTGTTGGATTATTAGTACCATCACAAACCATTAACTGGGATTTGCCTGTGATACTGCTTGCATAACGTCCGTATAGTTTTCCGTTATAAATAATCTGGTTTCCCTGGTAGCCATAATTACTTGCGTCAGGATTAGGAAAAACTTTCCAGTTTGTGCCATCAAAGGACGCCAATGCCCAGGGACCGTTTCCAATATTCACACTGTACTTTACGAATAACTTACCATTAAACACAATAGGATTTCCCTGGTATCCATAAGGGCTTGCATCAGGATTAGGAATAAGTGTTACCGTAGTGCCGTCAAATTTCGCTAACTGATTAGTACCTGCCGCATTTGTATATAAAATATACAATGCATTATTAAATATAATCGGCACTCCCTGGTAGCCATACAGGCTTGCATCAGGGTTCGCTATTAATTGCAGTTTAGTGCCGTTATACACAGCCAATTGATTCGGACCGGCTGCATTCTGATAATTAATATAAAGTTTGTTATTAAAAACAATCGGATTACCAACATATCCGCTTGCTGCATTATTATACACTGTATCCGGATTAGCTATTAAGTTGAGTGTATTTCCACTGTATTGCGCTAATTGCAGAGGGACTTTATTATTAAAGCCAAGGTCATAAGGTACTCTTTGATATTGAACATATAACTGGTTATTATAAACAACTGGATTACCTGTATAGCCCCACAGTGGGGTACCAGTTGTGGCATAATCATACTGCGGCGCGGCTTCAGATACAACATTAATTGTTTGTGCATCAATTGATGAAGCTGAAAAAAAGATTCCTAAGGCTACAAGAAAAGTTTTGGGTAAAGATTTTGTGTGCATAAATAGGTTTTTTATAATGATAAAATTTTGAATCTGTAAAACTGAATTTTAATACACTGCCAAACAATAATCAATTTGTATTAGTGACTAAATCATAATGTTCTTCAAATTCAACTTTATAGAAAATACATATCATTCAGTTTAGTGCATAAAAAAAAGCCCTGTTTTTCAACAGGACTTTTAAGAATTAAACTTCAAAAACTATTTCACAATTTTCTTGCTGTAAAATTGTCCGTCCACTATCAACCTTACAACGTATAAGCCTGCGCTTTTTCCGGAAAGATTGATTGGAATGGAATACGTACCCGCTGAGAGATTTCCTTTATTAATTGTTTGAATGATGTTGCCATTCAGTGAAACAATTTGTATAGAAACTTCTGAAGACTTATCCAACTGTAATTGTATCCAGCTATTGCCTGAAACCGGGTTGCCAAGTATGTTCCAGTCAAACGCTGAATAATCTAATTTGATCACAGATGAATAAGCAAAATTACCATTGTTATCAATTTGTTTCAGGCGGTAATAGTTTGCACCGCTTACGACTTTCGCATCTGTGTAATTATAATTATTTACAGTAGATGAATTTTTGTGGCCTGCTACAAAACCAATGTCCGTAAAGGTTTGGCCGTTGTTGCTTTTTTGCACTTCGAAACCTTTGTTGTTTATTTCATTGGCAGTACTCCAGGATAAGAGTGCTTTACCATTTTGAATCACACCATCAAAATTGATGAAGGTAACCGGCAGAATGGCCATTGTTCTAAATGAATCCAATGAAGAATATTCACTCATCAAATTTTGACCATCTGTATTATCAACTGATCTCACCTGCCAATAATACAATGTATCGCTGATCAATGCGGATAAAGTAACAGAAGGATCATTGGAATTTACATTTGTCCAGGTTGCATTTCCTTTCACACGGTATTGCACCTGGTAAGAACTTACACATGACAATAGATTCCAGTTGAGCGTTGCGGCAACTGTTGTAATATTTGTTGTGTTCAAACCTGTTGGATAAGGCGGCAGGAATTGAATACTTCCACTTTTACCAAAAGCATTACCAGTAGCGCCATCGCCAAAAGCAGTAGCATAATAAGTACCTGCATTGAGGCCGGTGAATGTTACATTCGCTGCAGAAGTTGTTGTACTGTCAACCTGCTTACCATTTTTATACAATCGTACCATGTATGGAGCGTGGCTGCTGCTTAGTTTAAATGTGAGTTGATCATTGCCGCAGGTATTATTGGATGTAGAATCTAAGAAAACAATCTTCGCAATATTTACCTGCGTGAATGAATCGGTAATTGAATAAGCCGTAAAATAGTTTCGATTTGCATAATTATACGGAATTATTTTTATCCAGTAATATCCTTGTGTAAGAGAAGAAACTGTAAACTTTGTTGACACAGTTGTATAGAACTCCTGGTTAAAAATTGGTGCTGCAGTTGTATCACTATATACCTGGAAAAACACATCTCCCAAACCGCCATTGGGTAAATGGGGCAAAATATTAAAAGTAAAATTTATACCGCCCCCGTTAGCACCTGTATAATTTATCTTCCACCAGTCTGTACTATCTGCCTGATGATTATAATAAAAATCTATATGCCCTGTTATTGTACGATTTACTGGAATAGTAGTTGCCTGGTATGGACCATTATTTGGCTCAGGATCATTTGGATTATAAGTAAATAAGCTGTCGGAAAGCGTATATGCCATATACTCTGAATTAGGATAATACATTCGCACTTTTATATAATAAGTGCCTGGCGCAAGCCCATCTGTGTTGAAAGAAGCTGTATCAGGTGTTGTGCCATTATACACTTCTACTGATCCTAATTGAGTAATCCCATCGTTATCGTAAAGATATACTAATGCATCTAGGGAATTATTACTGTAAGCACTACTATTTGCAGTAGAAAGAGTAACGCGTAACAGGCCGTCTGCATTCGTTGTCACTTTATACCAGTCGCTGCTGTCCCTATAATTATTATAGTAATAGCCCACATGTCCTGTTTTACTGCTATTCAGCGGAAGAGTAAGTGCAGTTGCTCTTGAATTATTTGGCTCTATATCATTTGCCTGTGATGGTGTAAAGAGACTGTCGGAAAGCGTATAAGTACCTACTACACTATTGCTACTGTAGGCAGTTACTTTCACATGATAAGTACCTTGAGACAGTCCGTCAACAGGTACATTAACTAAACTGTTAGTGTACGACTCTACCGGGCCAGCGATAACTGTAGTGCCATTATTATCATATAAGGTCACAAACAAATCTTCATTGCTTGCACCTGTAGATTGAAAGGTCAGTCTTACCAATCCATCACCAGTTGTGGTTAAGTTCCATGTATCAGTAGTGGTTGAAGTAGCAAGCGTACCATTGACACTTCCGTTCAATGGAAGTTTACCGCCCTGTGCATTTGCCTTTAGTGCAAGACACCAAAAGCTGCCAACCATAAAACTGATAAGTAAAAATTTGATACGCATAGTTGAAAATTTAATTTTTTTTGGAAACATGTATTTTTGAAAATAAGATTCATCAAAATGTGATTAATAATTTTATTTACTTTTTATTTAACTGTAGAAGAAAAGTTCCTGTTTCATAAGTGCATGAAAAAATTTTGAATCTGTAAAACTGAATTATTATACTCTGCCAAACAATAATCAATTTGTATTAGTGACTAAATCATAATGTTCTTCAAATTCAACTTTATAGAAAATACATATCATTCAATTTAGCGCATAAAAAAAAGCCCTGTTTTTCAACAGGACTTTTAAGAATTAACGTTCAAAAACTATTTCACAATTTTCTTGCTGTAAGGCTGTCCGTCAACAATCAGTCTAACCACGTATAAGCCTGCGCTTTTTCCGGAAAGATTGATTGGTATTGAATAAGTTCCCGCAGAGAGATTTCCTTTATTGATTGTTTGAATGATGTTGCCATTCATTGAAACAACTTGTATTGAAACTTCTGAAGATTTATCCAGTTGCAATTGTATCCAGCTATTCCCTGAAACCGGGTTGCCAAGTATGCTCCAGTCAAATGCGGAATAATCCAGTTTGATCACGGAAGAATAAGCAAAATTACCATTGTTATCAATTTGTTTCAGGCGGTAATAGTTTGCACCGCTTACTACTTTCGCATCTGTATAATTATAATTATTTACAGTAGATGAATTGTTGTGGCCTGCTACAAAACCAAGATCTGTAAAGGTTTGGCCGTTGTTGCTTTTTTGTACTTCGAAACCTTTGTTGTTGATTTCATTGGCAGTGCTCCATGATAAGAGCGCTTTACCATTTTGAATAACGCCATCAAAATTCAGGAATGTGACAGGAAGTATAGCCATTGTACGGAATGAATCCAGGGAAGAATAAGCACTTATTAAATCCTGCCCGTCTGTATTATCAATAGATCTCACCTGCCAGTAATAAAGCGTATCACTGATTAATCCGGTTAAGGTCACAGTCGGATCAGTTGTATTTACAATAGTCCAGTTTGCATTTCCTTTCACATGGTATTGTACCTGGTAGGAACTTACACATGACAATGGATTCCAGTTGAGCGTTGCGGCAACTGTTGTAATATTTGTTGTGTTCAAACCTGTTGGATAAGGCGGCAGGAATTGAATACTTCCACTTTTACCAAAAGCATTACCAGTAGCGCCATCGCCAAAAGCAGTCGCATAATAAGTACC
>JBBSQL010000023.1:0-45093 GCA_038257845.1 Chitinophagales bacterium
AGGGTTTCCGCGCGGATCGGTCTTACATTGAATGCCAAAACACCATGGGCTACGGAAAAACAACTCGTACAATATATTCCGAAAGAATTAATTCATAAAGCACATCATTGGTTGATATTGCATGGTCGTTATATTTGCGTCGCAAGAAAGCCAAAATGTGCTGATTGTGGAATTACACATTGTTGTAAATACTTTAAGAAATATGTTGAAAACAAAAAACCTACCTGAATTTTTATTTTTAAAACAAATTGTATGAAAAAATTATTTTTTACTGCTGTTGTTTGTATAGCATGTACCGCTGTTTCATTTTCCCAAAACCAGGCTGAAGAAGAAAAAGAAGCAGCTAAAACAGAAATGTGGACACCTGTACCGGCAATCGTGACACCAGGAAAAGAAGTTGGGCAAGCGCCTTCAGATGCCATCATTTTATTTAATGGTAAAAATGTAGATGCGTGGGAAGTTGAAAATGGGAACCCGGCAAAATGTGAAGTGAAGGATGGTGTAATGACCGTTATAAAGAACAGTGGCAGCATTAAAACAAAACAAAAATTCTCAGATTTTCAATTACATCTTGAATGGCGGGAGCCTTTACCAGTAGTGGGAACAGGCCAGGGCCGGGGAAACAGTGGTGTGTTCCTGCAGGAATATTACGAAATTCAGATACTGGACAATTATGACAATCCTACGTATTCCAACGGGCAATGCGGCGCACTTTATAAACAAGCCATTCCTTTAGTAAATGCATGCAGGAAACCGGGCGAATGGCAATCTTATGATATCATCTGGACAGCGCCCGTATTTAATGCAGACAACTCTTTAAAAACACCAGCGTATGTGACCGTTTTACAAAATGGAATTCTCATTCAAAACCATGTGGAAGTAAAAGGAAAAACACTTTGGTCCGGGACACCTTATTATGAAGCGCATGGCCCAAAATCAATCATGTTGCAAGATCACGGTGATAATGGAAACCCGGTAAGTTTTAGAAATATTTGGGTGAGAAATTTATAATCATCCGGTTTCGAAACGATCAACCTAAAAACGACTAAAATTATTTTTTTATTTTAAGAAATAATAAAGCCACATTTTAGTAGAAGTTGTTAATTAAAAAGCTTTATTTTGCGCCGCCTTTTGAGGGATTAATTAATATCTATGGTTTTCAACTCATTACTATTTGTTTGGTTCTTTATTATAGTTACTTCTCTATACTTTATTTTAAAGCACAAATACAGGTGGCCTTTACTGCTGATGAGCAGTTGTTACTTCTATATGGCTTTTGTGCCCATTTATATTTTGATTCTAGGTTTTACGGTGGTGATAGATTATTTCGCCGGGATATATATTGATAAGCACCAGGGCAAAAAACGAAAATGGTTTTTGATTGCCAGCCTGATTGCCAATATTGGTGTATTGGCCATGTTTAAATATTATAATTTCCTGAATGATAACCTGACTGCAGTACTTGGGGATTTTAATATGCATAACCCTTTTCCTTACCTGGCTATTTTACTTCCTATTGGCTTATCGTTTCACACTTTCCAGGCAATGAGTTATACCATTGAAGTGTATCGTGGAAATCAAAAACCTGAAAGGAATTTTGGTGTATATGCTTTATATGTGATGTTTTACCCCCAGCTCGTGGCGGGCCCGATTGAAAGGCCGCAAAATGTGATCCACCAGTTTTATGAAAAGCATACATTTAAATATGAGCAAGTTTCCCTCGGACTGAAAATTATGCTATGGGGATTTTTTAAAAAGATTGTTATCGCTGACCGGCTGGCTATTTATGTAAATGCGGTTTATAATAATCCCACACATCATTCCGCAACATCATTATTTATTGCTACTGTGCTTTTCACTATACAATTATACTGCGATTTTTCCGGTTATTCAGATATTGCTATTGGCGCAGCGCGCGTCATGGGTTTTAAACTGATGACAAATTTTCGCAGGCCATTTTTGGGCAGAGGTTTTGCAGATATCTGGTCGCGCTGGCATTTATCACTGACCACCTGGTTCCGCGACTATTTGTATTTTCCATTGGGAGGCAACCGCGGAGGTATGTTATTACGTATCCGTAACTTGTATATTGTTTACATGATCAGCGGGCTCTGGCATGGGGCAAGTTGGAATTTTGTACTATGGGGATTCCTGCATTGTTGTTTTCTCGTAATACAGGAAATTTTCAGGAAGCCTTTAAAATGGGTGGTAAAAGCGCTTGGCCCGGTTGCTATATTTTTCCAGATCGCTGTGCCATTTTTATTAGCTTGTATTGTGAATGTTTTTTTCAGGGCAAGGACAATCGAGGATTCCTTATATATAATAAAATCAATGTTTACATTAAAAGGCAAGGGTATTTATTTAGGTGAACCAAAGTCGGGTTTCTCTTACATCATTTTTGCTGTATTGGTTTTATATGCCGTTGAAATTAGCCAGGAATTTTTTCCAAAGGTTAAATTATTTTATAGTAAAAATGTAGTAGTCAGATATACCGGGTATGCACTGGCAATTACTATTTTATTAATGATCGGCGTTTTTAATGGCGGCCAATTCGTTTATTTCCAGTTTTAATTTTTTGCGATGAATAAAGATGTACTTCGATTTTTTAAAAACCTTTTGATCCTCACGGTGATCATGTTTGTGATAGATCGTGGGGTTGGTTCCATACTGGAATATTATTTCAAGAAACAGCCGATGGGCGATGCCGCGGCTTTTGCGCATGCGCTGGATAATCCTACGGAAGATATTTTATTTTATGGCAGTTCGCGGGCAGTTCATACGTATGACTGTAATATATTTACCGATAGCCTGGGATTATCTGCATACAATTGCGGCCGGAATGCTTCAAATATATTGTACCATGCGGCGATCATTTCCGCGGCGTTTAATAAAGGAACGCCCAAAGCCATCGTACTGGATATTTCACCAAAGGAATTATCCTGGAAAAGCGGGCAAGCTGGTGATGATGTATTATCTGCAATGATCCTTCCATATATTACGACGAATAAAAATTTTGAAGCGCTTGCAAAGGATCTGTTTCCCAAAGAACTGATCAAAGCAAAAATCTCGAAGCTCTATACATACAATTCCATGATCGCAAACATCATCCGCAATTCCAACCGTACGAAAAATGATAATATCAACGGGTATCAGCCATTGCATGGTACAAATGTGGATGAAGACCCGAAAGTGGTGGATGCAGAGAAATCAGAAGTGAGCGCTTATGCAGCGGAGAAACTAGAATTTTTTGTAAAAACAGTAACGGACCATCATGTGCCATTGATTGTAATTATTTCTCCGATTTATGCCTTGCCGGTATCAGCCACTCCTTCGATGATTGAAACGAAGAAAATTTTGGATAAATACAATGTACAGATATGGGATTATTCTTTTGATACAGCATTTATTAAAAGAAAATATTTTTATGACCTGGTACACCTCAATGCAAAAGGCGCTGATCTTTTTTCAAGCCTCATTGCTTCCCGTATGAAAAAAATGGGGATTGAAAATAAAGATACAGCAATGATTACAGAAAAAAAGACTGAAACAATTGGAAAAAAATAAACTAGTAAAATTACTCTCGAAATCCTTTTTTATTTGAAAAGCAAAGGTTTAACATATTTGTATCCACTCAAATCAATTTGAATTTGGAGCAAATCAAAAGGGCAACTACATTTGTACGAATTTTTTAAAAAATACATTTATCATCACATGACACTTCTTAAAGCAACTGCAAAACTTTCCACATCTTTACTACTTATATTTATGATTATGGGATTGTTTTCCTGCAAAACTGAACGCATCGCTTATTTTAAAGATGTTCCGGATTCTACCTCACAAGTTAAGTCTGTACCATTGCCGGCATTTACTTCACCAATCGTGAATGTGGATGATATATTAAATATAACTGTACAAACAATTGATCCCGCAGCAAACCAGGTATTGAACCAGGGAAACCTGCCTGTACTTTCTGGAAATGCAGCCGGTAATTCATTGGGCGGCAGCCAGTTGATTGTTGCTGGTTACCTTGTAAATAAAGAAGGAAAAGTGCACATGCCTTATGTTGGGGATGTAACGGTAAAAGGCTTGACAACAGACCAGGTAAGAGACCTTATACAGTCAAAAATTGCTGTTTATTTTAAAGAGCCTGTGGTAAACGTGCGGTTTGCAAATTTTAAAGTAACCATTTTAGGTGAAGTGAAAACCCCTTCCACCTATATTATTCCAAACGAAAAACCAACAGTAATTGATGCTTTGGGCCTGGCTGGTGATATCACTATTTTTGGCCGGAGGGACAATGTCATGCTGATAAGAGATAACAACGGGCAAAAGGAAATCACGCGCCTCGATATGGATAATACCGCTTCTATCAGTTCACCCTATTTTTATTTACGTCCGAATGACGTGATATATGTAGAACCAACGGCTTCCAGGGTAGAAAGCACCAATTCATACAGAATAAGGGATATAGCATTGATCGGTTCAGCTTTATCGTTATTAGTGATTTTAACTTCACGCGTTTTATTCCGTTAATACTACTTGAAGTTTTTAATTTAATTTAAATAAAATATTAAAATGCAGGATCAGAATAGTACACATGTACAGGTATATAATGAAAAAGGTAATGATTTTGATTTTAAATACCTGGTCGCCAAAGTATTGGGAAACTGGTACTGGTATGTCTTAACAGGAATTTTATGTTTTGGCATAGCGGTCCTTTATAATATTTATGCAACACCCATGTTTCATACTTATGCGCGGGTGCTCGTAAATGGAGATAATGGGAATAAAACTTCAGCAGGCCTGAGTGAAAGCTCTATACTTACCGACCTGGGCTTATTTTCAACTCAAACTGATGTGAACAATGAATTGCAGATCATGCAATCCCGTACGATTTTAAATCAGGCAATCAAAGATCTCCAGTTAAATGTGACCTACTGGGCTCAGGGCGATATTCGATACCAGGAAAGTTATGATAAATCTCCTTTTTTTATAACCATCCTGTCGCTTGCAAATAAAATAGATGAACCAATAGAATATGACATGCGGATCAATAAAAATAAAGTGTCATTCACTGACCAGGATTCAGACAGTAGTTTCCAGGCCACCTGGGGCGATACATTAACTTTCAAATATGGCAAATGGGTTTTGGTGAAAAATCCACTCATGGAAGAAAAAGATTCTACCCATCAGTTGGGAATGAAGATTGATAGCTATGGCAATACATACATGAATGTGTATATGGATAATGTAACTGCCGTTGTAACCAGCACTGATGTCACTACGATTGATTTAAATGTAGATGTTTCTATACAAAGAAAAGGGGAAGATATTTTGAACAAAATCATTAAACTTTACGTGCAAAGCAGCCTAAGTGAAAGTAACCGGGTTGCAGATAGTACAATAGCTTTCATAGATTCGAGACTGGTAGGCGTTTCAAAAGATTTGGGTGATATTGACAAAAATATAGAAGGATTTAAGAAAAGCAACAACCTGACGGATTTGGATGTACAATCCAAAGCATTGGTAGAAACAACTGCTGATATTCAAAACCTCGTATCTCAACAGGATGTTCAAATCCGCGTAGTGCAGGACCTGATTAACTACCTGACTGATGATAATAACAACGAAAGGATCATGCCTACTACGGCGCCAATATCCGACCCTGCTTTTGTTTCATTACTGGAAAGGTACAATACAATGCAACTGGACAGGCAAAAATCATTATTAAATCTTACAGAAGATAACCCTGCAATTAAAAGTATTGATATCCAGCTTTCCCAGCAACGAAGTGACCTGCTCAAAATGATGAAAACATTTTTAAATGGTTTGAAAGTCAACCAGGCAGATCTTAAAAGAAGAAACAACCTCGTGGATTATTCAGTTCAAAAAGTGCCGACACAGCAAAGAATTTATTTGGATTATGCACGACAGCAAGCAGTTTTACAGGGATTATATACTTATCTTCTACAAACAAAAGAACAAACCGAAGTTTCACGTTACAACAATATTTCCCCGATTCGTATCATTGATGCGCCACAAGCAGATCCATTACCTTACTGGCCCAGCGCTTTGATTTTATATTTATCAGCTTTTGTTCTTGGATGCCTTATACCTTCAGCCATATTATTTTTTAAAGAATTACTGAATAATAAGGTATTAACACCGGCTGATATAACCAATGAAACAAGTGTACCGGTTGTGGCGGAGATCAACCATAATAAAACGGATGAGGTCGTCGCCATTTCCCGCGATTCCAGGACCGCCATTTCTGAACAATTTCGTACT
The DNA here is from genome assembly GCA_038257845.1 of Chitinophagales bacterium. Lineage (GTDB taxonomy): Bacteria > Bacteroidota > Bacteroidia > Chitinophagales > Chitinophagaceae > JAFDXJ01. The sequence goes on from JBBSQL010000023.1 coordinate 6,289, forward strand.
TTAAGGACAAACATGCAATACTTAATGACGGGTGCCGACGATAAAGTGGTGATGATGACTTCCAGCATGAGTGGAGAAGGAAAAACTTTCGTGGCTATTAATCTATCCAGTGCATTAGCTATTTCAGGCAAAAAAGTGGTGATCGTTGAAATGGATCTCCGTAAACCAAAAGTATCTTCAGCCCTGGGAATAAGCAATGAGAACGGGATGACCAACTATATCGTTACAAATGTACCAGTAAGTTCTATCATTAAAACAACAAACATTCACGAGAATTGTTTTCTTATAAGCTCCGGCACAATTCCTCCAAATCCATCTGAATTAATCACTAATCCTAAAGTCAAAGTACTCTTTGATTATTTGCGTGAAAATTTTGATTATATAATTGTAGATGCACCTCCTGTAGGCCTTGTAACAGATGCATTGATCATCGGGCAATTTACTGACCTGAATTTTTACATAATTCGCCAGAAATACACTTTCAAACGCCAGATCAAACTGGTTGAAGAGCTATATATGAATAACCGCCTAAAACGTTTGAATATTATTTTAAATGATGTGAAAAAAATTGCAGGTTATAATTATGGATATGGTTATGGATATGGAAAAGGGTATGGTTATGGTTATTATGAAGAGAAAAAAAGTAAATCTATTTTGAAAAGAATGTTTTCAAAAAACTAAACATGGGTAGCCTGTAAATATGTTTGCCTTATTTCTGATAACCTAACAAGTATGTAAAGGAAAAATAATTAAACAAATGAAAACACTTGCGAAGCCTTTGGTTTTTATAGGCTCCGGCAGATCGGGTTCAACTGTTATTTCTGAAACTATTTTCCGCCATGATCAGCTTGCATGGCCTTCGAATTACCAGGATAAATTTCCGGGATCAACTTCTGTCAATTACCTGCGTCACTTTTTTGAAAATAAGAATTGGCATATTTATGGACAAAAACCGCAACTAAATAAGGTTTCATTTTTCAATAAATTTATTTTTAAACCTGTGGAAGCTTATGATTTCTGGGAACATATTACCGGGAACAGGATTGACTTTTCAAGAGGTTTTTTGTTAGATGAGACTGCAACAGAGGAAGAGGCAAATAAAATTCGTTCTTTTTTTGCAAAAATGGTTAAAAGACAGGGCCGCAGCAGGCTAAGCTTTAAAATAACAGGACCTTCGAGAATTGGCTATCTCAAAAGTATTTTCCCGGATGCAATTTTCATTAATATTATCCGTGATCCGTATTATACAATTCAGTCATGGTTGAAAGTTGATTTCTGGCAGGATAAAGGTGCACACCAGCTTTGGTGGCTCGGGGCATATACAAAAGAAGAAGAAGCCTGGGCCAATGCCAATGCAGATCACCCCTGGTTACTAGCAGCATTACAATACAAAAAGATCCAGGAAAAGACGAATGAAGAAATTGTTCTATACCAGGTTCCCTGCATGACTGTTGCTTATGAAGATTTTGTAGAGATGCCTGAAAAAATAGTAGGAGATATTTTATCTTTTTCAGCTTTGCCTCCTTCCGTTCAAATAGACAATTATTTAAAAGAAAATAAAATTCATAATCAAAATAAAAAGAAACTTTTCAATGATCCGGAAATGATGAAGGAGAAAGATACGATGGACCAAATCTTAACTGGCCATTTTACTTTTACTGCGTGATATCCACATCTCTTATTATGGCCGAAGTTCCAACGATATTGTATATAATTTCTGATAAAAGATCGGGTTCTACTTTGCTGGAAAATATTTTATCCAAATCCAATGAAGCAGTTTCACTGGGTGAAGTTGCCATGCTTAAAAACCATGTATTGAAAGAAGGCCCCGGCGAAAAATGGGGCTGGAATTGTTCCTGTGGCAAAACGCTTTCCGAATGCCCGTTTTGGTCTCCAGTTTTACAAAAAGTTTTAAAAAACATGGACTCAAAAGAATTTGATACGAAAATCAACTGGCAGTACACTTCATTATATTCATTGGCGTTTGGTATATCACCACAATTATTCAAAAAGAAAATTTTCCAAAAAACAGGATCGGGCAGCACTGAAAAAATAGTAGATCAGGTGTTCGCTGTTTATGAAGCTGTTTTCGAATTGACCAGGAAGAATTTTATCATTGATTCAACAAAATTACCGTTCCAGGCATTGGCCTTATATCATCGGAAAAAGGAAATGCCCATGAAATTTATTTTTTTAACAAGGGATATCCGGGGTATCGCATTCTCTAAAAAAAAGAGTAAAGGGCAGAAAGAAATAAAAATATCATTCAAGGATCTGTATAAGGTTTGGGTATATAAAAAATTTGCAGTTGCAGTTTTAAAATTTATTTCAAAGAAGGATGCCATTGCTATTCGCTATGAAGACCTGGCAGAAAAAACCGGCTATGAATTGGGAAAAATATTTTCATTTACCGGCATGCAGCCTTTTGAAACGCCGGCTTTCATGGAACTTATTAATGATCATACTTTGGGTGGTACACCAAAACGTTTTGAGAAAAGGGAAATCAGGCTGGATGAATCCTGGAAAAAATATTTCGACAATCATAGTGCTAAAAACCTGGCCGGTAAAGTCTTTAATGAAACCTGATTATGCAAAATAAGAATGTGTTAGTAAAATCAGGTGTGTGGCAATTATTAAACGTAATCGTGATTGTTGCCTCGCAATTTATTTTTTACGCGGTCATGGCCAGGTATATTTCAAAAGCAGCCTTTGGTATTTTTGCCCTGGCGAATGCATTTCTCAACTTTGTAACTTCTATTTCGGAAGCCGGTATGGGCGACGCATTATTGCAAAGAAGAGTAGTGGAGCCACAACATAAAAATGCTGCACTGTTTTTCAGCCTGCTTATTGCTGCGGTGATGTATGTACTCTTTTATATTGCTTCACCCTATATTGCAGAATATTATAAAGAACCCCAGCTAACGTTGATTCTGCGCGTAGTAGGTCTCCTGTTCTTTTTTCTCTCATTCGGATCTTCCTCCATGAACCTCCTTCAAAAAGAATTTAAATTTAAAGAGATTTTTATTTGCGATGGTATGAGCATGCTGGCCAGTAATGTGTTGGGCGTGATCATGGGAATTTACGGCTATGGTGTTTGGGCGATGATCTGGTCATTGCTCTTTTATTTTTTCGCCAAAAGCATTATGGTTTGGTTTTATGAACCGTTGCCTCTAAAAGTAGGGTCTACTTTAAGACACTGGAAAGACCTGTTTAATTATGGTATGGGCCTTACATTGGTGCGAATCAATAATTACATGAATAATTTCGGCGTTACATTATTTATTGGAAAATTAGTGCCCATCAATGTACTGGGTGTTTTTGACCGTGCATACCGGATCACGAGTTTACCGGTAAGATACCTGGGAGATATGGTGCAAAAATTAATGGTTCCTTCCATGGTGAAAATTGGTGATGATGATAATGTTTTATACCGGTTTTTCTATAAAGGTCTTTCATTTTCCAATTCCATGCTGTTGCCCATCAGCTTTTTTTCAATTGTGTTTGCAAGACCTATAGTATATATATTACTTGGGCATCACTGGGAAGAAGCTATTATACCGATGCAAATTTTGCTTATTTCATTGCCATTCCGAATTTCCACAAAGGTCGCGGATGCACTCATGCGCGTTAGGAATTTGATTTATAAAAATGCCAACCGGAAATTTCAATATTTAATTGCACTTGCCATTGGCATTTGGGTGGGGCATTTTTGGGGACTGCCGGGAATGTGTTGGGGCATTACCATTGCATCCATGCAGAATTATCTTTCCATGATACTGACAATCCGCAACCGGGTTTTTAAAAGTCAATGGCAAAAACTGATCCTCAACCCTTTTGGAAACGGGCTTTTATTATCATTATTTGTTGTGCCGCCGGCATTCATTGTTTATTATCTTATATTATTGGCAGTGCATGATGAGATCATTGCATTCAGTGTACTCTGTGTTGTCCTTGGAATATTCTTTGGATATGCATTTATTAAAAAACCTAAATTGCTGGGTAAAGATTTTGCACCTGTTCACGAACAACTCATGAAAATCATAAAGGGCAAAAATGTAAAAAGGAAAATGAGAAATAAAACTTTAGAACAGCCTTTAAATGAAACGATTTAGTATGAAAAGCGATTTGAAAAAATTTGTGATCATCACTTTACCACAAGCAAAATATACGGTTTTGGAAAATTATTTAATCAAATTTCCGAATGTCATTCTGGAGCTTGGGCATATTATGAATGATTTTTATAATCAACAAAACCCAGGCTACAAGGCGGTAGGGTTTAAAATGATGGACTTTCCTTTTCTATATACTTACCGGGATCATGGGATATTTGAAAAGAAATAAAACAAAAGTCATTTTAGGAATGCGTAAAAAACTTTTTAAAAATGTACTTTCTGATAAGAAAGCCCGGGAAAGTAGCCTTTACTATAATGAGCCTGGCGCAGAAAAAAATGTAAGTAAAAAATTACACGTAAGTTTGCAACTTTTGTCGGAAAAAATGAAGGAAACCGTAGGTGGGTAAAAAAGCTGGAATCAGTTTCATCCGGGATGAATACCCTGGAAATTGATAATTATGAATTGAGAGGAAATGACCAGGAAAGACTTTGATTTTCTGGAAGTTTCCAGGTTAAAAATACAACCCGCTAAAGGAAGATTGAATCCATTGGCGCTGTAATATATGATTGAAAATTTGAAGAAGTAAAACAATGGCTATTGAAAATGGTTACACTGAATTAATACACTAAGAAAAATAATTTAAAAGATATGCATCCAAATTTTATTGTAGCAGGGCCACCAAAATGCTCTTCCAGTTCCTTGCATTATTACCTGGGGCAACACCCAGATATTTATACGTCTAAAATAAAAGAAACCCACTTTTTCAGTTTGCATTATGAAAAAGGGATGGCATATTATGAAACTTTTTTTGAAGAAGCTGGCCAGGAGAAAGCGATTGGTGAAACTACTCCAACTTATTCGTTTCTTCCATTCGTTGCTGACAGGATCAAAGAACATTACCCAGACATGCGTTTAATTTTTTGTTTTCGAAACCCTGTGGATAGAGCATTTTCAAGTTGGCGCATGCAACATGGTCGTGGTACCGAAACAAAATCTTTCAGGGAAGCTATTGAAATAAACAAAAACCAGCTTGCAAGCGGGAATGTATCACTGGAAGGAAAGGATGGCACTGACCGATGGTCAAAAAGTCATGAATTTCATTCCGATGATGCTACGCGTTTACGTACTTATATCCAGGCCGGTATGTACACTGAAATGTTAGAATCATATGGCCAAAGGTTTGAAGAAGACCAGATAAAAATTACTTTTGCCGAAGATCTTATTCATAAGTTTGATGAAACAATGAGTGGTTTATTTCGTTTTTTGCAGGTAGATGAAAAATTTACTGTGCCGAATAAGAAAATTGTTAATTTTAATTTTAGCAGGTCGGCCAATAGATTAGCTAATAAGATATTTGGTGTAAAGGGAACACAGCGCTTAGCGAAAAAAATGCCGGATTTTGTAAAAAATAAAATGAAGTCCGCCATGCGTGAAAAGGAGCCTGCAAAATTGAGCATGGAAGACCGGCTCTTTGTTTGGGATATATTTAAAGAGGATGTGGAAAAATTAGAAAAGTTGTTACATACTGATTTATCACACTGGCGGCCAAAGTTGAAAGCTAGTGTTTAATTATATTTATTTTTCGGAAATAATAAAAAGTCATTTATGCCTTCATTCCAAATTTCGGGGAAGCAGATAAGATTCTGGCTGGGAATATTCTTCTTTTTAGCCAGCGTTACGGTATCCACTATTATTGGTTCCGGCATACCACTTTTGATAGTTACAATCCCTATTATCCTTTTCAACCGGGATTATTTGCTGCCATTATTATTGATCATACCAATTGTTGAAGGCGCACTTACCACTAATACACTCGTCACAACGACGAAGGATGCAGGTGTGATACAATCAAGTATATCTGAAAGTATTGCCATTGCAATACTTACACCAATTGTTATTTTTGACCTCATTCAAAAAGCCAAAAGGAAGGTTCCTTTCCGACTAACCATGTTATTCATCTGGCTCAGTGTAATCGTGGCCATTGGTTATTTAGTTTTGCTCATGCATCCTCAGATACCAGAGATCGCTACACCGGCATGGGTACGGGTAATTTTAAAACTTATTAAAATATTTTTCTTCTGGTTATTGCTTAAATGGAGCATCAATTATTTTAAGTCAGGATTATTGATGTCTTTAAATTTGTTAAAAAACCTGGCGCCTTTTATCCTGTTAATTGTCGCAGGTTATATCGTTTTAAATCCTGGTGTAGGAAGATTTGATATGTCTGTTTTTGGCATGTCACACCATGGTATAATGGGCGCAAATTTATCAACTCTTCTGCCTTTTTCCTTTATTATTTTCTTTGACAGGAAGAAGAATTTTTTAATGAAAGTTTTTGCATTTTTATCTATTGTGGGTACACTATATGTAATAATGCAAATAGGTTCAAAAAATGGGTTTCTCTGCTTTTTCTTTATGATAGCTGCTTGCGCATACTTTACTTTATGGCACAGGAGTACAGATATGAAAACTGCTATGATCATCTTAGGTGTTGTAGGGGCAGGCGTTGCATTATATTTATTGCAGGATTCTGCGACTATACAGCGTGCCTTATTTCAGGAACAACAAGGCGGCATTTCAGGGTTAAGCACGGGTAGAACTGATTTGTGGTATTCGGGAATAGAAGCTATCAAACATCAGCCATTATTGGGTTTCGGTGGAGATGAAACTTCATCAGTATATGCCGTAACATTGTATGCACCTGAAGTGGAAGGTCATATTATACACAATACGATTCTTGAATTCCTTGTGGAATATGGACTCCTCGGTTCAATTTTTTATTTTATGTTTATTTGGGCTGTTTTTTATCGTGGCTACCAGAATTTTAAATATGCTATTCGTACCAACCAGCTTATACTGGCTGTTCCAACGCTGGCTTATTATATTTCCCAGTTTGCGGGTTTATTTACCAGCCGTGTTTGGGATTCCACTTTATGGTATAATTCAATCTTAATTTTTGCGATCAGTATTTTATGGGAAACCGGTAAAGTAAAATTTTTCAAGGTCCGGCAATTGCCGCCACATGCTTTACAGGAACCCCGGCTAATCACACTAAATACCTAAGAAAATATGAATGGAAAAATTAAAATCGCACACGTAATCAGCCAATTCAATTACGGTGGCGCCGAAGTATTATTACGTGAATTATTTCATAGCGATGGCTTTCGTGAACGCCTGGATTCTGACCTGATAATTGGCAACAGCAGGCGGTTGGAATTAGTGCCTCAAATAGATGGCCTTGTTAATAATATATACTCCTTCGATATTTATTCCGGGAAATTTCCTTTTGAATACATAAAAATGCTTCGCCTGATCCGGAAAAATAAATATGAAATTGTTCATGTGCATTTGCCTTTGATGGGCTGGCTGGTGGCTTTTGCAAAAAAGCTTTGTCCGAAAACCATTTTTATTTATACAGAGCACAACTTATTTACACATCATCATAAATTGCATTATTACATGAATGGATTTACTTATGGTATGTATGATAGTATTATCTCTTGTGGTTATGAAGTATTTTATACCCTCGAAAAAGTGCAAAAAAGCTGGTTTTATAAAACCAATAATCATGTCGCACTAATCAATGGCATTAATACAGATAAATTTGAATTTCAACAAAAAACTCCTGATGTTACCCGGAACCTAATAGTTGGCCTGGTCGCTATGTTTCGCCGCCAGAAACGCATTGACCGTTGGGTAGAAGTAGCAGAAGCGGTTCATAAAAAGTCGGATAAAATCCGTTTTTTACTGATCGGTGCAGATTATGAGGAGGAGAAGATAAAAGAAATGGTAAAAGAAAAAGGACTTACAGAAGTCATTGAAATGCCCGGCCAGCTCCATGATACCGTCGCTTCATTTCACCGCATGGACATTTTTTTAATGACCAGCGATTTTGAAGGCTTGCCACTTTCTTTGTTGGAAGCTATGTCTTGTGGTTGTGTTCCCGTAGTAAGTAATGTTGGTGGTATCAAACAACTTGAATTCGATGAATTCGGTTATAAATTCGATGAATTTGATGCAGAAAAAATTGCAGATAAGATCATTTCTTTCACTGAAAACCTTTCAGACTTTTCTCTCCAAAGTAAAAAGGCGCATGACTTTGTTTTAAAAAATTATTCTTTAAAAAACCAGGTCAGCAAAACGCTGGATTTGTATGACATGCTCTTAAATGCCCGGAAAGAAAACAAAAAAGGAGTAGTGGCAAAATGAATTTTTCAATTTTCGGTATAACAACAGCAAAAAGCAATCGTAAATTCACTATCTTGCGCGCCTGAAATTGTATTGTAGGAATAATTTATAAAAAACACATGAAGGATTTGTTGAAAAAGGCGATTTTTGCCTCCATAGAGGCAGGGGAAGCCATACTAAATGTTTACAATCAGGATTTTACTGTTGAGACAAAATCAGATAATTCGCCATTAACCCAGGCGGATAAAAATTCTCATAATGTAATTAAAGATGCATTAACTGATAGTGGTTTACCTATTTTGAGTGAAGAGGGAAAATTATTATCCTACGATGAAAGAAAAGGCTGGGATACTTTTTGGCTTATTGATCCATTGGATGGCACGAAAGAATTTATTAAAAAGAATGGTGAATTTACTGTCAATATAGCGTTGATTAAAAACGGTGTCCCGGTTTTAGGCGTTGTATATGTGCCTGTTTCCGGTACATTATATTATGGAACTGAAGAAACAGGTAGTTTTATGGCCAATATTCAGTCTGATGCTACAACTTCAGAAATAGACCAGGCAATAGAAAAAGGAAATTCAATACCAGTCGCACAATTGCCTGCCCAATATACAGTTGTTGCCAGCCGGTCACACAATACACCGGAAACGGATGCTTTTATCGAAAGCAGGAAAAAAAAGTATGGCGAGGTTGAAATCATTAGTGCAGGAAGCTCTTTAAAATTATGCCTGGTGGCAGAAGGCAAAGCACAGGTTTATCCACGGCTTGCACCTACCATGGAGTGGGATACAGCAGCCGGCCATGCCGTAGCAAAATATTCAGGTTGCCGGGTATATGACTATAAGACCAATGATGATCTTGCATATAATAAAGAAAATTTACTAAACCCGTGGTTTGTAGTTGAAAGGGTGTAAATTTTTAGTAAACTTAACTTTTAAAACATGCAGGAAAAACTACACATAATCCCACACAACTATAAATTAGGACAGGCCGATAAAGTTTCACGGCAGGGTCATAAAGCCGCATGCCTTTGGTTTACAGGCCTTTCCGGTTCTGGTAAAAGCACTGTTGCCAATGCGGTAGAACAAGCGCTTTTTGCAGAAGGCTTTCATACGTACATTTTAGACGGAGATAATATTCGAAACGGGATCAATAAAGACCTCGATTTTTCTGAAACCGGGCGAAATGAAAACATTCGCCGCATAGGAGAAATCGCCAAATTATTTTGTGATGCGGGGATTGTAGTGCTGGCGGCTTTTGTTTCCCCTTTTAAAAAGGACAGGGAAATATTAAAAGGCTTAATGGGCGATCAATTTTATGAAATATATGTAGATGCACCTGTTGAAGTTTGTGAACAAAGGGATGTAAAAGGCTTGTATAAAAAAGCGAGAGCTGGTGAAATTACTAATTTCACAGGAATTAGTTCACCTTTTGAAGCGCCGGAAAATCCTGATATCCATATTCGTACATATCAAGAAAGTATTGAAGAATCCACCCAAAAAGTGGTAAGTTATATTACATCCAAATTAAAATTGTAATTTTTATTTTATGCATAAATATTATTTAGACCATCTACAGGAACTTGAGGCAGAAGCAATATTCGTGTTGCGTGAAGTCGCTGCCCAATTCGACAGGCCGGCAATATTATTTTCCGGTGGCAAAGATTCGATAGTTGTAACGCGCCTGGCTCAAAAAGCATTCTGGCCTGCAAAAATTCCCATGCCATTGATCCATATTGATACCGGTCATAACTTTCCGGAGACTATGAATTTCAGGGATAAGCTGGTAAAAGAACTAGGCGTACAGTTGCTCGTCGGTTCTGTACAGGAATCAATTAATAAAGGCCGCGCTAAGGAAGAAAAAGGCTTGAATGCCAGTCGTAATGCACTACAAATCGTGACTTTACTTGATTGTATTGAATCCAATAAAATAGATGCTGCAATCGGTGGTGCAAGGCGCGATGAAGAGAAAGCCCGTGCGAAGGAAAGGTTCTTTTCACACAGGGATGAATTTGGCCAGTGGGATCCTAAAAACCAGCGCCCGGAACTTTGGAATGTTTTTAATGGCCGAAAAAGTATGGGCGAGCATTTCCGTGTATTTCCAATCAGTAACTGGACAGAAATGGATGTGTGGAATTATATCAAGCAGGAAAACATTGCTATTCCTTCACTATATTATGCGCATGAAAGAGAAGTGGTGTACCGGGATAATACCTATTTGCCCAATTGCGAATATATGGTTTTACGTGATGGAGAAAATATAGAAAAAAAGGTCATTCGCTTCCGGACCTTAGGTGACATTACAATTACCGGCGGTATCGAATCCGATGCAGATACCATTGAGAAAATTGTAATGGAAGTATCAGCTATCCGCAGCACAGAACGCGGTAACAGGAGTGATGATAAAAGATCAGACACTTCCATGGAAGACAGGAAAAAGCAAGGTTATTTTTAAAATCTGTAAACAATCATTAAGTAAAAAAAATTATAATATGGAACTATTACGTTTTACAACAGCCGGAAGCGTTGATGATGGTAAAAGTACACTCATCGGCCGCTTATTATACGACTCCAAATCTATTTTCGAAGACCAGTTGGAGGCTGTAAAAAACTCTAGTGAAAGAAAGGGGCTGGAACATATTGATCTGTCACTTCTTACAGACGGTTTGCGGTCTGAGCGGGAGCAGGGAATCACGATTGATGTGGCCTATCGCTACTTTGCTACACCTAAAAGAAAATTTATCATAGCAGATACACCCGGGCATATTCAATATACCCGAAACATGGTTACAGGCGCTTCTACGGCCAACCTCGCTTTGATCCTGATTGATGCCCGTCATGGCGTAATGGAACAGACCTGCCGGCATTCATACATTGCTTCACTTTTACAAATACCTCACCTGATCGTATGTATAAATAAAATGGATCTGGTAGAATATGCAGAAGAAACTTTTAATCAAATAGTTGAAGATTACACGGAATTTTCCAGTAAACTGGATGTGAATGATATACGTTTTATTCCAATTAGTGCACTTATTGGTGATAATGTCGTGAATAGATCCAAAAATATGGATTGGTACCAGGGTGCAACTTTGCTGAATACGCTTGAAACTATTCACATTGCGAGTGATTATAATCATATAGATGCAAGATTTCCGGTACAAACTATTATCAGGCCTCATTCAGAGGAATACCATGATTACCGTGGTTATGCAGGCAGGGTGGATGGAGGAATTTTCAGGCCGGGCGATAAAATAGTAGTATTGCCTTCCGGCCTTACTTCTACCATTGCCTCAATAGATACCAGTGCCGGTGCGGTTGAGGAAGCTTATCCGCCTATGTCTGTTTCCATAACGCTGGAAGATGATATTGATATCAGCCGGGGCGATATGATCGTAAAAGAAAATAATATGCCTGAAATCACCCAGGATTTAGATATTATGATGTGCTGGCTCAATGCAAAACCTGCAACACCAGGTGCCAAATATTATTTACGCCATAATACGAAAGAAGTAAAAGCAATCATCAAAGAAGTAGTGTATAAAATGGATGTAAACACACTGCATCGCAATGAAGAAGATAAAGAAATCAGAATGAATGACATTGTGCGTGTACGGCTGCGTACCACCCACCAGATCGCATTTGATGCTTACCGCAAAAACCGTTCAACCGGGTCTGTCATTTTAATTGATGACACTACGAATGAAACGCTGGCTGCGGGAATGATCAACGATTAAACGTTTTTAAACAGGGAAAAAGCGTTTTGTGATTTACAACAAAGCGCTTTTTTTTATTCATTATTTTCGTGCCTAAAAATTGAACATTGACAGTAGTTTTCCCAAATACTTTCCTCATAGGCGTGCAAAAAGCGGGTACAACTTCGCTGGATAACTGGCTGTCGCAACATCCCGAAATATATTCCTATCAGTCTTTGAAGGACATACATTTATTTGGGCTTTATAAAGTTAAAAAAGAGATTTTACAAAGGCTTGAACAAGAACAGGTCAGTTATTACTCCGGTGAAAAAATAGTGCTGCAATCCGCCGTAAATTATATTTTTTACCCTTCTATGTTACGGGACATCAAAAGAGATGCACCGCAGAGTAAAATTATCATTGTACTGAGAAATCCCATTGACAGGGCTGTTTCATCCTATTATTATTTTAAAAAAATGTTTCGTGAAAAACGCCCGATCGAAGAAGCGTTGATTTATACGCCCGGTAAGAATTTTATATTTACCAAAGAAAATAATGATTTTACTTATATAGAACATGGCTTTTATCATCTGCAACTGAGTGAATGTTATCGTTATTTTGATAAAGAAAATATACTTATACTTGATTTTGCTGAGATGAAAAAACAGCCCGCTGAAATGATGCAAAAAGTGTTTTCATTTTTAAAGATTGAAATTACTTTCCAGCCTGATTTTTCTTCCAAGAATATAACGGGGAAGGTTCGAAATAAATGGTTTCAAAAACAACTCGTCAAAAATAGTGGTTTCAAAAAATGGGTGATGAAATATTTAGTGAATTCCTGGATGCCGGCAAAAAAAAGAAACCTGCTAAAAAGGAGAATGTTTGAAAAAAATACGATAATTAATACAAATGATCAAATAGTAAAACAACAAAAAGAAGTTTTGCCGGATCATATAAAAAAGTTCCTGGTTGAGCAATATAAAAATGATGTGGCAGCATTGGATCGCTTGCTGGGTACAAATTATTATACTGAATGGCTGAAACCGGTTGAAGAAAATGAGCAGTAAACATGAAGAAGAAAATTGTACAATTAATACCCCGGCTGAGTTTTGGCGGCGCTGAAGTTTTTTGCATTCAATTAAGTAATGAACTTGCAAAGAACCCTGATCATGAAGTTACACTGATTAGTATGTATGATCACGGAGAAGGTATGTTGCCTTTATCCAGGATCCGTGATACCGTGCAGTTTATTTCACTGGGTAAAAAAAGCGGCCCGGATATTTCCATTCCAGGCAAATTGTTTAAAGCGTTGGAAAAAATTGAGCCGGATGTTGTGCATACACACATGCATACGCTATATTATAGTTTGTATGCTTTCAAAAAATTGAAAAAAAATATAAAGCGCATCCATACACTCCACAATCTTGCCAATAAAGAAAGTTGGTGGATCGTGCGCCAGTTATATCAAAATTATTTTAGAAAAGAATATATAATTCCCGTAAGTATTTCGGAAGAAGTATTGATCACTGCTAAGAAAATTTATGGTAGCGGTGCAAAAGCTTTGATCCATAATGGTTCCGTGCCTGTTTTACCAACACCGCTTATAGAAAATGCCAGGGAAAAAATTGCATCTTTAAAACAAAGTCCTGAAACAATAGTTTTTATTAATGTAGCGCGCATCACCAAACAAAAAAATCAAAAATTATTATTGGAAAGTATGGCAGCATTACATGCTGAAGGCATAGATGCGATCGCGGTTATTTTAGGTGATTGCCTGCCTGCAGATCAGCCATTATATGCTCAGCTTCTTGATATAAAACCACCCAATGTGCATTTTCTTGGTAAAGTGGATAATATTGGAGATTATCTTTTCCAGGCAAATGCTTTTGTGTTATCTTCTCTTTATGAAGGGCTTCCTATTAGTTTATTGGAAAGTTTATCTATTGGCCTCGTCCCCGTTTGCACAGCAGTGGGAGGCGTGAAAGATGTGGTGAATGAAGGGATTGGTTTTTTGTCAGACGAAGTTTCTACATCTTCATTTGCAGAGGCGTTGAAAAAATTTATGGCCCTTTCACCCGATGACATAAACAGGCGAAAAAATGCTTGCCGGGAATTATTTCAAAATGAATATAGTATGGAACAATGCGCGGCGAAATATTACAAATTGTATTTTAATAAATAGAGTATAAGCATGGAAAAAAATAAATTATTACCAGATTTTTTTGTCTTGGGTCCGCCAAAAACGGCCTCTACTTCACTTCATTATTATTTGGGCCAGCATCCGGAAATTTTTATGTCTAAAAAAAAAGAAACACGTTTTTTTGATCTTGATTATAATAAAGGGATTTCTTTTTATGAGAAATATTTTGAAGGGGCAACCGAAGAAATTTGCAAGGGAGAGGCAACTCCAACCTATGCTTTTTTACCTTTTGTGGCTACGCGTATTTATGAACATATTCCTGATGCTAAACTCATTTTTACTTTTCGCGATCCGGTAGAGCGTGCTTATTCCGGCTGGCTTATGCGCAGTGCAAAAGGGGGTGAAAAATTAAATTTTAGAAATGCAATGGAAGAAAATTTGGAGCAACGCAATCGAATTGATTTTTTCTCCGGGGATATTTCAGATGCCTGGTTAAAGGATCAGTCTATGCTGGCGAAAAAAAACGAAATTTTATTGAGAACATATATTGAAGGAAGTTTGTATAGCGAACAATTGAAAGCGTATAAAAAATTTTTTCCAGCTCAGAACATTCAAATTATATTACTTGACGATATTAGGGAAAACATAAATGCAGTATTGAAAGAAATATTTGATTTCCTCGGTGTGGACAATACATTTAAATGTGTAAGTGATACAGTAAAAAATAAGCACAATAAGAACAGGTTGAAATTCCTCTTTAATATTTTTGGTAAGGAAAAGGTTTTAAAGGCCGGAAAAATATTTCCTTCCAGTATGAAAGAAAAAATAATTTCAATGGTGAAAGTGCCACAGGAAAAAACCAAAATGACCGAAAGTGACAGGGTATTTGCATATAATATTTTTAAGAGTGAAATTGAATCCCTGGAAAAAATGCTCAATAAACCTTTTGATAATTGGAAGATGAAGGATTAATATTAATTTGCGCCCCAATTAAAAAGGATATAGATTTTTAAAGAAAGAAATAAAAAGAATAAAAGATGAAAATTGTCGTTATTGGTACCGGCTATGTAGGATTGGTAACTGGCGCTTGCCTGGCAGAAGTTGGTACTGAAGTCACCTGCGTGGATGTAAATGAAAAAAAGATTGAAGACCTGAAAAATGGTATTTTACCTATTTATGAACCTGGCCTGGAAGATATTGTTGTAAGAAATGTCAAAAAAAACCGGCTTCACTTCAGTACGAAACTGGAAGAAGCCATTGTAGATGCAGAAGTTGCATTTATTGCTGTTGGAACCCCTCCGGGTGAAGATGGCAGCGCTGATTTACAATATGTATTGAAAGTGGCGGAAACAATTGGCAGGCACATGAATAAATACCTGGTAGTGGTGACCAAAAGTACAGTACCCGTTGGTACTGCAGCCAAAGTAAAATTTGCCATACAAAAAGCGCTTGAAAGCCGGAATGCATTGCTGCAGTTTGATGTTGCTTCCAACCCTGAATTTTTGAAAGAAGGTGCAGCGATTGATGATTTTCTAAAACCTGACCGCATTGTTATTGGAGTAGAATCAGATACTGCCAAGGAGTTGCTCACGCATTTATATGAACCTTTTGTGCTCAATGGCCATCCCTTATTTTTTATGGATATTCCTTCGGCAGAAATGACAAAATATGCAGCGAATGCAATGCTGGCAACCAAAATTTCATTCATGAACGATATTGCCAACCTTTGTGAATTGGTAGGAGCTAATGTAAATGAAGTCAGAAAAGGCATTGGTTCTGATGCCCGTATCGGGAATAAATTTATTTACCCGGGTATTGGCTATGGGGGAAGCTGCTTTCCCAAAGATGTGAAAGCTTTGATCCGTACCGGTAAAACATATAACTATGACTTGAGGATACTGAATGCAGTGGAATCAGTAAACAATGATCAGAAAACCGTTTTACTTAAAAAAATAAACAGACATTTCTCTAATAATTTAAGTGGAAAAGTTTTTGCTTTTTGGGGACTGTCTTTTAAACCAAATACAGATGATATGCGGGAGGCTCCGTCATTGGTATTGATAGAGGCCTTATTGAAAGCAGGCGCTAAAGTTCAGGCTTATGATCCTGTTTCTATCAATGAAGCAAAACATGAACTGGGAGATACGATCACATATAGCTCAGATGCACTTGAAGCTGCAAAAGGTGCAGATGCCATTCTGCTTATTACAGAATGGGCAGAATTCCGCTTGCCGGATTGGGATGAAGTGATTTTAAACCTGAAACAAAAAGTATTATTTGATGGTAGAAATATTTATAATGCCACAGATATGCTGGCAAAAGGCTTTGATTATTATTCCATAGGCTATAATCCCATAAAAAATTGACAATGAGTAAAAGAGTTTTAATAACTGGTGCAGCCGGATTTTTAGGTTCACACTTATGTGACCGGTTTATAAAAGAAGGCTACCAGGTGATTGGCATGGATAATCTTATTACAGGTGACCTTCAAAATATTGAGCACCTGTTTCCCTTGCCGCAATTTGAATTTCATCATCATGACATCACCAGGTTTGTGCATATTTCTGGAGAACTGGATTATATACTTCATTTTGCCTCACCTGCCAGCCCGATTGATTATTTGAAAATACCCATTCAAACGTTGAAAGTGGGCGCAATGGGTACACATAATCTTCTTGGCCTTGCAAAAGATAAAAGTGCCCGGATTTTAGTTGCCTCTACATCGGAAGTATATGGTGATCCTGCCGTGCATCCACAGACAGAAGATTATTGGGGAAATGTAAATCCCATCGGCCCGCGTGGTGTTTATGATGAAGCAAAACGTTACCAGGAAGCTATCACAATGGCATATCATACATATCATGGTGTTGAAACCAGGATAGTGCGAATTTTTAATACATATGGTCCAAGAATGCGGTTAAATGACGGTCGTGTTTTACCGGCTTTTATTGGGCAGGCATTAAGAGGTGAAGATTTGACAGTTTTTGGTGACGGTAATCAAACACGTTCTTTTTGCTATATGGATGATTTAATTGAAGGAATTTACCGGTTGCTCCTGAGCGATTATGTTTACCCGGTGAATATTGGTAACCCAAATGAAATTACAATCAAAGATTTTGCGGAAGAAATATTGGCCCTTACCGGCGCCAATCAAAAAGTGATCTATAAACCGTTGCCTAAAGATGATCCAAAACAGCGGCAACCGGATATTACGAAAGCCCGTGAATTATTAAACTGGGAACCAAAAGTGGACAGAAAAGAAGGTCTTGAAAAAACCTATGCATATTTTAAAACTTTATCTACTGAAAGTTTATATAAGAAGGAACATAAGGATTTTTCTGCTTACGTCAAATAATAGGGAAGTGAAGGCTCTTTAGCTTCAGAAAGGTAAATCTCTTTGAATTTATCTTTCATTTGTTCGATGCTAAAATCTTTTTTGATCATATCATAAGAGCCAGCGCCATGTTTTTCCAATAGGCCATCTTTTTCCAGGTAACTATTAATGTATTGAATAGCTTCTTCTTTTGAATTAAAACAATAGCCATTTATATTGTGTTCTACCAGGTCAACATTCCCAACACAATTTTTTAATAACAAAGGAAGATTAAATTTCATCGCTTCCAATACAGATAAAGGCAATCCTTCCCACAATGCAGTGGATAAATAGAGATGTGCATTTATCAAGTTTTTTTCCACTTCTTCTTTTCCGACCCAACCTGTAATGGTAATGTTTGGAGCAGTTAATTCATTTCTTAACGGCCCTTCACCAACCCAAATAAATTTAACCCTGGAATTATTTTTAAAGGTTTCAGCTATTTCGTTGAATAAAGCCGGGTTTTTTTGTTCAGTTATCCTGGCAGAATTTACAATCGTGAAATCCTGTTGAGGAAATTCTTTTTTAAAATTTTTATCCAGGGATACCCCATTGTTGATGCAAGTCGCATGAATTCCCAGATCTTCAAAACATTTTTGTTCTGATTTAGAAGCAGCTATAATTTTTCCCGGCAAAAAGCTGGCGCTTTTTTCTAGAAAGCCGTAAATCTTCTTTTTAAAACCTGAAATATCCTGCCTTTCAAAAGAAGCGCCTTGCGGCGAATACAAAACATTCTTTATTCCAAGGGATTTTCCAGCAATCCTGCCCAGGAAACCGGCTTTGGAACTATAAAGATGGATTGCATCAAATGGAAGATTTTCCTTTAAAATCTTCTTTAATTCGCGAAAGGCTTTTATATCATCCCGAAAACTTATTTCGCGCATTGCGGAGCGCCAGTTTATAAACTTGGTATTTGTAGGAAAAGTATTTTTTTCTTCTTCAATATCAATATCCCTGTTTCCGTGAACTACTATATGTTCAAATTCTGGCAGGTGCTGGCTGAGGAGTCTTATTATTTCAATGATACCTCCTCCGAAAGCTTCAGCGACATGGACAATTTTCATGATATTGGTATTATCCCTAAATGGGAAGTGGATTAAGTTGGCTAATATATACTTTGTTTTTTAAAAAAACATGCATAGATTTTAAATATTATCAGTAAAAATATAAAAAGTCTGCAAATTTACTATTGTATATAATACTCTGTTTCAATTTTTTTGTAAAATATATTAATACGTAATTTTTGGTCTTATGGTAAAAAGAATATCTTTGACTTAATGAAAAACGCAGAAACGCTGGAGTATTTACCTGTAATAAGTTCCTGTGTGAACCAGGTTCCCGGTGTAGCTTATGAAAAGGATTTAATACTTGAAGCGCAGCATATCAATAAAAATGTTTTAAAAAGAGTTACTGATATTCTTTTGTCAATTTTACTGCTCATTTTTTTCTTTTCCTGGATCTGCCCGCTGGTTTGCCTTGCCATTTTCATAGATACCGGCTGGCCGGTTTTTTTTATACAGGACAGGATTGGCAAAAATGGTAAACGGTTCCATTTTATTAAGTTCAGGACAATGGAAAAGCATTCGGATGAAAATAAATTTATTCCAACGCAGGTAGGTGATGAGCGTATTACAAAAACGGGAAGATTTTTACGTAATTCAAATATTGACGAATTACCCCAGTTTATCAATATTTTAAAAGGTGATATGTCGCTTGTCGGACCACGTCCGGCAGCATTAGCGTTTCACCAAAAGTATATTGATATGCTTGGCACAGGACTTCTTCAGAAAAGGGAAATTATAAAACCCGGAATCGTCGGCCTGTCCCAGGTTCTTGGTTACCGGGGTGATCTTGTAAATGAAAAAGAAAATAAGGCTATGATAAAAGCCCGTGTAAAAATTGATATTCTCTATATCAGGAATTGGAGTAATTGGCTGGATTTTAAAATAGTAATGGCTACTTTCCGGAATATGGTGCGCAGGTTATTTTGATTATAAAAAATTACTTTCGGGTACCTGGCGCTCAAAATCTATGATTTTCAATTGGAGGCTTTTCGTGCCATTCCACTCATTTTCATCAATAGTATAAACAATATCAATTGATGTTCCTTCTTCCAATATCTTAAATTTATCGGCCATATTAAAGCCAATACCAGTTAATGTAAAACCCTCCTGGCTTAACACAAACCGGATATGATTATCTTTTACGATTTTAGAATACCCATTATCCATGACATTCCTGCTTATAAAAACTGGGCGCATATTTTCGGGGCCAAAAGGTTCCATTTGAGATATGATGTTATAAAAGGTTTGCGTAATATTATTGAAATTTATTTCAGCATCAATCCACAATTGCGGGATGAGGGATTCTGCCTGAATCGTACTTGCCACGATCGTTTCAAATGCGATGGCAAAAGGTTCAATATTTTCTTCCAGCAATGTCATTCCAGCCGCAGCGAAATGACCGCCATAACCCAACAAAAATTCCCTGCAGCCATGGATGGCTTCATATAAGTTAAAACCGGGAACACTGCGTGCCGAACCTGAAACAATATTGCCACTTTTTGTTAGGACAACCGTTGGCCTGTAATAATTTTCAATTAACCTGGAAGCCACAATGCCAATAACGCCTTTATGCCAGTGGCTGCCATAAACAACCGTTGTTTTTTTCAAAGCGCCGTCTGCAGAATTTTCTATAAAAGCCAATGCCTCTCCAGTTATGTTCTTATCTGCTTCCTTCCGGTCAATATTATCAGTATGCAGCATTTCTGCATATTCAAATGCCTTTTCTTTTTCCTCTTCAATAAAAAGCTGCACCACTTTGCGCGCATCATCCATCCTACCCGCGGCATTGATCCTTGGAGCCAAGGCAAAAACCAGGTTACTGATATGAAGTTTTTTAGTAAGGGCAGAAAGTTTTATCAGGGAGGCAATACCATTATTAGGGTTTTTATTTACTTTTTCTAAACCATAATATGCAAGAATCCTGTTTTCCCCGGTCATGGGTACAATATCAGCAGCAATAGCAAGTGCAACAAGATCAGTCATTTTCAACCAGGTCTCATCCGGGAGATGTAGCGTACTGGCAAGTGCCTGCATCAATTTAAACCCCACGCCACAGCCGCATAATTCTTTATAGGGATAATTACAATCAGCCTGCTTGGGATTCAGGATGGCATAAGCAGGCGGAATTTCAGCATCCGGCAAATGGTGGTCACAGATAATAAAATCAATACCATATTCTTTTGCATATGCAACATATTGATTCGCTTTAATCCCACAGTCAATTGAAATGATCAAATCGAATTGTTGAGCTATTGCAAAATCTATCCCCGCTTGTGAAATACCGTATCCTTCCCTGTGCCTGTGCGGTATATAAAAATCTAAATTTTGATGAAGCGGCTTTAAAAAACCATATAAAGATGCAACTGAAGTAGTTCCATCTACATCATAATCTCCATAAATAAGTATTTTTTCATTTGCTTGTATAGCAGCAATGATCCTGTCAACAGCTCTCTGCATGTCTTTCATCAGCCAGGGATCATGAAGTGCGGAAATTTTGGGGCGAAAATAGGCGATGGCTTTTTCATACGTGTCAATGCCGCGCTGGACTAAAATTGCACAAAGTATTTTATTGATCTTTAATGTTGTATAGAGTACGTTGATACTTTCATTTGCTGCTTCTTTTAACCGCCATCTTCTTTTCATAATAAAATTTTCCGAATGCCTAAAATACAAAATGCATTTGAGAAAATGAAGGATTGAAAATTTATATTTCGATTAATAAGACCTGTCCGTGGTGAAACGCACTAATTCTTCCAATGCATCCCGGGTTTCACTTTCGGGGAATTTAAATAAAATTTCCAGGGCAGCATCCCTAAAGCCAAACATTTTACCTGAAGCATATTCAATACCACCCTGTTCGGTTACAATTTTGATTACCCATTCAATTTTTTCTTTTTTCCTGTTTTCATTTTTAATGGTATGTAATAATTTCCGGCGTGTTTTTGCATCACAATTATTGAGTGTATATATTAGCGGTAAACTTAACTTTTGTTCTTTTATATCATTGCCGGTTGGTTTGCCTATACCAGCTTTCCCATAGTCAAACAGATCATCCTTCAATTGAAAAGCCATACCTGTATTTTCTCCAAAGCTTCTGAGTTCTTCAATAGAAGCCGCCGTGCTGAAAGTGGTAGATGCGCCGGCCGCACAGGCTGATGCAAGAAGCGAAGCTGTTTTTCCGTTGATGATTTCAAAATAAGTTTCTTCACTCAGGTTGAGGTTTCTCGATTTTTCCATTTGTAATAACTCACCTTCACTCATTTTTTTAACAGCAGTTGACAACATTTCCAGGATTTTAAAATCACCATTTCCCAGGGACAATAACAAACCTTTTGAAAGGAGGTAATCCCCTACTAAAACCGCGATTTTGTTTTTCCATAAAGCATTAATTGAAAAAAATCCTCTCCGTTCATTGGCATCATCCACTATATCATCATGCACCAATGTAGCTGTATGTAAAAGTTCTACCAATGAAGCAGCGCGATAGGATTGAGGATTCACTTCACCACCCAGTTTGGCGCAAAGCAATACAAACATTGGCCTAAGCTGTTTTCCTTTTCTTTTTACAATGTAATGCATGATCTTGTCCAGGAGTGGCACTTTACTTTTGACGGCATCTTTAAAATAACTTTCAAAAAGTGCCATCTCGGATGCTATGACTTTCTTAACTTTTTCCATTCTTTTTAAAAAAATGCAAGATAAATGCTAAAATTTAATTATCTTGTGCAACAATTTGAGACAAATAAATGTCTAATGGAAAATTAAATTTTATGTTTGCATTATAAAAAAATGAATATAAAATTTGGTAGTTCACTTCCATTTCATAAATTTGTTAAATATTTACAATCGGGAAACATTAAACAACAACTTAAATTTCACCTATGGCAAGCAGAAAGTACAAAATGATATTAGCCCTTACGGGTCTAATCAGCACTGCCTCATTCGCACAAAGAAATGACGCAGGCTACAACGGCACACTGGATTCATCAAAAGTTTCAACCAAGATGATGCCCCAGCAAAATGAGTTCATGAGTAATCAATATCCTTATCCGGCTAAGCCCCGCAGCATGTGGGAACTTGGTTTTGGTGGTGGACTTAGCCAGGTTTATGGCGATGTTTACCAAAAACTAGGATATGGTGGAAGTGTAACTTTCAGAAAAGCAATCGGACATTCCTTTTCTTTGAGAGCTGGTTATACAGGCGGTATAACTTACGGTACAGATTTCTACCGCAGGACTTCTTATACTGTGGCTGATAAAAATGCTCCTAATCCATGGAATGCTTATACTGCAAGCAATACTCCATTTTCCACAAATTACCGAGCAAAAATTCATCAAATTTCTCTGGATATGTTATTCAGCCTGAATGCGCTGAATTTGTACCGTGGAAATCCTAAAATGGATTTTTACCTGTTAGCTGGTTATGGAGCACTCGGCGCTGACGTTGACGTGAATGCCCGCAATGATGCAGGTGGTGCGAATGCCCTTTACAGCTTTGCTAGTATAGATTACACACAAAAATCTACCGATATCCAGAAACAAATTAAAAATATGGAAGATAATACATACGAATCCAATGCACCAGTACAAAGGCGCAACAGGAATGGTGTGGGCCGCGAGAGTAATAACTGGATTATCGTTCATACACTTAACGCAGGTGGTGGTATGGCATGGAAATTAAGCGATCGTGTAAACATTGGTATTGAGCAGCGCTTTTCATTTGGTCAAAATGATGACCTCGATGGCATCTTTGGCGGATCCTCTAAAGACGTATGGTCAAATACTCAGGCACGTTTGAATATTAATATTGGAAATTCAGCTACCCATGTACAACCTTTATGGTGGTTAAATGGACTGAATTATGCATACAACGAATTGAATGCACCTAAACACATGAAGATGCCTCCGGTAGTTTTACCAGATGCTGATGGTGATGGTGTTACAGACCAGTTCGATATGGAACCAAATACACCTGCAGGTTGCCCTGTTGATTCACATGGTGTAAGTAAAGATACAGATGGTGACGGTGTTCCTGATTGCCGTGACAAAGAAATCCTGACTTTACAATCTTGCTTCCCTGTTGACGCTGACGGTGTTGGTAAATGCCCTGAGCCTGAGTGCTGCAAAACAATAGCTGCATCTCCTGCTTCATGTACTTTGAGTGCTTTACCAAGTGTTCAGTTCAAAAGTGGTAGTGTAACTTTAAGCGCAAGTGCACAATCTATTCTGAATAGTGTTGCACAGCAAATGATGGCTAATCCTTCATGTAATGTAAGCATTATGGGTCATGGCGCATCTGATAAGCGTGCACAGCAATTAAGCTGGGATCGTGTAAATGCAGTAATCAAATACCTGACTGAAAAGCAAGGTATTTCTGAAGGCCGCCTGATCTTCGGTGGTTACGGTACTGCAGGTGATGCTAACACAGTTGACATGATGGGTACTTCACAAACAGGACCAAACATGTTACCTGCTCCACACCCACAATTTCAAAAGACAAACTAAGAAGTTTCTCGATATACTTTTTGCAAAACCATCCTTTTTTAAGGATGGTTTTTTTATGCTTTGTAATTCATTTAATATAAAAGAGGGAAAGATTAAGGCTAAATATGAGATGGAAGTCTTAGGATGTAAAGGAATGAATGGATTATAACAGTGGCTTTGTTCCTTTGAATATTAATACACGAGTGATCAAAACATGAAGAATATGTGCAATAGGTTTTTAATTTCTGCTTTTCTTCTTTGATACCTCATATATTTTCTTTGCTTTTTGCGTAAGCTTTAAAAATTCTGCCTGTAAATAATCATTTTTATTGATGCTTTTTTTAGTGAGGCTAATCACATCATCCCAGGTATAATCTGACCAGTAATCAGTTTGCTTCAATAAACCTGCAAACATGATCACCGCTGATGCGAATTGGTATTGTTTATTTAAAATTTTAAAATCAGTGAATTGATCTGTTAGCTGCTTTTGAAAAATGAACTCTTCTCCAGTGCCAGGAAGTTTATATTTTAAAGAAAATTTTCCGATGACTGAATCTACTATATTATTTTTTTTATGCAAGGCAAAAACAATTAGTGTCGAGTGGCCAGAACCAATAGAACCTCCTTCAAGTTCACCGGCGCTGTTGTATAAATTTTGTTTTAAATTATCATAGCCTATTAATTTATATTCTGCCACGCTGGTTGAATCAAATCTTACTGAAGCAGATGCGTTGTCTGCAACTGAAAACAATGTTTTAGAAAACTCGGTTACAAGAATTTTTTCACCTTCATCAAGATTATCAATGTAAGCGAAATTGCCATTGCCATTTTTTGAAAGCGTTTCCAGTTTACTGTCTTTATAATTTCCCATACCTACGCCCAGGCACGTGAGGTAAATGCCGGTTTGCCTGTATTTGAGAATGAGTGTTTCAAGTTCCTTATCTGTATTTTGTCCCACATTAAAATCTCCGTCTGTGGCTAAAACAATCCGGTTATTTCCACCGGAAATGAAACTTTTCTCAGCCAGTTCATAAGCGGTTTTAATGGCATATTCGCCAGGTGTTTCCCCACCGGCGCTGAGTTTATCAATGGCATCATTAATTTTATCTTTTTCTGCACCACTTGTCGCTGGTAATTTGATGCCCACATTTCCTCCATACACCACGATAGAGACAGAATCTATATTTCTCAAATTTGCCACCAGTAATTTAAAGGATTGTTGTAAAAGCGGTAAGCGATTTGGCTGATCCATTGAACCCGAAACGTCTATGAGGAAAACAAGGTTTGCAGGAGGTAGATCTGATATATTAATTTTAGGCGCCTGTAGCAATAAAAATAATAGATCTGAATTTTTATCCCAGGGGGATTTTGTTTGAATATATTTTAAAGTAAAATTGGTTGTAGAAACAGCATCTGTGCTGAAATCGAAATAATTTAAAATTTCGTCAATGCGCACAGCATCTGGTGGAACAGCCATGCCCATATTAATAAACCGGCGAATATTACTGTATGAAGCCCGGTCAATATGTAATGTAAAGCCGGATTCAGGGTATTCCCCTGTTTTTACAAAATGATTTTCAACCAACTTACTATAACTCTCCCCGGAAGTGTTTTGTAAAAAGCTATTACTCCCGTAATTATTGACTACAAATGAGGCTAATTTATTTTTTATGATACTCCTGCTGCCCGGTAATGGTTTCAGGCTGATGACCTGGTAAATGTTTAAGGATATTAATTTTTTATAATTTTCATAGCTATCCGATTCGATGTAGATAGTATCTTCCGGAAGGGCGCATGGAATACCGAATTCACCCGTGGAACCGGTAAAAAAAACTGCAGGTTTTTTGGATGCTAATTGTAATTTGATGTTGTATAAAGGTGCTCCGGTTTCGTCCGTCACAATGCCTTTTGCATAATATTGCGCGGAAGCATAAAAAGTTAACAGGATGAATAATGATATTGAAGCAATTTGTTTCAATGGAGCAGGTTTGAGTGAATCTATTTTTTATAACCACTGAAGAAAAGCATGATCGTAATTTTAGTTTGATCAATTATTTAATTGATAAATGCAGGGAAAATTTCTTCCCTGGCCTTTATAGTCCATTCCATAACCAACTAAAAACCCCGTATAATTTTCAAAACAGGAATAATCACATTTAAGTTCATATTCTTTTTGGATCTTTTTATCTATCAGCAAAGCAGTTTTAAGCGACAATGGATTTCTCTTCAACATTTCATTTTTAAAGGTATATAAAGTTCTACCTGTATCCAGCACATCATCAAGAATTATGATGTCCCTTCCTTCAATGATTTCGTTTAAACCAAAAATTGTTTCAATGTTTCCTGAAGAATGAAGGCCTTCGTATGAGGACAGCTTTACAAAACTAATTTCTGCGGGTATCCGGATCTGCCTGAATAAATCTGCGGCAAACATAAAAGCACCATTCAGTATGACAATAAATAATGGATGTTTTGCAACATAGTCTGTTGAAATTTTTTCTGCAAGTACATTTATTTTTTCGCGTAAATCAGTTTCAGAAATAACTTTGGAAAATGTTTTATCAAAAATTTGTACAGTTTGCATTACAGGCTTTTGAAAAGTGAAAATTATTTCCCTTTAGCTTTGCTGTTTGGTGGCGGTTGTAAAAGAATTTTCGTACCGGCCTGTAATTGCTGGTCGCGGGTATAATTATTAAAAGCGAGAATACTTTGCAATTGCACACCTTCATTTTGGGCTACATCAACCAAAGATTCAATGCCTGTGATAACATGAAATTTTTTATTACTTTTCTTTGCTTTTTTTTGCAGGTAAATGAGTTTTCCATTTTCCAGTATATCTCCCCTGGTCATTTCATTGTATGCTAATAACTTTGTGAAATCAACATTTTGCTGTGCAGAAATGGCAAATAAAGAACTGCCAGCAGACAGGTAAATAACTTTACAATCATTAATTGTAAAGATCCCGGAAGGATATTGTGATGTTGAAATTTTTTCAATTCCTGGAGCTTCTGAATTTGCTTCAACTTCTTTATTTACCACAACATTCTGATCATTTATCCCGGGAGTTTCAGCATCATCAATTGTATTGATGGAAACAACAGGTGTATATGATTCATTTTCAACACGGGCAGTTTGATCTTTCCCCTGCATTCTTTCTAAAGCCAATAAAGTATAATCCTGTAAATTATACTTGTTTATAACATCAATCAACATTTTCGGATATGCGGGGCTGGTGGCATAACCAGCTTTCTTTAAACCTTTGCACCAACCTTCGTAATCGGTTGGGGGAATATTAAATAAAAATGCATAATTCGACCTGTTTTTCAAAAAATCAGAATGGTCCCTGTAGGAATCTTCAACTGTAGGATAACTGCGAAAACATTCATTTGCTTCATCATCATCCTGGTAAACTTTATCTCCCGTCCACTCTAACTTACATTTTATGCCAAAATGATTATTGGAGCGAAGTGCTAAATCGCTTTGTCCACTAGCGGATTCAAGTATGCCCTGTGCGAGTGTAATTGCTGCCGGTACGCCGGTGCGTATCATTTCATTAATGGCGAGCTCTTTATATTTTTCAATGTATTGCTGGGGAAGTGTGTTGTTAGATTGAGAAAATGCCTCTGCATGTAAAAGGAAAATTACAGAAAACAATACAAGGAGTTTTCGCATCATTATTTTTTTTGTATTAATAATAAACCATCACGCATTGTTACCAGTACTTGCTGCGTTGAATTGTCATTAAATACATGATCATTAAATTCCTGGATGGCTTTCGCATTTTTCCCCATAATTTTTTCTTCTAAAACTTCCCCGTGAAATAATACATTATCTGCGATGATCAAACCATCCTTGTTTAAACGTGGTAAAACCATATCATAGTATTTTATGTAGCCTGTTTTATCCGCGTCTATAAAAATAATATCCCATTTAAATTCAAGCTTTGGTATGATATCCATTGCATTTCCCCTGTGCAAATTAATTTTTTTAGCGTAAGGTGACAAATTAAAATTGCTTTCAGCAGTTGCTGCATCTTCTTCGCGGAGTTCAATTGTATGTAATTGTCCATTTTTTGTTAGTCCTTCTGCCAGGCATAATGCACTGAATCCCGTGAATGTACCAATTTCTAAAACGTATGTTGGTTTTTTCAACCGGCTGAAAAGCGCCAGCAGCCTGCCTTGCGTGAGGCTGCTCATCATATTTGCATGCGGATGATTTTGCAAAGTGTGTTCATGAATTTTTTTCAATAAAGCGTTGTCATGCGTTGAAAATTTCTCTGCATATTCTTCGGCTTTATTATTTATAAGATCCATATATTAAATTTTTACTTCTTTTTTTGAAATTAAATACAGGCCGATAAATGTGATGATGCCATTGATCAACAATAATTCAATACCTATTTGATATCCACCCAACCATTTTTTGGCTTCAATACTCAGGAGATAACAGATGATTGGAGCAACTAAACACACAACAGTTGTCAATGCATTTTCTTTCAATACTCTTTTTGTAAAAATTCCAAAACCAAACAATCCCAATAATGGCCCATAGGTATAACCGGCAATTGTTAGTATGATACCAATAATGGATTTATCATTAATCCATTTAAATACCATGATGCATATAAAAAAAATAATCGCGAACGTAAAATGTACAATTATGCGCTTTCGTTTTTTTACTTTTTCTGTCAATTCCTTATTTCGCTGCATGCCTAATATGTCAATACAAAAGGAAGACGTCAAAGCGGTTAATGCGCCATCTGCGCTGGGAAATAATGCAGAGATAAGTGCGATGATAAAAACAACCGAAACAAATGAAGGCATATAACTTAGAGCAACTGTTGGGAAAAGATCGTCACCTGTAGCCTTGATGCCATTCGCATTTGCAAACACATATAAAATTCCACCCAGGAATAAAAAAAGTAGGTTTACCAAAACCATGATCACGCTGAATGTCATCATATTTTTTTGCGAATCTTTTAACCTTCGTACACTGATATTTTTTTGCATCATTTCCTGGTCAAGCCCGGTCATACCAATGGTTATGAAAGCACCACCAATAACTTGTTTGAGAAAAAAGCCACTGCTTTTGACATCCGTATTCCAGGTTTTACTAAAACCTTTTATGGATAATGCATTCAAAGAATCTGAAATGGAAAAATTCATTGCATGCATTACAAAACCAATACAGATCAATAGCCCGGCGATCATAAAAGTAGTTTGCAATGTATCTGTAAAGACAATCGTTTTTACACCACCTTCAAATGTGTATAATAAGATCATGAGTAAAATAATAAATGACGTGAGCCAGAAAGGAATTTGCATTTCATTTAAAATAAATATCTGCAATACATTGATCACTAAATACAACCTCGCAGTTGCGCCCAAAATCCGTGAAATAATAAAGAAAAATGAACCTGTTTTATAAGCAGTAAATCCAAACCTGTTGAGTAAATAATTATAGATTGAAGTGAGTTGCATTTTATAATACAAAGGCAATAACACAAAGGCAACAATGATATAGCCGAAAAAGTATCCAACTACTACCTGGAAATAGGAAAATGCCTGTGCGCCAACAGTTCCGGGTACACTTACAAATGTGACACCACTTAAGGATGTCCCGATCATCCCAAATGAAACCAACATCCAGTTGCTTTTCCGGTTGCCAATAAAAAAAGATTCATTGGTAGCATTGCGGCTTGTGTACCAGGCAACACTCAATAACAAAAGAAAATAAGCAATAACAAAAATAAATAAAAGGCTTGCGGACATGGAGAATTAAATTTTTAGCTGCATAAAAAAATATGCATTTATTTCTTTTTAGAAGGCTTTAGATAAAAGTTAAATCCAGCGCGTATTACAGGAAGGATCCGATTATAACCGTCGCGGTAAGGAGAATTTTTATCAGATAATAAATCAATCATTATAACAGTATAAAAATTACCCTGTCCAACACTTCTATTAGAGTATCCAATTCCGGCTAATACGCTGTTCGATTGGAAATTAATTTTCTGGCTGATATCTGTATAAGGATCTCTCAACGTATTGTTACTCCAATTATGTTCTGGTTGAATTTGCAAAAATAAAAATGGCACAGGATAAATTCTTGTAAAAACGCCTGCGCCATAATTAAAACTTTTTTGACTAACGCCATAATTGTAATCCGCACTGATGGTATTATAGCTTGTATTTACCGCAACACCTGCATCCAGCCAGTGAGCAATGGAATAGCCGATCTCGGGATTGAGGCCCACACCAAAAGAACCGGAAGAAAAGCCAATATTTAAACCACCGCCAAGAAAAATATTTTCTTGTTTAAAACCTTTTGAATCATCTTTTGAAATATATGTTGGAGGTGTTTGCTGGCAAAAAGCAGCAGTTACTGCAAGGCAGAAAATTGTTGGTAAAAAGATTTTTTTAAGCATGATTGTTTTTTTTTATTTTTCGTTATTCCGGGTCAAATATTTTCCCGGGGTTTAAGATATTATTTGGATCAAAACATTTTTTTATTTCACGCATCATATTCATTGCTGCATTATTAAAGACGAGATGCATGTACGGTTTTTGAATTAAGCCGATCCCATGTTCACCACTAATAGTTCCACCTAAACTTTTTACCAATTTAAAAAGAGATATAAGAATTTGTTGCATCTCTTCATTTTGATAACTATTTACAATGCCTTCTTTTTTAATTCTTATATGAAGATTACCGTCTCCGGCATGGCCATAACAAACTGCATGAAAATTATTATCAATTCCCAATTTTTTCACGCCTCTTATTAATGCCGGTAATTCAGCGCGGGGAACTACTGTGTCTTCTTCAATGGTATAACCTTTTAATTTCACAGCTTCAGCAGTACGGCGGCGCAATTTCCAGAGCGCATCTTTTTGTACTGTATCATCCGCAAAGAAAATTTCCCCGGCTCCCTGGCTTTCAAGAACACTGCTAATGCTTTCCATTTCTTTATATAAAACTTCCTGGTCATTTCCATCCACTTCAACAAGCAAGTGTGCCGCTACATTTTCATGAACAGGAATAGAACCTGCACCGACCATTTCTGATACAATTTGCAATGCATCTATTTCTACCAGTTCCATTGCACTGGGTGTATGGCCAGCGAGGAAAATTGCATTGACCGCTTCACCAGCTTTTTCAAGTGAAGAAAAAGGAGCGAGCAGGAGTAAATCATATTTCGGAAATGGTAATAATTTTAAAACAATTTTTGTAACAATTGCCAGTGTGCCCTCGCTTCCCACTATTAATTGTGTAAGGTTATAACCTGTTGAGTTTTTTAAAACATTTGCACCGGTCCACATGATTTCGCCGTTTGGTAAAACAATCTCGAGGTTCAGCACATAATCCTTTACCACACCATATTTCACCGCTTTTGGGCCACCACTATTTTCGGCAATATTTCCACCAATAAAACAGGAACCACGACTACTTGGGTCGGGTGGATAAAATAAACCTTTGGCTTTTACTTCATTTTGCAAAACCTCAGTGATCACGCCTGGTTCTGTAATAACCTGGAAATTTTTTTCATCAATTTGAAGAATACTATTCATTCTTTCTAATGATAAAACTACACCGCCAAAGCGGGGCAAAGCGCCACCGCTTAATCCAGTACCTGCACCACGCGGTGTTACAGGAATTAAATGTTCGTTGCAAATTTTAATTATAGAACTGATCTCCTCCGTTGTTCGCGGCTTGATAACTATTTCGGGCCGGTACAATAAATTTTCAGTTTCGTCATGTCCATATTTTTCAAGGGATTCATTGTCATCAAACACAAATTGGCTTCCAACAATTTTTTTTAAATCGAGGATTAAACCGGGCGTTATTTTTCCGTATTGATTGTTGATTGACATTGATCTTAAAATAAAATATTTATTTAAGGCAGTCAATATTATAAAATAAAATTGAAAGTGGAATAGGTTGTAAAAATAACTGCATTAAAATCTTACTACCGGGCATTTTATAGCTTTACCGCCACTGCCCAAAGAGATGCCACGTTTGATAATTGAAATTTCATAAGCGCCACGGGATTGGTTGAAGCCTGATAGATCTGATGTAGTGGCATCATAATTTATTGTAATAGAAAGATTATTCCATTCATAACCTGCCATTGGAATAATTGCATCATTCAACCGATAATATAAACCGCCAATCACCTGCATATTTCCATCACCACTAATATTGTAATGTGCATTCATGCCGACCACTGTTTCAGTTACATTATTCATTTTACTTAGGTATGCATTTGGGTTTAAAATCCATAGGTCATTTACTTTTAAACTTCCATTGAGAAAAAATGTGTAGCGTGGCGCTACGCGGGTGTCCGTAATAGAATTTGAAAAAAATGATTCTTTCGGCTGGTTGATATGTGCCATGCTGATGCCCGCATTCAGGTACACATTATCCGAAGGAAAATAGGAATAATTGAGACCCGCCTGCAGATCAGGATAAACAACAGAATTTGTTGCAAAAGATTCCCCGTTTGCAATTTTAATATCAAAAAATTTCCCGTTCCATTGATTGTCAAAAGTCAATTTACTTATATCAATTCTTTTATTTACAAAACCAATATTAAAGCCACCACTGAGTAAACTTTTATAACCAAGTAATTGGTGATATGCAATGGACGCATAGCCTTTGGTAGAAGTAAGTCCGCCAGCACCGGCGACATCGCGCATGAGTGAACCACCAATTCCCATCCAGCCATTTTCAAAACGGTTTGCAAATAATTGCATATCACCCCAGATATTAAATGTTTTGTATGGATTAGTTGTAATGCTGGCCCATTGATTTCGGTAATTACCTCCCAGCCTCCAGTCGGCATCGGGCTCAAACCCAGTATTAGCGGGGTTTATAAGCAAAGGAGTATTGAAGTATTGGGAAAAATGCAGATCCTGCGAAAATGAATTTTTTTGTACCAATAGCAATACACAGGTAAAAAAGAAAAAGGCAATATGTTTAAAGTGTTTTTTCATTTTTTATTAGCGTAATAAAGTGATATCTCCTTTTTTGCGGAATATAGTTCCATCCGTAAAAGTAACATCCAATACATATACGTAAACTTCCTGGGGTTGTAAAACACCTTTGTATTTTCCATCCCAGCCTTCATTCACAGACCCTGTCTGAAATACCAGTTGTCCCCACCGGTTGTAGATTTTCCAATCCATTTTACCAATACCAAATCCCCTCACTTTTACTAAATCATTTACGCCATCTCCATTGGGTGTAAATGCATTTGGAACATCCAGTAAAGGTACAACTATGGCAAGAATGTCAGCACAGGTTGTATCTGTGCAAC
Organism: Chitinophagales bacterium; assembly: GCA_038257845.1. Lineage (GTDB taxonomy): Bacteria > Bacteroidota > Bacteroidia > Chitinophagales > Chitinophagaceae > JAFDXJ01. The sequence goes on from JBBSQL010000023.1 coordinate 39,660, forward strand.
CGGCAAGATTATATACGATAAGGCAAGTTGTATTTACACCTGACTTATTATAGAAATGGCTGATCAGTGTATCTCTCTTAGAAGTAAGAATTGAATCGCCGTCGCCAAATATCCATTTATAAAAAACGCCACCGGTTGAAGTATTTATAAAAGTAACTGCCGAGTTTTCGGGTGGAACTATGGGAGAATACGTGAAGGATGAAACAGGTGCATCATACACAAAGATATCATAGACAAGACTGTCCATAAGATTACAGGAATTTAAATTCGTGGCGGTCAAAACTATCCTGTATTTCCCCTGGGCAGTATAAATATGTACCGGGCTTTCATCTGTTGAAGTGGCGCCGTCTCCAAAATCCCATAAATAAGTTTCACCTCCAGTTGAAGTATTTGTAAAAAGTAGCGGTTGATTCACACACGCATAAGGAGGTTGTATGAAATTTGCTTTTACAAGGTCCGTGATATTAATTATTTTTTCTACATAATCATTCGAATTGCAATAGCCTGTATCCAGTAAAGTCATTCGAATGGTGTAAGTGCCAATGGCAGGAAAATTATGAATAATGGTTGAAGTATCTGTGGTTATTTTAGTGCCATCTCCAAAATCCCATTCAAAACTTTGATTACTAAAAGGAAAACCCAAAGGAGCAATAGATAAATTGGTGAATTGATATTTCAGTGAATCGCATGGCACTAATTTTAAATAATCAAAATCTAATTTTGCCTCATTATCCTTTACCCGGATATGCGTGTATGATGTATCAGCAATATTACATGTAGCTGAATCTATAGCCACAAGGGTCACCAGGAAATAACCAATGGAATTATACGTATGGCTGATGCTTGCTGTATTTGTAGTTACATTCCCACTGCCATCACCAAAATTCCAGATATATTTAACGCCGTTTGCAATGGTATCTCTAAAATCAACTGTTAGCGGAACACAGCCCGTTGTATCCCGCGGAATACCATTAATGGATGATTGTACAGCGCTGCCGACACCTGCTAATTCAAAGGCAATTTTTACGGCAGCTTCATTACATAAAGAACCATTTTGTGCCCCATTATTTGGCCCCCAAACACCTGGTGTTGTTGGGAAAATTCCGGTCTTGGCACAATTGGCACAAATCGCCTGGTAAATTACACCATTCTCATCAAAGCGGCTTGTGCCGCCATCTACATGGTCGCCAACAGATGGCCCATTGTCTATATTGCCAAAGAAAGTTCCATACAACTGGCTCTTCGCATCTTTCTCTAAAACGAAAAAATAAAAGTCGCTTCCATCGGAAGTTTGACGGATGGCATTGGATGTAGTCGTTAAACCAAAAGTATTTGCATTAGGATAATTGCCCACGATATCAAGACCTCCGCCCCAGCCGGAAACATATACATTTTCACACCTGTCCACTAAAAATGCATCAGGGGAAATATCAGGTGTAGATTGGCCTTTGCCAAAATTTGTAGAATAAATTATGCCACTTAAATCAGGTTTTAATTTGGTAATATATTGCTTGCCGGTTTTCTGACTTTGAAATGCCGAGTTTACAACAGGCAATGAGCCCGTCGTGTTTCCATTGATATAGGGAAACCCTGCTTTGTCAAATTTTAAACCATAAACCAAATCATTTCCCCCGGAACCCACATATACAGTCCTGATTTGCGTAGCGCCATCACTGCTGATAATAGAAACAAAGCCATCACAAATTCCGCCCTGGAAAGTATTAAAAATGAGTGGCCCTGTATTGCTGCCAGTCCCTTTTAAATTGGAACTCGTAGTTGCACCACCAATATAAATATTACCATTTATTGGACTCAGCGAAATCACAAAAGCCGCATCATCTCCTGAGCTGCCCAAAAATGAACTGAATAAAACATTCGTCATATCCGGGCTTAATTTCAGTACAACACCATCCTGGCTGCCGCCAAAATTTTGTTGAAATGCATTTGCGGTTGTAGGAAAATTATTAGATTGAGTGCAGGATGCCAATAAAATATTATTATTGGGATCAACGATCACTTCGCTGCGAGCATCATCTCCATAATTTCGGGAAATACTCAATGCGCCACCACTCATTTCTTTATCAACAATATTTACCCCATCATTTGAACTGCCGCCAAACTTGCGGGAGGCCAATAAAGTTTTTCCATCTGCACTGATCTTTGTTATAAAAATATCAAAACCGCCGCCAGGGCCATATATGGAAGTAGTGACCGGGAAATTTACCGAAGTTGTTCTGCCTGCAACAACCAGGTTGCCTGCATTATCCACGATCATGCTGTGCGGTTGTTCATTTCCGGATCCGCCTAAATAAGTGGCATATAATCGGGAACTTCCATTTGAGCTCAATTTTATAATTCCTATATCAAATCCCGGAAGGCCTCCCTGCTGTGTGCCACCGCCAAAAACAGTTTGTATAGCGCCGACACTCACGGGATAACCATTGCTGAAAACAATGCCACCTGCATAAAAATTTCCTGCTCCATCAAAAGTTGCTGTGTAGCCCCAGTTATCAGAAATACTATTGGTAAAACTTGCGAAAATGAGTGTTGGATCAATAATTAAAGTTTGCGTTTTATCATAATTATCTATTTTGAAGCGAACTTTATTACCCTCTAAAATAAATGACGAACCAATTTCTTTTTTACCGGCATTCCCGATCTGCCAGGATATAGGTTTTAATTCGGATGCTTCTCCAACAGAAGTTTGAATGAGCAGGTTTCCTTTTGAAATTTTCAAGCCATCAACACCTGAAAATGCCAGCGCAATTTTATTGATATCTCCTCCCGGCCTGACAATAAATTCATATTTCAATTTTCCATTATCTTCATAATAGCGCACATCAATATTTGGATACATATTTTTGTAGGTCACAGCCTGGAAAATTTTACAATCAGTTTTCCATTTTGCCGGGTCATTTCCAGTAAAATAATTGTCATAAGTGGTCATCATTTTATCAGGCATGATCGCTGCATTTTCAGATGACCCAATAAAATTCACTTCATAAGCATGTGAATGCAGGACTACCTGTTTGAATGTGTCAATAGCCGGGTATTCTTTATTGGGATTGCTGAAACTATTTGGTTTTGTGGAGTCAAGTTGAATGGTTTTATGACCGCCATATAATTCAGCAACGGCTTTTAAATCATCACTGTTATTTAATAAAACTTTGTAACCCTGTTGCTGTAAATAAAATGAGCCATTCGCAATTTTACCGGAATAACGGACTTTCGAATCCCATTGGCCTTTATTTTGCACAAATTCCAGGCTTTGGGAAAAGCATTGGTGAATGCAAAAAATGAAGAGAGTTAAGAAGATAAGGGGTAGGAATTTTTTCAAGTTTTTTAATTATTAAAGGGTTCTTTTCTAAACGTTTTGTCTATATAAATGTTGTATCATGAAATCTTACTCCAGGCGGTTTTTCTCTTTTGGGATAAAATATAATTTTTCAAACCTGAATTTTCCATTTTCACCAGCCCGGGATCCATATCAAGGACAATATCCGCATACCTTTTAGCTGCTTCCAGGATGCTTTGATCTAAAATGATGTCTGCAAGTTTAAAATCAAGAGCACCACTTTGTTTTGTGCCTTCAATATTTCCCGGCCCACGCAATGCTAAATCTTTTTCTGCTATTTTAAAACCATTATTTGTTTCACACAAAACTTTTAGCCTTTGCTTTGCCTCATTGGAAATTTTACTTCCTGTAAGCAATATACAATAACTTTTTTCTACACCTCTTCCGACCCTGCCGCGTAATTGATGCAACTGTGATAAGCCAAATTTTTCTGCACTTTCAATGACCATCACACTTGCATTAGGCACATCCACGCCAACTTCAATTACAGTTGTGGCGACAAGAATTTGTGTTTCACCATTTTTAAAACGCTGCATATTCACTTCTTTTTGTAGCGCAGGCATTCTTCCATGCACCATGCTGATATTGTATAATTGTTCCGGAAAATAAGTCTTTACCTGTTCATATCCCTGCATTAGATCTTCATAACTTAATTTTTCACTTTCTTCTATCAATGGATATATAATATACGCTTGCCGGCCATTTTTGATTTCACCCTTTATAAATTCCATGATTTCCATGCGTTTCATTTCATTGCGCTGGATGGTTTTTATTTCCTGCCTTCCGGGAGGTAATTCGTCCATAATACTGTAATCAAGATCGCCATAAACGGACATGGCCAAAGTACGTGGAATGGGAGTTGCCGTCATTACGAGAATGTGTGGCGGCACTACAGATTTTTTCCACAATTTTGCTCTTTGTGCCACACCAAAACGATGTTGTTCATCTACGATGGCTAAGCCAAGATTTTTAAATTCAACTTTATCTTCAATGATTGCGTGCGTACCGATGAGGATATGGCAAGTGCCTTCCTGTAACTCCTTTAATATTTTTTTTCTTTCAGCAGTTTTAGTACTTCCTGTAAGTAAATGTACATTTACCGGTAAATCTTTTATCAAATTTTTAATGCTTGCATAATGTTGTTGAGACAATATTTCTGTCGGTGCCATCATGCATCCCTGGAAACCATTATCCGCGGCCAGTAATAGTGCCAACAGTGCCACAATCGTTTTCCCACTGCCCACATCACCCTGCAATAAACGATTCATTTGCCTGCCGGAAAGCGTGTCCTGCCTGATTTCTTTAAACACTTTTTTTTGTGCATGGGTGAGTTCAAATGGCAAACAGTTTGAATAAAATACATTGAACAAATCACCCACTTTTTCAAATATAACACCATTACTTTTATGATGCCTTCTGTTGCGGATCATTTTAAAGCGCACTTGCGCCAGAAATAATTCTTCGAATTTGAGCCGCCTTACTGCTGCATTAAAATCGTCCATGGTTTTGGGGAAATGAATATCTGAATATGCCTTATACCGATCCACTAATTTCAATTCCTGTTTAACTTTTGGCGGCAAGTTTTCAGGAATATCATTTTCATGTATTTGGGAAAAAATAGTTGCCGTTAATTTAGCAATCTGCCTTCCGTTTAAATTTCGTGTTTTTAATTTTTCAGAAGATGGATAAACAGGTTCATAAATAAATTTATCTTTTACAAATTCTTCCATTATTTCAAGATCGGGATGAGAAATTTGTGGCTGGCTATTGAAATAAGAAATTTTTCCATACACCAAATATTTTTTACCTATAAATAAATTCTTTTGAACCCATTGAATGCCACGAAACCATACCAGTTCAAGATAGCCGCTGCCATCTGTAATATAGGCTACGAGCCGGCGGCCGGTTTTTTCTCCAATGATTTCAAATTGTGAAATAACGCCGGCAACTTGTATGTAATCCGTTTCAGGACTTATATCTTTAATGCTTTGAACAGATGTTTTATCTATATGACGTAATGGAAAATGATTGAGCATATCCCGGAAAAGATAAATGCCCAATTCTTTTTGCAGTAACGCG
>JBBSQL010000024.1:0-43093 GCA_038257845.1 Chitinophagales bacterium
ACCGAAGAATCCTTAACTGAAAGGGGTATCGAACCCCTTTCAGTTAAACACAAACAAAGCGGCTCTGCATTACCCAAAGAATCAAGTTCTTATTTTTTAACCTAACGGAATTTACTGTCCGTGAAATTCGAGCCACCTCACACATCCTAAACAGGTAGAATTCTTCTTGAACACAGCAAAGTTACTAGATTTTGATTTGGATGACAAAGCATTTACTGACTTCAGCGAACAAAGTGAGGAATATTTAATAAATGTTTTAAAGACGCTTAGTGAGTCTCAGAAGGAATGGCTAGTTTGGAATCTGAATGGAATTGCTTATGTTACAGGCAAGGCAACAGAAGCTGAGGTTGGAGCAGCTGTAAATATTTGTAATAGAATGGGTATAACTGACGATAGATATATTAGCATTATCCAAAAAACAAAAAATATAATGAATAGAATGTAGAACATTTATTTGATATACTTGCTTGATTGGGAATTACTTTGTCGTCACATTTTTATCTTTTAATAAATGAAATGTTTAATATAAAATTTCAACTTTTAAAAGGCTTGGCTCAATTATAATTTGAGTAACATAGCAGTATCTATTAAGTTAGCGAATTCCCCTACTCTCATTAGTGATTACGCAGCACACTAAGGAGCTAAATAAAAACCAGGCTTAGCCCGGAATTTAAAAAACCCATTTTTTGTCACCAAATTAATTAAGTAAAATTCGCTTGTATCTCCTTTTGACACTACTTGAATTTGCAAAACACTTTATAACATTTTCTAATTCTTCATCAGTTAGTTCTCCAATAATTTCATACTCTACATTTTCAATTGAATATCTTGACATTAAATCAATAACATTAAAATCGTCCAACCATTGCCCATGTAGGAAAGTGTCCAGTTCAAATGACCAGCCATTTTTTGTTATTGGTTTGTTTGCTTCAAATATGTAACAGTTAATACACGCTTCCGGCATTTCTAAACAACCATGTCGAATTATCTGCAAAGTTGGTAAATGAGCCTGACTGGAAGGAAGGCTTGCTAAAATTACGCTCTCACTAATTATTTTAAGAACCAGAAAATATTTTGGTTTACTTCCGCCGTTTTTAAAAAAGAAAGGGTCGAAATAAATTATTTTACCTGGAGTATACAAAGTTTAAACCTTTAAACTTTTAGATTGAGTAAGAAATTCTTTATGACTATTATATAACATTAGTTTATCGCTGTCATTCGCTAATGCCTCTGCCAGGTTAATTTCAAAATCTGTAGTAGTGATTTTTCCTGTTTCCAACAATTCTAAAACACCATTTCTCAACGCAGTATTATACCAGGGAGAATTCTTTTTGTGCGTAAAATTAATCAATTCATCAGCAGTGCAATATCTAAATCTTTCTATGATTTCGTCCAGCAACTTTATTTCATTATCGCTGAATTCGTCATCTGAAAAATCCATTTTTGGTAAAATAACTGTTATTCCATCTTTCGTTTCTTTTTTTATGTATGGTTCTAATAAGTTTAACTCATCTGTAAGTTCCACATATAAATCTTTTGAAACAGGACCAAGTTTCCAAACATCAAAACGTAAATTAAAAAAAGGGATTCCAAACTTTAAAATTGAAATTTCTTCAATTATAAATATGAATTTAAGAAGATGAGTTTTGGAAGCTTTTTCCAAATGCTCACACAAATAAATTAAAGTATTTCCAAGTTTATCAAGCTGGTTTTTTGTATATATTTCCTGGACTTGCATAACCAAATATATGTTATTTTGTGTAAAATAGTACATAAATATTCAAAAACTAAAAACATTAGATTTTTGGTAATATGAATGAATACATACAATAAGGATATTACAAAAATGAAGGCTGACGAAAAGAGTCTTTCAACTTTTGTTTTTCAATTTAGCAATACATCCAGCAATTCATTCTAAAGTTAAATCTACAGTTTGTGATACTGCAAATATTTTAAAAGAAGATGCCGGGAGCGGTTTTTATGCAAGTGTGATGACATTTGCCAGCTTAGCAAAAGTCAAAGATCCACGGCCTGCAATTAAACAACTAACAATGCCTGTGTTAGTGATGAAAGGAACATGTGATAATCAAAAATGGGGATTCACCAATGAATACCTGGAACTATTCAAAAAAAGTGAATTAAAAATAATTCCTGGTGCAGGGCATTATATTTCGGTGGAACAACCACGATTGTATATCAAGACGATTTTGGAATTTTTAAATAAATGAAGAAAATAACACTACAAAAGTTCAATATTTATAAAAAGGAAATACCGAAAGCCCCGCTATTAGTGTTTGCGTAGCGCACTAAATAAGAAAATAAAAGCCGGGCTTAGCCTGGAATTAATGAAAGAATCATTAAATTAGAAAACCGTTCTGTGAAAATGATTATCAATCAATTAGAGAGTTTTACATTTTACACTTTGTGAAAATTTTTTTAATAAAAACATAATCATTTATATTTACGCTTCAATAGAATTAAATAATTTAAGAAATGGACTGCCAAACATATAAACCTCAAATAGCTGAAACTTTTCAAAAAGTTAGGAAATTTTCTTTCGAAGAAAAAAGAGAAGCTTTCTATGATGAGAAAAAAATCAACAAATTATTAGACACTATCCTGGATTTTAAAAAAGCATTTACTACTAAAACTACCAAAATTGAAGACCTTGTTGAAAAAATTGAAAAAATAACCTGGTTTAACGAATTGGACAAAGATTGCTTAATGCTAATCAATGACTTAATTTCATCTATAAGAGACCTGCATTCGTCATTATTACGCCAATACGTTTCCTTAAATTTTATTCGTTCAAAAGGAGTAGCAACAATTGAAATTAAAAATTTTAAAAACGCAATAGACGATCTGAAAGACGTTGCGAATGACCTTGATTCCAGGTTCTTTTTCTTATCAAATAATGATGAATTTCAGGAAACAACTAAAGAACTTTCATTATTGTAAATGAATATATTTTGCCTGGAAGATTTCAAAATCGAGTTTGAAAAACTGAAAAAGAAAAATTCTTACTCAACCATAGAGAAAGATATTATTGAGTACTTTTTCAATAAAGACATTCAAGAATTAATGTCAGGTACAAGGCTGAACAATAGCGATACAACACCATATATAAAGAAAAGATTAAAGGGAAGCGGAGGTTTGAGAGTGTACTTCCTATTTATAATTAAAGAAGAAAAACTTTACCTTATGTTTTTGCATCCCAAAACCGGCTCATTAGGTTACGAAAATATTACCGACGAATCAAAAGCTTTTTTATACAAAAAAGTTCTGGAATGTATAAAGAATAATAACTTATTTATGATTTTAGTTGAAAATAATAAACTTGTTTTTGATAAGCAATAATATTGCATACAATATGAATTGGGCAAAAAGAAAATAAAATTTCAACTTTTTAAATGGCTTCAAAAAGAAGACACATAAAACGCCGAAGAACGAATAAAAAAAGCAATAAAACTCAAACAATATCATGCAGATTTTCCATATATTTATATCCCGAGCCGGTATTCAGCAATAAAACTTTTTCATGTACGTCAATGATTTTTTGATCCCGTAATTGCAACAGTGCTTTCCAGGTGGCCGCACCTTCAGGACAAATCAGTAACCCTTCTGTTTTCGAAATTTCATTTACACCGCTTACAATATCGGCATCACTGATGGCAATAGCTGTGCCTCCCGATTCCTCAAGTACCTGCAACATCATATCCATGCCAAATGGATAAGGCACGGCCAGTCCGTTTGCAATTGTTGCCTTAGGCAAAAACATAGATTTCCAGTTTTCCCTGTTATGTAATGCATGTAATATGGGCGCACAGTTTTTGGATTGCACGGCAATCATCCTGGGCAGTGGTCCCGTTAGCCAACCCATTGTTTTCATCTCTATAAATGCTTTCCAAATTCCGATAAGGCCTGTACCGCCACCAGCCGGGTAAATGATTACATCGGGCAGATGCCAGTTAAGTTGTTCTGCTATTTCGTAACCCATTGTTTTTTTACCTTCAATACGGTAAGGTTCTTTCATGGTGGAGACATCGAAATATTGATTGTCTTTATTAATTGCTGAAACTTTTTTTGCACAATCATTAATCAGGCCGTCAACCAATACCAGTTCGGCTCCATACAATGCACATTCATGCTTAAAGATAGTTGGTGTTTGTGAGGGCATTACCACCGTACATATTATTCCAGCCTTTGCGCAATAAGCAGCTAATGCTCCACCCGCATTTCCTGCCGTAGGCACAATGCATTTCCTTATACCAAGTTCCTTTGCTTTGGATACTGCCACACTCATTCCCCTTGCTTTAAATGATCCGGTTGGGTTGAAGGATTCGTCTTTCATCAGCAATTCATCAAAACCATACTTGTATGCAAGTTTGTGCAAATGATGGATAGGTGTCATGCCTTCGCCAAGGCTTACAATATTTTGTTTGTTGAAAACAGGCAACAAGGTTTCATAGCGCCACATCGTATTTTGAGACGATGAAAGTGCTGATTTTGAAGGTGCCGATAGCAGGTCATAATTAACAACTAACGGTTTGTTGCAGCAGGTTGCATAAGTGTTAATCTCAGTAATTTTGTATTCTTTTTTACAATTTGAACAGGAAATGTTTGTTACTAAACTGTATGGCCTGTTTAATTTATTCATATCCCGAAACTACAAATAATACGATAACCAAAACAATGGAATAAATTATGGGCTATAATGTAAATCAAATTTTTGCAAAACAGGATAAATGCTTTGCTGAGTTCGTTGTTTTCGGGATCATGAAGTTGAATAAAAAAAAAGTTATAGATGATCTGGCAATTCATGATCCTGGCAATAATATGGTCGCCGTATTTCAGTTCTTTCAATACCGAACCCCGCTCTCTTCTTAGTGTTTGCGCAGCGCACTAAGGAGCTAAATAAAAGCCTGCGCATACAAACAACTTTTTTAATCTACTTGTTTCAGTATGTATTATCTTAGTCAACTGAAAACAGGATTTTGGTTATCATTAAATAATTAAAAACTATGACACACAACGAAAATCATCCCACCCCTGAAAACATCATGAAAATCGGCACAGGATTTTGGGCATCAAAAATTCTTTTATCAGCCGTAAAATTTCAAATCTTCACTACCCTTGCCGAAAAAAAATCAATGTCAGCGAAGGATATTAAAACGCATTTAGGATTAAAATGCACCGACCGTAATGTGTATGATTATTTAGATGCCCTTACAACTTTTGGTTTCCTCCAACGTGAAGGTTTGTTGGAAACAGCAACGTATTCAAACCACAACGACACCGATTTTTTCTTAGATAAAAACAAGCCATCTTATATTGGAGGTATTTTGGAAATGATGAACAACCGGCTCTATAATTTCTGGGGAAGTTTAGAAGAAGGCCTGCTTACCGGCCTGCCGCAAAACGAAGCAAAAAGCGGAGAAAATATGTTTGAAGCACTTTATTCAGATGCTGATAGATTGAAAGAATTTATTCACGCAATGAGCGGTATTCAAATAGGAAACTTCATGGCATTTTCACAATCGTTTGATTTTTCTAAATCTAAAACGTTGGTTGATGTTGGCGGTTCAGGTGCAATGCTTTCATTGATGGTAGCTAAACATCAGCCTCATATGACATGTGTGTCGTGGGATTTACCTGAAGTTGCACCCATTGCAAACGAAAACATTCAAAAACTTCAATTAAATGACAGGGTTAAAACTGCCAATGGAGATTTCTTTAAAGATCCTTTGCCAACAGCCGACATTATTGTAATGGGAAATATATTGCACGACTGGGATGAAGAAACCAAACTGATGTTGATGAAGAAAGCCTATGATGCTTTACCAGGTGGTGGCGCATTTGTGGCTATTGAAAGTATTATTGATGACGAAAGAAATAAGAATGTTTTTGGCATGATGATGAGTTTAAATATGCTTATTGAAACTGGAAAAGGCTTTGACTATACTTTTGCCGATTTTAATAAATGGGCAAAAGCAGCCGGCTTTACATCAACTAAACTACATCAATTGGCCGGACCTTCAAGTGCAGCGATCGCTTTCAAATAAAATTGCTGCTAACAAAAAGTCCATGACGTTTTATCAAACGGCTGCAAATCGCACCTATACGCCACTCTATCAAGTGTCAGCGCTGCGCACTATGGAGGTAAATAAGAGCGGAATTAGCCTGGAATCAAGTAACAATCCTTGACTAAATAATAAAAGACTTAATTACTTTAGAAAACCAGGAGTAAACTTTTAAAAACCTAAAAATTTATACGCTATCAAAACAAATTTCGTTACGTATATATGTTTGATATTTGCATGATTCCAGCAGAAAATCTGATCGCTCATTTATGAAAAAAATTATTTTAATAGTACTTGTTTTTACACAATCACTTTTATGGATGGGCTGCGCAAAACAATCTGAAACGTTGCCGCTGCCAGCGCTCACAGATTATTATCCATTGGCGCTCGGCCATACGCTGGTGTACAGGCTGGATTCCACGTCGCTGACTTCATTCGGACAGGCATTGGTCATTAATAGTTATCATTTGAAAGATAGTATTGGGGATACTGTTTTCGATAACCAGGGAAGATTGTCTTATCGCGTTTTTCGTTCCCTGACGGATACTTTGGAACAAACAGGCTGGGTGCCTTTATCCACGTATTTTATTACGCCCACGCCAAATTCAATAGAAGTGGTGGATGATCATAACCTTCGTTTTATAAAAATGAAAGAGCCGCTGCGTGAAGGTTATAGCTGGAAAGGAAATTCTTATATTGATACGCGCTCTGCAAATTCACCCGTGCAGTATATGGATAACTGGGATTATGTGTATCAAAATAATAATCAAACATTCAACAGTCTTATGGGGCCGATTGATTTTTCTGTCACCGTTTTTCAGCACGATGAAACTTCACCGCCCGGGCCTTTTGATCCACAATATTATCAGCAAAGAAATTATTCTGTGGAAGTATATGGCCGCGGAATTGGTTTGGTGTATAAAGATTTCCTGCACTGGACCTGGCAAACCACTCCCCCGCCGGCATCTTTCGCGGATGACAGTTATGGTTTCCGCATCAATTTAATACGCGTAGAACAATGAGTTTATTTTTTTTGAAGCAAAGCCGCAAACATGGTATCCGCGCGGTGTTCAAAGCCTTTTAGTAATTTTTTTTCTACCACTTTAAAGGGAAATTTTTCCAGGATAAAATTGATGGCGCCTTCATTTTCTTTTTCATATACAGAACAGGTAATGTATAAAAAATAACCATTTTCATTTACCTGCTGAATAGCATTTTCTATAATCTTGCTTTGCAGGGAAATATAATGAGTCAATTTTTTTTCTGTAAAATAAACCAGGTTTTCCGGCGCTCTTCCCCAGGTACCACTGCCACTGCATGGAACATCACAAATCACGAGATCAAATTTTTCTGCCAATTGTAATTTTTCTTTGGCGAGATCTGCGATCAAAAGTTGATAATCAACAATGTCCGCTTCGCGGAATCTTTTGGATAAATTATGTAAAATATTTTCGCGTGAATCAGACACATACAATACAGCATTTGGAAAAAAATCTTTCGCAAGAATTGATTTTCCACCACTTCCTGCACAACAATCCCAAATATTTTTTGGTGAAATATTGCAAAAAAAATCGCTTACTTTTTGTGAAGAAAAATCCTGGATAATTACAACTTTACCTACACTCAACACTTCATCTAATTTGGTATCCGCTTTAAATGCTAAACAGTTTTCTTCCACGACGCAAAAGGGGATTTCTTTTAAATTCAACGCAGAAAAAACAACTTCTTTTTTCCCCGGACGAATGCGAATAAAAACATCCGGCTGATGTAAGTGTGCAGCCGCAAACGCTCTGAAATCAATACTTTTAGTGAATTCTTCATATAGCGGAAATATATGTTCAAGCTCAAAGCTGGGATACGTTTTTCGCAGAATATCAATTTTTTCTGATAGCGATTTATTGATTGCTGCCTGCCATTCTTCCGGCAATAAATCAGCCCAGGCATCACTTTTTGTATTGCATAAAAACAAACCTGCTGTGATCATATTATCTACTGAAATTCCCGGCAGCGATTTTCCCATCCGGAAATAAGAAAAAGTAAAATTTCTGATCCATTTGCGGTCGGTGCCACCCATTTTTTTTTCTGCGCGAAAAAAATCTTTGAGATAAAGTGAAAATGGAGATTCGCCCTTATATGCTTGAATAATTTTTGTGGAACTATTCATGTATGAATGCCACCTGCTCATTTAACATGAATAATTGCAAGATAACAGGATAACATTTTATATAAAATCACTTTTATTTTTTATAACTCCAACAAAGATTTCACCGGGTCTTTTCCAAAAAGCAGCAATTCAGGATTTTCCAATAATTCTTTAATGCGTACCAAAAATCCAACGCTTTCTCTGCCGTCAATCACGCGGTGGTCATAGCTTACAGCGAGATACATCATTGGCTTTATAACAATTTCTTTATTCACTACGATTGGCCTTTCCTCAATTTTATGCATTCCTAAAATGGCGCTTTGTGGCATATTAATTATCGGCGTACTCATCAGGCTGCCAAATACACCGCCATTTGTTATGGTAAATGTTCCTCCCTGCAATTCTTCCATGGTGAGTTTGTTGTCACGCGCTTTCCCTGCAACTTCAATCACTTTCTTTTCTATATCTGCCATGCTTAAACTTTCCACATTGCGTATTACCGGAACAGTCAAACCGCGTGGCGTACTTACCGCAATACTGATGTCCGCGTAATCATGATAAATTAATTCATCGCCATCAATGAATGCATTTACAGCAGGCCACTCGCTCAATGCGATCGCACTTGCTTTCGCAAAGAAACTCATAAAGCCAAGTCCCACACCATGCTGCTCTTTAAATTTATCTTTATACATTTTCCTGATCTCCATGATGCGGCTCATATCCACTTCATTAAAAGTGGTGAGCATGGCCGAAGTGTTTTTTGCTTCCACTAACCTGCGACTAATGGTTTTGCGCAGGTTACTCATTTTTTCATTGCGCGTATTCCGCGAAAATAATTCCTGTCCGTCAAAAGCTTTTTTGCCGGGATGCGCCAGCGCTTCCAGCACATCTGTTTTCATGATGCGGCCATGTGCGCCGGTCGCGGGAATGGAAGACGGATCAATATGTTTATCTGCGATAATGCGCGATGCAACAGGACTGGCTTTTACATGCTGGATTTCTGGTTGCAATACCGTGATGGCAGGCGGTATTACTTCAGTTTTATAGTCTTCTTTTTTCTCAGTTTCGGTTATTGTATTTTCCGCAGGATCTGCGGGTTTTGCTTCTGCAACAGGCGCTTCAGCAGTTTTTTGTTCAGGCTGCTTTTCAGCCGGGGCGGACTTTACAGCAGTTTCATCAATGGTGGCGATAGCATCGCCAATCTTTAATGTATCATCTTCTTTGGCAATGGTTTTTAAAATCCCCGCCATTTCTGCATTCACTTCAAAAGTTGCTTTTTCACTTTCAAGTTCGGCGATCACTTCATCGCGGTCAACATAATCGCCATCATTTTTTACCCACTTTAATAATGTCACTTCATTGATGGATTCGCCAACAGCAGGAACTTTAATTTCTATCATACATTTTTGATTTCTATTGCTAAAGTATATTTTCTAATTGCTATTTTATAAAAAAATTATTTTCTAAATGGAGAATGCAGTTTCAATTATATCTTCCTGTTCCTGTTTATGCACTTTTGAAAAACCGGTTGCAGGTGAAGCGCTTGCATGCCTGCTGATCACTCCATAATTAATCCCATCTAAATTCATTTTCAAAAAAGAAGCAGCACCGGCATTCAGCGGTTCTTCCTGTACCCAAAACCATACGGCCTTATTATATTTTTTATACAAAGCATCCAATGCCTGGATGGGTAAAGGATATATTTGTTCCAGGCGAATGATGGCAATATCTTTCCTGTTTTCCTTTTCTTGTTTTGTTGCCAGGTCAAAATAAATTTTACCACTACAGAACAAAACTTTTTTCACATCTGTAACTGTACAAAAATAATCATCAATTACTTCCTGGAAACGCCCGCTTGTAAATTCAGATTCATGACTATATGTTCCCGGAAAACGCAGGTTTGCTTTTGGAGAAAAATTAATTAATGGTTTACGGAAATGCCAGGCGAGTTGTCTTCTCAGTAAGTGAAAAAAGTTGGCAGCGGTAGTAACATTTGTAACCACCATATTCAACTCTGCGCATAAGAGTAAAAACCTTTCCATGCGGCCACTACTATGTTCCGGCCCCTGCCCTTCATAACCATGCGGCAATAATAAAGTGATGCCATTCATCCGGTTCCATTTTTGTTCACCTGATGCGATGAACTGGTCAATGATTGTTTGTGCACCATTACAAAAATCTCCAAATTGTGCTTCCCAAATCACCAAAGTATCCGGGTTTGCCAGGGCATAACCATATTCAAAACCAAGCACGCCAAATTCACTCAACAATGAATTGTATATCCTGAATTTTGTATCCTTATTTTCCAATGCACTTAACCTGTTGAATATTTTACCATCATTTTCATCACGCAAAATAGCATGCCTGTGAGAAAATGTGCCGCGGCGCACATCCTGTCCGCTCATGCGTAAATTTTTTCCATCGAGTAATAAGCTACCGTAGGCCATTAATTCTGCAGTGGCCCAGTCAATTTTATTTTCAGACTGGTACAATTTTATTTTATCCTGGATAATGCGCTGAACTTTACGAAGCGGCGTGAAATCTTCCGGCCAGCTCATCAATGCATCAAATACTTTTTTGAAATTTTCTTTGCTGATGGACGTTTCAGGAGATTTTTCAAAATCAGCTTCCGTCGCTTTATCAAGACTTTTCCAGGCCAGTTCGGGCGCCTGGTAATTATATGGTAGCGGATTTTGTTTTACTTCATCCAACCTTTCCTGCAAATCACTCCAAAACCTTTTCTCCATACCACTGGCCAATTCTTTGGCATCCGGTTCACCATTTTCCAGTAAAAATTGTGTATATACTTCGCGAGGATTTGCATGCTTATCAATGAGCGCATACAACTGTGGTTGTGTAAATTTAGGATCATCTCCTTCATTATGTCCATGCCGCCTGTAACAGACCATATCTATAAATACATCATAATTAAATTCCTGGCGGAAACGGGTAGCCAGTTCCACGCAACGAACTACTGCTTCGGGATCATCTCCATTTACATGAAAGACCGGCGCTTGAATAGCTGATGCCAAAGATGTACAATAATCAGAACTTCGTGCATCATCAAAATCAGTTGTAAAACCGATTTGGTTATTGATCACAAAATGAATCGTACCGCCTGTATCATATCCCTGCAGGTCACTCATTTGTAATACCTCATATACAATTCCCTGCCCGGCCAGCGAAGCGTCACCATGAATTAAAAGGGGAAGAATTTTGTCATATTCACTCTCATATAAAATATCTGCCTTTGCTCTTGCAAAACCTACCACTACCGGATCTACAGCTTCCAGGTGAGATGGATTGGGCATCAACTTCAGGTGGACTGTTTTTCCAGCCGGCGTTTGAATATCACTTCCATAGCCCATGTGGTATTTCACATCGCCGCTACCCATCGTTTGATCGAGTTTGACCGTGCCTTCAAACTCACTAAAGATCTGGCCATACGTTTTTCCTAAAATATTTGCCAGGATATTTAACCTGCCGCGGTGTGCCATGCCGATAACTACTTCCTGTACCCCATATTCTGCGCCTTTATTAATTATCGCATCCAATGCGGCAATCGTCGTTTCCCCGCCTTCCAGCGAAAACCTTTTCTGCCCAACATATTTGGTATGCAGGAATTTTTCAAAAATCACCCCATCATTGAGTTTATCAAGTATTCTTTTTTTCTGTTCAATAGGCAATGGCTCATTAAAAGTTTGTTCCATTTCCCGGGTGATCCAGTTAATTTTTTCCTGGTCGCTTATGTATTTGAATTCTACTCCAACACTTCCTGCATAAATTTTTTGAAGATGCGCCAGGATATTTCTAAGTGTTGTTGTCCCCAGGCCGATAAGTTCACCTGATTTAAAAGTTTGATCCAGATCGTTTTCGGAAAGGCCGAAAAAAGACAGGTCTAAATTGGCATTCCGGTCTTTGCGTTCACGAATCGGGTTTGTTTTGGCAATTAAATGACCTTTATTCCTATAACCAAGAATGAGGCGATAAACCTTGATCTCACGCAGTGCATCAACCGGAATTTCAGCAATCTTTTGTTCCGCCGGCAACGTTTTGGCCACACCATTGGTGGCTTTATTGGAAACTGCGAAATCAAAGCCCTCAAAGAATTTCTTCCATTCGGCGTCTATACTTGAGGGATCTTTTAAAAAATCTTTATATAAAGTCTCTATAAAAGCCGGGTGTGAGCCGGTGATATATGAAAAATCTTTCATGCTGGTTATATTTGAAAATTGCAAATGTACAGGAGCTGCAAATATCGGTCATTGCAAGGAATAAACGAATGTATAAAGGAGACATTTCTGCGCATTATGAATTTTTTAAAAAATTAACTCTATATAATATTTCTTCATATAAAAATCTCTGCTTACCTTTGCCGTCCGAAAAAAAAATTAATGGCAAATCATAAAGCAACAAAAAAAGACGTGCGCCAGGCAGCTAAAAGGAGGGATCGCAATAAATATTATGGCAAAACAACCCGTAATGCTATTCGCGGACTGAAAGCCGAAAAGGAAGACGCACAGAAAAAAGAACAATTGCCCAATGTAATTTCAATGATTGATAAAATGGCCAAGCGCGGTATCATTCATAAAAATAAAGCAGGCAACCTGAAAAGCAAACTGACTAAGCACGTTGCTGCCGGAGCATAAAAAACTTTTTATTTTGAACTTATTTATCCCGGTTTTTTCCGGGATTTTTTTTGGCTTTATTGAAAAATAAAATAAAGCGGTTTTTATTCCCTTCTTCAAAACTATATGTAATTGAAGCATGATGGATCTTCATAATTTTTTCGATGATCGCCAAACCCAGGCCAAAACCTTTTGTCGAATTTTTATTTTCGCCACGGAAAAATGGCAGGAACATTTTTTCCACTTCATCTTTTCCTAAGCCTTTCCCGGAGTTTTCAAAAATAATACGCACGCCTTTATCATTTCCTTCAAGAAGTATATCCACTTTTTTATCCGGTGAATAATTATACGCGTTTTTAATGAGGTTATTAAATGCCACACGTAATAATTCCGGGTGGCCATTCACTGAAATGGCATCTTCGTTTTCGGGTGTAGTGGTAAATTCAAAATTGATACGTATCTGCGGGTAACTTTTTTTTGCAAAAGAAATACAGTTATAAATAAGTTCATCTACGCGCGTCAAAGGACGAAGTTGCAAATTATCTATTTGCTCGTATTGTGAAAATTGCAACAAGGTATTGATTAGAGAAATCAATTCAAGTTCATCTTCTTTTAAAGATTGTAAAATACGTAAGTACTCAGTTTTATCCAGGTTTTTTTCCAATGCATACTCAGTTTGCAGAAGCATGTTTGCAAGTGGTGTGCGCAATTCATGGGATGCATGCCGGACAAAATTTTTCTGGTTTTCAAAAGCACGTTCCAGCCTGTCCAGCATGATATTCATATTGGTTGCTATCTGCACAATTTCATTTGTTTTAAAATTTCCCTTCACCACGCCCACCCTTTTTTTCAAATTGCTTTCAGAAATATGCCGCATTTGGATACTTAATCTTACAAGTGGCGCTGTAACTATAAAAACATAATAAAATGAGAACAAGACAATAAAAATGATTGCAGCCAAGGCTACGATTATAAGAATATTTCTTAATTGTGCACGCTGATTATCTTCGAACCAGGTATTTACTGAAACAATAGTATAATAATGATTACCTCCCTGCTTAAATAATAAACCAACGGATAAAGATTCACCGGACTCAAAATAGTACGGGCTATTTTCCCGGATACTGTCCAGCTCAATATTTGTCAAATGATCAATAGCCGAATCCGGGTAACTGAAAACTAATTTTTTTTCAGCATTAAAAATGATAATGCTGATTGCTTTACTGCCGGCAAATTCCTGCGGCTGGTATGCCTGCATACTATCTTCCAGCACTGATCTGTTATGAAGCCTGAAATACAAATAGGATGCTTCATTGGCTTCTGCCAGTAAGAATTTTTTCTCATCACTATCCTTAGAGTATTCGTATAAAAAATAAACACTGCTAAAACTTAAAATAAGAATCGCAGCTAT
Source organism: Chitinophagales bacterium (assembly GCA_038257845.1). GTDB lineage: Bacteria > Bacteroidota > Bacteroidia > Chitinophagales > Chitinophagaceae > JAFDXJ01. Next base: position 14,263 of record JBBSQL010000024.1, read on the forward strand.
GACTAATGTAAGGACCAGTAAGAATTTAGACCTTAAATTCATGCATAATTATTCTTCAATTACATAATATCCGAAGCCCGTTTTGGTATGTATCAGTTTTGGAGAAAAGTTTTTATCAATTTTATTTCGCAGGAAGTTGATATATACCTCCACCGTATTGGTGCCTGTCTCAAAATCAAGCCCCCAAACTTTTAATAAAATTTCTTTTTTAGAAATAGCGTGGCCCTTATTCCTGCAAAGCAATAATAGCAATGCAAATTCACGAATGGTTAAGTTGATGGAAACACCCGAGCGAATAACGAGCTTATTGGTAATATTTATTTCGAGGTTATTAAGCTTAATGATCTCTTCAAAACCGGGGCCACCCTCAGATCTTTTTAAAAATACTTTCATGCGGGCGAGCAATTCATTGATGTGAAATGGCTTCACTATATAATCATCCGCGCCTGCTTCAAATGCAAGAATTTTATCGTGCATATCTCCCATTGCAGTAAGCATAATCACCGGCACATGCACATTTTTTTCCCGGAAACTCCTGCAAATATTGATGCCGCTCATATCGCCTAAATTGACATCAAGAATAATGAGTGAATAATTTACCCGGGTTAATAATTCTAAAGCAATGGAACCAGAAACAGCAAGATCTGTTTCATAGCCATGGGAAATTAATTCCTGTTGAACAAATAAACCAATTTTTGGTTCATCCTCTGCAATTAAAATTCGGTGTACCTTTAAACTTTCCATTTAATTCTAAATCTTAAAAGGCTCAATTTAATGAAAAAAATTATTTTATGTAGTATCTTATTTTTTGCAACCCTTATTGCAAACAATTTAAAAGCGCAGGATCTCACTACAATATTTGAAAAAAGCAATGGCATGAAATCCGCAACTTATTTTGAATGTATTGCTTTTTATCAAAATCTCGCCGAAAAATATTCAACTATTAAAATGCTTTCCGGTGACACAACTGATGCGGGTTATCCATTAAATCTTGTTTTGTACTCCAGTGATAAAACTTTTAGTCCCGACAAAATACACGCGGAAAACAAGATCATTATACTTGTCAATAATGCCATTCATCCCGGTGAGCCGGATGGCCTCGATGCCAGCATGATGTTGTTGCGCGACCTGGCTTCGGGAAAAATTAAAAGTGCGGAAAATGTAGTATTTGCAGTCATTCCCGTGTATAATATTGGCGGCGCATTGAACAGGAATAGTTTTTCCAGGGTCAATCAAAACGGGCCTGAAAGTTATGGCTTTCGGGGCAATGCCGAAAACCTCGACCTCAACAGGGATTTTATAAAAGCCGATTCAAAAAATGCATTTGCTTTTGAGAAAATATATCAGTGGCTGAAGCCGGATGTGTTTGTTGATAACCATGTGAGCGACGGCGCAGATTATCAATATACCATGACCTTACTCACCACGCAACATAATAAACTCGGTGGCACACTCGGTGTTTTTTTACATGATATTTTTGAGCCTGCATTATATAGCAGTATGAAAGAAAAAAATTGGCCGATGACGCCTTATGTAAATTTTGAGGAAGGCAATGCTGATAAGGGGTGGGCTGCATATTATGAATCACCGCGCTATAGTAGCGGATATACTACTTTATTTCAAACAATTGGTTTTACTGCAGAAACACACATGCTGAAACCGTATAAAGACCGTGTAGAAAGTACATACGCACTCATGCAATCTTTAATGGAACAATCTTCGATTCACGCGCTGGAAATAATTTCAAAAAGAAAACAGTCCATTGAAGAAGTGATGTTGCAGGATAGTTTTGCACTGGGCTGGCGTGTGGATACTACAAAATATGACCTGATAAATTTTAAAGGATATGAAGCACTCACTAAAATCAGTGATGTTACAGGCATGCCGCGCATGTATTATGATCATTCAAAACCTTTTGAGAAAATGGTGAAATTTTATAACACATTCGTACCTGTGAATACGGTCAAAAAGCCCATGGCATATATCATTCCGCATGGTTGGTATGAAGTGATAGACCGGTTGAAATTAAATGGTGTTCAAATGCGTATCCTGGAAAATGATACGGATATTACCGTGGAATATTACCATATAGATGATTTTAAAAGTTATCCCAAACCGTATGAAAAACATCATGTGAATTATTCAGTAACACTCAGTACCCTGAAAGACAAACTGCATTTTTTAAAAGGGGATTATATGATTTACACAAATCAACCATCAAACAGGTACATTGTTGAAACGCTTGAACCCAAAGGAGATGACAGTTACTTTTACTGGAATTTCTTTGATGCCGTATTACAGGAAAAAGAAGGTTACAGTAATTATCGCTGGGAAGATGTGGCCGCAAAATATTTGACAGCGCACCCGGAATTGCAACAAAAGCTCGATGAAAAAAGAAAAGCTGATCCTGAGTTTGCAAAATCCGCTGATGCCCAGCTCAATTTTGTGTATAAAAATTCACCGTATTATGAGCCGGCACATTTGCGCTATCCTGTTTATCGCTTAATGCAATAATGACCTGGTTTAAAACTTAATATTGAGCCTGTGTAATTTTTCCTGAACCGGCTATATGCTGCGTCACCTGTGGGTTTCCGAGATAAGACACATCGCCGCTACCGGAAATATGTATGTCCAGTTTCGTGGAAGCAAATACGCTGGCTTCGCCTGTTCCATTGATAATGACAGAAACACTTTCAGCCTTTAATTCTTTTGCCTTAAAATTGCCCTGGCCATCTATCATGATTTTCAGCTCTTTTGTTTCTCCGCTTAATTTCATGTCACCTGTACCTGCAATATGTGCATTGACAGATGGTGTATTCACTTGTAATGTAATATTACCGCTGCCTACAATTTCCAGTTTTAAATAATCCGCGCCGGTGAGTATGGAGGGGCTTGTAACATCCGCGCTGCCATTTACATTTAACTCGGACAATTTATCCGTAGTGAGTATTAAATGAACCGTATTTGACGGAGAAATATCGAAGCCGTCTTTGGTCCTGATTGCAAGCCGGTTTTCTTTTTCATCTAAAATTATATAGGGTAAAATATTTTCATCGGCGATCACCTGGATGGACTTTGTATTTCCCTGGACAATTTCCAGGTCATATTCTCCCGAAAGCAGGATTTTATCTGAAACAGTTAATGTTTTTTCCAAATGGCCGGGTTTTCCATTTCCCTTTATTTTTTCTTTAAAATCCATATTGCAGGAAAATAAAAAAAAGATGGTCGTGCAGGTAAATAATATGGCCGTAATTTTCTTCATGCTTTCGCTTTTCTGGTTAATTAAATTAAAAATAAGATTTTCCGGGGATGCAGCAGCAGCTTTGAGTGAAAATTTAATTTCAAAATTAAATTACCTTCGCGGCAAACCTGCTTTTTGAAGGCAGGGAGAATCCTATTTATGACAGAAAAGATATTGATCCTCGATTTTGGCAGCCAATATACCCAGTTAATTGCCCGTGCAGTCCGGGAAGCAAATGTATTTTGTGAAATCATTCCTTTCCAGCAAGAATTTGATGCGGAACAAGAATCATTAAAAGGCGTTATTCTCAGCGGTTCTCCATGCAGTGTGAATGAAGAAAATGCACCTTCCATAGATATCAGTAAAATTGTGAAACATGTGCCAGTCTTTGGTATTTGTTATGGCGCACAACTGATGGCAAAACAATTTGGCGGCCGCGTTGATAAATCCAATAAAAGGGAATATGGCCGTGCAAAACTCATCGTCACTGCACAAAATGAATTATTGGATCAGCAAATTTCTGATTCGCAGGTCTGGATGAGCCACAGTGATTCTATCACGATCTTACCAGGCGATTTTGAATTGCTCGGGCGCACGGAAAGCATACCTGTTGCGGCTTTCAGGAAAACGCCCAACCATGAAAATGGCTTATTTGGCATCCAGTTTCACCCTGAAGTTTACCATACCACAAAAGGAAAAAATATTATTAAAAATTTTCTCGTAAATATTTGTCATTGTTCACAGGACTGGACGCCGGCAATGTTTGTAGAGGAAACGATTGATAAAATTAAAAAAGATGTTGGCGACAGCCACGTGATCATGGCTTTAAGTGGCGGTGTAGATAGCACCGTAGCCGCAACATTAATTCATAAAGCAATTGGCAATCGCCTCCAGGGAATTTTTGTTGATAATGGCTTGCTGCGCAAAAATGAATATGAACAGGTATTGGAAACCTATCGTCAATTGGATCTCAATGTAAAAGGTGTTGATGCAAAAAATTTATTTTACGATGGTTTAAAAAACGAAACTGACCCGGAGAAAAAAAGAAAGATCATTGGCAAAACATTCATAGATGTGTTTCATGATGAAGCGCAAAAAAATACAAATGCGGCATTTTTAGGACAGGGCACTATTTACCCAGACGTCATTGAAAGTGTAAGTGTGCACGGACCTTCCGTTACCATAAAATCACATCATAATGTTGGCGGACTGCCCGAAGCCATGCATTTAAAATTGATAGAGCCGCTGCGCTTTTTATTTAAGGATGAAGTGCGGAAAGTTGGGCTGGAACTGGGTATTCCTGCTGGCATGATCAATCGCCATCCCTTTCCGGGACCGGGGCTTGGCATACGGATTCTCGGTGATATCACGCCCGAAAAAGTAGCATTATTACAGGATGCGGATACTATTTTTATACAGGCTTTAAAAGAAAATAATTTGTATGAAAAAACCTGGCAGGCAGGCGCCATTTTATTGCCGGTAAAAAGTGTTGGCGTAATGGGCGATGAAAGAACGTATGAATTTACAATTGCATTACGCGCTGTAACTTCAGTAGATGGCATGACGGCGGACTGGGCGCATTTGCCTTATGAATTTCTTGCAGATGTATCCAATAAAATCATCAATGAAGTCCGCGGTATCAACCGTGTTGTTTATGATATCAGCAGCAAACCACCCGCGACAATTGAATGGGAATAAAAGGGGCATACAAATTGCATTATTGCAAAAAAATTTAAGGCAACGAATGATTAGTTTAAAAAAAATATTCCTTTTTATTTTACCGCTATTCTTGTTTTCCGCTGTAAAAGCGCAATACAATGATAGTTTATCTACGCAAAAAATTGCCATCCTCGTTCCGTTCGATCTGGATTCAGCTTATACAGGATATAGTTACAATTTAGGCACATTAAATATCCCGCATTATTTTATGCCCGGCCTGGATTTTTATACTGGTGTGAAACTCGCGCTGGACTCATTACAGAGAGATAGTATCAATCTTGATGTGTGGGTATATGATACGAAAAGTAAAACGAAACCGGTGAGCGAAATCATCAAAGAGTTGAATCGGATTTCTCCCAATTTGATCATTGCTTCTTTAACGAATACTACAGAGCAAAAAAGTTTTTCCGAATTTGCACTGCGCAAAAATATTCCACTTGTTTCTGTCACTTATCCAAATGATGCATACCTCCATGGCAATCCATTTTTTATCATGGAAAATTCGACACTGCAAACGCATGTGGACAGCCTGTACAGTTATATTTCCAGGACTTACCGCAATTCAAAAATTATTTACTTAACCAGGAAAGGCTACATTGAAGAAAAAATAAAAAAACAATTTGCCAGCCTGAATAAAAATGATAAAAGTGTAAAATTTTCCTTCATCGAACTTAATACAAATCCCACAACAAGTGATTTAATTCCTTTGATGGACAGCACGAAAGAAAATATTTTTATATGTGGTGTTTTGGATGAAGGCTATGGTTTGAATCTCGTAAAATCTTTAAGCGCAGCAACCGGCTACACAACAGTCGCCATTGGAATGCCCACCTGGGACGGCATCAGGGCGCTCACCTACAGCAATTGCAATAACGTGCGCATCATTTATACTTCTCCATTTCATTATACTTCGGGCATGCCGGCAGTGGATGGATTAAAGAAAATTTATAAACAACAATTTTATTCAAATCCCGGGGATATGGTTTATAAAGGCTATGAAAGCACTTTATATTTTGGGAAATTGTTATCGCGTTATAATAGTGATATGATCAATCACCTGAATGATCCCGCGTTTTTTGTTGCAACACTTTTTAATTTTCAACCTGTAACTTTAGATGAAGACAGCCAGTTGCCGGATTATTTTGAAAATAAAAAAATATATTTCATCAATATGCTGAATGGTGCAGTAACGGGTGTTTTCTAAAAAAGGTTTTTTAATTTCATAAAAAAAATAAGACGAAAAAAGATCAACGCAAAAATAATTTGCACGGCCACGGCTATGCGATCATCCTGGAATGGTTGCACAGTAAAAATTTAGCACCATTTCCATATCAGGAAGAAACCTGGAATGCCATTCTTAATGGCAGCAGCGGTTTGGTAAATGCGCCTACAGGTTGTGGCAAAACGTATTCTGTTTTCCTGGGTGCATTGATTCAGTTTTTAAATGAAGAAAAAAAAGAGAAGGGTAAAAAAAACGGGGTACGTTTAATATGGATCGCGCCCTTACGTTCACTTGCAAAAGACCTTGCCCGTGCCATGCAGGAAGTTTTACATGAATTACAAATTCCCTGGCGCGTTGGTATCCGCAATGGTGATACACCTGTTTCGGAAAGACAAAAACAACAACGCAATATGCCGCAGGTGCTGATCATTACTCCTGAAAGTTTGCACCTTTTATTAGCTCAAAAAAATTACCCGGAAGTTTTTAAAAATTTAAAAATTACGGTGATAGATGAGTGGCATGAACTTGTCGGCAGTAAACGCGGCGTGCAGGCCACATTGGCTTTGAGCCGTTTTTTAGGCATGCATCCCATTCAAATTTGGGGCATTTCTGCAACCATTGGAAATTTACAGGAAGCCAAAGAAGTTTTATTAAACAGTCTTCCTGAAAAAGAAAAGCAAGCTGCGAAAATTATTACGACAACATTGCAGAAAAAAATAGAAGTACATTCTGTTTACCCGGATGAGATAGAAAAATATCCATGGGCCGGGCATTTGGGAATAAAACTGGCGCAAAAAGTCGTGGATATTATTGAGCAAAATAATACGACACTCATTTTTATAAACACCAGGGGAATGAGTGAAACCTGGTACCAGGTTATTTTACAAATTGCGCCACACCTCGCCGGTGCATTAGCTTTGCATCATGGAAGTATTGATCGCAAACTGCGCGAATGGATCGAAGAATCTTTGCATACAAAAAAATTAAAAGCAGTTGTGTGCACTGCCAGTCTCGATCTCGGAGTTGATTTCAGGCCGGTTGATACGATCATACAAGTCGGTTCTCCCAAAGGCGTGGCCCGATTTTTACAAAGAGCAGGTCGCAGTGGACACGCGCCGGGCGAAACAAGTAAAATATATTTTGTACCCACACATTCCCTTGAATTGATTGAAGTAGCTGCTTTAAAAAAAGCGATTGAAATAAATTTAATTGAAAGCCGCACACCACGCATACTTTGTTTTGATGTGCTCATTCAATACCTCTGTACTCTTGCGATCGGTGAAGGTTTTTTACCGGAAATTATTTTTAAAGAAATAAAATCTACTTATTGTTTTGAAAACATCAGCGATATAGAATGGCAACAGGTATTGGCGCAAATAACCAATGGTGGTGTGGCTTTGCGTGAGTACGATGAATTTAAAAAAATTGAGATTGATGAAAATGGTATATATAGAATTAAAAACAGGCAGGCTGCTATGCGCCATCGGATGAATATCGGAACGATTGTAAGTGATGCAATGATCAAAGTGAAATTAGCCAATGGAAAATTCCTCGGTGTTGTAGAAGAATGGTTTATCAGCAGGCTCAGTCCCGGAGATGTTTTCACATTTGCAGGACGAAATTTGGAGTTTGTAAAAATAAAAGATATGGCCGTGCAGGTCAAACCTTCGTCTTCCAAAAAATCCATTGTACCAAGCTGGAATGGAGGCAGGATGCCACTTTCAGCAAACCTGGGATTATTATTAAGAGAAACTTTAAATAAAGCTTCCAATCCTTCCGATACGGAAATGGAATTAAACATACTTGCACCACTTTTAAATTTACAAAAAGAATTATCACATATTCCCCAAACCGGTGAATTATTAATTGAATATATCCGCACCAAAGATGGTTATCATTTATTCGTATATCCTTTTGAAGGAAGATTGGTGCATGAAGCCATGGCGTCTTTGCTCGCAAGCAGGATCAGCAAAATAAAATCTATGACTTTTTCCCTGGCGATGAATGATTATAGTTTTGAATTACTGAGTGATCAGCCAATTCCAATTAATGAAAAAAATATTTATCCCCTTTTTTCTGAAGACAATTTAATTACAGATATACAGGGCAGTGTGAATGCCAATGAAATGGCGATGCGCAAATTCAGGGAAGTCGCAACCATTGGTGGGCTTGTATTCCAGGGTTTCCCCGGGGAACAAAAAAAAGCGCGGCATTTGCAGGCTTCCACTTCACTCATCTATAAAGTATTTGAAGAATATGAGCCGGAAAATATTTTAATACGTCAGGCATACCAGGAAGTTTTTTTTGAACAAATGGAAGAAGAAAGATTGCGCGCAGCACTGAAAAGAATTCAACATTCAAAAATTATTATTACTACACCAGACAGGCTTACGCCATTTTGTTTCCCGGTAAAAGTAGATAGTATGCGCGAAACTATTTCTTCCGAACAACTCGAAGACCGTATTCAAAGAATGATTGCGCAGCAAACTTAAAAACCGAATCAAGTTGACTTTTTTATATTTACACAAAAAAATTGGGTAAACCTTTTTACATAGAAATCTGCAAACAGGAATTATGGTTGCTTCCTGAAAAAGCAATTTACTGGCCCACACAAAAAATGCTAGTCTTATCAGATCCACATCTCGGGAAGGCAGGCCATTTCCGGAAATCGGGTATTGCCATTCCGCAATCTGTTTTCTTACACGACCTGCAGAAATTATTTACACTTATTCAAAATACACAATGTGAAACACTGCTCGTTTCCGGTGATTTTTTTCATAGCGTGGAAAATAAAGAACTCGAACTATTCACCAAATGGAGAAATGATTTTCCTTTTTTAAAAATAAAACTCATCATGGGCAATCATGATATTTTACCTGAAAAATTATATAATCAATCAGGTATTGAATGCATTGAAAAAAGTTATCAAATGGAAGATCTTTTTTTTATACATGATTGTGAAAAGATCGGGAAAGAATCTATAGGGTATGGTTTCTGCGGCCATCTTCATCCGGGCGTGCGCATTTCTTCCAAAGCAAAACAAACATTGGTTTTACCCTGCTTTCATTTTACAAAAAAATATTGTATAATGCCTGCATTCAGTGCATTTGCGGGCGCAGTGCCTGTACGAAAAAATTTCGAAGACAGGATTATTGCAGTTGCTAAAAATACCTTGATTGAAATTACGTCGAAACAAACAAGCCGCTGATTATTTTTTCTAATTACCAAAAGAACATCTCAAAAAATCTTACATTTTACTTACGGTTCTCTTTTTAAATAAATTTTGCGCATCTATATAATACACAAACTTTACACTGACCTCATTGCTGTGTGGTACATTAAAAATCTGTTGGAAGTTTTGTGTATATTTTTCATATGAATATCCGGGAATATAGGCATCCGGGCCCAACGCATTTTTCCAGGCAATGATCAACCTGCTGCCCAAACGAAAGTCCCATGTAAAAAACATATCAATATTAAATGCATTAAAATTTTCATCCAGTCCATCAGTAAATGGTCGTGGAATAAAATTTCCATCCAGCAACACATCATAAAATTCGTGGTAATTTACTTTGCTCCAGTAATGCCTTGCACGGAATGAAATATTCATACGCGACTGGAAATAATAAATGGCATTAAGCGATGTTGTAAATTGTGTTACAGATCTTAAACCAATGATTGGCTCTCCCGTAACCGGATCATTAAAAGCCCAGCCAATATTTCCTTTATCATATTCTTTATTTCCTTCAATACTTACACTCAGTTTTGGATTGAAACGATATCTAAGACCCAGGTCATAATTGTAATATGGATCATCTTTTTGCGGGGATAAATTTGCATAACCAAATTCATAATTCACAAATATTTTCTTCCTGCTGTCTGAGCTTCCATTTAAACTAAAGTAAGTAAAAGGCGATCTGTTCAACACTCTGCCCGGTGTACGTAATTCATAAAAATCATGATCTGATAATGGATGGTTCATGATGTGTATAGTGGCATCCCAGAAATTGGTAAATATATTTGTAAACCTCCAGTCCAGTTGCATTTGGTTAAAAGCAAAAGGAACCAATAGGTTTGTATATTGTACATTAAATTCATAATGTCTTTGATTAAATAATTTACTCGGTGTAAACTGGTTCCAGTTTATAGAAACCCCATTTGTAAATTCGTTTGGTGCACGCAAAATGCCCAGGTCATTTGGATCATAGGTTTTGGATTCTATATTGTTGTATACTCCCCATTGCCAGGTGCCACTCACTTTTTCAAAACTACTAAAAGTCTTGTATCCGTTATGCGGATCTAATCCTGTAACATAACTGAAATAACCACTTGTTTGAAAATTATATTTATTCTTTTTATCAAATAAAGAAAGGTTTACCGCAGATACATTGGCATCTCTTGCATTGCCGTTGCGAATAACGTTGGTATTGGTAAATGTAACGCTGGAGCGATTCTTCAGCGATTGATCCAGTACAATAATATTATAATTGGCAAGTGGCTCTGTCTGGTAATCTATTTTATTTCCTTTATCATCCTGGAAAGTGGCATGCATTGGCGCGGTCACTGCATTAAAAATTCCAATACCCAAACCTTTTTCCGTGCGACCTGAAAACTTTGTGCCATTATAAAGTTGTGTCGCTGATGGGTTTTTTAAAATAGTATAATTACTGTCCGCAGCGATACTTAATGCATTATAATAACCACCCGGTATACTGCCAACACGCCGCGAATAAAAGATTCCGGCTTTATTAAATAACTCAGTGCCTTCTGTAAAAAATGGCCTGTTCTCGTTATAAAATTTTTCATAAGGCGATAAGTTCAAAACAATATTATCACTTTGCACCTGGCCAAAATCCGGTATGAGTGTAACGTCCATGGTGAATGCCTGGTTAATGCCATATTTTACATCCATGCCTCCATTATGCAAGAAACTATTAATGTCGCCCTGGTTGGTAGGTACATTGCGGTATCCTGTAGAAATATAAGGTAATAATGATAGACGTAATGGGGGTGATAAATTTTGAAGTCCTGTCAATAATCCTTCCTGGTTAAGGATCCCCGATTCTTTGGGATTGACAGGATTCCAGTAAGATTTTTCATTTACCCGCCGTATAAAACGATAAAAATTGATACCCCATTGCTGCACATCTTTTTTTGCAAAACGAATCGCGGAATATGGAATTTTCATTTCAACATTCCAGCCATTTTCGGTGATTGCAATCCGGCTGTCCCACACAGCATCCCAGTTATAATCATCGCCTCCATTGCCATTGCCATTACCATTACCACTGCCATTATTAGAAGAAGAAATTTTTGCATCACTTTGCACATTGGCAGATGTAACAATAAATTCAAAAGCGTTTTGCTGGTCGTGGTACGTATCGAAAGTTACACCAAAATTATCCGCATCCTGGAATTGCTCCTTATCTCTTTGTGTGAGTTGCTTTTTTATAAGATTTGGATCATCGTGCAAAAAAGCACCTACATAAATTGCTTCATTTGTATAAACAACTTTTACTTCTGTTGTTTGAATGGAAGGTTTACCAAAATCAGGAAAATTAATGATGAAGTTAGTTGCCACAGGCACATTCTGCCAGGCCGCATCGTCCAGTATGCCATCCAGTTTGGGCGGTGTTGCAACTTTTACTGCCTGCAATGTTTTTTGCTGCGCAAATAAAGCTGTTGTTGAAAAAATTAAAAAAAGGAAAATATATTTTTTAAGCATTCATTGCTGGTTGAAAACCGAAGATATATTTTATGGATTTTCAAAATTAAAAAACATGATAAAAGGTAACTGCCTTATTTGAAAAACATGAATGTTAAACCATTTAACTTTTTTAAAAAAGATTTTTTTAATTAAATTCTGGCGAATACTTTTTTCTTTTGAAACAATTGAAATAAAAACCCAAACAAAATGACGCTCAATGCTCCTACTACATTTAACCATAAAAATCCCAGGCCAATAATGTTTTGATTGTCTAAATAAAATAAGACTATCACAATAATCTCCGAGATCACTGCACTGCGAAAAACCGCGTTGCCATTGATTTTCTTTACATAAAATGCCACTAAAAAAATTCCCAGCATCACGCCGTAAAATAAGGAACCTAATACATTCACCGCTTCAATCAGGCTGCCCAGTTTATTGGCGAACTGGGCAATAAAAATGCTGAAAATTCCCCAGCCAAATGTGTACCATTTCGATAAATTATATTTTTTTAACTCTGCAATTTCCAGCGGAACAGGAAAAGGATTGTGTTTTTTAAACCGCAAATAAAAATCAACCATCGTACTCGATGCCAGGCCATTTAGCGCCGCAGCGATTGAACCCCATGACGCTAAAAAAATAACGGCGATGATCAGCCCGACCAGGCCAACCGGCAAATGATCTACCACATAACGGATAAAAATATAATTTGAATCATTCGTATCAATGGATGCATCAGCATTTTTTAAAGTTGTTTTGTATTCATTGCGCAAAGTATTGACACTGCTTGCTGCCCGTTGTAAACTATCTTTATAAATTTCTTTTCGGATATCATTATTGCGCACAGCATCCGCATATTGCATCGCATATTTTGACTGCAAAACTGAAACTGTTTCAAAATCTTTATTGATCTGCCGCAGTGTATCTCCCGACTTTGATTGGAAAACTTTTTCCGGAACCGCGCGGTTAAAAAAAACTGGGGCTTCATTAAACTGGTAATATGAAAAAAGTAAAGCGCCAATCAATAAAATCAAAAATTGCATGGGAATTTTTACCAGGCCATTCATTAATAATCCGCGCCGGCTTTCCTTCGTATTTTTTGATGTAAGGTAGCGGCCCACCTGGCTTTGGTCAGTTCCGAAATAAGAAAGTGCGAGAAAAAAACCGCCGATAATTCCACTGATAATATTGTATTTATCTTTCCAGTCAAAACCCTCCTTGCCAACTCCGGATGTAATCACATTTAATTTTCCCGATGCGCCGCTCACAAACAAAGCATCGGTGAAATGTATATTAGCCGGCATTTGATGAACGATAAAATAACCAGCCAGGAACATGGCTGTAAAAATAATGCCGAGCTGCAATTGTTGTGTATAAGCCACCGCTTTCGCGCCGCCGCTTACGGTATAAATAATTAAAATTCCTCCCATGAAAATATTTGTCCAGAAAATATCCCAACCCAATAATGAAGATAAAATAATAGAAGGCGCATAAATACTGATGCCCGTGGAAAAGCCGCGAGATAAAAGAAATAATGCGGAAGTAAATGTGCGTGTTTTTACATCAAATCTTTGCTCTAAAAATTCATACGCGGTAAAGACTTTTAATTTTTTAAAGATCGGGACAAAGCTAATACTGATAACGATCATAGCGAGCGGAAGACCAAAATAATATTGCACAAAACGCATTCCATCTGTGAATGCTTGTCCGGGTGCAGATAAAAAAGTAATGGCGCTGGCCTGCGTACCCATGATACTAAAAAGCACCATGTACCAGGGCAAAGAACGATTGCTGAGAAAATAACCATCCAGGTTTTTTGACGTACGGCTTTTATACATGCCATACACAACAATGATGGTGAGTGTACAGAATAAAACGATCCAGTCAATACTGCTCATGAAAAATATTTAGTGAACCATAGAAAAAATAAAATGAGCATGACTAAAAAAAGGATCAGCCCAATGTACCAGCGCGCCCATTTCTTTTTAGTGGCTTTCCTTTTTTTTTCCATAAAAATAATTTTAGTGAACATAGTAAAATCAACGTAATCCCAGAACAATATTATTTATACGTTTATTTATTTTTTGGCAATGCAATGAGGTTGGCAAATAATTTAAATGCACCATTTTTACCTGCGGGTAATTCCCTGAAAAACACCAGGCTTGCATACGCAAAATTTCCTTTGCCATACGGCGCAATGATCAGGCTGCCATTGGATTCCGGCTCATTCGCATCATGCATTCCAAAAATGGCTGCATAATGTGTATCAATTTTTTCTGCCTGGTAAATACTACGTTCCTGGATCCAGCCATCAAAATCTTTTTGTGAAATCTTATTCGGGAAATTCATCACTGCATGCTGTGGCAATATGAAATGCACCTCTGCATTTTCATCTGTCACCCTTGTGCGGCTGATGGAAAAAGGATATGGACCGATGGCAAAAGGCACGCCTGACAATTGATTATTGGTATTGTATTGCACAATTAAATTTCCACCTTCTTTTACAAATTGCATGAGTACATCATATTTTCCGGGCAGCCAGTCCAGCACATTGTAGGCACGAACGCCGGTAATAATTACATCAAAAGATCTTAACTTTTGCATCGTGATATCTGCTTCATGCAAAACTGTAACTGCATAACCCATTTGCCGCAAAGCCGCTTCCACCTTATCTCCTGCGCCTTCGATGTAAGCGATTCTCTTTGGCTCAACAATAATTTTTTCACTGGAAATTTTCAGCGAGTCCGTAGCAAGGTAATTAATATCAGGGATGTGCGCGTAGCGAATTGAATGAATCCGCGTATCATAAACTGTATTTTTACCTGCATAATTAATTTCCGCACCGGCATACAAATAGCCATTTAAATCATCTTTTTTCAAAGCCGATACAGGTACTGAAAAATTATATTTCTTATCTTTTTCAAGATCTACGATCGTATCGCGTGACCAGGCAATTGAATTCCCTTTATACAAAATAATTTTCGTGTTTGTATTTTTTGCTGTGATATGGCTGTTTAATTCCAACGAAATATTTTGAGGCTCAATAACTTTTCCATCGCGCATCATATCTGTAAAAATGATTAGTGGGGAAACGGACATATCAAGCGCCGGGATCACGGCAACCGGTTCATGTAATTCACCGCGTGTAGGATCGGTGAATTCATACTGAACAGGTCTTTCAATCGTAATATTTTGGCCATAAAAATTAAACGTATATGCGGCGGTAAATGCAGGCTCATTCTGTGCTTTACCGATCATTTGCTGATCACTTACATCAAAACTTCCACGATCTAATGGTGCTCTCAGCCAATAAGGTTGCGTCATCATTACATCATTTGGTACTTGCATTTGATGTATGAATGAATAATTTTTATTCATTGCCAACGGCAAATTCAGTGTACTGTCAAATTGATTCAGCAAAACTTTTTCCAGGGTTACAGGCACATTGTTTCTTGCGATAACGGAGATGCTAACACGCGCATTTCCACCGGCTACCAATAATTCATTGGAAGCAATTGCTTCCGCAAAAATGCCGCTGCATTCAGCGATCAGTTTACTGGTTGCATCTAATTTTTTCTTTTTCCAAAAACCATCCGGCAATGCATTAATCGTTGTATAAAGTGCAACGAGTTTTTCTACAGAATTTTCCGGGTGTTCAAAATTATATGAATCAATAATACTTTGCACGAGCGGCTGAATTTTTTCACCACCAGGAATTTTATCCCAGGAAATATCCACGCCATCCAGGATATCCTTTTGTGCAGAAGCGCCGCCGGTTAATAAAAAAAATTCATTGGATTCCCCTCTTTGTGCAGGCACACCAAATCCCTGGCTCTTATGCTCACTGCGGCTTTCAGCGGCGAGTTCACCATAACTTTTTCCCAGCAAATTATTATAACCACCTACATCCAATTTAAGTTGTGTAGAATCTGTGGTGTTCAAACCACCAAAATTAAAAGTGTTCCAAAAAATTCTTTTTGCCTGCCAAACCTCTACGCCATCTTTTAATTGTTCGGGAAATTTATTGGGATCGGCGGCATCTTTAAAAGCCTCATTCGCAAGGATGGAAGAAGCTGCATGATGGCCATGTCCTGCGCGCGCATCACCGGGGAATCTTGTAATAATCACATCGGGACGAAATTTCCGAATGACCCAAACCACGTCGCTTAATATTTTATCATGTCCCCAGGTATCCAATGCTTCTGTGGCAGTTTTGCAAAAACCAAAATCATAAGCACGGGAAAAAAATTGTTGCGCGCCATCAATCCTGCGTGCATCCAACAATTCCTGCGTGCGGATAAGACCGAGGTCAATGCCCTGTTCATCGCCAATTAAATTTTGCCCGCCGTCACCGCGGGTTAAGCTCAGGTAACCAGTTTGCAGTAAACGGCCTTTGGATAAATAAGCCAGCAAGCGTGTATTTTCATCATCGGGATGTGCAGCGATATACAAAACGGAACCAACAACATTTAGTTTTTTGAGTTGCAAAAAAATGTCTGCGCTATTGTTGATAGCAGGTGGTTGTGCGTTTGCAAAAAAGCCTGGAAACAAAAGCGCCGCACAAAAAATAAACCTGTATAATTTCATAATAAAAAATTTTCGATACGCTACGAAATTATGTTTTGAAAATTAATTCAGCGTTAAGGTTTTTATAAGCGGAAATTTTGGAATGTGACGTATGATTTAAGTTATATGAATAAAATTTCTTTTAATAAGCAATTGTACACGATCACCGTAGAGTTTTGAAGGACGGTACGGATTTGTAATAAAAGCCATGCTTAGTCTGGAATTTAAAATTATATTGTATAAACAGCGGCTTAATGTAAGGAGAGCGCGGGTCCGGGTAACTTGATTAAAAATCGAAAACACCGCTCCCCAAAAAGCCAGCCACCAAAAAAAATAAAAATTAGTTGCCTAATTTTCCAATATCAAGCCATCCTTCATGTGCAACGTGCGATCGCTCATGAGGGCGAGCTCTTCATTGTGCGTGACAATTAAAAATGTTTGATTGAATGTATCGCGCAAATGCACAAAAAGATCATGCAGCTCCCTGGCGTGCTGGCTGTCTAAATTGCCGGTGGGTTCATCAGCGAAAACAATAGCGGGTTTGTTGATGAGTGCACGCGCAACAGCCACACGTTGTTGCTCGCCACCGCTGAGCATATCGGGTTTATGTTCAAGGCGGTCAGACAAACCCAGGATCTTCAATAAATTCAACGCTTCACTGGCTACTTCCTTTTTTTTACGGCCGGCGATCCAGCCGGGAATGCAGACATTTTCCAACGCAGAAAATTCCGGGAGTAAATGATGAAACTGGAAAACAAAGCCAATATTATTATTCCGAAAGGAAGATAATTTTTTCCCCTTCAGATCGTGCATGGGCAAACCATTTAACAAAATAGTGCCTTCATCTGCCGTATCCAATGTGCCGAGAATATGCAGCAGCGTGCTTTTGCCCGCGCCGGAAGAACCCGCGATGGAAACGATCTCGCCGGTACCAATGGCAATATCCACGCCTTTTAAGACATGCAACTGACCGTAATATTTATGAATATTTTTTGCTTCCAGCATGTATAAAATTTTTTAAAAAGAAATAAAAACCTGTATAATTTTTGGCCCAAAAAACAGCGCGCAATATAACCAATAATACAGCAATATTTCCTGCCGGAAAAACACATTTGGTTTTTCCAATACAACCCTTACATTTGCGCAAAATAGCAATATGTTCTGGACGTTAGAACTGGCCAACTACCTTGAAGAAGCGCCCTGGCCTGCCACAAAAGATGAATTAATAGATTACGTGATACGCTCCGGTGCGCCACTCGAAGTGGTGGAAAACCTCCAGGACCTGGAGGATGAAGGAGAAATTTATGAAAGTATAGAGGATATATGGCCGGATTATCCGAGTAAGGAGGACTTTATGTTTAATGAGGATGAATATTAATTCATAGGTCAACTCTTGTTTTATAGCCTTTTCTTTACTTTTTGTTCCCGTTAGTCGGGACAAGCATTGATACAAAAAGTAACAAAAAGATCAAGGCTACATAAAAGAAGCTCACAATAATATTTCTTATATCGGGGCAATTAAAAATTTGACAGTGAAGCATCGTCTCTCACAGAGGACGATGCGTGATTGAACTATCGTACTTTCCTCCAATTCATCACACCATTTTAATGCAAGACGATGCGAGTTATTAAGCCTTTTATTTACTTTTTGTCTTGATACAAAAAGTAACAAAAAAATCAAGGCTGCATACAAAAAGCTCCATTCAATTAAGGTTACATTATCATTAAAATTAGTTGAGTAATTTCACCGAGTATGATTACTGACATAAATTTTTTCTTAAACAAAATGGAAAACACCAATTCTAGCATCTAATAAATATGAAGAAATATTTCCTATTAATATACATCATGATTTTTGTTGTTCAATGTAAGGAAGAGAAACTTAAAACACAGCCTGTAATTTATGATGATTTTATTTTTTCATATAGTGGTTTTCAATTAAACTATTCTATGAAATTCTCAAAGAGTGATACCATTTTTCTTCAAATACGTTTTCCCAAACCAACGGCTACTTTTTACAGTATTTTGCAAAGCAGTGATAAATTAAAATTAGACAGCATACTTGAAAAAATTGATTTCAAAAAATACGATACATTGTACGAACAACACAACCTGGAGGATGGAACTGGTTTAAAATTTTTTTTAGAAAAAGATTCTGTAATAAACTGGGTGTACATTTATGGTGAAAATGGGCCCACACAGCTTTATAATTTTGCAAAATGGCTAAGGCATTTAAAAGACAAGCAATATTTTTTTCAAATTGATACAACAATAAAATTCGGCAACCTGTATCATATCTTATTGCCTAAAATGTCGCCAAAAAAATTCAATTAAGGAATATCTATTCAAATGATATTGTTGAAGATCAAATCGCTAATTACAGTGAAGCATCGTCTCTCGCAAAGGACGATGCGTGATTGAACTATCGAAATTCTCTCAAATTCATAACCTCGTCTTTAATGCAAGACGATGCGAGTTATTAAGCCTTTTGTTTACTTTTTGTCATGATACAAAAAGTAACAAAAAAATCAAGGCTACATAAAAAAAGCTCCCGATAATATTTCATTTATCAGGACATGTAAAAATTTGGCTGACTGTCTAAAATGAAATTAGTCGGAGCTTTTATGCTTACCCCAGCTATGTGCGACTTACAAGCTAATAGCGAGACTATCCTCGAATTGAAAATCTTGCCACCAATAATATTTAGTAACTTCGTACACGAACAAAGCCTTACACAATGAAATATGGCCCTATTAATATTGACCCGGAAACCATGGGCGGAACTCCCGTCTTTACCGGAACAAGAGTTCCTGTTCAAACACTTTTTGATTATATTGAAGGTGGCGATGACCTGAATGATTTCCTGGAAGATTATCCAACTGTTTCGAAAGAATCCGTTATTCAGGTTTTAGATATGGCCAAAAAATCATTGACAACCGAAAAGATGCTTGATGAAAATTTTGCTTGATGAAAATTTGCCGAAATTATTAAAAGCTGATTTTGGGACAGGATACGAAGTGAATACAGTACGGGATATGGGATGGTTAGGTAAAAAAAATGGCGAACTTTTAGGCCTTATTGTTTTTCATGGATTTGATTTTTTTATAACTATTGATAAAAATCTGCGGCATCAGCAAAATCTTGATCGTATTGAAATAAAAATATTTCTTTTATTAGCAGTCAATAATCGAAGAAATACTTTACAAGCATTGGTTGAAAAAATAAAAGACCGGATTAAACAAGGTAACCTCCAAAAAATAAATGAGATTTCCTGAGCATTATCAATTACCGCTCAAAAATATTTTTCCAGTAAGCATCGCATCGTCCGCAATTGCGAGACGATGCTACACTTTATAATTTTATTTTACTATCCAGGTATTATCTACTCTATCCGCATCCATGAAAATACCGCCATCAATGGTGAGTGAAGAAATTGTTTTTTTCGTATCAATTTGTACCGTGGCAGTTTTCATATTCTTTTCCCAAAGCCCCGGTGTTTGATGTAAAGAATCTGTTGTGCCATCGGCATATTTTATCATCAAATCAAATGGTGCCGGATAACCACCCACGTTTTCAATATTCACTGCATATCCTTTCCCTGCTTTATTTACAGAAGCAATTTTCATATCAATATAATTATTGCTGAAATACCAACTACTCCAAAACCAATTTAAATTTCTTCCCGCAACATCACTGAATGTGTTGAAAAAATCCCAGGGATTTGGATGTTTTCCATGCCACCTGTCCATATACGCATGCAAACATTTTCTGAATAGGTCATCACCCAACAAATCTTTCATGGCGAGATAACCCAGTGCAGCTTTTCCATATTCATTATTTCCCAGGCCACGACCGCTCAATATATTTCCCGGCGTGATGATCGGCATATCTTCTTCCTGGTTTTTATCATTGATCCATCCTGCTACACGAAATTGTTTAAATAAATTTTCCACAGCTTCTTTTCCAAGATCATCGCGGCCAATTAACAATTCAAAAGTTGTCGCCCAACCTTCATCCATAAAACCATAACGCGTTTCATTGATGCCCATATAAAAAGGCATATAACTATGCGCGATCTCATGCTCCGCTACAAACCTTGAGAACAAAGGATCTTCATAGGTTTCATCATTCGCCATCATGGGATATTCCATGCCGGCATAACCTTGTACAATTGTTGTTTTGGGAAATGGATACGGCACCCCCGGCCAGTAGTTACTCAACCAGCTTAATGCATGCATACCATAATCAACCATCTGGTGATAATCCTGCGCCGTATCATTATAAGCGGCCTGCACACTGGCGCGGCGCTGTGTTTTATTATCCACTACAACACTTGCTGCATCCCAATTATAATGATCACTTAATGCAGTCGCCATATCGGAAATATCATTGGCTTTCCATATCCAGGAATTCATATCTTTTTGCTGTGTGATATTTTTTGCAGCCAAATCTTCCGGCGCGGCAATGCGCATGCTTTTATCCGAAGTCATGGATGCTTTCAATTTCGCGGCATAAGCAGGTTGCAAAACTTCATCGGGATTTTGTAAAGTGCCGGTTGCCCAAACAATATAATTTTTTGGAACATTCACTGTGAGTGTATAATCATTGAAGTCATTATAAAATTCCTGTGCATCTGTAAAATCCATTCTATCCCAGCCGAGGTAATCATCATACACAGCCACACGCGGATAGAAATAAGCCAGGAAATAGGTCGTAGAATCAATCATGCCTTCGCGCCCGCTTTGCAATGAAATGGTATAATGCCAGTCCACCTCTATTTGTACAGAATCGTGTGGCAGTAAGGGTTTGATGAGTCGTTGTGATTTCCAGGTATCAGTACCGGAATTATCATTCCATTTTGATGGAGAACCGTTCAAAGAAAAATTATCTATGTGCACACCATCGGTGAGATAATCAGCAGATGCATCACCAAAACGTGTAGCGCCGGGTTTATGAATATTTAAAATCAGTTTGAAAACAAGTCCTCTCAACGTGTCCGGGCTGTTATTAATATAGGTGATTTGTTCGGTTCCTTTAATTTTCCTGTCGGGCGGCATGGCGGTAACGGTAATATTATAGCGGCCATAATTTTGCCAGTAATTTTTACCCGGCTTACCATCCGTTGAGCGGGTTCCATTCTTATACGCCTGCTGCACATCGCGCGGCACGTATAAAGATTGAGCAGTAATAAAGCCAAAGAAGATGAGTTGGGTAATGATGACAAAGGAGATGCGCTTATACATGTTAAATGAATTTGAGTGAAAGGTAGAAAAAATAAAAAAGCATAACCAAAACGTTTTGATGAGTGGTATTGTTACAGGATTATGTGGAAAAAATTTGTTGAATCATGCGCCAGGCGTTTAATGAGTAAAACTTCCAGTTGAGCATCGTAACGCATAGAGGAAGGTGCGCTTATAAAACTTCTTCTAAATTTCATTTCGTATTTTTACTTCCTAAAATTTTCCAATGATGCATTTTAAAATCCTCTCCTTTTTTCCAAAAAAAATATGTACGCTTTGTATTTCACTTCTTTGCAGCGCTTTGCTTTTTGCGCAAATGCCCACCAATGGCCTGGATGTAAAACATTATGCATTTCATATTTCCCTGAATGACAGCAATAATATGATCTATGGACAAGCAGTAATCACCACGGGTTTTACACAAAATGTAAATCACGTTCAACTGGATCTTGTCAATAAAAATAAAGATGTAAAAGGCATGAGCGTGACGGAGGTTTTGAAAAATAATATGCCATTGCATTTTATCCAGGACGCACAGCATCTCACAATTGATGACAACGGTTTACCCGGCATGGAAAATACTTATACCATCAATTATCATGGAGAGCCCGCAGACGGTTTGATCATCAGTAATACTAAATATGGGCAACGAAGTTTTTTTGCAGATAACTGGCCAAACCGCGCCCACAACTGGATTCCATGCAATGACCATCTCTCTGATAAAGCCACCGTGGAATTCATGGTCACTGCGCCGGATCATTACCAGGTAGTGTCCAATGGCAGCGAAAAAGAAGTAACGAACCTGCCCGGAAATATGAAATTCACGCATTGGTCAGAAGCCGCAGAGTTGCCCACAAAAGTCATGGTAATCGGCGTTACACGTTTTGCCGTACAAAATACCGGCAGCGTGGATTGTATTCCTGTTTCATCCTGGGTGTATCCCGAAGACCGCGACAGTGGCTTCGCACATTATGCGATTGCTAAAAATATTTTACAATGGTATATCACGCATGTTGGTCCCTATGGCTTTGAGAAATTGGCCAACGTGCAATCCAAAACTATTTTTGGAGGCATGGAAAATGCTGGCTGCATTTTTTATTTTGAAAACTCTGTGAACAGTAAAGGCATTGAAGGATTATTTGCACACGAGATCGCGCATCAGTGGTTTGGAGATAATGCTACGGAAAAAGATTGGCCGCATCTCTGGCTGAGCGAGGGTTTTGCAACGTATATGACCGATTTATATTTTGAAAATAAATATGGAAAAGACACTTTAAAAAATATGTTGCAGGAGCAAAGAAAAGAAGTGCTTGCTTTTTATACAAAACATAAAACACCTGTAGTAGATACTTCGGATACAAATAATTTAATGCATTTACTCAATGCAAACAGTTACCAGAAAGGCGGTTGGGTATTGCACATGCTACGGCAAAAATTGGGTGACAGTTTGTTTTGGAAAGGTGTGCGTTTATATTATAAAACATATTCTGGAAGCAATGCATCAACGCCGGATCTGCAAAAAATATTTGAGCATGTCTCCGGGCAAAACCTGTCAGTTTTTTTTCATCAATGGCTTTATACCGCCGGGCAACCGGAACTAAAAATTGCATGGAAGTATGATGCCGGAAGCAAAAAAATTTTTGTTCATATAGAACAAATGCAAAATAATTTGTTTGAATTTCCATTGCAGGTTGGTTTTAAAAATGGAGATAAAAATGTTAACAAAACGATTTCAATAAAAAACAAGATTACTGAGCAATCATTTTCAATATCATTTATTCCGGGAGAAATAAAAATTGACCCGGAAGTAAATTTGTTGTGCGAGATCAAAGCGATTGAAAAAGTTGCGGGTAATTTTTTAAATGATGAAAAATAATTCAAAGAAACATGTGGCGATTTTATCGCGCAGAAGCATGCAAATTATAATAGCCTGTCAGGATGTATTCAGATAGAAAAATATCTGCGAACATCTGCGAAATCTGCGGGCGAATTTATAACAACAATCAAAACAATTATCTTTGAAGTGAATTCTTAAGATTCATAAACATGTTTGATTTCAGGTTAAAAGTATTTGATACAGTTGCGAAAAGACTCAACTTTACAAAGGCTGCCATTGAATTAAATATTACACAACCCGCTGTCAGCAAGCATATCCGGGAAATAGAACAACAATTAAATACACGGCTCTTTGACCGGAACGGCACAAAAATCAAACTCACTGTTTCGGGTAAAGTTTTATTAGCACACACCGAAAAAATATTTACTATTTACCGGGAACTTGATTTTGAAATCAATCAACTCAATCAAAAAGATAAAGGTATTCTTCGGATCGGAGCCAGTACCACGATCGCGCAATATGTGCTTCCTCCCCTGCTGGCGGATTTTCATAGAAAATTTAAAGACATCAAAGTTTCCCTCTCCATTCAAAACACGGAAGCCATTGAAATACTCCTGGCGAATAATCACATAGACCTTGGCCTGATCGAAGGAAAATCTAAAAACAAATTATTTCATTACACCACTTTTATCAAAGATGAAATTATATTGGCTGCACGTAAAGGTCATCCCCTGGCCGGAAGGCGATCTTTAAAAATAGATGAGCTAAAAAATTTGTCTTTGCTTTTTCGTGAACCCGGTTCTGGTACGCTTGAAACCATTGTATTTGCCTTAAAACCTTTGGGCATTCAATTATCGAATCTGCAAACTGAAATGCAACTGGGGAATACGGAAAGCATCAAATCGTATTTATTGCACTCTGATTGTATGGCTTTTGTATCCAGGCATTCTATTTTACAGGAATTGAAAAATAAAACACTTACAATTATCCGTGTAAATAATTTAAACATTCACCGGGATTTCTTTTTTATACAACCGCAGGGCGCACATTCCGCCATTGCGGGATTCTTTATGAAACATACAAAGCATTATAACTTTAAGTGATTGAACATTACTTTTTACCATTTCTTTTGGAATAACTAAAAGCGGAATTTTGCATTATAAATTATTACCAGCATGAAAAGTTTATGGAATTTAAAAGCATATTTCGATTCACGTCCTTTTACACAGAAGATTATATTTATCAGCATCGCAACCCTCTTTCTTACGCCGTTTGTATCTGCGCCAGTTGCCCTTGTCCTCGGATTTTTACTGGCTCAGTTTGTTGGAAATCCATTTGAAAAAACCACGCAAAAACTGGTACATATTTTATTACAAATTTCAGTGGTTGGACTGGGCTTTGGCATGAATGTTACCAGCGCATTGAAAGCCGGGAAAGAAGGGTTTATTTTTACAGTGGCCAGTATTTTTACCGTTTTGATCACAGGTTATTTATTGACAAAGATTTTAAAAATTGAAAAGATCACAGGTTACCTTGTTTCAGCAGGAACTGCAATATGCGGTGGTAGCGCCATTGCGGCAATTTCTCCAATCGTGAAAGCAACGCCCAGTCAAATTTCTGTAGCATTAGCAGTAGTCTTTACATTGAACTCAATCGCCTTATTGATATTTCCTTTTATCGGTCATCTTTTAAATTTATCACAACATGATTTTGGCCTTTGGTGCGCGATTGCTATTCATGATACGAGTTCCGTTGTAGGGGCAGCAAGTAAATATGGTTCAGAAGCTTTGGAAGTAGCAACTACTGTAAAACTATCAAGAGCCTTATGGATCATTCCACTGTCAATTTTTTCAGTGATGGTTTTCAAAAACAAAGAAAGTAAAATTAAGATCCCCTGGTTTATTGCTTATTTCATTTTAGCCATGTGCTTGAATTCTTATGTTCCCTTTGTACAAAAGATCAGCCCTGTAATTGTTACAATTGCAAAAGCAGGACTAACGCTTACATTATTTTTAATCGGTGCCGGGCTTTCATTAAAAGTGATGAGGAACGTGGGTGCAAAGCCACTGATATTAGCAGTTATCCTTTGGATACTTATTTCTGTCGGCACTTTACTGGTCATTTTAAATTGATTTAATAGCTTGCAGGAAGTTTAGATTTAATATGTGTATGAAATGAAATATTTTCCGGCCAAATTAAAACTGCTGAAAAATAAGCAATTGAAAACAGGAAGGGAATTTGGAAAGATGACAAACTAAGAGAGTAATTATTATAATAGTTTTGATGTGGGGATTTAAAACGATTTACTTTCACTTTCAAAATTCTCCAATGGCTTTTGAATTCGCATGAAAACAATTTTTAAAAAACAAACTTTAAAATGAAAAATGGATACGCAAACACTTTACCAGGAAGCCCTAAAATTTGCTGCGGGAAAACATACAGCGCAAGGGCAACAAGTACCGGGGACTGAACTTCCCTATGTTGTACATATAAGTAATGTAGCAATGGAAATATTGATCGCAGCCGCACACACGAACAATTTTGATGTAAGTTTTGCTGTACAGGTTGCGTTATTGCACGATACGATGGAAGATACATCAACCAGTTTTGAAGAATTGAAAAATAGTTTTGGAATTGAAATTGCGAATGCAGTTGTTGCATTAACCAAGAATGAAACTTTACCGAAAGAGAAAAAAATGCAGGATAGTTTACAGAGAATAAAAAAATTACAAAAAGAAGTTTGGGCAGTAAAACTGGCAGACAGGATAACAAATCTTCAGCCACCACCTCCCCACTGGGATTTGCAGAAAAAAATAAATTATTCAGAAGAAGCACAAATCATATTCAATGAATTGAAAGAAGGAAATGATTTTCTTGCTAGACGCTTACAAGATTGCATGGAAGGGTATAAGAAGTTTTTATGATCATAAAATTTTCCACGGGCGTGAAGGTTATTCTCTGCGCGTGTTGTAAGCCAGTCATCCGAATCCGCGTTCCATTTAATGATGTGTTCGGGTTTTGTCCAGTATTCCCAAACTTTTTTCGGGTGCATTGATAGTGGTTTCGATTGTGATCATAGTTGAATTTTTTTCTGTGATGTTTTATAAAATTAAAAAAGAAAAGGTAAGTTGCCAATTGTTTAGGAAAATTTAGGGAACGTATTGAATTCTTAAGGACTACACTAATAATAATTAAAAAGGTATAAGGAGAAATGGTTGATTTTCGGGTACGAAATTTTTTGGCTGGATGATGGGATATAGCATAAATTTGTGTGTTGGCTCCCATTTTCGAAACACCATTAACTTTGAAAAGCAAATATGCACTCATACAATAATTAAAAAGTATTATACCCAGTGAGAATACTAATTAATGATTATGAAGAAACAAAGGAACAGTATCTTAAAATATTCAGTTCTTGTGGATACGAAAGTAATTCTTTACTTTTTGTACACTCATTTGATTCCTGCAAAGACTTTATCATAAAACATCTTGAAGGACGAAAACTTGCTATTGACCTAATAGTTACGAATGACTCGGCTTACACAGACAATGATATTTTAAAAGCTTCCGAATTATGTTTCTTTAAAAATTGTTTAAGTACATCATATTCCAAAGGAGACTTCCGAATTAGCTCAATACCGATTCTTTTATACTCCAAAAACGATGATAAGTCAACTAATTTTAATAGCAGTTTTAACTCCATCGTTAAAAAAAATGAATTTGGGAAACATAGCGAATTTATAAAAGAATGCGAAAGGCTAATAAAAAACTGGCGAAAACAATTGAACACTGACCTTGAAGTATTGCGAATTAAAATAAAAGACTTGCCTAATTTTAGGAACACCATTTTATATAAAAATTATTATTCCAGAAAAATATCTAATAATGCCGCCCATTACTTTACTAATGAAACTAAACTTCTTTCGTTTGAGTTTATCAAGTGTCCAAAGGCATTAAACTATGATTGGCTTCTTTTAAGTGACAAACTTATTGAGGAAGCAATAATGAAGTACATTGACACCTACAAAAACCATATTAAATATGACCGGAAAAACGGTGAAAGAGCAGTCTTACATCAATTTTTTAAAAACAATCGGACTGTTTTACTAAGGGATACATATAGTGATATGAAGTATGAGTTAAATCTCAACGAGTTAAATTCAAAAGACAGTGAAGAATGTGATTTTATATTAAAAACAGAATATCCAGAGTTCTTAAATACAACGTTTTTTGAAGTAAAAAAGGAAGATGTTACTTTTTATGTAAAAAAAACTGCCAAACGTCCACAAATTAGTAGTGAATTCTTATCGCATTTAAATCAAGTTTGGGGTTACAAACAATTTGCACAAAACCCAATCAATAAAGTTGAACTACATTCAAAATTAGAATATCAAACTGATAATTTTGATTTCGTCCTACTTGCTGGTAGGCTTGAAGAAAAAGAGGAAATGAAAAATTTGTTTGACCCTGACCTTAAAAGGATGTTTGAAGGGATTAAAGTAATAACATACGAGGAGTTAGAGGATGTTAATGTAAATTATTTAGAAAAATTTAGCAGGCTAAAAATTTAATTATCAGTCCTAATTAAAACGGCAGCCAACATGGGTCCTTATGTAAAGCGGATTTAGAGACCACCCATAATTTTTAATCAGCAGCGGTTCTGGGCTGGACGGAATACTAATTACCGTACGTCGGCAAGCCCTGCTCGTTTGCAGTAATTGCAAGACATGCGTAGCCTAACAGAATTATTCTTCAACAATATATACTTCAACTAAATAAAAGTTATGGGAAATAAAATTGTGAGTATTAGTAAATGGGGCGATTTGTATTTGAAAGAATATCGTCAAGAAGCATTCAATCGTGAATTGAAAAAATTCCCTAATGAATTACAATCTCAGAATATAGAACCAAGTGAACAAAGTAAGGTGATTGCAAACATTATAAATATTGTAACTTCTTCTAATGCAGAAAGGATTTATCAAACACCACAAGGTATGGAGATTCACAAGCAAAGGCGTGGATTTATATCCTTCTATAAAGAAGCAGAAGCAAAAAATTATGGAAACAAGTTTAAATCATATCACAGGAAAAGCGTTGTGTTCAAAAGAATAGCAATCACTTCACCGTTCATTATATTCCCACTTTTAGCACTTTATTTGAGACTATAAAGCAGATTGTGTAAACACTATATTATATCCTGCATCTATTTTGAAAGATAGTTAAAAATTGATGAAGAATAATTCCCCAACTGTGAATACTGCCTGTCCAGTTTTTTTCGATGTTTTGTATGGATAAGAAA